>CAKZWF010000103.1 GCA_937921865.1 uncultured Pseudomonadales bacterium | reverse complement strand
AGGATCGCCGATTTGGTCTTCCTCACCCGATAGCCAATTGTGAAAGTGGCCTACCGGGTCCGGGTCAGTGCGCAGATACGGTGTGCCGAACTTTCGATCCTCCATCGAAATCCGGTTGGTGTCTCCGATAACATCGTCGGTGTAGTTGATCTTGTGATTGTAAAACGACATCGCAGCATCCCGGCCATCACGAGCGACATGGATGATTTTGACTCCTTTGTAGATGGGCAACGCATCGTAAGGCACATGCGACTTTAAGAAGCGGCGATGGGTCTGGCTCTCCGCCAACTCCAGCATGACTCCCGGCGGCGGCAGCCGAAAATCTGGCCATGGCGAGGAATCCTGAACCGGAAATGGATCGCTACTCTGAAAAACCAACATCCCAACGATACGCTGTGTCCAGGTTGTTCCACACTTGGGGTACGTTGCAACGATGATGTCGTCGCCTCGCGGCTGATAGTCATCCCAGCCCTTACTGTCAAAGCAGCGTGAGCGGGCCACGAACAGAGGTCCACGAATGAGGTTGGTCATTGATGAATCCTTCGTCGATGCAGTCTTACGGATAATACAAGCTTACCGCGATGAACATCTGTTGCCATTCACCGACTGTGCTGCCCACAACGAGAAGTCTGCTCCCCACCCATAGTGGTCGTTTGGTTCCGGCAGCTTGATGCGGCACAATCATGAGTCGGAAGTGGGTTGTGGTTGATGAGCCGAGGCCTTTGCACCCGTTGCCGAAGCTATTGACTAGATTGAAGCAGAATCAAACTGGACGGCAACGATGCCTGACTACAACCCTGAAGATGTCGAATTAAACGAGCACGCCGCCTGGGATCAAGTCTGGACTGGCGAGCTATACGAGGATGCGATTGCATTCATCACCTCGCTCAGTGGCCAAACTGAGATAGCGCTCGAGCTGGGAGAGATCACCTCAGACAGCCGGGTGCTCGATGTAGGCTGCGGACCAGGGCTTCTCAGCGAGTCCCTGGCCAAGCACGCTGCATCTGTCGAGGGCATCGACTTCTCAGAAACAATGATCGAGCAAGCTCGTCGCCTAAGGTCTGGCGCAATGTTTCGCGTCGCGAATGCTGAGAAACTCCCATTCTCCGATGACGATTTCGATGTAGCAGTCTGCTGCTACACATCGCATCACTTTGCGCGTCCCGAAACCGTGTACACCGAGTTGCTACGGGTGCTCAAGCCGGGTGGGCATGTTGTCGTCCTGCACCCGATACAGGCTGAGAACGCTGCCTTCGGCGCGATTTTTCAAACGCTTGGCGACGTGTTCCCCCCGGAGAAGATGGAAACCTTTCCAGACTTGGGCGGCCCATTGTTTGAAGTAGAAACTCCCGAACCATATATAGAAATGCTGAGGAACTGCGGCTTCACCAACGTAGCGTGCGAGAAACGGCTCAAGCACTGCAGCCTTCCAAACGACGACGCGCTGGTGCGCGCGACCGTGCAGATAGGCAAGGTTGAAGATCATTCCGGCGAACTGCGAGATGCTATCGTTCGGGCGACACACGCTAGTTCGGCAAAGTACAAACAGGCCGACGGTAGCTATCTGTTTCCCGACAATATTCTTGTTGCAAAAGGTCTGAAACCGTTAGACCCCGCATGAAAAGTCTCCCCAGTTTTGAGCAACTTAGTCGCTAAAATTGCGTGTAGCGGTCGTCCGTTACATGCGCAAATCGAACGACCGGCAGATGAATTTGCCTGTTGACTGCCAGGGCTTAGGATACAGATCCGTTCAGGCGGCATGACTTTCCTAACGGCTTCTGCAACACAATAAACAAATGCTTGTAGATCAAGATATTCGCTCCTCTTCAACCACCTCCGTACCGAGGTCGAATTCGTCATGCGCACAGCGCACCGCGAGCTCAAGATACTTTTCATTTACGACAACTGAGATTTTGATTTCAGAAGTTGCGATCATCTGAATGTTGATATTTTCGGCCGCCAGTGCATCAAAAAGCCTGGTTGCCACACCGGCATGGGAGCGCATTCCGACACCAACCACGGAAACTTTGGCTATCTTGTTATCGCCGGACAGATCTCTTGCGCCAAGTTGTTCCCGGACTTTCTCGAGGATCGTCAGCGCATTCTCATAGTCATTGCGTTTAACTGTGAAGGTAAAGTCGGTCAGTCCATCAGCACCCGTATTCTGGACGATCATGTCGACCTCTATCGGTGCACTACCAATTGGGCCAAGAATCTTCGAAGCGACACCGGGGACATCCGGAACGCCTGACATGGTGATTTTGGCTTCATCACGCGCGTACGCGATACCGGAAACTATCGGCTGTTCCATCGTTGTCTTCTCTATCGTGATCAAAGTGCCCGGACCCTCTTCAAAACTGGAGAGAACCCTCAGGGGTACCTTATATTTCCCCGCAAACTCCACGGATCGGGGGTGCAGCACCTTGGAACCAAGTGATGCAAGTTCCAGCATCTCTTCGAAGGTAATCTGCTCCAACCTTCTGGCCCCGTCGACAATTCTCGGATCTGCGGTATAGACCCCGTCGACATCTGTGCAGATCTGGCATTCATCAGCGCCCAGGGCTGCAGCGATGGCAACCGCTGTGGTATCCGAACCGCCACGGCCGAGCGTATTCAGGTTGCCATCACGATCCACACCCTGGAAGCCGGCAATCACCGGGGTAATTCCTGCTTCAAGATCGCCGGTGAGTTGGTCAGTGTCGATCGATTCGATTCGCGCCCGGCCAAAGTTGCCGTCGGTACGAATACAGACCTGATCACCCAGATACGATCTGGCCTGAATGCCTTTGTCGATCAGCGCCATACTCAACAGTGCAACAGTGACCTGTTCGCCAGACGAAAGCAGTACATCCATCTCCCGGCCTGCTGGCCGCGGGGATATGTTGCGCCCCAACTCTTCAAGACGGTTGGTTTCACCACTCATTGCTGACAACACCACGACGACTCGATGCCCAGCAGAACGAAGCGCTAAGACGCGCTCAGCCACCGCCTGAATACGCTCCACGCTACCAACACTGGTACCACCGTATTTCTGAACGATGGTTCTGGCAGGGCTGGTCATAGCTGCCGCAATCGCTCATCAAGCCATGGACCCACAGCGGCCAGTGCATCGGACAGCGCCTCCGGCTTGGAGCCGCCGCCAGCACGGGCCATATCGGGACGACCGCCGCCCTTGGCATCAACCTGAGCACCAACCAGCGCAATCAGTTCAGGGGCTTTCACCGTATCAACGAGGTCTTTGCTCACCCCGGCAATCAGACTCACTTTGCCATCGTTTACCTGACCAAGGACAACCACACTGCGGCCGAGTTTCGATTTCAAGGTGTCGAGCGTCTGCAACAACGCTTTCGGGTCTCCTTCGACTTGCGCGGCCAACAGCTTCACGCCACGGACCTCGATTGCGGAACCTGCTAGATCACTGCCTTTAGACGCAGCTGCCTGTTGTCTCAGAACTTCGAGATCTTTCGCGAGACGCCGGTTTTCTTCCACCATCGCAGACACCTTGTCCACCAGGTCGCCTCGCCCGGACTTCACCAGACCGCCGACAGCAACCAGGGCATCTTCCGCGTCGCTATACCAGGCCAGTGCCCCGGGCCCGGTAACTGCTTCAATACGACGCACACCCGCAGCAATGCCCGTTTCCGAAATGATGTGCAACAGACCAATATCTCCGGTTCTGGCAACGTGGGTTCCACCACACAGCTCCACCGAAAAATCACCACCCATACTCAGCACTCGCACCTCGGCGCCGTATTTTTCGCCAAACAGAGCCATCGCGCCTTTGTCGATGGCTTCTTCGTAGCTTAATTGTTCAACGCAGACTTCGCTGTTTTCCTGGATGCGTCGATTGACTTCGGCTTCTACCCTGCGCAATTCATCATCGGTCATTGGCTCGGAATGCGAAAAATCAAAACGCAATCGATCGGGTGCGACCAGCGAGCCTTTCTGCGCGACATGGGCACCAAGAGTTTGGCGCAAGGCGGCATGCAACAGGTGAGTGGCCGAATGATTTAGCTTCACCTGTCGACGCCGTTCTTCATCAATTTGAGCGGATACTGAATCGCCGAGGCTCAGTTCGCCTTCGACAAGTTCACCAACGTGGAGTAGCTGGTCGCCACTGACCTGGGTATCGCCGACTTCGAAACGTACACCATCAGCACTGAGAAAACCCCGATCACCGACCTGGCCGCCAGACTCACCATAGAATGGCGTCCGCGCCAGAGCGACCACGGCGGCCTGACCGGACGAGAGTATCTCAACCGCGTCGCCATCAGCGGTAAACAGACCTACAACCTTTGACTGATCAGCGCTTGAGCTGTAGCCAGTAAACTCGACCTTGCTGTCGACGTGCACTTTCTGCGCCAGCGAAGCGTCGAATCTGGCTGCTGCGCGGCCGCGATTACGCTGAGCTTCCATCGCCTCTTCAAAACCCGGCATGTCCACTTCCAGATCGCGTTCTCGAGCGACATCCGCGGTCAGGTCAACTGGAAAGCCAAAGGTGTCGTAGAGTCGGAACACCACATCACCCGGGATCGTCCGTTCTCTCAAATCCGCGATCGTGCGATCGAGCAGGTCCATTCCCTGAGCCAGGGTTTCTGCAAAACGCTGCTCTTCTCTGAGCAATGCCTGAGTGATCTGCTTTTCCTGTTGCACCAGCAACGGGTAAGCGTCACCCATTTCTTCTACCAGCGGCCTCACCAATCGATGGAAGAACGGCTCGTTGATATTGAGTTTATAGCCGTGTCGCAGACCTCGTCTGATAATTCGGCGCAGCACATAGTTGCGGTCTTCGTTACCGGGCAGCACGCCATCCGCAATCAGAAATGCACTGGAGCGGATATGGTCGGCAATCACCCGAAGCGATGGATTCGCGAGCATATCGGCCTCGTTATTGATGCCCGCCAGTGCGCCGGCAGCGCGAATCAGAGATCGGAACAGATCAATTTCGTAGTTGCTGTGGACGCCCTGCATGATCGCTGCCATACGCTCCAGACCCATACCGGTATCAACGCCTGGCTGCGGTAGCTCAGACAATTCGCCATCCGCAGCACGATCGAACTGTGGAAAAACCAGGTTCCAGAATTCGATATATCGATCACCATCTTCATCCGGTGATCCAGGCGGGCCACCGGCCACATCCGGGCCGTGGTCATAGAACAATTCTGTGCAAGGACCGCAGGGCCCGGTATCTCCCATTGCCCAGAAATTTTCTTCCAGCGAAATTACCCGGTCACGCGGAATACCAATCTGCCGTTCCCAGATGGAACGCGATTCGTCATCGGAGGGATGCACCGTGACCCAGATCCTCTCTGCCGGCAGTTGGAGTACTTCGCTGACAAACTGCCACGCCCAGGTGATGGTTTCTTCTTTGAAGTAATCGCCAAAGCTGAAATTACCCATCATTTCAAAAAAGGTGTGATGACGGGCCGTATAGCCAACGTTTTCCAGATCGTTGTGTTTACCGCCTGCCCGCACACAGCGCTGTGCAGACGTAGCTCGGGGATAGCCGAGATCTTCGCGACCAAGCAACGCATCTTTGAATTGCACCATCCCGGCATTGGTGAACAGCAAGGTCGGGTCGTTGGCAGGCACCAGCGAGCTCGAAGGCACCACTTGATGCGCTCGGTCTTTGAAGAATTCTATAAAGGCAGATCTGAGATCAGCGGTTTTCATTGCGGCGGCCGGGCGTATAAAAAACGCGCCAGTATAAGGGATACATGGGTGATTGCGGTACCTGCCCGTCACACACCTTCAGGACAGGGAAGGCACCAGGGGTCGCACTTTTACAGCCTCCCGGTGGCCTGGCGGACCTAGTAGCGAGAGCCCAGCACCCGGTAAATAAGATCAGACGGAAAACCTCGCTGGGCGAGAAACCGGGCTTGTGAGGTCCAGGCTGAGCTGTCGCCCACCGGCAACGAGTCGCCGAAGCGCTTGCAGCGGGCTCGCTCAGCCAGTTCCAACCAGAATTCAGCCGGTTGGGTCAGTGTCTCTTCAACAAGAGTCTCGTCAATACCCTTGCGGACCAGATCATGGCGGATACGGACGGGCCCATGACCTTTGGTTAACCGGCCGCGAAAAAAGCTATCGACAAACCGATCATCCGACTGCAGATCCAGGCGCTGGAGCTCTTCCACCACCTGCACAACGACGTCACCATCATGGCCTTTGCCGCACAGCTTCTGTACGAGCTCATCAGCACTATGCTCACGCAGCGCAAGCATTCGCATGGCGGTGTCCATCGCTACCCGGCGGATCTGATCGGCACTCTCCAGTTGGTTCTCAACTCCACTCGCTGGCAGACTTGTATCACCACCCTTGTCGGTCCCAGCATCCAGCACCTGGCTGGATGCATCTTCAAAACTCAGATCCGAATTCATCAGCAGCGCTCAGTCTGAGCTGAGCGAATCCTGCGCGGCTTCAGGTACCACAACTTCATCTTTCTCGCTCAATTCCGGCAGCAGTTGATCGCGGATCTGCCCTTCGATTTCTGCACTGATTTCCGGATGCTCAGCCAGGAAGTCGGCTGCATTTTTACGACCCTGGCCGATGCGATCAGACTTATACGAATACCAGGCACCAGATTTTTCAACGATGCCCTGCTGAACACCCAGTTCAAGCACTTCGCCAAGATGATTAATACCCTGACCATAGAGAATCTGGAACTCAGTTTGCCGGAACGGAGGTGCAACTTTGTTTTTTACCACTTTGACCCGGGTTTCGTTGCCGACCACCTCTTCGCCTTCCTTCACTGCGCCAATCCGGCGAATGTCCAGACGAACGGATGAATAGAATTTTAGCGCGTTACCACCAGTGGTGGTTTCCGGCGAGCCGAACATTACGCCAATCTTCATGCGAATCTGGTTAATAAAGATCACCAGAGTATTGGACTGTTTGATGTTGCCGGTCATTTTGCGCAGTGCCTGACTCATCAGACGAGCCTGAAGGCCGACGTGAGTGTCACCCATTTCGCCTTCAATCTCCGCTCGCGGAGTCAATGCCGCCACCGAATCCACAACCACAACGTCTACCGCGCCAGAGCGCACGACCATGTCACAGATTTCCAGGGCCTGTTCACCCGTGTCGGGCTGCGAAACCAGCAGATCATCAGTATCGACACCCAGCGACTGAGCGTAGATTGGATCGAGTGCATGCTCCGCATCAATGAATGCACAGGTACCACCCGCCTTCTGTGCTTCGGCGATGACCTGCAGTGTCAGCGTGGTTTTACCGGATGATTCCGGACCGTAAATCTCGACCACCCGGCCTCGTGGCAGTCCACCAATGCCAAGCGCGATGTCCAGGCCGAGTGAGCCGGTGGAAACGGATGGGATGGCAACCAGTTCCCGATCGCCAAGGCGCATCATCGAACCTTTACCGAACTGGCGTTCTATCTGAGCCAGCGCCGCACCAAGGGCACGATCTTTGTTGGAATCACTATCGCCGGGTTGTGAACCCAGGGTTTTGTTGCTGACTTTGCTCATTAGGGGTAGCTCCAGGGATATTGCTCGTAGTTGCGAACACTGTATATTCAAACAGTAGTCGGTGCAAGCCAGGCAGCTGGAGATCAGGCACTTTTCTTACAGCGTTCGTAGCGGATTGGCTGACAGACTTGATGTCCTAACCGCGAGGCTGCAACATCCCCTGCTTCATGAATGCCACCCCATCAATCCCGGATGAGCTCGATGCCCATACGCCGATGATGCAGCAGTATCTGCGCATCAAACGCGAGCATCCTGATGATCTGCTGTTCTACCGAATGGGCGATTTCTATGAGCTTTTCTACGCGGACGCGCAACGCGCCGCAGAGTTGCTCGACATCACCCTGACCAGCCGGGGTCAGTCAGCGGGGGAACCCATTCCAATGTGCGGGGTGCCGTTTCACGCCGCCGACGGCTACCTCGCCCGACTGGTGGAACGCGGTGTCAGCGTGGCGATCTGCGAGCAGATTGGCGATCCGGCAACCAGCAAAGGTCCTGTAGAACGAGCGGTAGTCCGTATCGTCACACCGGGTACGGTCACCGATGAAGCCCTGCAGCAGGGTTTCGCCGATGTGCTGCTGATGGGTATCAAACCACCGGACGCTGCTGGTCGGCCTTATGGACTTGCCCTGCTGGCAATGGACAGCGCTGAACTGCAGGTCACCGAAGCTGCCGACTACGAAACCCTGATCGCCGCGCTGGCCCAACATCGACCCACCGAAATCCTGCTGCCCGAAGCACTGACCGACATCCCGGGTCACACCCGGGTTCTGGATCAGCTGGCGTTCGACAATACTCTCGGCCTCAAACAATTGACGCGGCAGACGGGTACCCGGGATCTCAGCGGCTTTGGGATTGACGCCGCTTCACCGTGTATTGGTGCTGCTGCAGCCGTGCTCCAGTATGCGAAACATACCCAGTGCCAGGAACTGGCCCACATCAATGCCGTGCGTCGACTTTCCGGACAGGACACCATCGCCCTGGACGCCCACTCCCGACGCAACCTGGAACTGGACATGCGCCTCGATGGTTCTGAGGACGCGACGCTGTTCGCGCTGATGAATACCACCCGGACGGCCATGGGCGCACGACTGTTGCGGCGCTGGCTGAACGCACCTCGTCGCAGTCAGGATCAGGCCGCCGAGCGACACGATGCTATTGCCGCACTGCTGGACTCAGGCTCGCTGGGTAGCCTGCGTGAGCACCTCAACAAGGTTGGCGATCTCGAGCGTGCGGTCTCCCGCCTGGCACTGCACAGCGCCACCCCCAGGGATCTGGTCCGGATCCGCAATGCACTCGAGCAGTTCCCGTCACTGCGAGACCAGTTGCCCGATGTCGAACGGCTGCGGGAACTGTCCACCCGACTGCCCGACTTCGTTGAGCAGCGCTCACTGCTGCAGCGTGCTGTCATCGACGCCCCGCCAGCGACGATTCGCGACGGGGGTGTCATTGCACCCGGCTTCAATACTGACCTGGATGAGCTTCGCAATCTCACCCAGAACGCAGCCGACTGGCTGGCGGAACTGGAAATCCGCGAGCGTGAGCGTTCCGGTATTGCCACCCTCAAGGTCGGCTATAACCGGGTGCACGGCTACTATCTCGAAACCTCTCGTTCGGCAACCACCGAAGTACCGATTGAATATGTTCGGCGGCAGACGTTAAAAAACGCAGAACGCTACATCACCCCGGAACTGAAAGCCTTCGAAGATCGCGCACTGACCGCGCAGGCCCAGGCGCTCAAGCTGGAAAAAGCCTTATATGAACAACTGCTCGAGAGCCTGGCTGAGCATTCGAATGAATTGCGCCAGGCTGCATTCGCGGTCGCCGAGGTTGACGTGCTCGCCGGTTTCGCCGAGCGGGCGCAGAGTCTGAACTTCGCCCGTCCGGAGCTGGTTGCTGACACCGGCATCAGCATCAGCGCCGGTTGGCACCCGGTAGTGCGAGCCCAAAGTGCGGATCCGTTTATTCCCAACGATACCCGCTTCGATGACGAGCGGCGCATGCTGATCATTACCGGCCCGAACATGGGCGGTAAATCCACCTACATGCGGCAGTGCGCGCTGATCGTGCTGCTGGCCTACTGCGGCAGCTTTGTCCCGGCCAGCGCCGCCCGCATTGGCCCCATTGATCGAATCTTCACCCGGATTGGTGCTTCGGACGATCTGGCAGGCGGGCGATCCACCTTCATGGTGGAGATGACAGAGACCGCCAACATTCTCCACCACGCCAGCGCAGAAAGCCTGGTACTGCTCGACGAGATCGGACGAGGCACCAGCACTTATGACGGTCTGGCGCTGGCCTGGGCGACGGCAAAATATCTCGCTGAAGAATTACGGGCCTACACCCTGTTTGCCACCCACTACTTCGAACTCACAGCCTTACACGAAACTCTGCCTGCCACCGCCAATGTGCACCTCGCCGCCACGGAACACGACGGCAGAATCGTTTTTCTGCACAGCGTCGACGAAGGCCCGGCCAGCCAGAGCTACGGCATCCAGGTAGCCCGCATAGCCGGGCTGCCGGAACAGGTCCTGAGTCAGGCGCGCATCCGTCTGCAGGATCTGGAACAGACGCAGGCACAGGCCAATCCGCTCCAGGTGGATCTGTTCGCCACACCGGTCCCGGATGAGACCACCACTTCTGGAATAGATGATGCACTGCGAACCAGGTTAGACGAAGTCGATCCGGATGCACTCACCGCTCGGGAAGCGCTGCAACTGCTTTATGAGCTGAAAACCCTGGTCTGACAGGTCTCGACACTGCCAGGTGAGCGGTTAGAATACGCGGCTTTTCCAGTAACGGGCGAAAACCCATGACTTTTGTCGTCGGCGAAAACTGCATTAAATGCAAACACACGGACTGTGTCGAAGTCTGCCCAGTGGACTGTTTCTACGAAGGTCCAAACATGCTGGTGATTCATCCTGACGAATGCATCGATTGCGCATTGTGTGAGCCCGAGTGTCCGGCCGAAGCCATCTTCTCAGAAGATGAACTACCCGACGATCAGCAGCAGTTTCTCGAATTGAATCAGGAGCTGGCCGAAACCTGGCCAAACATTACTGAGAAAAAGGATCCGCCACCCGACGTCGACGAATGGGACGGAAAGCCCGGTAAACTGGCGCTGCTGGAGCGTTGATCTGCAGTCAAAAACCGCCAGGGCGTCCAGACCCTGCGCCCGCATCTGGCGTTTGAGTCGCGCCAACACATCCAACTGAATCTGTCTGACCCGCTCCCGGGTCAGGCCCGCTGCCCGATCTACCTCTGCAAGCGTCTGCGGTTCGAAATTCCGGACGCCGCAACGCCGTGGCCGGGCGCTCGAATCGTCCGGGTCTGAGTCATGATCCCCCCTCGATGACCTGCCGAACCCAGCAGATGGCATAGATGCTCGACCGATTTCTTTGAGATACCGCCGGGTGGCGTCATGGAATCTGTTGCTCCGGCCGGCTTCAGGGCTCGTTTGCCGAACCGCTGCGTCATCGTTAACGTTTTCTAATTCTTCAGCCAGCATCGCTGTCTCCCTGCTCAGCAGTACCACGGGTTTGTTGCACCACAATCACTTTGTCGACAAAACGACAGGAAGCTTTAGTGACTAGTCGCGGCAGCCTCTATTTCAGACGGGACAACCACCAGATAACGCCGGTGCCAGCCAGAAAGGAGACGATCACCCAGACCAGCAATGGGTCAGCGGCCAACTGCTGCTGGTAGCCGGCTGGTGTGAACAGAGCGCCTTCGGCGTTCGCCCACGGCCACAGCCGCAGCAGCGATCCGGCCATGAATCCAGTCAGCAGGCTCAACAATCCCTCACGATGATGGCGCATCAGCCAGGACAGAAAATTCGCGAAACACAGCAGTCCGGTCAGACAGCCACCGAGCAGCATCGCGATGATCGGCAGATCAACCTCCACTAAAGCTGCCAGAACCCCTTCATAGAGCCCGAGCGCCAGCAGAATGAAACTGCCCGAAACAGCTGGCAGCAGCCAGGCAGCTACCGCCACCGCGCCGCCGAGAAAGAACATCCAGGGGCGGGCATCAATCGTCGAGGTATCGAGCGTGCCCATGATCACACCCAATACCAGACCAATCGGCAGGTAGAGCAGCAGACCACGGCGCGAACGATCACGACCCAGCAGGTAAACCGACAGTGATATGACGCCGAGAAAGAACGCCCAGACCACCGGCCGAGCGTGCTCCAGCGCCAGACTCAACAGATGCGCAAACAGCGCAACACCAGTCAGCATGCCAAGCCCCAGCGCCAGCAGGAAGCTCAGATTATGAGCTTGCCAGAAACCGGTGGGGTTGGTCAGCAATCGCAGCGAGGCGGGCCGGAAACTGGCCAGGGTATGAATGAGTTCATCATAAATCCCGGTCACAAAAGCGATTGTGCCGCCCGACACTCCGGGGACCACTTCAGCAATACCCATCGCAATGCCACGACCGTAAATACCCGCCCACTGTCGGCGGCTCCGGATGTCGGGTGCTGCAGCCACCCTCAGAACTTCCCACCATGGATCCGGGCTGTCGCCAGCATCAGCGCAGCCCCTTCACCAGCGGCACAAATTTCACCTGGTCGATGCTGGTCACCTCAAGGCCATCGGAGGTCCGCTCGTAAATCTGCAGCACCTGGCCATTGTCCGTGCCGACCGGCACGATCAGGCGACCACCTTCAGCGAGCTGTTCGAGCAGAGCCGGTGGCACCTGACGCGGCGCTGCTGTCACCAGGATGCCATCAAACGGCCCTTCTTCAGGCCAACCCAGATAACCGTCTGCGTGCCGCAGCCTGACCTGCTGAACCTTCATGGCCCGCAGTCGTTCTTCTGCACGGGTGACCAGAGGTCCGAGGCGTTCCACAGAGTAGATCCGACCAACGTGACGGTGATTGGCCAGCACCGCGGTCTGATAACCAGAGCCGGTACCCACCTCAAGCACCCTCGCCCTCGGTTGGTTACATAACGTCTGCGTCATCAGCGCAACGGTGAAGGGTTGCGAGATAGTCTGGCCATTGCCGATGGGTAGCGACGAATCTTCGTAGGCACGATGGGCAAGCGCTTCATCTATGAAGATGTGTCGAGGCACGTTGCCCATGGCCTGCAACACTTCGGGATCTGTAATGCCCTGATCCTGAAGGCGCTGCACCAGCCGATCCCGGGTACGCTGCGACGTCATGCCGATACCGGTCAGATTAAAGCGGCTCACTGGCGCGTTTCCCCGACCGCGCGCGATGGCTCGATCAGCGCTGCCAGCGGCGACCGTTGTGCCGCGGCCCGCAGTTCCACCAGTTCACCCAGCACGACCGTTGCGTAAGCGCCCGGGGGTAACGAAAAGGACAGCAGCAGTTCATCTTTGCTCGGCTGCTGCCAACTCAACCCAGCCGGTGTCACCTTGAAGGATCGACGCTGCTGCTTGACCCCCGCGAATTCCAGCCCCTCCAGCAGTTGCTGGTGCTCGGCCAGTGCCTGCACCTCAATCTGCGCTGCGAGCCCGCCAGTGGCAGACCGGCCTCGCCCCCAGAGTGGACCAGTGGGTGCCTGATCCTGTTCAAAATCTCCATCGATCAGCTCATTCCAGTTACCGCCACGGACTCTTGCAGCAAGGATTTCGTTAAATAAAAAACTACGTAAAACAGATAGATAGAGGCCTTTCTTAAAGTCAGATATACGTCTTGAACGCCTGACTGGCAACCAGCCGAGAGCCATTTCAAGATTGTCTGAACCAAACCGCTGAGGCCCGAAGTAATTTGGTACACCCTGGGTCTGCAGCCGCTCGAGCGCTGCGTCCTCGATAGCATCGGTCAGCTCACACAGGCGCAGCTCAAAATGATTACCGGCCAGCTGGCCCCGGCGAAGCTTGTGACTATGGCGGTGTGATTCAATGATGCGCAGGCTGCATTGTTCGTTTTCATGGATCAGTTGGGCTGCGGCCGCGCCTGGATAAGGCACACTGAACCACTGCCGGGTAATCGCTCGCTTATCTTTCATACCAGCGAACCCTACATCACGTTCGAAAACCCCAAATCTGCTGGCAAGATGCTGGGCTGCGTCCTGACTGGTCAGATTGATCTTCTCAACAGACAACAGGAGATGTTCGCCTTCACCGGCAGGCTCAACCCCGAGCTGTTCGGTGACGCGAAAGTCTTCTGGCCGACTCTTGTAACGGGCGCCGGGTAACTCGTCGGCTCTGCCACCAGCACGTGGCCAGCGATTCATCACTGGCGCTTAACGCTGATCTGAGCTGACAAGGTAGAAAGTTTCACCCTGCTTGACCATGCCCAGATTCTCACGGGCGCGAGATTCAACAGCGTCCTGGCCACCCTGGAGCGCCAGCACTTCGGCTGTCAGAAGCCGGTTTCGGTAGCGGAGAACAGCAGTGCGCTGCTGCTGTGCGGCAATTTCATCGCCCAGCCGCTGATTCCCGAAGTAGCCGACATCACTGAACCAGGCTTTGTACTGGAGACCAACAACGGCCAGTGCCAGCACAGCAAGGGAAACTTTAAACAGCACCTTAGCTAAAACCCCCGGCTGCTAAGTGTCAGCTCCTGCCGACCGAGGTATCGGGCCTGGTCACCCAGCGCTGCCTCAATGCGCAACAGCTGATTGTATTTGGCTACCCGGTCCGAGCGGCACAACGAGCCGGTCTTGATCTGTCCGGCAGCCGTGGCCACAGCCAGATCAGCAATGGTGGTGTCTTCGGTTTCGCCGGATCGGTGAGAGATGACCGCCGTGTACCCGGCTTCATGCGCCATGCTGATTGCATCCAGCGTTTCTGACAGCGTGCCGATCTGATTAAGTTTGATCAGGATGGAATTGGCTACACCTCGGGATATCCCGTCGGCAAGAATGTCGGTATTGGTCACGAACAGGTCATCACCCACCAGCTGTATCTTGTCACCCAGGCGTTGGGTCAGCTTCTTCCAGCCGTCCCAGTCGTCTTCGTCCATGCCGTCTTCAATCGAGACAATGGGATACTGGCTGGTCAGCGAAGCCAGATACTCGACAAACTCGTCACTGCTGTAGGTCACACCTTCTCCGCTCAACCGGTAGGCGCCATCTACATAAAACTCCGACGCGGCACAATCGACCGCCAGAGTGACATCTTTGTCCAGAGCGTAACCGGCCGCCGCCACCGCTTCACTGATCACCTCTAACGCCTGCGCATTGGACGCAAGATCAGGCGCGAAACCCCCTTCGTCACCCACAGCCGTAGCAAGACCACGTTGCTGAAGCACGGCTTTGAGAGCGTGAAAAATTTCAGCGCCACAGCGCAGAGCTTCAGAAAAAGATACGGCCGATACCGGCTGGATCATAAACTCCTGGATATCAATATTATTGTCAGCGTGTTCGCCGCCGTTGAGGATGTTCATCATCGGCACCGGTAGACGCATATCCACGCCACCGGTCAGGGTATTGATATGTCGAAACAGTGGCTGGCCGCTGGCGTTTGCCGCAGCTTTGGTGGCAGCTAGAGAAACAGCGAGCATCGCATTAGCGCCGAGTCGTGATTTGTTGTCGGTACCGTCGAGCGCAATCAGTCGCTGATCCAGACCACGCTGATCGAACGCGTCCATCCCTGTAACCTCTGGTGCAATGAGCGTTTCGATATTGGCGACTGCGCTGCGCACACCCCGGCCCAGATAACGGCTGCTGTCACCATCGCGAAGTTCCAGCGCTTCCCGGGAACCCGTTGACGCCCCTGATGGTGCACAAGCCCGCCCCATCGCACCGCTTTCGCTGAGTACTTCCGCTTCTACCGTTGGATTGCCACGTGAATCAAGAATTTCCCGGGCATGCACCTCGACTATTCTGCTCATGCGCCACTACCAACAGATGCCAGATAGTCTTCTTCGATATACGAACGTGACTTGACTACCCGATCGAGTTCCAATAACTGCTCCAGGAGCGGTGACAGCTGATCCAGCGGCCATGAATTCGGGCCATCAGATAGCGCATTATCCGGATCCGGGTGAGTTTCCATGAACAGACCCGCAACTCCGGCAGCAACCGCAGCCCTAGCCAGTACCGGGACCATCTCCCGCTGACCACCTGACGAAGTGCCCAGACCACCGGGCATCTGCACCGAGTGGGTCGCATCGAAAACAACCGGCGCACCGGTGCGACGCATGATGGCCAGCCCACGCATATCGGAAACCAGATTGTTGTAGCCGAAGCTGGCACCGCGCTCGCAGACCATGATCTGCTCGTTGCCAGTGGCCCGTGCTTTAGCGACCACGTTGGCCATATCGGCGGGCGCTAGAAACTGGCCCTTCTTGATATTGACCGGCAGTCCTTGGGCACAGACTTTCTGAATGTAATTAGTCTGGCGACACAAAAAAGCCGGTGTCTGCAGCACGCTGACCACAGCACAGACTTCATCGAGCGGGGTATCTTCGTGAACGTCGGTCAAAACTGGAAGCTTGAGCTGATCCCGGACGTTCTGAAGTGCTTTCAGACCTTCTTCCAGACCAGGCCCGCGATAGCTTTCATGGGACGAACGATTGGCCTTGTCGAAAGAGCTTTTGTAGATAAACGGAATGCCCAGCTTAGTGGTGATCTCCGCCAATGCACCCGCGGTATCCATGGCCATCGCCTGGGATTCGACCACGCACGGCCCGGCAATCAGAAACAGCGGCTGGTCGTTGCCGACCTGAAAATTACAAAGTTCCATATCAGTTCGCCGAAGCGTCCTTGAGTACTGGTGTCTGACCAGCGTGTTCGTTTGCGGCTTCGATAAAGCCCGTGAATAGCGGATGGCCTTCCCGGATCGACGAAGTGAACTCGGGGTGGAACTGACAGCCAATGAACCAAGGATGATCCGGCAGTTCAATCATTTCCACCAGTTCATCGTCTTCTGATCGCCCTGAAACCACCAGCCCAAGTGCTTCTAACCGCTCAACGTAGTTATTGTTCACCTCATAGCGATGGCGATGGCGTTCTTTAGCCACCCTTGCGCCATACACCTCGGCGGTGCGGGTCCCGGGTCTGAGCACACATGTCTGTTCTCCGAGACGCATGGTGCCACCCATTCCTTCATCGCCGGTGCGTTGCTCAACATGGCCGGCTTGGTCTTTCCATTCGGTGATCAGCGCGATCACTGGATGCTCGGCGGCCGCTTCAATTTCGGTCGAGTTTGCACCGGTCAATCCCGCAACATTACGAGCAAATTCGATAAACGCCGCATGCATGCCATAGCAGATACCCAGGTAAGGCACCGAGTGTTCGCGCGCATAGCGGGCAGCAAGAATTTTGCCTTCGAAACCGCGCCGGCCAAAGCCACCCGGCACCAGGATTGCATCGACCCGCTCAAGCGCCCCGGCACCACTGCGCTCGAGCTCTTCTGCGTCTACATAATCGATGACCACTTTGGTTCGAGTGCGTATCCCTGCATGGGCAACGGCTTCGGATAGCGACTTATAAGCATCCAGCAGTTCCAGATACTTACCAACAATGGCGATGTGGACTTCGCGGGTCGGGTGCATGAACGCATCGACAACCTGCTCCCAGTCCTGCAGATCGGCAGGCTGACACTCGAGCTGCAGGCGCTCAACTACAATATCATCAATACCCTGTTCCTGAAGTGCCAGCGGAGCCTGGTAAATGGTTTCCGCCAGATCAGGAAAAGACGCAACCGCACGTTCTTCAACATTAGTGAACAATGCAATTTTCGCGCGCGCAGACTTGGGCAGCGGCCGTTCCGAGCGACAGACCAGAATATCCGGCTGCAGACCAATCGAGCGCAGTTCTTTGACCGAGTGCTGCGTTGGCTTGGTTTTGATTTCACCTGCAGAGGCAATGTAGGGCACCAGCACCAGGTGGATAACCATCGCCCGATTGGCACCCACTTCCAGCCGCAGTTGTCGAACCGCTTCGAGAAATGGTTGGGACTCGATATCACCTACCGTACCGCCCGCCTCAACAATCAGCACGTCGAAACCCTGACCCGCAGCTTTAATTCGGCGTTTGATCTCATCAGTAATGTGCGGGATCACCTGCACGGTGGCGCCAAGATAGTCACCCCGCCGCTCGCGACGAATGACCTCGGCATAAACGCTACCGGTGGTGAAATTGTTGCCGCGGGTCATGACTGCACCGCTGAAGCGCTCGTAGTTACCCAGATCCAGGTCGGTCTCGGCACCGTCAACGGTGACAAATACTTCACCATGCTGGGATGGACTCATGGTGCCGGGGTCAACATTGATATACGGGTCCATTTTCAGGACGTTGACTTTCAGCTTGCGTGCTTCGAGCACAGCGGCTAAAGACGAGGTGATGATGCCCTTCCCGAGTGAAGAAACCACGCCACCAGTCACAAAAATGTATCGGGTCATCTAGAGGTACTACGCCAATCAGTCATGCTGGAAACAGTTAGCCAGCTTGGGGAAACGACCCGACCAACCAGCCGGTGACGCGCCATCTTGCTGTTACAAACGATCTGGCGCAGGTCGGATGGGTATCGAAGGACGCTTGCGCAAGATGGGAGAGCACAATAGCAAAAGGCCCTGGCAAGCTCAACGCTCAGCCGTGGTCGGCGCTCGTCCCCTGAGCAGGCCTCACCCGGTCATTTCGCCTGCCAGGCGAACCGGTAGCCACCGGTCCCCCGCTCAACCCCGTCGCGCAGCGCAACGCCAGGTACACATAACAGCCCCTGATCATCTTCGAGCAACGGGTAGCCGGTACGCCGCCAGGGCGCCACATTCGCGGTGCGCAGGAGTTCTTTGACCCGATGATGCTGGCCGCCGGTGCGGATTACGGACGTGGCAGATGCCGCGCCCGCTTCATCTGGTGCCTGCCAGAATCGTAGCGTCAGCTGCCCCGCCGGATACACACCGTTAGGGTCAGCATCTACGAGCAGTCGACCCTGGGGCACAATCACCTGGCCGACGCCGTGGATAGGACGACTGCGGGTGTCCGGCTGCAGATCAGGCACAAACCAGACCCTGCGTCGATATCGGCGCAGACTGCCCCCTGTTACTGTCAGCTGCGGTTGTCGATCTTCCGGCTGCTGCAGTTGAGCGAGGAAATTTTCCAGCGCTTTACGGGCAGGCTGGGCGATCCCGCGAGCACCCAGCCACAGCCGGACAATGGTGAGCTGCTGTGCCGGCGCCAAACCGGCAATGCTGGTGAGTTCCAGCTCAGCCCGGTCCAACCGGAGCTGGTCGGTCAGCAGCTGCTCCAGAGAAGCAAGGTGCTGAGCCGCCTGAGTCAGGCGTAATGGCAATGGAGCAAAACGTTGCGCCAGCTGCGGCAGTATCTGGTGGCGCAGAAAATTGCGGTCATGACGTAAATCCTCATTGCTGTCATCGTCGAGCCAGCTCAGATCATGATCGCGGGCGTAGTCGACCAGCACACTCCGATCAAGCTCAAGCAGCGGCCGCCACAGATGTGTCCGTCCCAGCACTCGGGACTTTGGCATTGCGTAAGTGCCACGTCCCTGCAGAAGGTGTAACAGCAGAGTTTCTGCGTGATCATCACGATGATGAGCCAGCAGCAGGATCTCATCAGCAGCCAGCTGTTCGGCAAAGATTCGATAGCGCCCTGCCCGTGCGGCTGCCTCCCGGAGCCTTGCGCCTCCGGCTTCCAGCGCACACACCTGCAAAGGCACACCAAGCTGGCTGCAGAGCTGTTCGCAGTGACGCTGCCAGTCCGCTGACGCCGACGAATAGCCATGGTTGACATGCAGTGCCCGGGTACGCCCTGGCGCATAACGATGGCAAAGCAACAACAGCACACAGGAATCCATGCCGCCGCTTAAACCCACTACCAGCGCAGTGTCTTTGCCAAAACGCGCGTCTGCTTCAGCCAGAGACTGATGGCACACCTGTTCACAGCGCATAACCGGCACTCAGGTCGCAGAGTAGTCGAGCAAAACCCGTTCCGTGCCGAATTCCCGTTTGAGACGCATCAGCAACTCGTCACATGGATTCACCCGCCAGGACGCGCCCAGAACCACCGAACCAGCGGCAAGCTGTTTGTGCTCATCATCAACTTCACACAGCAGGGTAACGGCACAGCCGGCGTCACGAGCCCGGTGTGGCTCGAGACACGACTTAAGGCGCCCGGGCAGGTTGTCGACCTTGCCTTCCCCGCGCAGATTGATATGCAGACCACGAGCATATTTGCGCCGGGCTTCTGCCATCGTGAACGCGTTTTCAACACGCAGCTTCTGGGTGCCGGAGAATTCATCGTCCTGCACTTCGCCTTCGAAAACGACAATGGCATCTTTCACGACCTTGTCTTTCAGGCGTTCGTAAACGTCCGGGAACAGCGCTGCCTCGATGCGGCCACTGCGATCGTCAATGACCACAAATGCCATCGAACCACCGCGCCGACTGCGCATCGTGCGAATCGAGTAGACCAGTCCCGCGACCAGCTGGTTTTTACTGTCGGTACGCAGATTCGCCACCCGCTGGCGACAGAAGTGACGAAGCTCATCGAGATAGTCTTCAATCGGATGACCGGTCAGATAAAGTCCCAGGGTCTCTTTCTCACCTTCCAGACGCTCTCTTTTCGTCATCGCTGTGACGGTTCTGGACAGGTCCGGCTCCTCGATCGTAGCGCCGAAGATGTCAGCCATCCCGGCATGCTCATTGTGCAGCAGTTGTTCTGCCCATTGAATTGCTTCGGGCACGACCACCAGCAACCTTGAGCGTACCTGATCGGTGGTTTCACCTTCGAGCGCAAACTCATCAAGCGCGCCGGATCGAATCAGTGCCTCGAGGACCCGCCGATTGAGCTTGCGCGAGTCTATGCGCCGACACAGATCTGCCAGACTGCGGTACGGGCCTTCGGACTCCCGGCTCTCTACAATCGCCGCTACAGGTCCTTCGCCGACACCGCGAACGGCTCCCAACCCGTAAACGACTCCACCATCAAGCGCCCGGAAGCGGAACTGGCTGAGGTTCACACTGGGAGAATGCAGATCCAAACCCATATGCCGCACTTCGTCGACAAGAGTCACCACCTTGTCGTTGTTCTGCATATCGGCAGACAGGTTGGCAGCCATGAATTCTGCCGGGTGATGACGTTTCAGCCACGCAGTCTGAAAAGACACCACCGCATAGGTGGCGCTGTGAGATTTATTGAATGCGTAACCGGAAAACTTTTCCATGTCATCGAAGATGGCTTCAGAGATTTTTGTGTCTATCTGTCGCTCGGCACAACCTTCCCGGAACTGTTCACGAACCTTGGCCATCTCTTCCGGCTTCTTCTTGCCCATCGCCCGCCGCAACAGGTCAGCCTGGCCAAGCGTGAAGCCCGCCATATCCTGAGCGATCTGCATGACCTGCTCCTGGTAGAGCATCACCCCGTAGGTGCCACGCAGCGCCGGTTCCGTGCTTGGGTGCGGAATGGCGACCGGTTCCCGACCATGTTTCCGGCTGATGTAGTCCGCATCTGCACCGGACTGCAGCGGTCCCGGCCGAAACAATGCCACCAGAGCGATAATGTCATCGATGTTGTCAGGTTTGAGGCCGCGAATCAGATCGCGCATGCCGCGGGATTCCAGCTGAAACACACCGGTAGTCTCAGCACTCTTGAGCAGCTCAAAAGTATCGGGATCGTCGAGCGGTATCTTGTTGATATCGATCGGTTTCGTGTCTTGCGGCTGCGACTCATTGATAGCCCGAACCGCCCAGTCGATGATTGTGAGCGTCTTCAGACCGAGAAAGTCGAACTTGACCAGACCGGCGCTTTCAACATCATCCTTGTCGAACTGCGAAACCAGCCCACCACTCTGATCATCTGCATACAGCGGGACAAAATCAGTCAACGCTGACGGCGCAATTACTACACCACCGGCATGACGGCCCAGGCCACGAACAATGCCCTCCAGGGCATAGGCCATATCCATGATCTCGCCAACTTCTTCGTTCGCCTCGATAAAGTCACGGAGCTCGGCGGTTTCAGCAACCGCTTTACTGAGGGTCATGCCCACTTCAAACGGAATCAGCTTTGAGAGTTTATCCGCCAGACCATAGGGTTTGCCCTGCACCCGCGCCACGTCTTTGACCACCGCCCTGGCTGCCATCGTCCCGAAGGTGATGATCTGGCTCACCGCTTCGGAGCCGTAGCGTTCGCTGACGTGATTAATCACCCGATCCCGACCTTCCATACAGAAGTCGACGTCGAAGTCGGGCATTGAGACCCGCTCCGGATTGAGGAAACGCTCGAACAGAAGATCGTAGTGCAGTGGGTCCAGATCGGTGATGCCGAGGGCATAGGCCACCAGGCTGCCGGCGCCGGAGCCCCGCCCGGGACCTACAGGAATTTTGTTGTCTTTGGCCCAGGCTATAAATTCCATCACGATCAGAAAGTAACCGGGGAAACCCATCTGATTGATCACCGACAGCTCGTAATCGAGACGCTGCTGATAAACCTCGGCCGCTGCGGCGACAACACCTTCTTCCCGCAATACTCTCAGGCGGTCCTGCAGCCCTTCATTGGCACAGGTCTCAAGGAATCCTTCCAGCGTGGCGCCTTCGGGAACCGGGTAATTGGGCAGATAATAGGTGCCTAATTCAATATGAACATTGCAGCGCCGGGCAATCTCAACCGTGTTGCTGAGCGCTTCGGGAATATCCGCAAAAAGCTCAGCCATTTCTCTTGGCGATCGCAGGTATTGATCAGCACTGTAGCGACGTTCCCGTCTGGGGTCGTCCAGGGTCCGGCTTTCGTAGATACACACCCGGGTCTCATGCGCTTCGAAGTCTTCGGCGTCCAGAAAACAGACATCATTCGTGGCCACGACCGGCAGTGCCAGGCGTTGTGCCAGCTCGACTGCGTCAACCACATACTGGTCCTCTCCGGCACGTCCTGTCCGGA
The DNA here is from genome assembly GCA_937921865.1 of uncultured Pseudomonadales bacterium. Taxonomy (GTDB): domain Bacteria; phylum Pseudomonadota; class Gammaproteobacteria; order Pseudomonadales; family Azotimanducaceae; genus SZUA-309. The sequence goes on along the minus strand of CAKZWF010000103.1, from coordinate 12,387 downwards.
CCAGCTCAACATAGAAACGCTCAGGGAATACTTCCGCCCATCGGGCTGCGACTGCGTCTGCGCGTTGCTGGTCGCCCCGGGCAAGCGCCACACCAATTTCGCCAGCACCCGCACCGGAAAGTACCAGCAGACCCTCGGCATGACTGAAAACGTCCTGTTCGCGCACCATGCCACGCTCACCACTCTGGGCCACATCCCCGACAAACGCGCGAGACACCAGCGACAGGAGATTTTTGTAACCAACGTTATTCATCGCCAGCAGCGCAATTCGGTAGCTCTCTAAGCCATCAGCACCCTCGTGCTCCGGTTGGTAGATCAGATCGACGCCGATCAGAGGTTTGACACCAGCGTTCACCGCAGCCTGATAAAACTTGATCAGACCAAACAGGCTGCTGCGATCGGTCAGCGCGACCGCTGCCATATGGCGCTCAGCTGTTGCCTTCGCCAGCGACTTGATCTTGATGATGCTGTCAGCGACAGAGTATTCGCTATGCACTCTCAGATGTACAAAACCCGGGTTCAAAACTGTCGCGCTCGTCTGTTCATTTGCTTGGTCTGTGATTCGATCTGTTGTCGGACCGGCGCAAATGATCGCCGGTGTTCCGGGGTCGGGCCCAGCTGCTGCAAAGCGGCTTTGTGGGCAGGGGTCGGATAACCCATGTGCCGTTCAAAGCCATAACCTGGATACGTCTGCGCAAGTTTCTCCATTTCCGCATCGCGTGCAACTTTTGCTAGTACCGACGCAGCGCTGATTGACGCGATGCGACGGTCTCCTTTGATTATCGCCAGCGCGGGAAGCGAAAACACCGGCAGCAGATTGCCGTCAATCAGGAGCAGATCCGGCTCCAGCCCCAGTCCTGCAACTGCCCGCTGCATCGCCAGGTGGCTGGCGCGCAGAATATTCAGCTCATCAATCTCAATGACGGAGGCAGAGGCTACTGCCCAGGCTGTTGCCACCGACCGGATCTGCACGGCTAAACTCTGGCGCTGCCGGGCTGAGAGTTTTTTCGAGTCAGTCAGCCCTGTGGGTATCCGATCGGGTGCAATCACCACTGCAGCGGCATAGACAGGTCCAGCAAGTGGTCCGCGACCCACTTCGTCCACACCAGCGGTGACCAGCGGGAACATCAGATCACTGAAGACTTTCACCCGAGCTACTCCCTGGAACCAAGCCTGGTCCCGCGGCTGCATTTGGAATCACCTGATCAGTCCAGCGCGCGATGCTGTTCGATCCAGGCAAGCACAGCTTGAGCCGCGCGGGCGTCCGCGTCCAGCCTCAAACTCTCATGAAGCCGAGAAAACTCACCAAAGTACTCCTCATCGTCTGCTGCATGTTCCAACTCCTGCGCCAATCGCGCCGCAAGAGCTTCTGGCGTTGCCTGATGCTGCAGCAGTTCGGGTACCAGCGCCCTACCGGCGAGGATGTTGGGAAGTGCCACGAATGGCGACTTCAGCATGCGCCGGACAATCTGATAACTCAGCTCCCCCAGCCGATAGCTCACCACCATCGGCCGCCGCAGCAGCATGGCTTCAAGTGTGCCTGTACCAGATTTGACGATGGCCCCATCGCAGGCGGTCAGAGCCCGACGAGCATCCCCGCGATAGGTCACCAGCTGTAGATCGGGGTGTCTTGAACCCACCGCAATAACGTACTTTTCAATCACCCCATTGACACAGGGCACAACGAACACGCTGTCAGAATGCTGATTCTGCAGAAGTTCGCAGGCTTCTAGAAACCCGGTCAACATCAGTTTGACTTCCGACATCCGGCTGCCGGGCAACACCGCGATACAACGCGCCGAGGAATCTATCCCCAGCGATCTGGCGGCAGCCGCTCGCTGCTTTGGAGATCCCGCAAGCGGGTCGATCTCGTCCGCCAGCGGATGCCCGACAAACACTACGGATATCGGTTCCTGGTGATAGAAAGGCAGCTCAAACGGGTATAAACACAGCAGCAGCTCAGCCGATCGACTGATGCGCCGCACTCGACCCGCTCGCCAGGCATAAACAGACGGACTGACATAATGGGCGGTGGGGATGCCACGCCGACGGAGTATGCGCTCTAAAAGAAGATTGAAGACATTGAAGTCGACCCCGATAAACGCTACTGGCTTATCCTGCTTGTAACAAGATAACAGACGCCTTAAGACCCTGACCAACCTCGGCAAAAACCGGACCGGTTCGGCAAAGCCATTCATCGCAAATACGTCCATGGGCGCCACCGGCTGAAGCCCTTCAGCAAGCATCAGTTCACCACCAACGCCTACGAACTCAGCCGACGGCAGATCTCGGCGCAGCCGGCGCATCAGTCCAGCGCCGAGCCGGTCTCCGGAAGCTTCACCCGCGAGGATACCAATCAACATGGCTCAAGACCCCGGACTAACGGTCAGGCGTTTCACTATCACGACGGGTGCGCACAATCCCCCACCTCGAAGCGCGGATGGATTCAACGAACAGTGCCACCTCCGGCACCACCGTGGCTTTAGTCTCGAGCTCAAGACAGGCTTCTTCCACAGTTCGGCCCTGCCGATAGACGACCCTGTGGGCGTCCCGCAACGCGTTGATAAGCTCCTGAGAATAGCCGCGACGCCGCATCCCTTCCACATTCAGGCCTATTGCCGAAGCCGGGTTGCCCATTACGGTCATATACGCAGGGATGTCCTTGAGAACCAGACTCATACCGGCGATATGGGAGTAAGCGCCTACGTTACGGTGCTGAGGGACACCCGCATAGCCACCGAAATTGGCGTGGTCACCAACGACACAATGGCCGGATACTGCGGAGTTATTGGCCATGATCACGTGATCGCCAAGCACACAGTCATGCCCTACGTGCACGTATGCCATCAACAGACAGTGGTTGCCAATTCGGGTCTCACCACGATCCTGGGCTGTGCCTCTATGTACTGTCACCCCTTCGCGGAAGACGTTATCTTCGCCAATCTCCAGCCGCGTTGGCTCGCCCTGGTAGCTCATCGCCGGAGTGTCTTCACCAATGCTGGAAAACTGATAGATCCTGTTGCGCGCGCCGATCCGCGTTGGTCCTTTCACAATCACATGTGAGGCAATCCGGCAGTTGTCACCAATTTCTACATCCGCGCCGATTATGGTCCACGGACCAATCTCAACGTTGACACCGAGACATGCGCTCGGATCAATGATCGCTCGTGGATCAATCAACTGAGCTTCTGCTCCATGCACAGGATCTGAGAAGTGCAGGTCATCTGTCCGTCAACGTATGCCTGGCAGTCGAATTTCATCAGTCCGCGGCGATCAGCCAGGATTCTGCTTTCCATCACTAATTGATCGCCAGGCACAACGGGACGCTTGAAACGGGTTTTGTCCATACCACCAAGATAGTAGGTAGAACCGTCAGCGGGCTTCAGCCCTTTGCTCTCGAAAGCCAGCACACCAGACAGCTGCGCCATCGCCTCAATCTGCAGAACACCGGGCATGATGGGGTGACCGGGGAAATGGCCATTAAAAAAATTCTCGTTGATCGTGACGTTCTTGTATCCCCGAATAAACTCGCCGGGAGTCAAATCCGTAACCCGGTCAACCAGCAGAAACGGGTAGCGGTGGGGAAGGAACTCGAAGAGTTCGTTAATGTCTTTCACGATGTTTACCTTGGTCGTTGGTTTTCAGGTTATATGCTGTGTGGGCTCTCAAGATCCCGCGCTAATTGCGTTTCTCCAATCGAGCTACCCGCCGAAATAGCGCATCGAGGTTCTGCAGACGCAGTGCATTTCTTTTCCAATGCCTGGTTTTACTGTGTAGCACCCCGCCGGAGTAAATTCCAGGCTCTTCAATTGACCCGGAAACATGGGTCATGCCGCTGATCGTCACGCCATCGCAGATCGTAATCGGCGAAGACCCACCGATCCCGACACCACCAGCCAGCACACAATATCGGCCTATCCGCGAACTCCCTACGATACCTACGCATCCACAGATCACGCTATGAGCACCAATATGACAGTTGTGGCCAATCTGAACCTGGTTATCGATCTTAACGCCGTCATCGATCACGGTGTCATCGATGGTACCTCGATCAATTGTTGTCCCAGCACCGACCCTGACGTGATTGCCGATGCGTACGCCACCAAGCTGGGCAATCGACTGGAGCTGGCCACTTTCATCGGGAGTAAAACCAAACCCGTCCGCACCCAGCACGGTGTTGGCATGAACGATGGTGTCATGGCCGATCTGGACCCTGCTGTAGAGCACAACACCGGCACGAAGTTCTACGCGCTCACCGAGAACGCAGTCGTCACCAACAACACAGTTCGGGTGAATACATGCGCCGTCACCGAGCACAGTGCGGTCACCTATTACAACACCAGGTCCTAAAGCGACATCAGCGCCCAGCTTTGCGCTTTCCGACACCCTGGCTGAGCGATCAATACCTGCAGGCAGTCGGGTTTCTTGGACAAACAGCTGAGACAAGCGAGCAAACGAAAGATAGGGATCGTCAACAATCAGTGCATCGCCACTCCACAGATTCCGATCGTCGGGGCTCAGAATGACTGCACCCGCCTGACAGGAGGCCAGTTGCTGGCGATATGACGGATTGGACAGGTGGGCTATCTGATCGACCGACGCTGATTGCAGACTGCCAACACCAGCAATCTGACGCGACGGGGAACCGACCAGCTCCGCCTGAAGCTGGTTGGCAAGTTCACCGAGCGAAAACCTTCGAGTCATTCGATCCAGTTTCTGCTCAGGTGAAGAACGGTCTTATTGCCGCTCGTTGAGTTTCTCAGTTACTTTGCGGGTGATGTCATGTTTTGAATTTACGTATCGCAGCTGGCTGCGCTCCATGATCAGATCGTAACCTTCGACTTCGATCAGATCCTTCAGCACCGTGTCAATTTTGGGCACCATCTGCTGGAGCAGTTCCTGGCGACGATCATTGACTTCTTTCTGAAGCTTGTTGACCTGAAACTGGTAGTCGATCTGCTTGTCTTCGATTTCCTTCTGCAGCTTGCGCTGTTCCGTCGGGCTCATGACTTCGCCATCAGTCTGCAGCTTCTCCTGAATTGCCATGATGGATTCCCCAAGCGTCTTCACCGAGGCCTCTTCAGCCTGCAGTTCCTCAGCAGCCTGAGCCAGCAGCTCCTTGGCTTCTTCGCTTTCCACGAGCGCACGCTGGGTATCCAGTACGGCAACTTTCAGCTCTGCAGCTGCGCTCCCAGCTGCCAGCAGCAGAATCCATAGGGAATGGAGGGCCAACTTCTTAATCACGCAAATCTCCTTCTTGATTGCCCGCTATACAGCTGCGAGCGTTATATGAGTTCCAGCACCGCGCATCGCGCGGTCGCTTTTCAGTCAACTTCCAAGCTCATCACCAGCCGGCCTGTGTTCTTCAACGCGGCTCAACTACAGCGAGCCAGAACTCATGCTGTTTTCAGTCAGTGTGTTCCGCAACCAGATGGACAAGCCGCCTGGGTGCGGATCATGCCAAGCGGAATCTCCCCTCGCCGGCGGTCATATCGTGATATGAGGGGGCGCATTCTACATCAGAATGTTCTGCCCAGTTCAAACTGAAACGCCTCATCTTCATCGACGTCGTCAACGTTCAGCACCTTGGCGTAACTGAAGGTCATTGGTCCGAGTGGTGCCAGCCAGGTGAAGCCCACGCCAACCGAATACTTGATCTCGCTAGTTTCCAGATCGAAACAGTTGGAACTGAAATCATAGCAGTCTGTCTGGAACACGTTCCCGGCGTCGAAAAAGATCACCGGTCTGAACTGACGCTGATCTTCAACAAAAGGCAGCGGGAAGATCACCTCAGCACTCGCTTCCACCAGAAGATTACCGCCATAAGGGTCACCATCAGGATCGAAGGTACCGGGAGGTATTGGAAAGCCGTTAATATCTTCTACTGGTGGCGTCGTTCTTGGCCCAAGCGTGCTGCTTTCAAAACCCCGGACTGAACCAAAACCACCAGAAAAGAAGTGCTCATAGAACGGCAGTTGGTCAGTGTCCCCATAACCGTCGCCGTAGCCGAGTTCGGTGCGCAATCGCAGCGTCCAGCTACGGGTGATCGGGATATACATCTGAGCGTCGTAGACAGCTTTGTAGAAGGTATTGTCGCTTCCGGGAACCGCAATCTCGAGCGCCACCGACTGTGATCGACCCCGGGTCGGGAAAACGCCTCGATTCAACGTCGAACTGCGCCAGGACAGATCCAGTTTATAGTTCAGCGACGTGTTGCCGTTGTCATCAAGATAGGCCGATATTTCCTGAGCCGGATAACGTCCCTCGGTGATATCCGTATACTCGATGTTGCCGCCGAAATTTACCCGCTGTGTTTCGCCGATCGGAAAACCGTAGGTAACGCCACCGCCGATGGTGTCGGTGCTGAATCGCGCGATATTGCGCTCGTCATAGTCGAGTTTGCGGAAAAACAGGTTGTAGCCTCGACTGATCCCATCCAGGGTGAAGTAGGGATTGAAGTAGCTGAAGTTTGCCGCTTTCTGATACTCAGAATAGGAAACTCCAATGTTCAGGCTGTTGCCGGTACCCAAAACATTACCTTCCTGATAGTTGGCGCCGAGAATCAGACCCGTACCCTGAGCAAATCCCAGCGTTGCAGAGATACTGCCGGAAGGCTGTTCTGCCAGATTGAAATTAACATCCACCAGATCGTCGCTGCCAGCAACTTCGGGCATATCCATTTCGACATTCTTGAAATAGCCCAACCGCTCCAGACGCACCTTGGACAAATTAATCTGAGCCGTTGACGCCCAGCCGCCCTCCATCTGCCGCATCTCGCGCCGCATCACTTCGTCCTGGGTCACCGCATTACCGCTGAATGAGATACGCCGGACATAAGCGCGCTTACCGGCATCCACGATGAACTCGATATCGACGTTGCCATCTTCGCCAACCCGCGGTACGCCGGTTGCGGTCGCAAAGGTGTAACCTGAGTTACCTAAAGCCTGCGTCAGTCTTTCCTCGGTGGCCGTCACCCGCGCCTGGGAAAACACCTGCCCTTCAGAGACCAGAAACAGCCGTTGCATATCCTCGGAGCGCACATCGCGCAGTTCACCCACCAGGCTGACCTCTGCAACGGTATATTTTTCGCCTTCGACCACGTTGACCGTGATGTATACCTGATCCCTTGCCGGCGTGATGCTGACCTGGGTGGAGACGATTTCAAATTCAACGTACCCGCGGTCTTTATAGAATGCCTCAAGCTTCTCTAAGTCCCCTGAGAGCTTCTCGCGAGAGTATTTGTCGTCGTTTTTGTAAAAGGACAGCAGGCTGGGGTGCTGTAACTCCAGTTGATCAAGCAGTTCGTCTTCTTTGAAGACATCCACCCCGACAATGTTGATGTGCCGGATACCCGAGGTCTTGCCCTCTTCAACGATGATCGAAATGGCCACGCGGTTTCGAGGCAGTTCTTCAACGTTGGTTTCAATCGAAGCACCATAGCGACCCTGAGCCACGTATTGACGTTCAAGTTCAAGGCCAACACGATCCAACGTGGCCTGTTTGAAAATTTCGCCTTGCTGCAGTCCCTGCTGACCCAGACCCTCCAGCAGCGCTTCAGTCGGGATGGCTTTGTTACCTTCGATATCAATACTTTCGATCGCCGGTCGTTCCTCAAGCGTCACAATGAGAACGCCTTCATCCCGCGCCATTCGGATATCGTTGAAATAGCCGGAACGAAACAGCTCCCGGACCAGCTGCCGCACACCGTAGTCGTCAACCCGATCGCCGATGTCTATCGTCAACAGATTGAACACGGTTCCCGCCGATACCCGCTGCAGCCCCTGCAGACGGATATCTGTGACGACAAACGACGCTGCCTGGGCTATCTGGCTGAGCGCCGACAGCATTATCACCAGCAACAGGCGTCGTACGGCTGCCATAACGGCAGGTCGCTCAGAGTTTTTCAAACCATCATCCTAAATCTGTTGTCTCGAGGGTATTGATGGGCCACGTGGCTCATATGAGCCGCATGATATCGTTGTAGACGGCGAGAAGAACCATGCTGGTCACCATCACCAGACCAACTTGAGCGCCGATGATCTGGATGCGCTCTGACACCGGCCGGCCGGTGATCACCTCGGCGGCGCAGTAAACCAGATGCCCGCCATCGAGGATCGGAATGGGCAGCAGGTTCAGCACGCCCAGTGAGATACTCAGTAGTGCCAGCAAACCCAGGTATAACTGCCAGCTGGCCCTGGCGCTGTCCCCGGCAACTTTGGCGATCATGATCGGACTGGAGAGGTTTTTGACGGAGACGTCGCCAACAAGCATCTTTTTTAAGAAACCGAGAGTCAGCGCAGTCTTGTCCCAGGTTTCGCTGAGACTGCGGGGTAACGCTTCGAGCACACCGAAACTCACCTCGTTGGACATTGCTGCAATACCGACAAAGCCAATCTCAGCGCCGTCCTCCAGCGCGCGGCGCCCCGGAGTTACCGGCAGATCCAGGGTGCGACCATCGCGGATCACGGTGACCTGCAGAGTCTGTTCCGGCGCCTGTTGTACAGCAGTTACCCAGTCGAACCAATCATCAATCGGCGCGCCGTCAACCTCAGTGATCAGGTCCCACTGGCGTAGATTGCCCTCACGGTCAGCCGGACCGTCCGCAACAATTTCGGCAACCACGGCAGGTACCCGGGGTACGATACCCAGCGACCCGAACAGATCCGGGTCAGCGGCGCCCTGATGCCAGCTGGCAATAGGCACTGCCCAGCTCCGGGTTGTCTCGCTGCCGAGTATTCGGGTTTCGAAGTCGATTTCTCCACTGTCTCCCAGTCTGCCCGCCAGCGCAGTGTTTACCTGCTGCCAGCTCGATGTGGCTTTGCCGTCGATACCGACTATCTGGAGATTGGCGGACAAACCGGCGCGCGCCAGTGGAGCGTCTTCTGGCATAGCGCCAAGCACCGGGGAGTAATTAACCGATCCAACTACAAACAGCAGCCAGTAAACCAGTATCGCGAGCAGGAAGTTGGCGATCGGGCCAGCGGCAGCAATGGCCATGCGCCACCAGACAGAGAGTTGTTCATGAGCGATATCGCTGGCGCGGGGCGCGACGGCAGGAACCACTTCGCCAGGCTCCTGCTCCCCGAGCATACGCACATAGCCTCCGAGCGGAATCGCCGCCAGAACAAATTCAGTGCCATACCGGTCAACGCGCGAAATCAGCGGTTTGCCGAAGCCGATGGAAAAGCGAACCACCCGGACACCTGACCAGCGAGCCACAATAAAATGGCCAAACTCATGAAAGGTGATCAGAACACCGAGTGTGACAATGAGCGCGAGCGGATACTGCAGAAATTCCATCAGTTTTGTTGCTTACTATGGCTGGCAGAGGTCGCTGCCTGACGGTCGCGAATGATAGCGAAATTAGCCGCCGACAACAGTCACAACCTGCGATAGCTCACCTGAATGCCGGCTGAACATGATTTTCAGACAGTAACTGGAGATGACGGTTCCAAACGCGGCAGCGAGCCGACTTCGGATCAGAGCAGTTTGGCTGGCTCCGCTAAGCCTATCTGCCAGAGAATCAGCGCCAGCCAGGGCAGCACGGCCAGCAGAGAGTCAATGCGATCCAGCACTCCGCCGTGCCCGGGCAGCAACTTTCCGGAATCTTTAACACCACGGACCCGCTTGAGCACACTCTCGAAAAGGTCTCCGAACACCGATAGCGCGATCAGCAAGCCAATCAGGACCAACCAGAAAGGTTCGAAGTGCTGCATGATCAGCAGCAGGCCGAAACATAAAGCCAATGCAGCCAGCGCACCGCCCCAGACGCCTTCCCAGGTCTTCCCAGGACTGACCTCGGGTGCCAGTTTTCTGCGGCCAAAACGACGCCCGGCAAAATAGGCACCAATATCCGCCCCCCAGACCAGCAACATTGACCACAACAGCCAGGTGGCACCGTCTGGCGCAGATCGGATCAGCACCAGCGCAAGCCATGCCGACCAGCACACCACCATGCCTGCCAACGCAACCGGCCAACCGAGGGCGACCAGCGGTCGACCACGAGGAAAAGTGACAACCAGCATCGGAGCGGCAAGCCAGAGCAGACCGCCGAGCATGAGACCAGGCAGCATCAGATCACTGTTAATCCAGCTGGCTGATGCCAGCAGGCCGAGAACGGCGACATAAACAGCACGCTGCCAGAGCCGGCTGAGGCCAGCCAGCTGCGCAAATTCGTTAGCAGCGAGTGCTGCCAGAAGGAAGAACAAGCCAGCGAACCAGCTCAATGGCAGCAGGTAGATGGCGGCAATAATGCTGGGTGCTAGGATCAGCGCGGTGATGATCCGAGTTTTCAGCATCAGGTTTCGCGACGGCCGAAGCGACGCTGCCGGTCGAGATACCAGTTCAAGGCTGCCATGACCTGGTCCGCTTTGAACTCCGGCCAGAACAGGTCAGTAAAATACAGTTCAGTGTAGGCAATATCCCAGAGCAGGAAATTGCTGATGCGGGAATCACCGCCCGTGCGGATGCACAGATCAGGCTGTGGCAGATCACCCAGCGATAAATAACTGCTGAAGATAGTTTCATCGATGTCTGCTGCATTGATGTTGCCATCACGGACATCACAGGCTAACGCCCGGGCAGCCTCGGCAATGTCCCAACGGCCCCCATAGTTCGCGGCAATATTGAGCCGCATCCGGGTATTGTCCGCTGTAAGCGCTTCGGCTTCATCCATCTTACGCTGCAGATCGGGCGCAAAACGATCCCGATCACCGATCACCCGCAGCTGGACTTCCCGCTCATTAAGTTCGTCGATATCGTTGTCGAGTAAACCCCGCATCAGATCCATCAGAAGATTGACTTCGCGGGTCGGGCGCTGCCAGTTTTCTGTGCTGAAAGCGAACAGAGTGAGCACTTCGATGCCGGCATCTGCACAGGCTTCGGCTACAGGACGAACGTTTTTAGCGCCCGCGCGATGTCCAGCAGCTCCGGGCAGATGGCGGGCCTTCGCCCATCGGTGGTTGCCATCCATGATGATAGCCAGGTGTTTTAGTACCGCAGGCTGATCACGAACGATTTCGATTTTGCTCGATGCTGAATTCGTATCAGCAGAGGTACGAGCCGTCGCTATCTCCGTGAGAGCATTTTGATCGCGGGTCTTTCTGACCGGTAGTTCTGACATGTGGCTTACGTCTGCCTGCTCAATTTCAACCGCATGTTGCGGCGAGTATCCATTACCCTTTAGCCAATTGGAGCAATCTGCATCAGCGAAAGCGGGGACCGCAAAGATCTCACCCGATTCGCTGACCGATAGCCTATCCCTGTGCTGCGGCTGTCTGTGGCTATACAAGCCTCTTCAAGCTTTAACCAACCCACTGTCAGTACGTATCTGCCGCTGGCCTCGCTTCGGCTTCAGCCAGCAGCCACAAAGGGTTGCATTACTCTCATTGCGCTACCGGACACTAATAGCCGATCAGCGCCAGAAAATCAGTGACAAAATTGTAGCTCAGACTTCCATAAGATCGGCTTCTTTCGAACTGAGCGTTTTGTCAATTTCTGCAACCCGACGATCTGTCAGTTTCTGGATGTCATCTTCCGCCTTATGGGCCTCATCTTCCGCGACCTCCTTCTCTTTTACGAGTTCGCGGACGTCAGCGATCGCATCGCGACGGATATTGCGGACAGCAATTCTGGCGTTTTCAGCCTCAGCACGGGCTTGTTTGGCAAGATCCTTGCGATTCTCCTCCGTCAAGGGGGGCAGCGGTATCCGAATCAGTTCGCTCGTCGACGACGGCGTAATGCCGATATCGCTCTTCAGAATGGCTTTTTCAATGACAGGTATCAGCGGTTTTTCCCAGGGAGAAATAACCAGGGTCCTGGCGTCTTCGGTGTTCACCGAAGCCACCTGATTCAACGGTGTCTCAGTTCCGTAATAGTCGACGGTGATTCCATCGAGCAGGCTTGGATTAGCGCGCCCGGTGCGGATTCGCGCGAGCACGTCAGCCAGCACTTCCAGGGACTTGCCCATGCGCTCATCAGCGTCTTCTTTAATCTCGTTGATCATAATCATTCAATCTCTAAATAGCCGAATCAGCCCTGAATTCGGGTGCCAACCTTGTCACCCCTGACCAGTGCGGTCAACGCACCCGACGCGTTCATATCGAACACCACCAGTGGCATGTCGTGATCACGACACAGACAGATCGCCGGTAGATCCATCACCCCTAATTCCTGCTCCAGAACCTGTTGATAGGAGAGCGCGTCGTAGCGCTCGGCGTGCGGGTCCAGCTGCGGGTCTGCGGTATACACGCCATCTACCTTGGTGGCTTTGAGCACCGCGTCCGCATTGATCTCGATGCCACGCAGACAAGCTGCGGTATCCGTGGTGAACAGGGGATTACCCGTGCCACCAGCGAAGATGGCTACACGTCCGGAGGTAATACAGGC
>CAKZWF010000102.1 GCA_937921865.1 uncultured Pseudomonadales bacterium | reverse complement strand
ACGATCTCTTTGCTGCTTCCTGATGGTCTGATACCTCGAGGAGTGTTTCTCCCTGCGCCAACAGCTAACAGCATTCCGTAATCGCTCTTCAGTACGTCAGCGTCTGCCCGCAAGTCTTGGCAGCCTTCGTCTGCGACCACCAACGCAGATTAGACTTTTCTAACAAGGAGCACCCGATCTGTTTCGATACTCAGACCACTGGTCGAACATCCCTGTTAAAATTACTATCTTCCGCTGATGCTCGAACTGATCAGCCGGCCAACAGCTTCAACAACAGCTATCTCAGGCTCGGTCCGCCGGAAACGCCATAACTTCTGACAGGCTCCGCGCGCCCTGCTGCAGCATCAGCAGCCGGTCAACACCAAGCGCTACCCCGGCGCAATCGGGCAGACCTGCGTCCAGCGCGCTTAAAAACCGCTCATCGATATCCAGTTCCACCTTGCCGGCCTGACGTCGTCTTTCGATGTCGCTGGCAAAGCGCCGGCGCTGCTCTTCGGCATCGGTGAGTTCGTGGTAACCGTTAGCGAGTTCTACCCCGTCTACCACCAGCTCAAACCGAGCCGCGAATCGAGGCCCGTCTGCGTGCAGCCGCGCCAGTGCCGCCTGCTCGGCCGGGTAGTGAGTGATAAAAAACCGGCCGGGGCCGAGTGAGTCCAGAGCGTCCACCAGGGCCAGATCCAGGTCTTCGGGGCTGCGGTCCAGGTCGCCAACCAGCTCCTGATAACGATGGTAGCCATAGTCATCGCCTCCGAGCACCTGATTCACCAGTTCGGCCACTTCCGCCATCAGATCAACGTCATCCCATCCCAGCCGGTACCACTCCAGCAGAGTGAATTCCGGATTGTGCAGGCGGCCAAGTTCTCCAGCACGAAACACTGAGCCCAATTGGTAGATTGAGGGTGCGCCAGCAGCAAGCAGGCGTTTAAGCTGATATTCCGGCGAGGTCTGCAGATAACCGTAGGTGCCGACAGTCATGGAGTCGATATTGAGATCAGTGACGGTACGCGCTGCCAGCAGCGAAGTCTGAACCTCAAGAACATCCCGCTGCAGGAAGAAGGCGCGTAAATCTGCCAGCAGTTGCGCCCGTGCCCGCAGCGCGCTCAGCGAACAGCTCGGCTGCCAGTCGGCGCTCATCTGCTCAGGCGCGGCTGACGTACTCGCCGGAGCGGGTGTCGATCTTCAGGACATCGCCAATATTGATGAACAGAGGCACCTTTACCACCGCGCCAGTCTGCAGCGTCGCCGGTTTGGTGCCGCCCTGAGCAGTATCGCCCTTGAGGCCGGGGTCAGTTTCAGTGACTTCGAGCTCGACGAAATTCGGTACGGTCACCGAAATTGGCGCCTCGTTCCACAAAGTAACCTGACAGACTTCCTGCTCTTTCAGCCAGTTCTTAGCCTCGCCAACCGCCGACTCAGACGCTGCCAACTGCTCATAAGAGTCGTCGGTGCGCATGAAGTGCCAGAACTCTCCGTCGTTATAGAGATATTCCATGTCGCTTTCCATCACATCGGCTGCTTCGATGCTCTCGCCGGACTTGAAGGTCCGTTCCCAGACTCGGCCGGTCTTGAGATTGCGCAGCCGGACCCGGTTGAAAGCCTGGCCTTTGCCGGGTTTGACGAATTCGTTTTCGAGAATCGAGCAGGGATCTCCCTCAAGCAGGACTTTCAATCCGGATTTAAATTCGTTGGTCGAAAAATTGGCCATAGTTTGTCTCTCAGCTTCTGTCCGGCTTTCTAGTGCGGGCCAATGCGGGTAGACCCTGCGTCAGCGCGCGCATCATAGCGTTTAACCCACTTCAGTTGAATCGCAAGGCGCTAGGGGTGCACAGCGTCACTTTTCGGGGCCGCCCTTTTCCCTATACTGGCCGCCTATTTTTGCGCGCTGCCGCTTATCAGGAACGAACGCTTTATGGACCAAAGCCTCGCCATCAGGATTACTGCGCCCGACGCTGAGCTCAATGCTCTGTCGTTTTGCGACCCTGACCCGATCTCTCTTGCTGACTGGGTAGGCAGCCTGCCGATGGCCAACACGGCCGACACGGCCACGCAAATTCGTCAAGCAACCTTCGAAATTGCCCGTCTACTGGTAGATTTTCCGACCCGTATGGATCTGCTGGAGAGTCTGCGACCGACGCTCCACTACCTGTGCGCAAGGCTCGACCAGACAGCCACCAGCACCAACAACCATGGTGATGCCATTGCCCGTCTGACCCAACGACTGCAGACCAATCTCTGCTCCGGGTACAAAGCGGTCATTCTCGCAGCGCTGGACGAAGCCCAGGACCGCAAGGTACTGGAAACGATCAGTCTGGCCATCCATCGTGCTATTTCGGATCTGTCCCGGTCGCTGCTGCGCACCCTGCAATTTTATGTCGACCCAGCGGACCGACTCTGGCTGGAGCTGAATCAGCTCTACCTGCTGGCCGAAAAGCTGGGCGTGGAAGAAGCCTCCTGGGCTGATCAGGAAAACCACAGCCAGCCGGAAACCACTATCCGCGAAGCCTATCTGCGACCCATTCTGCTGGCGTTGTCTAAGCCTAATCAACTGCGCCATCGGCAGCTGTCGATGGTCTTCAACGCGCTGGAACTCTGGGCACCCTCCGTTCGTCTCGGTCGACCTGATGGCAGCGCCCTGTTCTGCGTGGATCTGGATTGCGAACAGGGACCGCGATACGAGCGGATGATGAACGAGCCTGCTGAGCCCCGCTGCCTGCACACCGAGGATCTGGTTTTGGAACTGGAGGCCTTTACCAAAGATCTGGATGGGCAGCTGCCGATGCCCGAGCAGTTTCCACCGGAGCTGGTCGCCCACCTGGCAGAGTCCTGGGGTGCGATGCGTGCACGGGTCTTCCGGCGCGCACCAGCGGCCAGCGTGATGAAAGTCTGTGTCGGCATCCGTGCTGCACACTATTTCCTGAGCGGGGCTGTGGATTTTTCCGAGCAGCTGGATCAGACCGAAGCCCAGCTCTACCAGGAGGTCAATCCGTTCGTAGAAACCGATGCGGTCCCGATCTCTTCAAACAATCTTTCAGAAATCAAAGATGTCTGGGACGACGCGTTCGACCTGCGCGTGCGCATCCCGGTCAATCCGAACATTTCCAACCCGGAACGAGTGCTGCTCTCCGGGACCGCAGCAAAAGGCGAGCCGGTCCGGGACAACCGAGGCAGCTATCACTTCTATGACACCACCAGCATGGACACCAGCCCCGGTGGCTACCGTATTCGCTGGAACGAACCGCTGCCTTCCAACGTGCAGACAGGTGAGATGGTTGCAGTGCGGGATGAAAACGATCCGCGCTGGTGTATCGCCGTCGTCCGCTGGATCCGTCAGGACGGCGAAGGCACCTCAATGGGTGTCGAACTGCTGTCGCCAAGGGCAATTCCGGTGGCTGCCCGAGTGATCAATAAAAAGGGTGGGCCCACCGACTACGCCAGAGTGTTTCTGCTGCCGGCGCTGGAGCCTATCGGGCAGCCAGCAACCCTGGTGACACCACCGGTACCTTTTCACACCGGACAGAAGATCAATGTGCGGCGGCAGGGGATTCAAACCACCGCACAACTGGGTCAGTGCACACTTAAAACCGAAAGTTTTAACCAGTTCACATTTCGTATGTTGGATGGTTACTTGGAAAACGCTGAAAGCAAATTCAACATGGCGTCTGAACGGACAATTGAAAATCGATGACCGGAAATCCGAGGAAACTCGGTAGGGATCGTTGGCTTTAGAAGGATATGACAGCACAACAACCCCCATATGCGCCTGTGCGCCTGCTGATTGCCGAAAACTCGGAAAATGCAGCCCATCGCTTCGACTCCCTGCTCCGGGATGCGGGCATAGCCACTCGCCCGGAGATCATAGATCTGCCGATGGCCATGGAGGCACTCGGCAACGCTGACATGATGCTGTGCAACGCCTCGTTGCCTAATCTGCATCGTGTGATCCCACAACTGCGGGAAAAGGCACCGCATGTTCCGATCATCATCATCAACAACGAAACCACCGCACTCACGCCTACGGAGGTTTTAGAACTCGGCGCCGCTGATGCGGTGGCCGATAGCGAAGCCCGGCACCTGGTCTTAGTCGTTCGGCGCGAGCTCGAACACGTCTGCCAGAACCTGCGTCTGCATCAGACCCGACGCGCGCTCGACGAGGCCGAACAGCGCTGCCAGCTGCTTCTGCAAGGATCGAAAGCTGCGATTGCCTACGTCCACGAAGGCATGCACATCTACGCAAATGAGGTCTACCTGAAGCTGTTCGGCTTCAACGATGCCGACGACCTGCTGGGTTTGCCGCTGATCGATCTGCTCGACGCCAGCAGCGCCGACACTCTGAAAACCACTTTGAAAAAATTCCGTTCCAACGAAGAAGAGACGGAGATCGATTTCGCCGGGACCAATACTGACGGTGACGCAGTCAGTGGCAGCATGACGCTGGCCAGCGCCGAATACGAAGGCGAGCACTGTCTGCAGGTCACCGTCCGCACCAATGGTGAAACTGAACAAGCCCGCATCCTGCCGATGGGTGCTGTCGCAGCTGCCGGGGATGGCACAATCCCGACCCTGACCGATAGCACCGCTGAGACAAGTGAGTCGGGTAACGGGCTGGAATTCAAACTCGAGCTTGAAGACCATCAGGCGCTCGGCACGAAGCCACAATCGCCCGCCGCCGCGGAGCCAGATTCCGATTCCGGTTCAGACACTACGCTCGAGCCGGCGCACGCTGCTGACAATACAGAGCCCGAGCCTCAGGCCAAGACCAGCGAAGCAGGTAGCGGTAGTAATGGCACCAGCACCGGCCAGACGGCAACCAGCCTTGGAGAATTCCTGGCTGCAGGTGAAAGCTACCTCAGCGATCACTCAGAAGCAGGATTCAGTGGCGTATTCGTTGCTCAAGTCGACGGCTACCAGGAACTGCAGCAGAACTATGGCCTGACCGGCGCGGAGCGGGTCTGCAACCAGATACAGAGCATTCTCGCCCGCACGGCAGCTGACAACAGTGCTCCCAACATGGCGCTTTCTGCTTACCAGTGGGCAGTCATGGTTTCAGCAGAAGGCAAACAACAGGCCCTCGATCTGATCAACGGCGTCCGCCAGACCATCGAAGAACTGATGCTGGAGGTCAAAGAAAAAACAGTTCGGCCCAGCGTGACTTTTGGCGGCGCACAGCTCGACAGGGAAGGCTGCGACTCACTGACAACGGCGATCGAAGACACCCTCGACAGCGCCTTCAGCACTGCCCAGGCAGCGGCAGAAAGCGGCGAAGGGAACTGTGTTGAGCTACCCAGCCTCGACAACGCCAACAGCAAAATGGACGACGAAGCCAACCGCGTGCTGGTGCTCATCAACGAGGCTATTGAAAGCCAGAAGTTCATGCTGTTGTTCCAGCCAATTATCAGCTTACGTGGCGACTCCGATGAGCACTACGAAGTGTTCCTGCGCATGATGGATCGCAACGGCGAGCAGATGGCGCCAAACGAATTTCTGCGTACCGCAGTGGAAAACGGTGTCGCGGGCAAGATCGACCGCTGGGTGATTCTGCAGTCCATCAAGATGCTCTCCAACCATCGTTCGAAAGGCCACAACACCCGCCTTACCATCAACGTCACCAGCAACAGCGTGGCCGATGGCGAATTCATCCAGTGGTTGGGAGTGGCAATCAAAGCTGCAAGACTGCCCAGTGATGCGGTGATTTTCCAGATCACCGAAAGCGATGCCAGCAACTACATCCGTCAGACCAGGGAATTCGTCGAAGGTCTGAAGAACATTCACTGTCGGTCGTCGCTGTCACGCTTCGGTCTGGCTGCGGAGCCGTTCGAAATTCTCCGGCATATCCCGGTAGATTTTGTGAAGCTGGATGGCTCGCACATCGAGTCCCTGGCTGAAAATCCGGATCTTAAAGACCAGATCACGGACATGATTCAGCAGCTGCAGGGTGGCGGCAAGCTGACCATCGTACCCATGGTTGAGAGTGCGAATGTGCTGTCAGCACTGTGGCAGGCAGGCGCTAACTATATTCAGGGCCACTATCTGCAGCAGCCATCCACCTCGATGGACTACGACTTCAGCACTGACGACTGATCATCCACCCGAATGCGGTATTGCGCCGCATTCGATTCAGTCGTCGAGCGCCTGCTCGATATCCCGATCACTGAACCCCATCAGATAAAGCACGCTGTCCAGGCCGAAATTCGATATCGCATGGCTGGCAGATTGCCGCACCACGGCTTTGGCATGATACGCCACGCCCAGACCCGCGCTACTGAGCATCGGCAGATCGTTGGCACCGTCGCCGATGGCAATCGTCTGCTGCCGGGAGATGCCTTCACGATCCGCAATCTCCGCGAGTAGCTCGGCTTTTCGCGCCGCATCAACAATGCTACCGAGCACCTGACCGGTCATCACACCGTCAATGATTTCCAGTTCGTTGGCATACACATAATCAATGCCCAATTCCTGCTGCAGAATGTCACCTACATACTGGAATCCGCCAGAGAGAATCGCAGTTTTGTAGCCAAAGTGTTTTAAGGTCCGAATCAGGCGATGGGCGCCGTCATTGAGTCGCACAGAGCGAGCAACTTCCGCCAGGGCAGATTCCGGCAGACCAGCCAGCAGAAGAGCCCTGGCGCGGAAACTCTCCTGGAAATTCAACTCCCCGCGCATGGCCCGCTCGGTGATGGTCGCCACCTGGTCCCGACACCCGTGCAGACCTGCCAGTTCATCAATGACTTCCACATCAATCAGGGTAGAGTCCATGTCGAACGCCACCAGTCGGCGATTGCGCCGATATACGGTGTCTTCCTGGACGCTGAAGTCAAAACTCTGTTCATCGGCCGCCGCCAGCAACTGAGCTTTCAGCAACGCCGGGTCGGCGAGTTCACCGCGCAGGCTCATCTCCACACTGCTGCGACCCAGGGGAGCCTCCGAACCGAGGGGAATGCGTCCAGACAACCGCCGGATGGTGTCGATATTGAGACCATGGTCATAGATGATCCGGGTAACTGCGGCCATCTGCTCAGCGCTGACCCCGGCAGTCATCAGGGTAACGATATAGCGCCGCTTGCCCTGACTCGCCACCCATTCGGCATATTCGGTCGGGGTGACACGCGTTGAGCGCAGCTCAAAACCCACCTCGTCGGCACAGTCGTTGGCGGATGCCAGCATCGCCTCGACATCATCCGGTGCCGGGACCTCAACAAGCATTCCCACGTTCAGCTCGTCGTGAATGACAGCCTGACCAACATCGAGCATGCGCACTTGATAAGCGGCCAGCCGGGATGTCAACATCGCCATCAAACCGGGCTTGTCCCGTCCGGACAAATTTAGCAGTACTATCTCACTCGCCACTTAATATTTACTTCTTGCAGATCTGATGAACTCTGATCCCGCACTCGGCCAGGAAGCCCACGCTTCCGGCAGCCAACCAGGAAATTGCCCGTGACGCTACCGACTTGGATTTTGCGCGTCAAACAGGTTCGCCGTGATCTGCTCCTGGCACTGGTGGTCAGTGCCCTGGTCAGCGGCGCACTGCTGCGTCTGCATGGCCATGACAGCGCGATGGAGGCGGACAATCAGGCGCTCGGCGAAAGTCTGGCTGCCGGTCTGGCGGGTCTGGCGGTGGAACCGCTGACCAATCGGGATCGGATTGCGCTGGGTGTGCTGGCGAATCGACTGGTGGCCCTGGACCAGATCAGCGGTATCACCATTTACACCGTCGACGATGAAATGATGGCTATTTCCGGTGACAGCCAGCGCGGCTATCCGGTGACCCAGGCGATCACCCAGGACAACTCCGTGGTGGGCTATGTACGCATCATGCTGATCTCTAACCCGACCAGCGATGACGCAGGCTATACCGGCTTGGGCCTGGCCATCACCCTGCTGCTTCCGCTACTGGTCGTCAGCCTGTGGCAGATGCCCTGGCAACGGTTGCGACTGCCCGCAGCACCTGTGGATGCTCCAAATGCGTTGCCCGAAGCACCCCCCCCACCGCCCGTTGCCCATGGTCTGCTGGCACTCAATCTGTTTAATCAGCTGACCCTGAAACCCGAAATACGGGAGCAGGAACTGGCCCACGCTCAAGCGGTTGCTGAATCAGTGGCTGATCTATACGCGGCCAACGTTTCCCTGTTGCCAGGCACCGGTCTGCTGCTCAGTTTTGATGGCAGCGCTGACCCGGAGCGACCGTTTCAGGTGTTATGCGCGGCGTTTCTACTCGCCAGGCTGCTGGCAGATGCAGACTCTCACGGCCAGTATCGGCTGGGTCTGCACACCGTCACGCTGCCTGCCAACAACCAGGCACCCACCGACTTAGCGGAAATTCAGGATGCCGCGCTGCTCTCGGCTGTGGCCAGGCCAAAAACCCTGGCAGTCAGCGACGCCCTGTTTGCCAGTATCGAGCAACCGGATCGGGTTATGGCAGAGCCAATGCGCAACCCGCTGCTCAATCAGCTCGAAAGCACCGAGCCCAAGGCCTGGCTGGTGGCGGGCCTCGACGACCTTTACCAGCAGCAATTGGATGGGCAGGTACGGGAGCTCGGCTATTCGTCCGCACCCGCTACACCCAGCGAATCCACCTTCTGAAAACCCCTCGGCAGCTTGCGGCCACGTCGTGCCCGCTCACCGATGTAGTGTTCCAGGTCACGAGGCTTCATCCGCAGGTGTCTTTGACCGGCGTAAACGAGCAGTTCGTCACCCGGCGCCAGCAGCTGCACTGAGATCATGTATTCCTCCCGTGACTTGAAAGCCGCGGTGGGGATGTTGATCAATTTGTTACCCTTGCCACGGGACAGGGCTGGGACTTCCGCCAGCGGAAACACCAGCATCCGACCCTGATTCGTCAGCGCAACCACCTGCAGCTCAACATCCTCAACAACCACGACCGGCGTCAACGCGCTGCCTTCTTTCGGCACGCTGAGCAACGCTTTACCAGCACGGTTCTTGGTGACCATATCCGCCAGGGTGCCGATAAAACCATAGCCTGCGTCACTTGCCAGCAGCAGCCGGGTACTCGGAGAGCCAATCGACAGGCCGACAAAACGTGCCCCTGCAGGTGGTTTCAGTCGACCGGTCAGAGGTTCTCCCTGCCCACGTGCGGAAGGCAGCGTATGCGGCGCCACAGAGTAACTGCGACCGGTTGAGTCGAGGAACGCCAGGGTATCGCTGGTCCGGCCCCGACCAGCGTGGGCAAATTTGTCACCACCACGATAGCTGAGATCCTCGGGGTTCATTTCATGGCCTTTCGCCGCCCGCACCCAGCCTTTATCAGACAGCACAATGGTCACCGGTTCGTTGCTGACCAGATCTTCTTCAGCAAAGGCGGCAGACTCACTGACCTCAAGCAGCGGAGAGCGACGCTCATCGCCATATTCCTGCGCGTCCGCCAGCAGTTCTTTTTTCATCAGAGTCTTCATCCGGGCTTTGGAACCCAGAGTTTTTTCGATATCGGCTTTTTCGCCTTCAAGCTCATCTTTTTCGCCCTGCAGCTTGATTTCTTCGAGTTTCGCCAGCTGACGCAGGCGCAGATCGAGAATAGCGCCCGCCTGAATGTCGCTGAGCTTGAACTGCTTCATCAGCTGAGCTTTGGGATCATCCTCCTGACGGACGATGCGGATCACTTCATCAATATTGAGATAGGCGATCAGCAGACCATCAAGAATGTGCAGCCGGTCATTGATCTTGTCGAGCCGGAAGTTGAGGCGCCGGGTGATGGTCATCAGACGATATTCGAGCCACTCTTTGAGCAGCTCCGCCAGGTTTTTCACCCGCGGCTTCTGATCAAGACCAATCAGGTTAACGTTTACCCGATAGTTGCGTTCGAGATCCGTGGTCGCATACAGGTGGCTCATCAGACGATCCATGTCCACCCGATTGGACCTGGGCACCAGCACCAGCCGGGTCGGGTTTTCGTGATCTGATTCATCGCGGAGATCCACCAGCATCGGCAGTTTCTTCGCATGCATCTGCTGCGCGATCTGCTCCAGCACCTTGGCAGGCGATACCTGATAGGGCAGTGCGTTAATCACCACTTCGCCGCCTTCTATCGTATATACGGCTCGCGCTTTCACCGAGCCGCGGCCGGTTTCGTACATCGCTTCGAGGTCAGAGCGCGGGGTAATGATGCTCGCGCTGGAGGGATAGTCGGGGCCCTGAATATGGGTCATCAGATCCCTGACCGTGGCCTTGGGGCTGTCGATCAGATGCACACAGGCGCTGATGACTTCGCGGATATTATGCGGCGGAATATCTGTTGCCATACCCACGGCAATTCCGGTGGCGCCGTTTAGCAACACAAATGGCAGTCGCGCCGGCAGCAGCTTCGGCTCATCGATGGTGCCATCGAAATTGGGCACATAGTCGACGGTGCCCTGGCGGGCTTCACTGAGCAGCAGATCGGCGTATCTCGACAGCCGCGACTCGGTATAACGCATTGCAGCAAAAGACTTGGGATCATCCGGCGCACCCCAGTTGCCCTGGCCATCCACCAGCGGGTAACGGAACGAGAAATCCTGCGCCATCAGCACCATGGCTTCGTAACAGGCACTGTCACCGTGCGGATGGAACTTACCCAGCACATCACCCACGGTGCGGGCGGATTTGGTGAACTTGGCCTGACTGTTCAGGCCGAGCTCGCTCATCGCGTAGATAATGCGGCGCTGAACGGGTTTCAGGCCGTCAGCGACGTGGGGTAGTGCGCGGTCGTTGATCACGTACATCGAATAGTCGAGGTACGCACGCTCGGTGTAAGAGCGCATGGGCATTGTTTCGAAGTCTGGGGATTCAGTTTCCATGAGGGCTCGGTGTTAGTGGTCTCGAATCTATGGGTTCATCGGTAAACGGGCCTTTTCGGGCCGCGTTCGTGGCTCATTTTGTGGGCGCAAGTGTAACCAGTTTTCTGCAGAGTGCTTTCGTGTTTTCTCTCTGCGAAGTCCAGCCTTTACGTCTTGGCATCTTCGGCCGGTAGCGCCCCAAAGAGGTCGCATTGGGCCTGCAGCGCCGCCAATCAGGTCGCTGCGGCACGCCACGAGCACATCCCTGTGGGCTTGGTGCCGGCCATCCCTGGCCGGCAACATCCGCCTCGACCTGATTGGCGGCGCTGCAGGCTCACGATGGTTCGGGTGTTTGGCGGGATCCTTCGATTCGGCGAAGGCAGCCGAGGGTTCAGTGACTCCGCGAGGGTAAGGGCCAGCCGACGCAACAATCTCGCTCTGCCTCTTAAAACCTCTAATCGAACGATTCCCTCAAACCCAGCATGAGTGCTGAGTGCTTGCTGGCACGGATATCCCTGATGGGGACGTTGCCGGCCACGGACGGCCGGCACCGAGCGCACACGGATGCCCAGGCTCGCCGCGGAAGCCGGACGTAAGCGGAGTGCAACGTCGGGCTGAGCGAAAAAGCGAGCCG
>CAKZWF010000101.1 GCA_937921865.1 uncultured Pseudomonadales bacterium | reverse complement strand
AACTGGCCCGGAAAATATTACCGAAAGGGGCGGGTGCGGTGTTTTCCTTTGAGGTGAATGGTGGCCGTGAAGCAGGCCGGGCGTTTATTGAGTCGCTGGAACTGTTCTCCCATCTGGCTAACGTCGGGGATGCCAAATCGCTGGTGATTCATCCAGCCAGCACCACCCATCACCGCATGGATGGGGCGGCGCTGGCCGCGGCGGGAATCGGTGAGGGTACGATCCGATTGTCGATCGGGCTGGAAGACCCAAGAGATCTGATTGACGATCTGAAGAAGGGACTGCGCCGGGCGGATAAGGTGGCGAGCCGGGCAACGGAGCACACCTCGTGAAGCTGGAACTCGACAACGAAACTGTATTCATTGGTACGGGCAGCCGTCCGCTCGCTGACAGGCACGCCCCGACGGTGTGTTTTATTCATGGCGCTGGTATGGATCACACTGTCTGGGTGATGCCGGCTCGCTACTTTGCCCGTCAGGGTTTTCGGGTGATTGCGCCCGACCTTCCCGGGCATGGTCGCTCTTCTGGTGCGGCTTTAGAGACTATTGAAGCCATGGCGGACTGGCTCAATGAACTGGCGGCGGCGCTGAACGTAGCCTCGATGGCGGTGGTGGGTCACAGCATGGGATCGCTGATTGCGTGCACGCTGGCGGCGCGACGGCCGGAACTGATAGCGCAACTGGTGCTGCTTGGCACTTCAGCACCGATGCCGGTCACCGAGCGTCTACTGGACGCCGCTCGGGACAATCACCCTGCAGCCGTTGCGATGGCGAACACCTGGAGTCACGCCCGCGGTCGACTGGGTGGGAATGAGAATCCTGGTATGTGGATGATGGCGGGGGGAGCGAGGCTGATCGAGCGTTCGGCCTCGGGAGTGTTTCACTCCGATCTCGCGGCGTGCAACAGCTATGATACTGCAGTTGTCGAACAGATCAGCGCTCCCGCGCTGGTGATCAGCGGCAGCGCCGATCAGATGACCTCTGCAGCGGCCGGTCGTCAGGTTTTCGACGCGCTCGACCAGCGCGCCGGGGCGCGGCTGGTTGAGCTGCCAGGCAGCGGGCATTCCATGTTGTCTGAATATCCGAACGAGGTTCTGGATGCGCTGGCGGCTGCGCTTATCGACTGACCTGTTGGTACCGGTTACTGGCTCATGTACCAGCCGCCGTTTGGTGACAGCGTCTGTCCGGTGACAAATCCGGCTTCGTCGCTCGCCAGATAAACCGCAGCCCAGGCAATGTCGTCCGGCTGGCCCATTCTTCCCAGGGGCGTCTGCATTTCTAAAAACGGGTGCATGGGTTCGAGCGGGTCGGTCATATCGGTATGAATCCAGCCCGGTGCAATGGCGTTGACGCGAATGTTGTTCGGCGCCAGCTCGTGCGCCAGAGCTCGGGTCAGGCCGAGAAACCCGGCTTTGGCTGCTGACTAGGCGCTTGGTCCCTGTCTGCCGAACGTGCCCATGATGCTGCCCATGTTGATGATGTTACCGCTTGCTCTGGGTTTCATCAGGCGCACCGCTTCCCGGCTGCAGAAGAAGGTGCCATCCAGGTGCACGGCTATCATCCGGCGCCATTGCTCGGTGGTTACTTCGGTAATGCCTGAGTCGAGATCGCTGGGTTCGCCTCTGGCCAGCGCTTCGGCTGTCTGGCGAATGCGTTCTCTGGCATCGTTGTCGCCCTCGATACCGCTGATGCCGGCATTGTTTACCAGAATGTCCAGCTGGTCGGTGAGTCTGCCAACTTCGGCGAACATCGCCGCAACGGATTCCGGGTCGCTGACGTCGCAGGCGACCGCGTCCCCACCAAGTTCAGCAGCAGTTGCCTTTGCCGGTGCCAGGTTCATGTCATTTATGATTACGTGGGCGCCGGCTGCGCTGAAGCGTCGGGCAATCTGCGCTCCCAGGCCGCGGGCCGCGCCGGTGATCAATGCAGTTTTTCCTTCGAGTCTGGTCACTACTGTTACCCCTGGGTGATGTTGTGGGTTTCACGATACGCGCGCCAGCGATCAAAGCTGGCCGACATCTCTGCGGCGCGAACGGCAACAGGATCTTTGAACTCAGGATGGGTGAAGATGTAAAACTCGTCGGTCTGGATTGCGTGTAACACCATGTCACCGACCGCTGATGCATCCAGCGCGCTCGCCAGCATTGCGGCCAGCTGTTCTTCATTGCCACCTTCGTCCTGGAGCAGTGCTGCGGCAGTATCGATTGCCCCGGTCAGCTCGTCAGGCCGGTTGCGTCCGGAGGCGAAGATGTTGGTTCGCACAACGCCAGGACAGAGTACCGACACGCCGATGTTATGGGCTGCCAGTTCCATGTGCATGACTTCCGACATACCGACTACGGCAAACTTTGAGGTGTTGTAGACACCCAGCGAGGGCACTGGAATATGGCCTGCCATGGAGGCGGTGTTGACGAAGTAACCACCTTCTCCATGGGCTTTGATCCGCGGCAGAAAAGCTTGAACACCATTGACCACGCCGTCCAGATTGACGCCCATCACCCAGTCCCAGTCTTTGTAGGTCATCGTGTCCATGGCGCCGCCAACGGCAACGCCGGCGTTGTTGCAGACCACATGAACCTTTTCGAATGCCGCTTCGGTCTCGGCGGCGGCCTGTTCCATCGCTTCTCTGCGGGTCACGTCAACGCAGATGCCGATCACTTCGCTGTTGGAATCAGAGAACTGCTTGAGGGCAGCATCCAGGGCCTGCTGTTCGATATCAGCAATCACCACCTTCATGCCTGCAGCACTCAGCGAATGCGCCATTGCCAGACCCATACCGCTGGCACCTCCGGTAATGAAGGCAACCTTTCCCGCCAGATCTTTCATTCTTTTCTCCCCCTCATTTGCAGTCAATTTTCCAGTCTCCCGGAAAAGTTCTGTTGATGCCACTTCGGCAATGCCGGCCGTTACGCATGGAGCGTGTACTATGGCCGGTCAGTCGACCGTGTTTAGGAGAGTCGAAGCCATGTGGCTGATAGGGTTTGCCGGATTATTGTTTCTCGGGACACATTTCGGGTTGAGCAGCACCCCGTTGCGAGGCGTGTTGACTGCCAGACTTGGTGAGCGTGGTTATCTCGGTCTTTACGCACTGCTGGCGCTGGCTACGCTGTCTTACCTGATCTGGCTCTACGGGGAATTGCCTCGATACGATTATTTCTGGCTGCCGTCTCCGGATCTGTATCTGATTCCCAAAATTGTCATGCCGCTGGCGCTGATTCTGCTGGTGGGCGGTTTCATGGTAAAAAATCCGACCAACGTGGGCGCTGAAGGACTGCTGAAGGATCCTGCTGAGGGTGACCTGGCCCGCGGGGTGACCCGGATTACCCGTCATCCGTTTCAATGGGGGGTGGTGTTGTGGGCGCTCAGCCATCTGGTGGCCAACGGTGACTCCATTTCAGTGGTATTTTTCTGCACTTTTGCGCTGCTCAGTGGCATCGGCACGGTGCTGATCGATCGCAAGAAAGCGCTCACCCTGGGTGCGGACTGGTTGCCCTACCTTGATCAGACCTCGAATCTGCCGTTCGGGGCGATAGTGACCGGTCGTAACCGCCTGGTCGTGGCCGAACTGTGGTTGCCTGTTGTGGTCGGTCTGGTGCTCTACGTCGGTTTATTCTGGGGGCATGTTTGGGTTGCTGGTGTGAGAATCCTATAGCCTGCCCGCCGCCTGTCGGTGATCAGCTGAGGGCATCTCGAATGCTCTGCCGCAGCTGTTCGTGATAACCCATGAAGAAGTGATCTGCTCCAGCAATCGTGCGCACCCGGGCTCCGGCCAGAGACGACAGTTTGTCGATATCGACGTAGTCGTCACGATCTCCAGTGAAAATGTCTACGGGCATGGTGAGCGGTTGTTCAGCAAATTCCATCAGACCTACTGGCGGTGCAACGAGCAGGAGTCTGTCCGGCGCTATGACTGACATCGTCCGCCAGGCCATGTTGGCGCCAAATGAATATCCACCCAGCCACAGGTTTTCGGGGTCGTGTTCGGCTTTCAGCCAGGCGGTGACTGCGAGTAGGTCGTCGGCTTCTTCGGCTCCGCCTGAAGACACACCTTCACTGTTGCCGACGCCCCGGAAGTTGAAGCGCAGACAGGAAACTCCCGTATTCAATAGAACATCGGCAATGCAATCGAGCACCATATCGTGCATGTTGCCACCGTACTGCGGATGTGGATGGCAGAGCACCGCGAAATCGCGGCCAGGATCGGTGGCGATGGTCAGTTCAGCCTGCAGTGCGCCCGTGGGGCCGGGTATCTCCATGATGATCCAGCGGGTTATTGGCAGCTCGGACCCTATCACCGCGTTGGTAGCTTCGAAAAGGCTCTTGAAATTTTCCGCCAGATCCATATTTTTCTTTGTTCTTGCGCTCAGGGCTGTTGTAAGACGCTCAGGGCTGTTTTAAGACGCTCAGGGCGCTCAGGGCTGCTTTAGGACGCTCAGGGCTGCTGGCGGTCCGGCTGTCGGTGGTGGAGAGCCTGAAATCCTGGTGGTTAACGGCAACTAGAATCGAATTCAGTTTAAGCAATTGGAGTTATCTATGATCGAAGCGCAGCGTCTGACTCGACGCTACGGTGATTTTCTGGCGGTGTCTGATGTCTCCTTCGCCATTGATTCGGGAGAGATAGTGGGTCTGCTTGGCCATAATGGTGCCGGGAAAACGACCATCATGAAGATGCTCACCGGTTATCTGGAACCCAGCGCGGGTGCCGTGCAGGTAGATGGCGTCACGGTAGAATCTGACCCACTGAGCGTTCAGTCCAGCCTCGGTTATCTGCCCGAAAGTCTGCCGCTGTATCCGGAGCTCAGTGTCGTCGATTACCTTGAATACGCAGCACGGCTGCGTGGTGTTGATCCGGCCGTCGCGGTACGCAAAGCCATTGCGGCGACAGAACTGGAAAGCAAAGCACTAGAACCCATCAGTACCTTGTCGCGGGGTTTCAAACAGCGGGTCGGGGTGGCTCAGGCGATACTGCATGAACCGAAGTTTCTGATCCTGGATGAGCCCACCAATGGTCTGGATCCCAGCCAGACTCAGCATATGCGTCAGCTGATCCAGCGTCTGGCGGAGTCGGCAACGGTCATTCTCTCCACTCATATCATGCAGGAGGTGGATGCCATCTGCGGACGGGCGATCATTCTCAGAGGCGGCGAACTGGTGCTCGATGAACGCCTGGCGGATCTGCAGCGAAGCAATACCTTTGTGTTGCGCAGCACACCAGACGCCGACATCGAGTCGCTGCTCCAGAGTCTCAGTGTTACCACCTCAGTGGCGCGTAAAGACTCCGGGAACTGGCAGGTTGAGGTGAGCGGTGAGCTGGACCCCGCTGCCGAGGCGATCGCGGCGGCGATGGTTGGTGGCGGACACAGCCTGTTTGAACTGAAACTGTTGAAGCGGGATCTGGAAACCGTGTTCCGCGAAGTGAATGAGGAGACGCAAGATGCGGCTTGATGTCATTCGCCGGATTTCCCGCAAAGAGCTGACGCTGTTTTTTGCCTCACCCACCGGCTATCTGTTCCTCGCGGTATTTCTTGCCGTGACGCTGTTTGTGTTCTTCTGGGTGGAAGCCTTTTTCGCTCGCAATATTGCCGACGTTCGGCCGATGTTCGAGTGGATGCCCGTGCTGCTGATCTTCCTGTCAGCAGCGTTGACCATGCGTATGTGGAGCGAAGAGCGGCGTACCGGCACGCTGGAATTTGTCGCGACCCTGCCTGCCAGTACCTGGGAGTTTGTGCTGGGCAAGTTCCTCGCCTGCTGGCTGTTGCTGTTCACCGCGTTGCTGTTGACGCTGCCACTGCCATTGACGGTTGCCTACATTGCAGATCTCGACTGGGGTCCGGTGTTTGCCGGCTATGTTGCCGCGCTGCTGTTGGGTGGTGCCTATCTGGCTATTGGCCTGTTTGTCAGTTCCCGGACAGACAGTCAGATAGTCAGTCTGATTGTTGCCAGCGTCGCTTGTGGAGGTTTCTATCTGATTGGCGCTCCGCTGCTTACCGATCTGGTCACTGGCACCTGGGCAGACCTGATGCGCAGCATCGGCAGTGGATCCCGCTTTGATGCGATTACCAGAGGAGTGCTGGACTTCCGCGACCTTTACTACTATCTGGCACTGCTGATTGCGTTTCTGGCGCTGAACGTCTACACCCTGGAAACCCGCCGCTGGGCGAAGGACGGAGATGCATCCCGGCATCGTAACTGGCGGTTGGGTACCGGCTTTCTGGTCGCCAATCTGCTGCTCGCCAATGTCTGGCTGAACCAGGTGGGCTCACTGCGCGTGGACGTCACCGAGGGCAAACAGTATTCCATCTCGGAAGCGACTCGAAGCTATCTTCGACAGTTGCGGGAACCGCTGTTGATCCGTGGCTACTTCAGTAACAAAACCCATCCGTATCTGTCGCCGCTGGTGCCGCGGATGCGCGATCTGCTCAACGAGTATGCGGTGGCCGGTGGCGGCAATGTCCGGGTTGAGATTGTTGATCCGGTTATGGACCCGGCGCTGGAAGACGAAGCGAACAGCAAGTACGGCATCCGGCCGAATCCGTTTCAGATCGCAGATCGTTATCAGTCGAGCCTGGTGAACTCTTACTTTGACGTGCTGATCAGCTACGGCGACGAGTACGAAGTGCTCAGCTTCCGGGATCTCATTGAAGTCAAAGTTGCTGGAGAAGCGGAGCTTGATGTGCAGCTGCGCAACCCTGAATTTGACCTCACCCGCAGCATCAAAAAGGTCATCTACGGATTTCAGGGTGGTGACAGCCTGTTTGCCAACATCGCCAATCCAGTGAATTTTGTCGGCTACGTCTCTGATGACACGACGATGCCCGAGCAGCTGACTGAATACCGCGGTGTGCTGGAAGCAGCCCTCGAGTCGTTGCGTGCAGAAGCGGACGGCAAGTTTTCCATTGAATTCCTTGATCCGCTGGCGGGAGATGGCGCGCTGGCGCTGGAACTCGCGGAGAACTACGGTTTCCAGCCCATGGCGACCAGCCTGCTGGATACCCAGTCTTTCTACTTCTACCTGACCTTGAGTGATGGCGACACGGTGGTGCAGATACCCCTGCCGCAAGCGCTGTCTGAAGAAGCCACCCGGCGCGGCCTCGAAGAGGGGTTGAAACGATTCGCCTCCGGGCTGCTGAAAACCGTTGCGATCATGGCGCCTGAGCGATCTCCCTATGAAGCGTTCGGGGCACCAGCCTCCAATCACTATGTGCAGCTCAGCGATGCCTTGCAGGCTGACTTCAGCGTGGAGAAGACCGTGCTGGCGGAAGGTCGGGTGCCAGACAACGCTGACCTGCTGATGGTGATCGATCCGGAAGGGCTCGATGACAAGCAGGTGTTTGCAATTGACCAGTTTCTGATGCGCGGTGGCAGCGTGGCTATCGCCACGTCGCCGTTTGCTGCCACGTTGAGCCAGCAGTCGCTCAGCGCGCTGCCTCGGGTCAGCGGTTTGGAAGGCTGGCTGGAACACCACGGCATAAACCTCGACGAAAGTTTTGTCATGGATCCGCAGAACGCAGCATTTCCCGCGCCAGTGCGGCGGGAAGTTGGTGGTTTCACTTTTCAGGAACTGCTGATGCTCGACTACCCTTACTTCGCAGACCTGCGTACAGAGGGTATCGATTCTGAAACGGGGATTTTTGCCAGTATTCCGCAGATTACAATGACCTGGTCGTCGCCGGTTTTGATCGACGATGAGAAAAACGCGGAGCGCCAGATAACACCGCTGTTGCGCAGTTCTGCGGGCAGCTGGCGCTCACAGTCGCTGGATATCATGCCTCAGATCAATGAAGATGGATTGAGTGTTTATCGCCCGAATGGTGAAACAAGCGCGCAAACGCTGGCCGTTATGGCAGAAGGCCGCTTCGATTCTTTTTTTGCAGATCAGACTTCTCCGCTGCTGGTGACACCAGATCGCGAAGGCGAGATTGACGAAGCAGGCCAGTCGGAAGAGATGGATGCCGGGGAGGAACTTGGCGTCGTTTCTTCAGTCATCGACCGCTCGCCGGCGAGCGCCAGACTGGTTGTGTTTGGTTCCAACAGCTTCCTGGCTGATCAGACCCTGACCATGATTGGTTCTGCTGAAGGTGTGGTTTACAACAACACCGTGCAGATGATGGCCAATCTGACGGACTGGACGTTGGAAGACCGCAGTCTGCTCAGTATCCGGGCGCGCGGCCAGTTCAACCGGACACTGCCGCCTATGGCGGCCGCTGATCAGACGACGATTGAGTATCTGAACTACCTGCTGGCATTGCTGGGCATCGGGCTGGTGTATCTGATTCACCAGCGCAGGCTGAAACGAGCACGCATTGTGCACGCCGGCTGGATTTCAGGAGGCGCATCATGAATTCACGTATCACCCTGCTTGGCGGTCTGCTAATTGTGCAGCTCCTGATCGTACTGCTTATAAGCGTGAACGCCCGTTCGCCAGAGCCGATCGGTGGATTGGTGGATCTCGACCCGGCGGCGGTGACCCGCTTGACCGTCACCGACGCGGACGGAACCAGCGTGACCCTGCAGAAATCGGCTGACAGATGGCTGATGGAAAACGGCGCGCGCGCAGATGCGGAGAAGATCGCTTCGGTTATCGAACGGCTGGCGGGGATGCAGAGCCTGTGGCCAGTTGCTGCAACAAGCAGTTCGCAGAGCCGGTTCGAAGTCGCCGACGCTGGCTACCAGCGTCGGCTTGAATTCAGCGGCGCTGGCGTTGAGTCTCGCATCTATCTGGGCAGTTCCCCCGGGTATCGGCGAGTGCATGCCCGCAATGGTGATTCTGACGACGTCTTCAGCATTGAGTTTGCTAATCACGAGGTGCCCACAGACGTCAGTGAGTGGGTTGATCAGAGCCAGCTGCAGGTGCAAGGAATTACCAAACTTACGCTTCAGGATGGCTGGACCCTGAGTGTGGCCGGTGACGAATGGCTGATTGATGGCGCAGGTGCTGATGCTGATAAAGCACAGGCGATGGTGCGGCGAGTGGAACAGCTGCGTGTGCTTGGTGTGTACAGCGGTGACGAGACAGCCCTGGAAACGGCACGAGAGCTGAATGTCACCGCCGGTGGAGAAGACTTCACGATGACTCTGCGCCATGATCCCGCTGCGGATGAGTATGTTGTGACCAGCACGCGGACGCCGGGTACGTTTACGCTAGCCAGCTATATTGCCGAGCAGATTCTGCTGGGGCCTGAAGAGTTGCAGATAGCACCTTCGGCTACTGATGGCGACGAAGAGCCGGGATCTTCCCTGATGGAGTCGTTGATTGAGGATGCCACAACGACGATGCCAAAAGACTCTACGGCCGGAGATTCTTAACCAACCACTCGGCGTGGCTTTGGTTTACCGGTGATCTCTGCACAGCAGACGGCGTTGCGGCCTGAATTCTTGGCCTTGTAGAGGGCTTCATCGGCGTAGTTGAGTACGTTATCGATGTCGTCGCTGCTTACTCCCACGGTAGCGACACCGACGCTGGTAGTGACTCTAGGCCGTTGTCCGCCGTCGTCGACGGCTTCCTCCAGCTCTTTGATTTCCAGCTCTGCCACCGATTCCCGCAGTCGCTGGGCCAGTTGCACTGCGCCACGCTGATCGGTCTCTGGCAACAGCAACGCAAATTCTTCGCCACCAATCCGAGCTGCGACATCAGTGATTCGCTTGACGTCCATAGTGACCTTGGCGACCCGTTTCAGGACCCGGTCACCCAGGTCGTGACCGCAGGTATCGTTGACCAGTTTGAAGTGATCCAGGTCGAACAGCAGCACCGACAGATTGCTGCCGTGGCGGCGCACCCGTTCGCACTCTTCTTCTAGTCGCTGCATAAAGAAGCGGCGGTTGTGCAGGCCGGTGAGATAGTCTGTGTGGGCGAGCCGAACCAGTTCATCCTGAACCTGGCGGAGATCCTGCTCGGCTTTGCGTCGGGCGGTGACGTCGCGGAACACTAAAACCACATCTGCCTCCGGAGACGAGGCATCCAGGGAAGAGATGCTGATTTCGAAGGCCATATCATCTTTACTGACTTCGAGATTCTGGCGGCGTTTGGCCAGCAGCGTTTCCAGCGGCACGGTTTTCACATAGTGGGTAATGGATTTGTTGGATACCTTAGCCCGGCTGGTGCCAAAAACCTCCAGCGCTGATGGATTGATGTCGATGATCATGCCTTCGCAGTTGATGACCACGACACCATCGCTGAGCTGTTCAACGACGCTATCGCGCACCACCGGAATGGTATCCAGCACTCCGTATCGGAGCAGACCACCATCGAGGATCATCGCTGCGATCACAAAGCCCAGCATTGTGGTATCAAACCAGGGTGATGGGTTGATCGGAGAAAACGAAAACAGGTTGGCAACACAGACGACGAGCGGCGTGAATACCACTGCCAGTACAGGTTTCAGTTCGCCCGTGGTCTGACTGATCGACCAGGCGAGAATCGTTGTGCCGATGACGATCAGCAGATAGGCATAGATCCCGTAAGCGTAGAACCAGGGTCCAGGCTCATTGATCAGACCAATGTAGCCGTTGGCTTCAATCAGCCAACTGCTTGCCCAGATCAGGCCATGCCAGTCATTGCTCATCACCAGGCCAATGGTGAGCAGCGGGATCACACAGATCACATTCAGCATGATTGGCGGCAGACGCATCTGCCTGCGGGTATAGCTGACGGCGAAAGCAAACCAGGTGACCGGCACCAGCACCACACCGAGATAGCTGAATCTGCCGATGACCTGTTTCAGTCCGAGATCGGTGACCAGGGTGCCGAGGAAATCTGTGGCCGACCAGAACAGCACGGCTGCGAGCAGTGCGAGTACGGCATAAATGCCCGGAACGCGGCGTTTTTTCAGCAGACGGAAATAGGCACCGACACAAACCAGTGCGGCGAGCAGTGGCGGTGTTGACCAGATGCTTATCTGGAACATGGCAGGACATCCAATGTCTGCAGGGAGGGCATCAGGGCCCCGTCTTTAACAGCGAATTGACAAGGGTCATGGATCGACCGCGCAGTCTCAAGCCCGACCGCCTGGATTGTGATGCAGGTCACAGGGGATTGGCCTGCTGGCGCAGGTCAGGTTAAATAGTCGACGCTGGTGTTTTTTCAAGCAACCGTTGAAAATCCTGACGATGATCCATCTTTATACCTGGGCTACCCCGAATGGCCGGAAAGTCTCCATTGCGCTGGAGGAATTCGGGCTCGACTATCAGGTGCATGCCGTCGACATCACCAGTGACGAACAGTTTGACGAAGAATTTCTGAAGCTTGCTCCTAACAACAAGATCCCGATCATCGTTGACGAAGCCAGTGGTGTAACGCTGATGGAATCCGGAGCGATTCTCTACTACCTGGCGCAGCGTCACGGCGCTTTTTTTGGTGCAGATCAATATCAGACCATGCAGTGGCTGATGCTGCAGATGGGTGGGGTTGGTCCGATGCTCGGGCAGCTTCACCATTTCGCGAAATTCAATCCCGGCAAATCGCCGTACGCGCAATCCCGCTTCCATAACGAAGCTCTGCGACTTTACGGCGTGCTGAATCGTCGCCTGGAAGATCACGACTATCTGGCTGGCAGCTACTCCATCGCCGATATCGCCACCTGGCCGTGGATAGCCCGATACGAGTGGCACGACGTCGACTGGTCAGAGTATCCGGCGCTGCTGGCCTGGTATCTGCGCATCGCCGACCGCCCGGCGGTCAGCCGGGGATTTGACGTGCCGCAGACTGGTGCCAGGATTCCGATTCCCGAGTCGCCTGCCCGGGTCTGAGCCGTTGGTACTGCGGGTTTCGGGTGGGTACACTCAAACTATTAAACACCAGACATTTTGATGAACAGGAGAGATCTCTAATGCGTGAAGCCTGGATTATTGACGCGGTGCGCTCACCGCGCGGGAGAGGCAAAGCTGGCGTTGGCAGCTTGAGTGAAATTCATCCGCAACGCTGCATGGCGCAGGTGCTCAACGGCCTGAAAGACCGGGTTGGTTTTGATCCGGCGGATATCGAAGATGTTGTAGCCGGCTGTGGCTCCGGCAGCGGTGATCACGCCCACGATATTGCCCGGATGTCCGTCCTCGATGCGGGTTGGCCGATCACCACCACCGGTGTCACGCTGCATCGGTTCTGTGGCAGCGGCCAGCAGGCGGTAACTTTTGCGGCAATGGGTGTCATGTCCGGTCACCAGGAAGCGGTGATTGGTGGCGGCGTTGAATTCATGTCGCGGTACTCGCCGATACATGCCAATGGTTTCCACGCCAACAACGAACATCTTGCCGGTCTCCACCCACAGGTGCCGCAGGGAATATCTGCGGACCTGATCGCCACCATCGAAGGCTTCAGCCGTAATGATGTGGATGCCTATGCGGTAGAGAGTCAGACCCGGGCGGCGAAATCCATTGCTGAAGGACGGTTCAACAACGCGCTGGTGCCGATGTATCACCTCAGCGGTGAACTGGCGCTGGATCGTGATGAACATCCACGACCCGGGACAACGCTTGAAAGCCTGAGGGATCTGAAGCCATCTTTTGCGGCGATGGGTGCAGCCCACGTCGATGGTTATCCGAAACCCTTTGATGACATGGCGAAGGACAAATATCCGGAAATTGATGGGGTGATTCACGTACACCATGCCGGCAACTCATCCGGCGTGGTCGATGGCGCCAGCGCAGTGCTGGTCACCAGCCCGGACTACGCTAAAGCCCATGGTCTGAAACCCCGGGCACGTATCCGCATGACCGCAACCGCGGGTACCGAACCGCTGATCATGCTGACCGCACCTGGACCTGCAGCCCAACGCGCTCTGGATAAAGCCGGCATGACCAAAAACGACATTGATCTGTGGGAGATTAATGAGGCGTTTGCGTCTGTGGTATTGAAGTTCATGAAAGATATCGGCGTCAGTCACGATGTCGTGAACATTGATGGCGGGGCGATTGCGCTGGGCCATCCGATTGGTGCTACCGGTGGCATGCTGATTGGTACCGCGGTAGATCAACTGGAACGCGAAGATAAAGAAACTGCGCTGATTGCGATGTGTACGGGCGGTGGTATGGGTACCGCGACCATCATCGAGCGGATCTAAGCGCCGAGTTTCTCCCGCAGTTGCTGGACCAGGGTTTGTGCCGATTCTTCTGAGTAGGGTTCGGCACTGCCCACTCCCCAGACAGGTCCAGGCCAGGCGGCATCACCCTGATGGCGCGCAATGACGTGCACATGCAGCTGTTCAACCATAT
Organism: uncultured Pseudomonadales bacterium; assembly: GCA_937921865.1. Lineage (GTDB taxonomy): Bacteria > Pseudomonadota > Gammaproteobacteria > Pseudomonadales > Azotimanducaceae > SZUA-309. The sequence goes on along the minus strand of CAKZWF010000101.1, from coordinate 9,904 downwards.
TGCCGAGTGCCGCTACGTTCATCTTGTAGGCGCTGCTGAGTTCCTGCAGTGCTGCCGAAACCCGGTCGACTTCTTCAAACAGCTGAGCTTTGTTCGCCTGCGGCACTTCGTGTAAATCCCGCAGTCCGTCGAGACGCGGCACTAGGATGCACCACAGATAACGGCTGTCGTTCATCAGCACCAGGTCAGACAGTTCCAGCTTGCAGACTGGTGTGGTGTCAGCGGCCAACTGTGGATGCAGGCTAAAAGTCACGTTGATGCTCCCGATCGAATCCGTGGTTTCTGCGGTGGTTTCTGTGATGGCCCGCGGGTTGAAGCCCGGGTCCGACAATGTCCACTCGATTGTGCTCAGCGACTCGGAAAACCGCCAACCCAGATCGGGCTGGTCCAGGCCAGTGAGTCGTCAACCTGCCTGATGCGGACATAATAGTAGTCGCCCCGTTTGTGACCTGAGTCATCGAGGTCGAAACTGACATCCATCGGCCCATCTGAAATCACCCGTCTCAAGGTCACGGTGTCCTGGTAACCCGGGATAGCCAGGGTCTGGCTGCTGCGCCCGGTCTCCAGGTCTTTCATCTCGAAATCAACCTGCGCAGCTTCCAGTTCCTGGTGTCGGCGATAGATCGGTGGACCGCTACCGGTCTCTCGGGCAGCTTCCAGGCTGACGCCCAGTATGCCACTGCGCTTAACGTCTTCCAGCTGCAGCAGAACAGAGCTGCTGTCGCCCCGGGTCAGGGTGGTGAAATGTATGAGGTTCGGATTGTCGCCATCAATCTGCAGACTCTGAACAGCCAGATTGTGAAAATCCTGCGGCTCAGCACTGATCAGCCGTGCACCCGACAGTTCGATTGTGCCCCTCCAGTGTCGCCAGCCGCGGGGATTGTCACCGGGGTGATAGGGATTGGCTGGGGAAGCGAAAGACAGCAGCAGTGTTTCAGCGCTCTGCAGGCGCTCATCGGTTGCCAGCAGATAATCCTGCTGCCAGATCGGCTGATCATTTTTCATGATCGTGATCTGATCAATGGGCGCGGTGCCGATCACTCGGCCGCTGATCGACCGGCTCTCAGCATAGGGAGCACGTTGCCCCATGGTGGTGCCGTTCAGCGTGACATCGACGATCATGCGCTCACCCGTGGTTGCATAGGTGTGGCGGTCTTTCATGGCGTCGAACAGACCGTCTGTGGTTCGGCTGGCCGCCAGAACCGCACCGAGTCCGCCGCGTTGCGCCAGGGAGGTGTTTTTCGGAGCGGTGTATCCCGGCTGACTGAGGTGGTTGTCGGAAGCCGCGGTGAAGCCGATCTGATGACCATGCTCCAGATAGCTGCGGGCGAACCATTCGAAGTTGCCATGTTGGGACATGATCTCGACCAGCGGTTCCAGCTCAGGATCATTCTGCCGGTAGTCGCCTGCCTGGTGTGCATGGGGAATGATCAATATATCTGTTGAGTCATTGCCTTCGCGCAGGCCCTGGTAGAGCCGGGACAGGGTTGGGAAAAACTGTACCGGAACGCGATCCCGGCGCTCCGGAGTACGGAACAGCACGTTGTGATGTCCGCCGGAGCGATTGCGCACCGTCCACTCGTAGCCGAGGTAGGCAATGAACTGACCTTCCTGACTGTAGCGCTGCACATTGTCGCGCAGGATCGTCCATTCCCGATCATCCATCCAGATATCGTGTTCGGAGTGAGTGACATAGTCCAACCGGGCATCATCGCGAGCCCAACGCATGAAGCGATCAGGTGTACCAATACCTTCTGCGAATCCTGAGTGGCCATGGGTATCACCCCAGTAGATACGCCGCGTCGGCTCGTCCGTTACCAGGACCGGGTTGATGCTGCCGGTAACGCTGCCATCGCTGGTGGCAACTGAGAATCGATAGACGCCGGGTTCATTCAGCGTTAAGTCGCTGGCAATCGAAATGGCTTTACTGCTCGCCGGCAGGGTCGCAATGATTTTGTCATTTTCGAGCAGCTGCAGTTCCGGATGCCCGGCCAGGGCGCGGTTGCGATAACGGTCTTCCGCCCGCAGGGAAATTTCAAAAGGCTCTCCGGTTGCAACCACCGAAGGCGCGAATCCGCGCAGGCCGGCAAAGGCGGTACCGGATACCTGTATTGGTTGAATGGGCAAACTCAGCAGCAGCCCATTTTCTTCAAGCGCGAGATACAGAGGGAATGGCATCCGATCACTGGAAAAGTCTGCCATCAGAAACCCACGGCTGCCGGCGCTGGTGTCTCCGTAGGTGATGGTGACCTGGTCACCCGGCTGCAGTGTTCCTGCTGCCACTTTGAACATCAGCGCTTCACCGACACCGCGAAATGCCCCATGCATCCCGGAAATGGCAGCGGTGGCGGCGGTAAAACTGACGCTGCTGCGAGAGCTGCTGACAGAGATGTAGTTGTCTGCTTGCGGGTCGGTGGTTTGCCAGCTGCCGTAGTTCGGCATGAAATGGCGGGCGACCACCAGGCCGCCGCCTACCTGTACAGGCCGACTACCTACCGTGTAGGTCTGGCGGAGGGTGACAAAACTTCTGGCCTCAAATGGCCCGAGGTCGGCACTCAGATTACCGATCGCATCCGGTTCTTCGTCCCGGAGGGTCATTTCGCGAACATAATCATCCAGCAATGTGGGTCTGCTTGCGGCCACATCACGATAGGCAAAGACCGCGGCAACGCCCTGAGTCAGATTGACCGGCAGGTAGCCTCCGTCGAGTGCATACGCGTTGGCCCAGGACCACAGCACCCGCGCGCGTTCTTCGATGTTGGTGGCGTTGCTGGGTTCAGCGTCCAGGTCGGCTTTGAGTTTCTCGACCCGGGCGCGCAGATCGGTGGTCAGATAGTCACTGGCCGGTTGTGCTGAAACGGCCGCGGAAGAAGCTATGCAGACGCAAATACAGATAGTAAACAGTGATCTTGCGCGCATGGATTTCCCCTGTGATGGTCAAGCGGTGCGCAGAAACGGCCGATCGCCGGCTACCGTTGTTCTGTGCAGGACCCGACGGTGTCCGTCGTAACCGCCCTGGGCGCAGTGCTGCACGCAACGGTTGTCCCAGATCGTCAGCATGTTGGTCTGCCAACGGTGTCGATAGACAAAGCGATCTTCGATTGAGTGTGCAAACAGACGCGCGAGCAGTTGACTGGCTACATCTTCATCCAACTCTTTGATGCCCACGGTATACACCGCGTTGACCCACAGTGCCTGCCTGCCGGTTTCCGGATGGGTTCGCACCAGCGGATGTTCGACAATCTCGAGCGCGGAATCGCTGGGCAGAATGGTCATGCTGCGCTGATCTCCACCACCGGCCTGATAACCCTGGTGACTGTAGGGGCGACGGGCGCTGTGCAGTGCTCTCAGAGTTTTCAGGTAGTCCTGTTCATCTGCAGACAGCGCGGCGAAGGCCGCATAGCCGTCTGCATACAGGGTATCCCCACCAACCGGCGGGATAATTTTCGCATGCAGGATCGTTGCTGCTGGCGGTTCAGGTTGAAATGACCAGTCCGAGTGCCAGCTGGCGCCAAAGGGTTGTACCGCTTCATCCGGCTCACGGCGAATTTCCAGGATATGCTCATGGTCGCGCACAGGCGCAACATAGGGTTCCAGGCCAAAAGCGCCAAGCTGCAGCGTGAACGCAGCGAGTTGATCGTGATTCAGACGCTGCTCTGGAAAAGACAGTACCTGGTGTTTTAACCACAAGGCTCTGATCTGTTCGACCTGTGAGTCGTGCAGGTTGGTCAGATCAACACCGCTGACTGTGGCACCAAAGTCGTTTGCTTCGGCGGCAACAGCTACACTCATACACCGAGGTTTCCGATGACAAAAAACGACGTGAGCGCGACCGCAGCTCCGATCAACAGGATCAGGAAGAACATGCCTTTGTCGGAACCAGTGCTGTTTCCGGCATCGGCATCATCGCTAGAACGTGGAGTGGTATTGCGTTTACGCGTCAGAATCAGCACGGTCACAACCAGGATCAGTGCCGGGATTGCCAGTTGAATCAGGTAGCGCATGGTCTTTAATAGCACTCCGTCATTACGGTTGAGCGTGCGGTCAGCATACCGACAGGACTCCAGCCTAGGCAAATACCGAAACAACCGGACTTTGCTCAGATGACCTGGCTGTCGCAACACTGGTTGGCCGCGGTGCTGATGCTCGCTTACACCCTGGTGCTCTTCTACCACGCCAACATCGGTCGCCGAAGCAGCCATGATCTGCGCGACTACTATGTGGGCGGACGCAATCTTGGCGGTGCGATGGTTGGCGTGTCGTTTTTTGCCACCTTCGCCAGTACCAACAGCTACATCGGCCATGCCGGTAAAGGTTATGAGTATGGCCTGCCATGGATGACTATGGCGGTATTCATCGTTGTCTTCACCTATCTGTCCTGGACTCTCGTTGCACCTAGGCTGCGGCGCTTTACCAGTCACTGGGATGCGCTCACCTTACCCGACTACCTGGAAGCCAGATTTGGCGCCCCGAATAGATGGCTGCGGCTGTCTGCCGCGTTGATCATTCTGTTTTCCAGCGTGCTGTATCTGGTTGCGATCTTCAAAGGGGCGGGCAATCTGTTTCAGCAGTTTTTCGAGATTCCCTATGGGGTGGCCGTAGCGGCCACGCTGCTGGTAGTGATGCTGTATACCTCCATTGGCGGCTTTGTATCTGTGGTGCGCACAGATGTGTTACAGGGTTTTCTGATGATTGCGGGCTCGGTCACGATCTTCGGATTTGTATTCGCTGCGGCTGGTGGTGTCGAGGCATTGCCGGTGCTGGCTCGTAGCCCGGATACCGCCTACCTTTTCACCGCCAACGCTGGTATGCCGTTTGTTGTGCTGCTCGGAATTGCGCTCAGCGGCTCTCTAAAGCTGCTGGTGGACCCACGCCAGGTGTCCCGCTTTTATGCGCTGCGCGACGAGCGCAGCGTGCGCGTCGGAATATGGGTTGCTGTGGTTGGCATCACCATCATCCAGTTGAGTCTGTTTCCGGTCGGCTTGTTTGCGCGGCTGCTCATCGATGGAGTGACCGACACTGACATGATTGTGCCGACACTTGTGACGAACCCGGCGGTATTTCCGCTGTGGGTAGCCGACTGCCTGCTGATTGCGATGGTGGCGGCTGCGATGTCGTCGATGGACAGCGTATTGCTGGTGGCAGCCTCGGTGCTCTACAAAGATGTCGTGGAAACTATGCGACCCACCGCGCGTCCGCTGGTCTGGACACGGTTCGGGGTGATTGGACTGTCGGTGCTGGCAGCGCTGGTGGCGCTGCGACCCCCGGGCGGGATCGTCGAAATCACCATCTTCTCAGGCAGTCTGTATGCGGTGTGTTTTCTGCCGGCTATTCTGTTCGGGCTGCACTGGCGGCGAGGTACAGCGGCCGCTGTACTGGCGTCCATGGCTGTTGGTATCGTGGTCCTGGTGGGCTGGATGCTGTTCGGACCCAGAGGCGTTGTGCACGAAGTTTTTCCCGCGCTGCTGCTTTCCTGCGCAGTATATCTGCTGGTTGCCTGGAAAAGTCAGCCGGCTATTCAACAATGGCCTGATAAGTAAGGACCTGGAAATCCTGACGGATGTTGATGTGACCATAGGTTCGCACCTGGGTCATCAATACCACCACCAGATCCTGCTCGGGGTCCAGCCAGCTGATGGTGCAATAGGCACCACCCCAGTAGGCGGCACCTTCTGGCAACGGTGTGGCCGCTGCACCACGATCCACTACCACCCCGTAGCCCAGGCCGAAGCCCATACCTGGTCCACCCAGCCAGACCGGCAGGTCGCCGACGTGGTTGTCGATCATCAGCGATACAGCGGCTGGCGACAGCAGCCGAGCGCCGTCCAGTTCACCGCGGTTGAGCATCATCCGCTGAAAGCGCAGGTAGTCATCAACCGTTGAGACCAGACTACCGGCGGCGCGGAACAGCAGTTTTGGTCCGCTGACCCAACGACTTTCTCTGCCACCGGGTCATGCAGCTGAAAATGACCCTCTTCCGATAACATCATCAGTGCTGCGGACGCGATGGGTCTGGTCATTGAGGCAATTGCGAACAGGGTGTCGCGCTGCATGGCGGTGCCGCTGGCGACATCCATATCGCCCTGAACTTCCAGGTGCACCAGCTTGCCGCGGCGCATGATGGCAGTCACCGTGCCGGGTCCCAGCTGTTCGTCGATGTAACGCTGCATCACCGGAGCAATCCGCGCCAGGCGCTCGCTGGACATGCCCGCGGCTTAGGGCCGCGCAGTTGGTAGAGATTGTGCTGTGTGAGCGATCACCGGAAGCATGGCTGTCAGGATCAGGACAATGCAGCCAGCGAGAATATTTGGAGCCGTGAGCGGTGGCATAGGCGAAATCCTCAGGCTGATTTGGCGGCCTCTATCTGCGCAATTGAGTCACGTTCGGCCAGACGCTGCAGCAGGGCGGCAAGCGCGTCCTGATTTTCGAGCAGATCCTCATCAAAGATCTTGCGCACGATGGCAGATGCCAGCCCGAAGGTATAAAACGCGTACAGGTCTGCGGCGGTGAAGTCACTTCCGGCAATGTACGGATCGCAGACCAGCAATCGGGACAGCGCTTTCATGCCTTTTTTCAGATCCCGCTGGGTGCTCGTGCGGATTTCTTCGCTGGCTTCGGCCCCGAAGAACGCCGCTGGCAGGCAGCGCCTGGCGACCAGTTCCACATCCAGTTCCAGGTGCCGAATGAGTTCTATTACTTTGGCGCGGGCAAATGGTTCGCGCGGCAGCAGAGCCGGTTCCGGCTGCAGTGCCTCGAGGTATTCGATGATGGCCAGCGATTCGGAGATGAAACCCTGGTCTGTCTGCAGACACGGTACTTTGCCCATCGGGCTCTTTTCGAGATAGTCCGCTTCCTGGGAAGGAACAGCTTTGACTTCTTCGAACTCGAGGCCTTTTTCGATCAGTGCAGCCTTGATCAGACAGTGATAATTACTTCGAGACATTCCGTGGAGTCTGATCATGAGCGTGATTTACCTTTTTCAGCGTTGGAACTTGTGGTTTTTTTACTGGGGCGACGTTTCGCCACGCTGCGCCGGCTGGACGGGCGTTGCTTTCCTGCCGCTTTGGTTGATCTGGCCGTCTGACCACTGTGCGTCGGATCAGCAGCGGTCTTGTCGGCAGGTTTCGAGATCTTCTTTACCGGTGAACGTTTGGTTGCTGTGGCGAAGTAGGTTCTGGATATGCTGCTGTTGAGGTCTGCCAGATCGATCTGTACTTCGTCGAGAAATTCGCGGATCTGTTCAGGTTCGGTCAGGTTGAACCCAGCAAGTTTGCGCCGCAGACGATTAACCCGGCGCAGCGCCTGGTCGTTCCTGGGCAGTGCGCGCAGGCCATTACGGGTGGATTTCAGTGCGTACGCCAGGGAGCGGGGCAGTCTTGGATTCTGCAGCAGGAAATCGAGCACTGCCGCCTGATTAATTGGCTCCTGGACTTCGGTGTTGTAACTCTGTGCCGCATCCAAAGACAGGAGCACACTGCGCCACTGAATGTCGGCAAAAGGTTCCAGCTCAACAACGTCGGCCAGCATGTTGTCGGTACCTACGTCGATGATGCGACTGGTCATATCTGCGCGCTCGATATAGTTGCCGAGTCTGAAGAAGCTCCAGTGATCGTCGTGCAGCATATTGGCGGACATGAACCCCTCGATACGCTGCGTGAACTTTGGGATATCGACCAGACTCTGGGAGCGCCGCAGTCGAGACAGAGGTTCACTCAAGGAGTCTTTGGCATACAGGTACAGTTCGTTGACGTACTCGACAGCCTGGCGCGGAATGATGCCGCGCAGAGTGCGTACGTTTTCCCTTGCGAACTCAATAGAGTTGAGCAGGGAGCTCGGGTTGCGTGCGTCATTGATCAGAAAGCGGGTGACGTTCTTTTCGCTGGGTTCATCGTAGAACTCATTGAAAACGTCCTGATTACCAGTGATCACCACCAGTGGCTGCCATCCTAACGGTAGCCGCTTCGGCAGATCATAGAACAACCGGGCATTGACGCTGACCAGTCTGGCGGTACTTTCGGCTCGTTCCAAATATCGACCCAGCCAATAGGCGCGCTGTGCGGTGCTCGACAGGGTATGGGTCATGATTCCAGGTCCACAATCCAGGTGTCTTTGCTGCCGCCACCTTGTGAAGAGTTCACGACGATCGAACCTTTGCGCATGGCCACCCGGGTCAGTCCACCCATGGTGACGTAGTTTTTAGCGCCAGACAGGATAAACGGGCGCAGATCCAGGTGTCTTGGCTCTACATGATTGTCTATCAGGGTCGGAGCCGTTGACAGCATCAGCATTGGCTGGGCCATATAGTTGCGTGGATTGGCGAGAATCTGTCTGGCGAATTTTTTCCGCTCAGCTTTGCTGGCCTTCGGTCCGATCAGCATCCCGTAACCCCCTGACTCGTTGGCTGGTTTCACCACCAGCTTGTCGAGGTTGTCCAGCACATAGTCCCGCTGGTCTTTTTCGACACAGCGATAGGAAGGTACGTTAGGCAGGATGGGTTCTTCGTTGAGGTAGTATCGGATCAGGTCTGGCACATAGGTGTAGATCACCTTGTCATCAGCGACACCGCAGCCCGGAGCATTGGCCAGGGCTACATTGCCCGCGCGCCAGGCCCGCATCAATCCCGGAACGCCGAGCGTTGAATCCGGATTGAACACTTCCGGGTCTAAGAATACATCGTCGATGCGCCGGTAGATGACATCGACCTGTACCGGTCCTTCGATGGTATGCATGTACACCATATCGTCAGTGCCGACGACCAGATCCGAACCTTCCACCAGCTGCGCAGACATTGCGTTGGCCAGATAAGCGTGTTCGAAATATGCGGAGTTGTAGATGCCGGGGGTCAACACAACAATCTGCGGAGATCGGACATCGCTCAACGAGCGCAGGCAGGCTGCCAACCGACCCGGATAGTCGTCGACCGGATGAATCACATACTCTTCGAACAGTTCCGGAAATACCCGCTTCATGACTTCGCGGTTTTCCAGCATGTAGCTGACACCGGAGGGTACCCGGAGATTATCTTCGAGCACATAGACCTGGCCGTCAGCGTCTCGCACCAGGTCGCTGCCGCAGACGTGTGACCAGACGCCATAACGCGGACTGACTCCTCGACATTCAGGCCGATAGTCTTTTGATCGCTCAATGTACTCGGGTGGCAGGATCCCGTCAGCGAACACCTGCTGCTCGTGATAGACATCGTCAATGAAGCGGTTGAGGGCGTTGACCCGCTGAGTCAGCCCCGCTGAGATCTGATCCCACTCCTTTTTCATCAGCAGCCTCGGCACGATGTCGAATGGCCACTCCCGGTCGATGCTGCCGCTGCCTTCACCGGTGTAGACGGTGAAGGTGATGCCCATGGAACGGATGGCCAGTTCTGCGGCGGTTTTTCGAGCGGTGAGTTCCTCGTCACTTAAACCGGCTAGAACGCGGCAGAGATTGCCTGCGCCTTTGCGTGCCCGGTGCGAATCGGTAATGAGCTCGTCCCACAGTCCTGTGGTGTCGTAGGAGCGCCAATCTATGGTCATGTTCTGGCCATTGTCTGATGGTTTTTCCCGCCTGATGAGCGGACCATTCTATGGTGAAGAACAGCCGCTAATAAAGCGGGTTAGAATGTCGGTCGAAATCTTTCACGGTACCCGACTATGCTTGATGGCAACGTACGGCCGGACTACGCCGACGTCGCGGCTTCCCTTATTCGCCAGATACCCGCAAACCAGGCAGCAGGTGCCGCAGTCTGCGTATACCACCATGGTGAGCCTGTTGTAGACATCTGGGGGGGCATTAAAGATTCAGCCCGCAATCCCTGGCGTGAGGACACGACCGCGCCGAGCTTTTCGACAACAAAAGGTGTGCTGTCCACGCTGGTGCATATTCTGGTGGATCAGGGCAAAGCCGGCTACGA
>CAKZWF010000100.1 GCA_937921865.1 uncultured Pseudomonadales bacterium | reverse complement strand
TGCCTATCTGCTCGGTCTGCAGCTGATGGTGGCTACCCGTAAAGGCCCGGAGGTCACCGGCGACTGGATGTTTCACCTGTTCCGGCGCCAGCATCTGGATAAATTTCTAACCAGTTTCGACAAGCTCGGGCTTGCTGGTCTGCCGGATGCGGTGGCCTGTGCCAAGTACCATGTGCTCTCCAACAATATCGGTGGCGTTGGTGTCGAGTACATGGCGGAAACTGACCGCAAAGCCTGGGTGCGCTTTCGATATCCGCGCTGGATGTATCACGGTCCCACCCTGTGTGGTGTACCGGTGGAAGTCAGCAGAGGGTTTCTGAACGGCTGGTATGCCCACAACGGGGTGTCGCTGAACAATCCGCGCTTAGGTTTCGTGTGTGTCTCCGAAGACATGACCGGTGAGTTTGGCCTGTGTGGCTACTTCAAAGAGTATGACCATGAGCTGGCGCCTGAAGAACGCTTGCAGTTCGCCAAAGGTGAACTGCCACCGCCTTTTGTCGCTGAAGATCAGCCGGTGCCCCCGGATGATCAGTGGAATGAATTGCGGCTGGAAAAAGCCAACCGGAACTACGCGCTGGACTACATCCGCAATGGCCTGTGTGAGCTTGCCGGGGTGATTGGCGAAGCCGAGACAACAGAATTAGGCGGGTTGGCAGCCCGGTTGATTGGCATGCAGTACTTCCCCGAAACGGCACAGCTAATTGGCGCCCGGGATGGTGATCTGGACGATGCTGCGGAGTATCTGTCTGGAATGTTTGCAGGAATGGGTGACTCGGTCACTGTGGAGCGGCGTGCTGATGAGTTGCTGCTGCGTCATTCCGGTCTGCGCATCGTGCGCGGTCTGGAAGCCGAAGAACGCAAACTGGTACTGGATTGCTGGGCGCAGCTCTGGATAGGGACCCTGCGTTCCCAGCGTCAACTTAAATCATTGAGCCGGGAGGCAGGCGAAGCTGAAGTCGTCTGGCGGTTAAAAGTCCAAATTGACGCATACTCCGCTCAGTAGACAGAGCGACAGCGCAACAACATTCACTTTCCCAGCGAGTGGCTGTTCAATGCGGCGTCCAGGTTGGTATCAGCAGCACGAGAAGGGCTTTGCATTTCCTTCCGTCAGACCTTATTGGCGATGAATAGCGCTGGCTGCAATGGTAGTCTGCCTGTCTTGCGATACCCGGGGAGAGAGACAAAGTTATGGTCACAGCAATCAATGATGCGAGTGCGAGACTGTGAGCGAGAGCATCGGTTGGAAAGATGTTGCGCAGTCGGACCCCAGGGTTGGCCAGCTGCGCGAGTATCTGGATGCAAACAACGGGATCGAAGGGCTCGAGATTGTCTCCCCGAGCGACGTTGAACAGGCGGTCAAGCTGTTTCATCGGGATGGGTTTGTCGTGGTAGCCGACGTGCTCAACGAAGAGCAGATTGATATTCTGGCGGCCGGTTGTAACGAAGTGGTCGACGAAATAGTCGCGCTGGATTCAGATCACAGAGGTAATCGCGGTTCGCATCGCTATTCGTTTGGCGGTTCGAGTTTAACCCGCAGTCAGCTGCACCGACCTGAATGGCAGATGCTGCTCGACATTCCCGCTGTAACGACACTGGTGACCGGGGTATTCGGGTCACCCGATTACATTCTCAGAGCAGCCAGCGGAGATTTCTGTCTGCCGGGAACAGTCGACTATCAGCGTCTGCATGCAGATACCCGGGACTGGGTTGACGCTAAAACTACACCGTTCAGTTCGTTCCATGACCCCCGCGGTATCACCAGCCTCCGTGATCTGCCGTGTCCGTATGTCTGTGTGAACTTCCTGCCGCAGGAAGTCACCAGATTGAATGGTGCGACCCGGCAGATTCCAGGTACTCAGAACTCCCGGGCGCCGATACCGAGTCTGGAAGATGAACCGGAGTGGATGCGTCTCAGTACGGTGTGCCCGGCGCCAGCAGGTGCGATCATGATCCGGGACGTGCGCGCCTGGCATGGCGGCACACCGAATGTGTCGGATGCCACCCGATCGATCCCGAATCTTGAATTCTATGCACCCTGGTTCAGAGAGCCCATCGTCCCTGGGATCAGTTACGCCGACTATCGGAAGCTCTCAGAACATGCGCAGCGACTGGTTCGTTTCAGTGTTGCTGATTCGAGTGAAATTCTGAAAACCGGGGCGACCCTGCGCAGCCCATGAATCGATCCAACGGAGCCGGCTAATGAAATACCGCCAACTCGGACGATCAGGTCTGAAGGTCAGTGAGCTGTGTTTAGGGACCATGAATTTTGGTCCCAGGACGCCGGAAGCAGAGTCTTTCCATATCCTCAGCAGAGCCTGCGAAGCAGGAATCAATTTTGTCGACACTGCCAATCAGTATGGTGGCAGTCTTGGCGTGGGTGCGACCGAGCTGATCATCGGCCGCTGGCTGGCACAGGATGCGTCCCGGCGTGATCGACTGGTGCTGGCGACCAAAGTGCACGAGCCCATGTCTGATGACGTCAACGATCGAGGTCTGTCATCCCGGCACATTCAGATGGCCTGTGATGCCAGCCTGCAACGCCTGGGCGTTGAACACATTGACCTGTATCAGATGCATCACATTGACCGCGCCACCCCCATTGACGAAATCTGGATGGCGATGGAACGGCTGATCGCGCAAGGCAAGATTACCTACGTGGGTTCGAGCAATTTCCCTGGCTGGGCAATCGCCCAGGCGAACGAACGGGCTGCGGCACGACAGACGTTCGGGCTGATTGCTGAACAGAGTCTCTACAATCTGATTGAACGCCGGGTCGAGCTTGAAGTGCTCCCCGCCTGCCGCGAATACGGCCTTGGGCTGATTCCCTGGAGTCCGCTGGCCGGCGGTCTGCTCGCGGGTGCCGGCAGCGGCGCAGATGGTCGCAGACAATCGGAAGGTATGCAGCAGGCCATCGCTGCCCGTGCAGATCAGCTCGGCAGCTTCCAGGGTTTGTGCGCGCAGCTGGATGAGTCGCCGAGTTCAGTTGCCCTTGCCTGGCTGCTGCATCAGCCAGGTGTTGCAGCGACGATCATCGGACCCGGCAGCATTGAACAGCTTGAATCGGTGCTGCATGTGCCTGAGATTGTCTTGAGTGCGCAGACTCTGGCGCAACTCGACGAGATCTTTCCTGCCTGCGGACCAGCACCGGAAGCTTACGCCTGGTGAAATTAAAAGCCCTCAGACAACTCGGTCCTGCGGTGAAGAACCGGGTCATCGCGCTATCGAGATTCCTGCTGTCTCTGCTCGGACTGGTGATCGTATTTTCACTAGGCTTCCAGGTCATCATGGCCTACGAAGGCCGGGACTATTCCTGGATCAGCGGTCTGTACTGGACCTTCACCACAATGTCGACGCTGGGCTTTGGCGACATAGCTTTTGTCAGTGATCTGGGTCGGGTCTACTCCATCATCGTTCTGATTTCCGGCATCATCTTCATGCTGGTGCTGCTGCCGTTCATGTTCATACGGTTTGTCTACGAACCCTGGGTGCAGGCGCAGGCGGTCAACCGGGTGCCGAGGAAGGTTCCTGATGATCAGTCCGGGCACGTGATTCTGACGTTTTATGGACCCGTGGCCAGCACGCTGATCAACAAACTCAGACAGTTCAACTACCCCTATGTTGTGGTGCTGCCGGATCAGGACGAGGTACTGGCCTTGCGTGACGCAGGCGTAACCGCCATGTGCGGTGAACTTGATGACCCTGAGACCTATCGTCTGGCGAGAGTAGAAAATGCCGCGATGGTGGCCACAACACGCAACGACGTGATCAACACCAACGTGGTGTTTACCGTCCGTGGGATAACCGATGAGATTCCGGTGTTTGCGACAGCTCGCGAGCCCGCAGCCAGCGAAATCCTCAAACTTGCCGGCTGTACCCGGGTTATCAATCTGACCGACCTGGTGGCTAATGCGCTGGCGAGACGAGCTATTGGCGGCCAGAAGTTCACCCATGTAGTCGGGCATATTGATGATCTGGTGATTGCCGAAGTTGATGCCGCTCGGACCACGCTGGTGGGTCAGTCGCTGGGTGATGCTCAGGATGCGACCGCGGTGAGCGTGGTCGGGGTCTGGACCCGTGGCAAATTTGAAACCGGTGATGAAGACATGCCTATCGATGCGGCAACCACTCTGGTGATGGCCGGCTCACCCGCTCAACTGAAAGAGTTCGATGCCAATTTCCGTGCCCCGGATGAACACAATGGCGAGCCGCCACCTGTAGTGATCATCGGTGGTGGTCGGGTCGGGCGGGCGACCGCTGCAGCTCTCGAGCGTCGCGGCATCGACTATCGGGTTGTCGAAATGCTCAAAGAGCGAATTGTCGACCCGGAAAAATATGTGCTTGGTTCAGCTTCTGACAAAGAAGTCATGATTCAGGCCGGGATCGAAACCGCGCGGACGGTGATCGTGACCACTCGCGACGATGAGGTGAACACCTATCTGACGATCTTCTGCCGATTGCTGCGCCCGGAGATTCAGATCATCGCTCGGGCAACGCTGGAGCGGAACATCGCGTCGCTGCATCGAGCCGGATCCGACATGGTGATCTCCTCCGCGACAATGGGCGCAAACTCGCTGTTCAACCTGTTGAAACGCAGCGATCTGCTGATGGTTGCTGAGGGACTGAATGTCTTCAAACTGGCGGTGCCGAAGGCCCTGGAAGGCAAAACGTTGATGGAAGCCAAAATCCGCCGTCGAACCGGCTGTACGGTCATTGGTATCGATCAGGCGGAAGGGACAACCACCAATCCTCAGCCCGACGCTGTGCTGCCTGCAGGTGCCGAGATTGTGCTGATCGGCAATGTCGAAGCTGAAACGAATTTTCTCTACGAATTTGCCCGCAGGCAGAGCATCGAGAACTAACGCTCAAGTCTGCTTTAGGATGGCCCAGATAAGATCGAGGCGGGCGTGGGCGCTGCGCAACTCGAGTATTTCCTGCATCACATCCGCGTCAAACTTCAGGTATTGAAACAGCCGAAAGCTGAAATCGGCGGGAGGAAGTGCGAGCCATTCCGGGTCCTGGAACTCACGAACCAGCTCAGCATTCTGGGTGCTGAGCAGTTCGATCAGCCGGTTGTTGATCGAATGCTGCAGAGTCTCCGCGGTTTCGGCAACGGGACCGTCCAGCTCGTCGGTCAGTGACTGACAGGAAACGATGCGATAGGGCAGAGACTGAATCTCTTCCACCAGGAGCAAGCGTTCCCGCATCGTGATGCTGGCGATGATGCGTCCGTCGTCGGTGGTTTTGATTATCTCGCAGTCACCTGCAGAGAAAATCTGCTGAGGCTTGTAGGTGGCCTGATTCGAACTCAGGGCCTGCTCAATGGACTGTGTTTTTGCCGGTTCATGGATGGTTTTTATTGTATGGCAGACGCCAATCATACGATTGTCTTCCACGCAGTCATGGACCAGCTGTCGATAGCGGGGTTCGAATACGTGCAGGGGTACAACAGTACCGGGGAAGGCGACGATATTCGGAATTGGAAATAGTGCTACGTTGACCAGTTCGGTATCAGGCAACTTGTGGTGTCTCATCTGCGAGTCGAGAAGCAAGGATACGGTAGGCTTGGGGAGAAAAGCCAAGGCCGATGTGCGAACTGAAGATTTCTATGTGTTCAACATCCGGACTGCGCTCATCGATACAGGCCTGCCAGGCGATCACGCCGTCGGCTTTTGAGTAGATAGCAGTCACGGGTACCTCCAGCGGGATGTCATAGCGCTCGTCTACCAGACGCTCGATTTCATCCATCGATTCTCCGCGCTGTTGGAACGCGGCGGCGACCGCAGTGTATTTGGGCCCGCCAACCACCGGGCTGCCCAGAGTGACCACGCGCTTGACCAGTTCAGGGCAATCTCTCGCCACTTCCCGGGCAAGATAACCACCCAGACTCCAGCCGATTAAGGTGACCGGTTCGGTCAGTTTTTCTGCCTGCAGCTCGGCCTTGAGAAGCTCCAGCAGGTTGAGCACGTCGCCATTGTTGCTGCCGAGTTTCCAGCCCCGGGCCTGATAGCCGAGATAATTCAGATAGCTGCGCAGAGCGCCAGTGGATGCATTGCCCGCACCAAAGCCGGGCCACACCATAACCTGCTCTCCGCGGCCTCGAGGGGCCAGCGCAAGGGCAGGTGCGGCAAGAAACAACCCTGAGAACTGCAGGGGGGTGAGCGCTTCGTTGAAGATGGCGCTGCGACGCGGTGCTTTGAAAGACCTTTTCATACAGTGAGTATGCGCACTCCGGGTCAAGGTGGTGTGAAGGCCTACGTTATCTTCTGGCGGTCCGTCTGCGGGACTTCAGGATCCCGGCTGGCAACTACGCAGATAGCTGGCACCGGCGTCATCGGCAGCTCTTCCACTCGAGCGCTGGTGAGTCCTGCTTTTGCCAGCAGTTGAGTCAGCCGATCAGCAAAGGCCAGCGCTTTGTCGCGGCTGGGCGTTTTGCCCCTGGGCTGGAAAGTGACCGCGAGTTGACCCTCCGGCGCCAGGCGCGCCACGATGCTCTGCAGAGTTTCCTGGCTCATGCCGTCGAACTGCAGTGAATTGACCGCGATGATTCGATCGAAAGGTCCGGGTAGCTCCGGAAGGTCAGTGAAATCTGCCTGGATCAGCTTCAGACGGCCGTCTTGAATTGCCTGGCGATTGTGTTTGCCACAGCTGGCCAGCATGGTCGCGGAGTGATCGACTCCCACCGCCAGCCCTGAGGTGATCTGTTCGCAAATAAGCCCGAGCGTTACGCCCGGACCTGGACCGAGTTCCAGGACGCGGTCCGTTGATTTCAGCCGCAGTAAATCTAGGGTCCACTGATTGCGTGCAAGGTTTGAACTGCGGTGAGCCATGATCCAGCCTGCCAGACGGCCGACAATGCCCGAGGGGTTATGAAACTGGGCGATCAGTGCGCTGGAGGGCTTCACGGTCTGCTCTCCTGCAGTGTCGCCGAAGGACTGGAAGAGGGTGCTTGGAGCGATTTGCTGGCTGCAATCGGTTTGCTGGCTAGAAAGGGTGACACCAGCAGCCACCAGAATCGGTTGGCGTCAGGATCGCGGAGTTCTTCAAGTCCCAGCGGCATGGTTTCTAGGGGTGCTCTGGTCTGGGTCCGATAGGTGCCGAAGATGATGTCCCAGATCGGAAAAACCGCGGAAAAATTGCTGTCCGTTTCGGGTGTGAACACCGAATGATGCACCTTGTGCAGATCGGGCGTGACAATCAGATAACGCAGCAGATTGTTCAGCCCGCGGGGCAGCCGGATATTGGCGTGAGAAAACAGCGTCACTGCCACATCCAGCAGCTCATAGAAGATCAGCACCCAGGGGCTCAAGCCGAACAGCACAACCATGGGCAATCCAATCAGCAGGGAGATCGGCATCTCCAGCGGGTGAAAACGTACGGTGCTGGACACATCCAGCTCCGTGTCGAGGTGGTGAACACGATGAAAACGCCAGAGCAGCGGCACTTTGTGATTGAGAAAATGGGTCGCAAAAGACACGAATCCCCGCAGCAGCAGAGTCAGCATGACAATGCTGAACTCCGGCAGCTGATCGGCGAATAGGTTGAGCAGACCGATCCCCTGTTGTTGTGCCCACCAGGCGGCGGTAATAAACGACAGCGGCAGCAGGGGCAGCGTCAGAATGCTTAACGTCGACAGACCGGCGTTGGTAAGCCAGCGGGATTTCTGGGATGCGTCGGGATGGCGTTTGGGAATCAACCTCTCCAGTACCACAAAGCCCGCCAGCAATGAAAAGAACAGGTAAACCTGCAGGGCCTCTCCGTTGAGCAGCATCAGATCCTTCATGAAGACCTCCGTATTGAGCGTTGATATTGACAATATGTGTTGTCAATATAATGGAGATGGAGAATGATGACAATAGTTATTGTCAATATGTGCGGTCGTTGGCAGACTGACCGTGTATCCAAGCCAGCAGAAAAGGAGATTTCGATGAGCCGCCCGGTAGAGCATCTGGTCAATGAAGTGCGGCTGCTGTATCAGTCCCTGATTCAGCTTGGCGACCAGATCCATGCAGGGTCCAACATATCCATGGGTATGCGGGCAGTGCTGGAATATCTGGATCGTAATGGCGCTACCACAGTGCCGCAGATGGCTCGCGCCCGGCGGGTGACGCGACAGCGAATTCAGACCCTGGTGAATACGCTGCAGCAGCTGGACCTGGTTGAAGCGCTCGACAATCCGGCGAGCAAGCGCTCACCGCTGATTGCGCTGACAACAGCCGGATCCGCGACCATTGGCGAGATGCGTAAGCGCGAAGGCGAGCTGATGCAGGTGCCCGTGGATGATCAGAAAATTCTGGATGCCACCGCTACGCTGGTAGAGCTGCGCAACGCGCTGGAGTCCAACCAGGTTCAGTGAGCGTTGCGCGCCCAGGCATCCAGCAGCTCACGCTCGCGTCCTGCGCTGATTCCTGCAGGCCACTGACGAGGCGGTTCCTGGCGGTACCACTGCAGCGTGGACTCGATAATGTCCTTCAGCGGCATCAGCGATAAACCTGACGCGACGGCTTTCGCCGCGCTGACGCGACTCATGTTCTGCGCCGCTTCCGGCAACCACAGCGGCAGCTCCATCCAGGGTCTGAATTCGCTGTCGCGGCTCCCGCCGTTGCAAGATCTCCAGGCAGATAACCGCTGGGATCAATACAGGCGTCGAAATGTCGGTCGCTCAGCAGCGCTAGATCGGTAGCGCGATCGCCAATCACTTTCTCAACCTGACCGGCAAACAGATCCGGATTGGTCCGGCCGCGATTGAACAGGGTGACTTGGTGGCCGGCCAGCAGCGCCTGCTCAGTCAGATGACGCCCGAGAAACGCAGTTCCACCCAGGATTAACAGCTTCATCTAAGCTCGCTTGGCCGCTTGCCGATGGTCAACGCCCACCTTCCCTGTGGGGCTGGATCTCCGCAATCTCGTCTTCATAGCTCGCGGATCTTAAGGACTGTTGTAGGAGCTGACAAACGGGTATATATCTGTGATACCCCGTTGCGCGCAGTGAAAGACCGGCTGGAAGCCGAAGGAGACTCTATGACCGTAACTTCGAAGTACTCTGTCTGCACCATCTGTGATATTGGCTGCCAGCTGCGCACAGAGGCGGAAGACGGCAAGGTAAAGCGGGTGATTGCCCACGACAACCCGATGCTGGCGCGAAACATCTGCTTTAAGGGCGTTGCTGCACCCCAGATCCATAATCACGCAGACAGAATCCGAGTACCGCTGAAACGGATTGGCGAACGTGGCGAAGATCGCTGGGAAGAAATTACTTATGAGCAGGCAATGGATGAAATTGCCGAAAAACTCAAAACCATCGTTGCTCAATACGGACCTGAAACGCTGGCGGTGTCCACATCCGGCTGGAATACTCAGTCCACTCACAGTCTCGATCGCCGCTTTATGAATCTGCTGGGTTCACCGAACTGGATCAGCGGTGTGGCGCTGTGTGCAGGCAACACCGCAGCGGTGAATCGCCTGACCTACGGCTGGTTTCCGATGCCGGACTATGCCAACACCAGCTGTATAGTTCTGTTCGGGCATAACCCCCGGAAGCATTCCTGGACACCGATTTACAACGCGATCAACGCTGCCCGTGAACGTGGTGCCAGAGTGATTGTGCTTGATCCGAGAATCTCTGATCAGGCAGAGGGGGCTGATCTGCACCTGCGACTGCGTGCCGGTACCGACGCGGCGATGTGTCTGGGCTGGCTGAAAGTCATATTCGACGAAGGGCTTTACGACGCTGACTTCGTTGCGAACTGGTGCATTGGCTTTGATGAACTGCGAGCGCGAGTGGACGAATACCCACTGGACCGGGTCGAGTCGATTACCGGTGTGGATCGCGAGCTGATAGCCGAAGCGGCAAGAATGTATGCGAGCGCAGATGGTGCGGTCATTCCCTGGACGCCGATTACTGATCAGCAGATTTCCTCCACGTCAGCGATCCGCCTGCATTCTATCCTCCGCGCCGTCACTGGCAATCTGGACGTTGTTGGTGGCGAGACGCTGGGAGGCTTCAACCCGAACTACATTTCCGAATCTGAGCTTGGCTTGCACGAGGCCTTGTCCGATCAGCAGAAAGCCAAGCAATTGGGTTACGACGATCACCCGGTGTTTACCTATCGGGTGGCAGAAATGTTGAAAGAGCCCACCGAGAAAGTCTGGGGATTTCCCTACGCGGATATTGTTATGGGCTGTCAGATGGCAAATCCAACCAATGTATTCCGGGCCATGGCTACTGAGCAGCCGTACCCGGTCAAGGCGTTGATCACCCTGGGCAACAACACTCTGCTCAGTTACGCCAATCAGCATCAGATCTATCGGGCTTTGATGAACCAGGAACTGATTGTTGCCCATGAGCTGTTCATGACTCCAACGGCTATGCTGGCTGACTATGTGCTGCCGGGAGACACTTTCACTGAGCGGAATCACATTGCCGACGGCTGGAGTTGGAGTACCCGATTGACGCTGTCTCAGAAGGTGGTTGAACCACCGGAACAGGCTTCAAGCACCTTCGAGTTCTGGCGCGATCTGGCAACACGATTCGGCTTTACCGAACAGTTTCCCTGGACGTCTCTGGAAGACATCCTGGATTATCGACTGTCGCGCTCCGATCGCAGTTTTGCCGACTTCGAAGCCGCAACCTTCATGGAGGCTCCGCCGCCTGAGTTTCGCAAGTATCACAAGACCGGCTTTGCGACCCCCTCCGGCAAGGTGGAGCTTGCCTCGAGTGTGCTGGAATCGCTTGGATTTGATCCGTTGCCATACCACCGTGAAGGACCGGCGCCGAGTGATGATTACCCCTACCTTGTGTTTACCGGAGTTAGGGAGGATCCATTCTTTCAGACCGGTCAGCGCAATATAAAGGAGCTTCGCGAGCGCTGTCCGTTACCGAGAGTCTTTCTACACCCTGATGATGCCGACCGGGATGCGTTGCAAGATGGCGACTGGATTCGTCTGGAGACCGTTAGTGGCCATGTTACTGCGCAGCTTTCGGTGCAACCGTCGATGAAGGTTGGTCATGTCCGGGTGCCGCATGGCTGGTGGTACCCGGAGACGAGAGGTAGTCAGAGTCTGGCCGGAGCGTTTGTTTCCAGTGATGCGGTGCTCTGCTCGGATGATGATGAATTTCTGGACCGGGAGCAGGGTGTGCCACATTTTAAGGGTTTTCCAGGACGTGTTGTTGCCGCCGAGAAGCCCGGGCATCTTTGATGGTCGAGTGCTGATAACAGGTTCGAAAATTAGGCTCAGAAAGAAAATCAAAGGAGTTGCCAGAACATGCTTGCAGAACAGGTACCTGAAGGACTGGCTGAGCGAGTCTGTCCGGATTTTGGTGAACCGGAATTGACTAGTCCGCCGCGGGTCGAAGATCGGCAGGTGGTAATCGTATCGACAGCGGGTCTGATCCACCGTGGAGACCGCCCCTTCGGTCTGGGTGCTGTGGACTACCGGGTCATTGATCGGGATGATCCGGCAGATCTGGTGATGACCCACATCTCTACCAACTTCGATCGCAGCGGCTTTATTCAGGATCACGAAGTCGTTTTTCCCCTTCGCCGGTTGAGCGAGCTGGCCGAATCGTCTGAACAAAGGGAAATTGGTTCGGTAGGCCGATTTCACTATTCGTTCATGGGTGCAACCGACCCCCAGGCCATGGCGCCCGCAGTCAAACAGCTGGCACAGACTCTGCGCGGTGATGGCACCAATGTTGTGTTGCTGGTCCCTGTCTGACCTCTATGCACGATCGCCGTGAGCGGTCTTGGTCATCTGCTGGAACGCGAAGGTTTTGCCACCGTGCTGATTGGCCTGGTGCCTCAACATGTCCAGGCAATGAAACCGCCTCGGGCACTGCTGGTGCCTTTCGAGCTGGGTCGTCCCCTCGGTGAACCCGGTAACCCTGAAGCTCAGCGCGCGGTGTTGAGCAGCGCGTTACAACTGCTGGATCAGCCGGGACCAGGTCCGATTGTTGAGTCGTTTGTTGCAGCGAGTGTTACAAAGGGTGTTGGGTCCACGCCGGTCGAAGAGACCTGGGCGTGCCCGGTGTCCTTCCCGGCAGTGGCAGATGAAGGCTTGTCCGCAAGGGTGCAGCAGGAGATCTCGCTGCTGATGCCCTGGTTTGAACGGAGTGTGGAGCAGCGTAAGCACACTGCGACGGGTGTGAGCGGCATGACGATTGAAGAAGTCGCGACCTGGCTGACATTGTTGCTGGAATCTTCTGAAAGCGCGTCGACTTCGGCAGAGCAACCGCTGGCGATGACGTTCAAGCTGGCCATTGAAGATCTCAAAGCGTTCTATCTGGAAGCCGCAACTGCACAACCTGGTGGTAGCGCAACAGATCTGTCGTCCTGGTTCTGGCGGCAGACGGCCGGGGGAGAGTTTATCTGGTCGCTGAGGGAGGTGCTAAAAGGCTTTGAAGGTGACGAGCAGTTGCGTATCTATGCTGCGTTTACTTCTGTTCCGGAGGCTGAAGTTCAGCGTCGAAAGCAGTTATCTATCGAATAATTAAGTTGAGATTAGTCCACTAACTCACTGATATCTATAGACATTAGAAACCCTAAGAAAAATAAACAGACTCATCAGGAGTGTCTTCACGCGATTCTCTAACCTGGCTTGAAAACCAGGTGGGAAGCCAGGCATGAAAACACTGAACGCAATCGGGCTGAAAGATTCGTCAGCGACACGCCGTTACTGGTTGGTAGTCCTGATGGTGGTCCTGGTCAGCGGCTGTGGAGGCGGTGGTGGCGGTGGATCTACGCTGGCCGCTGCAGACGACTCAATTGGAGCTGTTGATTCCGGCGGGAGCAGTAGTCGCAACATCGGCAGCATATTTGTAGAAGAACCGAAAAAAGCAGGTGGCGGCGTGCGCACTTTTGCCCCATCTATCGGGTTCAAAGGAGCTGCGTTTGTCTCTCCTGCTGATGTCGATTGCGTCACCGTGTTTCCGCGCCAACTTTCGATGACCTGGCGAAACGAAACCACTGGTCGCAGCGGCACGGGTTTTGTAGGTACAGGCTGTGTGAATACTCTGCTGTTCGGTCTGGTCTGGAACACGCGCTGGTCGGTTCCGGAAGGATTGGTAGATCTGGCGATGGGCCGCAACCAGATCACGCTGATGGTTACAGATGGGGTCGGCAACAGTGGTCGCGTCACGATCCCGGTAGAGAGGCTGCGGGACACCACAGCACCCCTGATTATCAACCGGTCTCCTAAACCTGATGCTCTCGATGTGCCGGTAAACAGACGATTGAGCGTGACCTTTAATGAACCCATGCTTGAATCCAGTCTGACCTCCGAGCATTTTTCGGTACGAGACAGTACCGGTCGGGAAGTCCCCGGCAGCCACAACTATGACGAAGGTAATAGCGTCTGGCGGTTCAGTCCAAATCTACCGCTGACCTATTCGTCCGCTTACGTGGTGACAATCAGTGGTGACGTTGCAGATCTGTTTGGTGCGAATACGTTAGGTGTAAACCAGCAATGGTCGTTTACCACCGCGCCAGATCCCGATGTAACGCCGCCAGAAGTCACTCGCGTCTCACCGGCACCGGACTCCGCCTGTATTGCTGCAGACTCGGCCCTGCTGGCGGGCTTTTCTGAGCCATTGAACTCGGCCACAGTCAACCCTTTCACCTTCACCCTGAATGATGGACAAAGTGAGCCGGTGATCAGTACGGTGAGTTATGACGGTAGCTTCGCTGCGCTGCGCCCAAATCTGCCGTTATTGCCGGGTGTCGAATACCAGGCGACGCTCAGTAGGGAAATCAGCGATCTGGCAGGAAATAACTTCCCCACAGATTTCGTCTGGCAATTTCGGTCGGCTGATACTGATGCGCTTGGTACCTGGGAACCTCTAGCCAGCGTCAACGCTCCGCCTGAGCGCAGTGGGCACAGTTCCGTCTGGACGGGTGTTGAGATGATTGTTTTCGGTGGGCGAACGTTTGCCAGTGGTCAGTTTGTTGATACAGATAGCGGTGGGCTCTATGACCCGCTCCTCGATACCTGGAGATCTACCAGCACCGCTGGCGTCTCCGCGTTCATCCACCATAGTGCGGTATGGAGCGGCGCTGAGATGCTGGTCTGGGGTGGCAACCGCAGCGATGGTGCTCGGTATGATCCCCAGACAGACAGCTGGCAGTTGATTGATGGTGCTATGGCACCCTCGCCGCGCCGGGAACACGTAGCAGTGTGGATCGGAAATCGGATGATCGTCTGGGGTGGAAGCAACGAATTCGACTACCTTGGCGACGGCGGCCTCTACGATCCGATCACGGATACCTGGGTGCCGATGTCTCTGGACGGTGCGCCGAGTGGACGTAC
This sequence comes from uncultured Pseudomonadales bacterium, assembly GCA_937921865.1. Lineage (GTDB taxonomy): Bacteria > Pseudomonadota > Gammaproteobacteria > Pseudomonadales > Azotimanducaceae > SZUA-309. The sequence continues at coordinate 4,609 of CAKZWF010000100.1, read as the reverse complement.
CGGTATGGCAGCAGTCTGGACGGGCGAGGAGTTTGTTATCTGGGGTGGTCGCTCAAAGAACGGCGAAATTCTGACAGACGGTGCTCGCTATCATCCTGATACCGACCGCTGGATTCCGCTTCCTGCAACCGATGCGCCGGGCAGCTCCCGAATGGTTGGTGCCTGGACCGGTAGTGAAGTGATCATCTGGAATGGTGGCAGCGGTGCCAACGAAGACAGCAACGGTTTCCTGACGAAATCTGCGTCGTTGCGCTTCTACCACCCGATGACAGATACCTGGCGGCAAAGCACGAGCCCCTGCGAACCCTATCTTGGATCGGGTGAAACTTATGCGCACTGGACCGGTACGGAGCTGTTTGTCTGGGCCAACAACGTCCGTGGTGGTTATCTTTATCAGCCTGATGTGGATCACTGGCGTTCGATTACCACCAGTCAGGCTCCACCGGTGCGCCGCGACGCTACCTCACAGTGGGCCGGGGATCGCTTTATTCTGTGGGGTGGATCAGAGGTGTTTGGCGGCCTGCGATCCACCGGCTTCACATTCCGCCGATAAACGGTCACATTAGCTCGATATCCAAACAGCAGCGGGAGCGGGCGTGAAATACAACAGACTGGGTCGCAGCAGCATCGTGGTCTCCGATATATGCATGGGTACCATGACTTTCGGTACCGGCGCGGATGAGCAGACCTCCATCGAAATACTCGATCGTTCTTTTGATGCCGGCATCGACTTCTACGATACCGCCGAAAACTACCCGGTCCCACCCGATCCGAAGTATGCGGGGCTCACCGAAGAAATCGTCGGACGCTGGATGAAGACCAAACCCAGAGACGCGCTGATCATTGCGACTAAAGTGTCCGGACCCAGCCACGGCTGGATCAAGGCTGCGGTGCGACAGGGCAAAACTTCGCTGGATCGCCATAATATTGTCCTGGCAGTAGAAGCCAGCCTAAAGCGGCTGCAGACTGACTATATTGACCTCTACCAGACACACTGGCCCGATCACGGCACGCCTTACGATGAAATCCTCTATGCAATGGATGAACTGGTGCGCGCTGGCAAAGTCAGAATCATCGGCTGCAGCAATGAGACCAGCTGGGGGCTGACTAAGAGTCTGATGGTTGCCGATTCGCTGGGCACGGCGCGCTATGAAACCATTCAGAACAACTTCAGCCTCAACAATCGACGCTTCGAAGACGAACTGGCTCAGGTCTGCCGCCAGGAGCAGGTGAGTCTGATTCCCTACTCGCCACTTGCGGGGGGCGTCTTGTCAGGAAAGTACAATAATGGCGCTCGTCCTGCCGGGGCGCGATTTACCCGTTATCTGGAAGTGGGCGAACGCCAGGCTGTGATGGCGCGACGTTTCGTCAACGATAAGTCGCTGGCTTCCACAGAAGCCTTCATGGCTATTGCCGAAAAAGCAGGTCTTGCCCCGGTGACTCTGGCAACCGCGTGGAGTAAACAGCATGAGTTTGTCGCCTCGACAATTGTCGGCGTGACTCGTGATGATCAGCTCGATGACATCTTTGCCGCCGCAGACGTAATCCTGTCAGATGAGGTGCTTAAAGAAGTCGACAAGGTAACTAAAGAGTATCTTTACCCAATGGGCTGATCTTGGGTTCGAATGTCTGCTTAGCTGTAGACTTCGTAAGACCAACCCAGTTTTGAGGAATTTTGACTTAGAATGCTTGGCCCATTCCAACTTGGAACGGGCCGAGTCAGCTTTACTGCCAGCTGTCAAAGACCTCACGTGTCTCAATGCTTTCGGGGCGCAGGTTCTCAATGCCCCCGTATGGCACGCCCTTGCCAATTGGCAGGTGCGGGAATCTGGCGATCATGTTCATGTGACGCTTGGTCATGTCCTGAAACGACGCGCCGGACCAAAGGGCGATCCCAATCACTGGTTTCATCTCCCTTGGGTCGCGTAGGATGTTATACACCGGTGCCGCAGCACCGGGCAGACCTGGCGCTGGCATGTGCATTTTGAACTCCTGTTTGACGACCGAACGCAGAACGGGACCTTCGTAGATATACACATAATCGCGACGCGAGTTGCCTTCGCCGTCGATAAACAGCGCAGTCTGATCCACGCCGTCAATGACCCGATCACGCGGAATGAAGTCAGTGGCACCACCAATCCGGGCGAATGTGGTGAACAGGTCAGACACATGAATGATGTCGCCCGCAGCACTGCCAGCCGGGATCACGTTCGGCCAGCGTACAAAAGCGTCTGTACGCACGCCGCCTTCAAGATGTTCGGTTTTCCCGCCGCGATAGATCAGTTCCATCATGCCGGAGTTTGGCGAGTAGTAATTGAAGATGCCGTTATCTGACATGAGCACGACAATGGTGTTGTCCGCTTTGCCGGTATTATCGATAGCTGTGAAAAACTCACCCAGCCATTCATCAAGCAGTTGCATCTTTTCGGCCATATAGCCGCCATTCCGGGATTTCTGCTGTTCCTGATCGTAGACAAAGTTCAGCGGATACAGCGGCCAGTACTGTAAAAAGAATGGATCGTCGTCTGCTGCCAGACGATCCAGCTGTTCTAGAGCCTGGCGTTGATAGCGCACGTTCATCTCGTGATATTTAGCTTGGGTCCAGACTTCCCCCGGCTCCATGTGTACTTCGCGCGCCTGCTCGCCGATTTCAGCTTCCAGTCCGGTGACCAGACCATAGGGCTTGAAGCGCTGGTCGATCGCGAAAGGATTGGTCTGGCCGGAAGGATCAAGGCCAACCATATTGTTCGCCTCCATCGCGTCACGTGTCATGAGCGACAGCTGCACCTGCTGGTGAACGGGAAAGGCCGCCCAGTCAAACCCTTGGTTGTGCGGATAAGATTGTTCGATGTCGCCCTGATGCCACTTGCCGATATGTGCGGTGTTGTAGCCTGCTTCCTTGAGAATTTCGGCGATCGTGACCTCTTCTGCAGCCAGACCTTCCCCGACGAGAGCCACCTTGACCTCTTCCTGTCCCGCGCGCACCGGATGGCGTCCGGTCAGCATGGCCGTCCGCGTGGGGGTGCAGGACGGTTCAGTGTACATCCGCATCAGGCTCATGCCCTGTTCGGCAAAGTCATTGATGTTAGGCGTGTCGATTCCGGTCACATAGTTCATCGCCCGGTTTCCAAGGATGCCAAAGCTGACATCGTCGATCAGCACATAGACAATGTTAGGCGGTTTGCCTGCGTTTGCTCCGCGGATTTCTGCCAGCCGGGCATCAATGTTCCTGTCTTGCGCGGCCCAGGCCTCTCCATGCTGCGCTTCAAGGTACAGATATTCCCCGTCGTGAATAATGTCATCGTTTTGTGCAAGCGCAGATGTGCCCAGCAGGAGCGAAGCAGCAATGGTCAGTGATCGTTTCATGGGCAATCTCTCTAAATCGTCGTGTCTGAATCAGCTAACGTGGTTTATCGGAAAACCCCAGTTACGTTAGACTTAACTTTGTACGCAACGTAGCTCAGCGAGAAAATGCACCACATCAAAAAACGGCCAGATACCGTCGAATGCGCGGCTGGAGGGCGTCTTTTTGAGATTGTGTTGCCGGAGCCGAATCTTATCGAGAAGATGTCGCCCTGGACGACGAACTTTCGCCAGATTGACGCTGGCCCGATGCAAACCCAGCTCCGGATGCGGAACGGAAAAGCTCTGTCTTTACTCGAAATTGGCATGGACCGGGCGGTGCATCAACAAGGCCAGGCTCCTCCAGAAACCCTCACTCTGGGCATTGTCCTCTCGCGCAGCCGTCTGCGTTGGAAGAACTCCACTGTGGATCGTAAAAGCCTCCTGTCATTCGGTGACGAAAGTGGCTTCGAAGGGCTCTCAGATGCCAGTTTTCATGGGATTACATTTTCTGTTTCCGATGTCGAAGTGGGAATGTTGGCCGACAGGCTGGGTTTGCCGATCAACAGCGCCATCAGATCAAGTGGCGTTTTCCGTCCGTCTCAAGATGCCGTAGGTTTGCAGTCTCTGGCTGGGCTGGCGCTGAGCTATCTACGACCTGAGTGTGATGTTGCGATGACGCAGGATGATGAAGAAGCAATTCTGGCGCTGTTGCTGCAGGTTGCCAGTCTGCCTGGTCAGCTGAACGAACGCGGCATCGGCCAGAAACGCACACGGGCGGTGCGAATGGCCTTGGAGATCATGGAGGAAAACATCGAAGAGAACGTACCGATCAGCAGAATCTGCGAGGCTTCGGGCGTCTCTCTACGGACACTCAACCGGGCGTTCCGTGAGGTCTATGGATTGGGTCCGAAAGCCTACTACGTTCGAATGCGTCTGGGGCTGCTGCGCCGCGCGTTGCTAGAAAGCGACTCATCAAGGTCGGTTGCGGATCTGGCCAACCCACTTGGCTTCTGGCATATGGGCCAGTTAGCCCGTGACTACCGCAGTCAATTTGGAGAATTGCCATCGGAAACAAGAGGCTGAACGAAGTTTGGTTTGGTTGGGAGAGTCGTGTCGCCCCACTCCACGCCGAAAGGCTGTCAGGGTCGTGAGTTTTAACGGATTGCCTGTTTTATCCGCTGCTTCAGCGCTGGTAACAGCTCAGTTTCGAACCAGGGATTCCTCTTCAGCCAGATATTATTGCGCGGGCTGGGGTGGGGCAGGG
>CAKZWF010000099.1 GCA_937921865.1 uncultured Pseudomonadales bacterium | reverse complement strand
TTTGGGCATGCCCGTCGATCCGGAAGTGAACATATAGCGGGTAATGGTTGTTTCTTCGATCGCCGCGATCGAAGCGTCCACTTCGTCAGTATCCCGGGTTTCAAGCAGCTCAGAAAACGCGATTGCGTCTGGTCGTGGTTTGACGCTGATTCTGGTGATGTCGCTGGCGACCAGCGTGCTCGCCTGCAGCGCTTCGGCCTGCTCTGCCAGGTCTTCGGCAAATATGAAGGCCGGTTGCACCGTTTCAAGAACGGCCGAAAACTTAGGGTACGCCCCAGGAACTGTGGAATAGGAAACACTGACAGGCACGCAGGGTACCCGTGCCAGTATCGCGCCCCAGGCCATCAGGAAGTGCGCGCGCGAACTGCGTGAGACAATGGCCAGCGGACGGTCGATGCCGGCATTGTGATCAAGCAGCCACTGCGCAACTCTTCGACAACCGTCAATGGCCTGTGTGTACGTCAGCTGTTGCCAGACATTGTTATCGTCCAACTCTGCAATCAACACCCGATCGGGAAATTGTTCAGCTCGTTCTATGAGCAGATGGGCGACGCTGCGTGGACGTGAGCCTGGTGGGTAAGGACAACGAAGAATCATTTCACCGTTGTCGCGTTCTTCCACGGTGACTGCCGCGGGGCGGCTGCCGAGCGGCTGAACAGGAATCGATGGTGCAGCGTCTGAGGTGTCGATCGCTGTTGCGGTCACGGAAACACTTCCTGGATCTGCGTCCCCTGCTGGAGTTTCGATTGGCTCACTGTTCTTCATACGGTCTCCGTCATACTGACCACTCAGCCTGATCCCACTCGGCAATTATCCTTGCCGCTATCGGCGCACAAGGCAAGCCCATTGTTGACACCCAGCGGTGTGATTCCCCACAGTAATCAGAATTGCAGGGAGATATCGTCATGACGATCCGCGCCGTAGATTCGTTAGTCAATTCCAGTTTTCTGAATCCCACAGACGATAGTGTGGGTTATCTATTCAAGGATCTTGCCACAAGACCAAAACTGGATTCGCCAGACGCCCTGCTCGAAGCGCTGGACGCCGCAGATATCGGTGCCTGTGTGGTGTCAATCATGGAAGAAGCGCACGCCGACTGGGTGGGTCGCGCGCATCAACAATATCCAAAGAAGATTCTTCCAGCGATGATCGTCAACCCACTCAAAGGTTTTGCCGAAATCGAAAAAGTGGTCGAATACCATGAACGCTATGGTGTCCGTTGTCTGCGCATACCACCTTTCCGCTATTCGCTGCCGCCGACCGACAGGGTCTACTGGCCTTTTTATGTGAAAGCGCTGGAATTGAATCTGTCAGTATCCATGAACGCCGGTATGCCAGGTCCACGTCGCCCGGGGCATGTCCAGAACCCGCTGCACTACGACGAAGTCGCTTTCCACTTTCAGGATCTGCGTTTGATCATGACGCATTGTGGCCAACCGTGGATCGACGAAACCATTTCCACAATTGCCCACTGGGACAATGTGTATATGTCCTGCACCTCGGTCGCACCGCGCTACTGGCCGGACAACTTTGTTGCGTTCATCAACACTCGGGGTAAACGCAAGATGCTCTTCGGCACCGAGTACCCAACCATACCCTGGCTCCGCGAGCGCGAAGAAGTCGATGCGCTCGGTCTGCGCGAAGAAGTTCTACCTGGCTTCCTGAAAGACAACGCCGCTAAAGCTTATGATTTCGATTTTGACGTCGATTGATCAGGCAGTCGCACTTCCGGCTGCAGTTATCGGGCTGCAGCGTTAGGATAGTTACCAATAGTTTTGGGATGTTGGAGAGCTCCAGTGGCGATCAAGAATATATTCGATGAAGTCAAACGCCTGAGCGGTGACATCGAAAACCTGACGGTGGACGATCTGCTGGCAGAGCAGGGGGCAAATCCGGACCTGTTAGTTCTGGATCTGCGTGAGCTGCAGGAACGGGTAGACCTCGGCACCATCCCAGGGTCTAAACACGTACCTCGCGGCATGCTGGAATTCTGGGCGGACCCGTCGAGCCCCTACTACCGAGACTTCTTTGCTGAAGACAAACGTATCGTGGTGTTCTGTGCCGGTGGGGGACGCTCTGTGTTCGCGACGCTCGCGTTGACAGAAATGGGTTATGGCAACGTCGCTCATGTTGCGGAAGGATTTCGCGGCTGGAAGGACGCTGGCCAGCCTGTTGAGCAGTTGGCTGAAACCAGTAAGTGGATTCGTCGGCCAGAGTAGTCGGTTGAATCCGCAGCAGCGACTAGAGAATTGGTGCCGTGCTGTACCAGATTGGTGAAGTGTAAGCTCGATCCTGGACTGTCGCCGGAACCCGATCCGGCAATGGGATATCAAAGAACGCGGCGTCGTAGGTGGTCCAGCGCGGGGTTGGGATCTCGAGTACACGCACATAGTAGAAAGAAGAAGCAGTAAATGCGATTGCGGCGAAGTTTCCTGCCGGCAGTTGAACGCACGCGTGTTTGCTTAAGTTGACGGTTCCGACCCCAGCTGGAAAAGCATACACTCCAAAACGTCGCGAATGGGGAGAGTGATGATGGCTGGTCCACTGGTCGGTTTTAAAGTTGTTGATGTATCTGCGGTTGTCTCTGGTCCGCTGGCGACCATGATGCTGGCTGACCTGGGGGCTGAAGTGATCAAGGTTGAGCCTGCAGGGCTTGGCGATATCACCCGTCTGCCTTTCAACCAGAGAGCGGCGATGACCGGTCTCTATGCCAACTGCAATCGCGGAAAGCGTTCGATGATCGTGGATGTGCGGGAGCCTGAGGGCAGGCAGATCGTTCTGGATCTGATCGCCGACGCGGATGTCTTCGTACAGAACTGGCGTCCGGGGGCTGCCGATCGTCTGGGCCTGGGTGATGCGGATCTCAGGGCGGTAAACGAAGGGCTGATCTATGCCTCGGTATCCGGATACGGCGAAACCGGCCCTTATGCCGATCAGCGTGTTTACGATCCTGTTATTCAAGCCTATACGGGCATGATTGCCGCGCAGCAACAGCCAGATTCCGGTAGCTACGATCTGGTGCGTAATATCGTCGCGGATAAGGTGAGCAGCTACACCCTGAACCAGGCGATTACCGCTGCACTGCTGGCCAGGGAGCGTGGTGCTGGCGGACAGTATCTGCACGTGCCGATGCTGGATGCGACCCTGGCGTTCTTCTGGCCGGACGGCATGATGCACAAAACCCTGATCGGCGATGGAGTAGAAGTCCCCATCTGCCTGTCGGACCTCTATCGGGTCTATAAGACATCGGACAGTCACGTGATTTCCTTTTTTCAGAGTCCATCAGAGCTCACTGGACTGGCCAATGCGCTGGAGCGTTCAGATTGGCTGGATGATCCGAATTTTCTCGATGTCGCTGAACACCTGAAAGATTTTCAGGGCTTTGTCGACCGGGTGCAGAACGAGGTTTCGAAGTTCACAACGGCGCAGATTGTTGAGCGTTTCGTCGAGCAGGAAGTGCCGGTTGCACCAGTGCTCGATCACGACGAGGTACTCGTTGACCCGCAGGTCCAACACAATGGCAGCGTCGTTGAGTTTGACCATCCGATCTACGGTACCTACCGCCAGGCAAAGCAACCGGTGCAATTCTCGGTCACGACCACGGAGCCTGCTTTGCAACCGGCGCTGCACGGCGAACACACGACGGAAGTTCTTGGTGAGTTGGGTTATGCGGGTGCCGATATTCAGAGCCTGCGTGACAAGGGTGTGATTGGCTGAGTTAAAAGGGATCGAGCGGCGGTGTGAAGGGCCCGAGTAAGAATCTCGGTCTGACCCCCATAGTCACGTAGAAGACGGCGAAGGCGAATCCACTGAGCAGACCCAGCTGCCAGTCCATCAGGCCGAGGTCCTGCTTGATGGACTCCTGCAGGATCACCACGATCTGACGATCGATGAAATTGAAAACGTAGACGCAGGTCAACAAACCCAGCGCTTAGTTGCGATAACCGGTGCTGAACGCCCCGGAGGTGTTGGATGTAGTCACACAGCCCCTCTCCGCAGTCATAAGACCACATCCCGAGGCGGACATGAAGTTGGCTTGTCACCAGAAGCGTTCGTGCAGCTAGTAGAGCTCGAGCATGCAGCGGGCTGTCGGTTGGATGCTGCGCTTGATCTTGACGTCTGACCAATCACTCGGCGTGATTCCTTCAAGGCTCTCTGCACACCTCAGGTAGCCATTGTCCAGCCCATGTTGAGCAAGCGTTCGGAACAGTCCAACCTTAAGGCCAGCCAGGCCGCAGACGTAGATCAGCGTCCGCGGGTTAGCAAGCAATGGTGCAAACTCATCGACTCGCTCCGCCAGCAGTTCGGGAACATACAACCCCTGACGTCCGTCCGGACGTTTCTCGCGGCTGATCGCGCAGTGGTAGTGAAAATTCGCATGAGTCGCGGCTAGGTCCTCAAAAAGATCATGGTAGAGCAGATCGGTCGAGTACTGCGATCCCATCACCAGATGGATCTGGCTCGTGCAGGGCCCGTCCGGGCCAGTCAACAATTCCCGCAGCATACCCCGAAATGGCGCTATCCCGGTGCCGGTAGCCAGAAACAGGTAATCATGGTCGGATGTGGCTGTGGGCAGCTGAAAGCGTTTGCCGTTCGGCCCGCTTAGCGCAACTGCGTCCCCGACTCGAAGGTCACACAGGTAATTACTGCAGACACCAAGAAACAGGTGATGATCGTCCGGGTCGTCAGCCGAGGTCTCACAGAAGTACTCGTCTATCAGCCGCTTCGGTGTCGTGGAGATGATCTCAGCTTTACCGTCCTCACCCCAACTCGGGCAGGCCAGAGAGTACAGCCGTACTTTGTGAGGTTTGCCGCGCTCATCTTCGCCCGGTGGAATCACCCCGAACGACTGACCGGATCGAAATGCGCCGGCTAATGGTGTGTCCGAAACATCAATTGCCAGGTGTTTAACGAAACTGGCAGACTTGCCATTCATGCACAGTTCGTTCGATACCACCTTCCCCAAAACCGGCTGGGTTGGTTTGACCAGCTTCAGCTGGACATCTTCAAGTAGCACCGAATCAGTCAAGATCGTGTCCTCGCCCCTTAAACCAAGTGGGCAATTTCACTCTTTTAACGGCCAAACGTCCAATCGCCGACTGAAAAACTTGCCTGCCACACCCAGTCACACTTCACCTCGATCAAGAAGACAACCGTCCTGAGCGTGCCAGTGGACTGAATTAAAGGGTGTTATGATCTCTGCTCAGGTGCAGTGACATCGGCTGATGTCATGCTTCTCGATCAAGTTTTGGAGGGGAACATGAGTAAAGAATCACCGCCCGATCCCGCGGCAAACTTCCGTGAAATGGTCACCAAGTGGGAACGGGGTTTTGACTCTCTCGCCAACCAGGTGATGGGCACAGAGGGCTACAGTCGCTCGATGAATCAGATGCAGGATCTGCAGCTCGGTATGCAGTCGATGTTCAAAGAGTTCATGACCCAGAATCTAACCAACGCCAATATGCCGACGCGCGATGATCTGGTCAGGCTTGCTGAATCTGTTGGCGATCTTGATCGTCGCATGGCGCGAATTGAATCTTTGCTTGAGGCCATGGTTCCCAGCAATGCCGCCGTAGGTTCCGGGCCCCGTAAGGGTCCTCCGAGAACCAAAAAACCACCAAGTGCCAAGGCGAAAGGGTCAAAGGATGGGAAAAAGTGAGTGACGCTAGCGCATCGCAAGATGGCTTGCGGCAACGTGCACAGGGCATGATCGAGCGGGCAATACAGCGCAATATCAAAGGCCTGGAATTCATCACTGCGCCGAAACCGCCAGTCGGGTTGACGCCAAAAGACGTCATCTATGAGCGAGGCACACTGAGGCTCTACCACTACCATGCCCAGTCTGACGAAGTGTATCGCGTGCCGGTGCTGCTGGTCATGGCAACCACCAATAAAGCCTTTGTGTTCGATCTCGCCCCTGGGCAGAGCATGGTCGAGTTCCTGCTGCAGAAGGGTTTTGACGTATTTGTGATCGATTGGGAAGCACCGACGCCCGAAGAGCGTGGTTTGACGCTCGAAGACTACACCCAGGATTTCATCCCGAACTGCGTACGAAAGGTTCAGCAGGAAAGTGGCGAGCTTGATGTTTCAGTAATCGGCTACTGCATGGGTGGTGCTTTGTCACTGATTTATGCGGCCACGCACACCGAGGCACCTCTGAAAAACCTGGTCTGCCTTACCACGCCCGTTGACTGGCACAAAATGGGTCTGAACAACGTCTGGCAGGATCAGCGTTATTTTGATGTTGATCGGCTGGTCGACACCTTGGGGATTATCCCGGCAGATTTCGTGGCACAGGGTTTTGAGATGCAACGTCCAGCCCAGAAGCTTGCCGGTCAGGTGCGCGTCTGGGAACAGATGTGGAATGATGAATACGTAAAGTCGTACCGTGTATTTGATCGTTGGGGAAACGAGACATTGCCGCTGGCGGGTGAATACATGCGACAAACCACAAAGGAACTCATCTGGGATAACAAGCTGTTTACCTCAGAGCTGGTTGTTGGCGGTAAGCAGGTCAAGCTTGCCAGCATCACAGCGCCTATGCTCACCGTCGTCGCTGAACACGATCACCTGGTGCCTTATGAGTGCAGTAAACCGCTGCTTGAAATGGTTGGTTCCACGGATAAAGAGGAAATTCTGTTGAAAGGTGGGCATGTCAGTTTGATAGCGGGGCCGAATGCGGTACGGCGGATGTGGCCCAGGTTGGATGCCTGGTTGGGAGAGCGATCGATATGAGTAATCTACTTTCTCGTTTTCCCCGCGTGCTCGAACTGGCAGGCGGAGATGTCGAACTGCGAATGATGACACCGGCCGATGAAGCCGCGGTCATGACGTTTGCCCGTGAGCTGCCTGCCCATGATCTGCTGTTCCTGCGCCGCGATATCACTCAGCCCAAAGTGCTTTCCGCGTGGACCAAAGAACTCGAAGCCGGCACGATCACCAGCCTTGTGGCAATGCGTGATGGCCGCGTGCTCGGTTGTTCGGCGGTGGTGAGAGATGAACATTCCTGGTCACCCCACGTGGGCGAGTTGAGAGTTCTGCTGAGTCCTGAACTGCGTGAAAAAGGGCTTGGTCGAACGCTGATACAGGAAAGCTTCATTGTTGCACTGGCGCAGAATCTCGAAAAGCTCACCGCGCAGATGACAGCCGATCAACAGGCGGCGATCGCAGTCTTTGAGGGCATCGGCTTTCGTGCTGAGGCCCTGCTTCGTGATCACGTGCGCGATCGCAATGGCGAAAAACACGACATCGTTATTCTCAGCCATGATGTGGCGGAGTTCCAGGCCAAGATGGATCAGTACGGCATTAAGGACGCATTCTGATATCTACTGCGCGCTAATCTGGCGCGCTCGCCAGATCTTCGCGCAAGGTGCGCGCCCCCAGATAGAAGTGACAAGCGGACCAGAACATCACTGCGGGAATGAGGTAGAGCATCGCATAGCGCAGCGATTCCACTCCCAGTTCTGGTTCCAGATAGTCGCTTAACAACCCGATCGACCAAGGGCCTATTCCCAGGCCGATAATGCTCAAGATCAGAAACAAAATCGCCGACGCTGTGGCTCGCATGCGCAAGCCCACCAGGCCGTGGGTTGTGGCAATGGCATTGCCCAGGTACACATTGAACAGCAATCCGGGAACGATCGAGATCATGAGCGCCGCGTAGGCACTGTCGACGGTATAGACGGCCACCATAAACGGAACGCAGATGAACCCGGCAAGAGCGGGTAACCACAGGTACCAGCGCTTATCTGAAGGTGCCAGGCGATCCGCCAGGAGCCCGCCACCAAACACCCCGATAGCACCGCCAAGACCCATGATCAGGGCCAGCCAGGTGCCAAGTTCGCCCGTGGTCATCTGGTGACTGCGGATCATGAACGATGCAGTCCAATTGCTGGTGCTGTAACCGGCAAAGGCATTCAGCGCACCGGCAAAAGCCATATGTCGGAATGACAGCCGGCTCCACAGCAGTTTCACGACATCCGTGAATGGCGGACTGTCGTCGGACGCCTGTTTCTGTTCTGAGAGCCCCCTGAGTGGCTCTCGCAGGGTCAGTTTGACGATGACCGCCAGGAGAATTCCGGGGAGACCAACGACAACAAAGGCAACCCGCCAGCCAAAGAATTCATTGAGCCAGCCGCCGAATAGAAATCCGAAGAGGATGCCGAAATTGACGCCCATCGAGTAGAACGCGATAGCGCTGGCGCGTTTTTCCGGTGGGAAGATGTCGGAGATTATCGAGTGTGATGGTGGGCTGCCGCCGGCTTCTCCGATACCCACCCCGATTCGCGCGAGCAGCAGTTGCAGATAGTTCTGGACCGCTCCGCTTAGCGCCGTCATAAGGCTCCACAAGCCGACTGCGATCGCAACAATATTGCGCCGATTGCCTCTATCCGCCCAGCGGGCGATTGGCAAACCGGCGGTCACATAAAACACCGCAAACGCAAAGCCGGTAAGCAGCCCGAGCTGGCTGTCGGACAGGGAGAGTTCGAGCTTGATCGATTCCTGGAGAATCGCCAGCAGCTGTCGATCGATGAAATTGAAGCTGTAAACAACCGTCAGCAGAACCAGTGCATAGTTTCGCGATGCAGCGCTGTCGTAGTGTGCAGCATCTGATAACGACAGGCCTGACCCTGCGGCAGCCGGGCCCGCATCCTTCATTCACTCAACTCCCCTGATTCAGCACACCTTACTGGCTGAGTGGTCTGCGCGGCAATGCTATTAGGGTCTTAGCCTACTGGCTCGCGCAGCGTCTGCTTGAGCAGGTCTGTGTGTGAGCCGACAAAAAAATCTGAGACAACGCGATTGCGAATAACCTTCGAGCGATCGATCAGAAAAGTCACCCGTCTGACCCCGAAGCCCAGCGGGCCATCGACACCGTAGGCTTTGATTGCCTTTTTGCGCGGATCACTCAGGAGCGGGAACGGGATTGAAAAGCTTTTCGAGAACCGCCGGTGGCTTGAAACGCTTTGCGGGCTGACGCCGACAACCTGGGCGCCGACATCCGAGACCCCTGCGAAACTGTCGCGAAATGCGCAGGCTTCGGCCGTGCACACCGGCGAGAAATCAGCCGGGTAGAAGTAGAGAATCAGGTTACCGTCGGCCACTGCCTGATCCAGGGTTAAGATGTTGCCGGACTGGTCCTGCAGTTCAAAGTCGGGCGCAATGTCGCCTATTTTCAACACGGTGAAATTCTCCGATAGTATGCGTTGAGTTGGAGGTTCTGAGATTCAAGGTCATGAATTGGCTTGATTGTGGTCAGGCAATCCGTCCTGGCGCAGCATGAGCTTCAGAATGCTCGATGCGTTGTCCAGTTCGGGTGCGGTACCAGTAATGAGATCTGCATACAGAAACGATTCAACAATACGGGTGAGGGCATAGGCCATCACCTCCGGTGTGACCGGCAACGACATATTGCCGGCGCTGACTTCCTCTTCGAGCAGTTGCTGAAGATTGGCAATCGTGCGTTCCTGAACCGGACTGTGTTTTGAAGCCACAATCTTCAATCCCAGCTGAGCATCTTTCGCCAGAAACTGCTGCAGTGGTGCAAACGCCTGCGCGTAGCGCATGCCTTGCTCAAGCACTTCGAGTACCCGTTCGCTGCCGGTAGTGTTGGTTCGCTGGACGATTTGTTTGAAGGTGTCATCAACGAGGGAGGCGAGCACCTTGCCGACCAGTTGTTCCGCACTACCTGCCCATCGATAGGCGGTAGCGCGCGAGATGCCGAGTTCTACGGCAAGCTTCTGCAGCTCGATCCGCTTCGCGCCGATGAACCACTGCCGTGCGAGGCTGTGCAGGTCCATAGGCTGGCAGTTGTGCCAGGTTCTCGGGGTCATTGGCCGGGCGCCGTGGTTGCGCTGGCGTTTGCGCGATCCTCGGAAGAGTTCAGCACCGCCGGTCCGTACACCAGTCTTTTCCAGCCAGTGCGTTGCAGTGGGCGCCATTTTCCATCGCTGTGTGCGAGCCGATCAGCGGCGGCATACAACACCGCCGGGTTGAAACCGAGACCGATGTGGCTGGCATAGACTTCAACGTTCTCTGCGATCTCGGTGGGCTGTTGTGTGGCCAGCTGCCAGGGCACAACCGCGTCGGTTTTGCTGAACACGGCGGTGCTGGGAATGTCGGGTAAGGGTTCACCAGCGAGTAATCGCGCCGGACTGGCAGCCGGGCGCGTGCCAGTGGCGAAGGGACTGCCCAGGGTAATGACCTGGCGCACTTTCCTGGGGTGATGATGTGCCAGCAGGCGCGCGTATACGCCTCCAAGGCTCCAACCAACAAAACTCACTTTTCTTTCACCGGCGGCAGCGAACACTTCTTCGAGCCGCTGGCCCAGATTGGTCAGCAGATTGGGCATGCTGGGTCCGCGATTGGTGCCGAGGTTCCAGGGGTGGGTCCGATAACCTAAGGAGCTGAGAAACCCCCGCAACACCGTTGTCGATGTGTCACTTGCGCCAAGTCCCGGTAAGACCAGCACCGGATGGCCATCTCCACGCGGGGCCTGATAGAGAAAGGGCGCTGCCGGCATCAGCGATGCGATCTCAGAGAGCGCGCGTGGTCCTTCGGCGAGCATCAGGCGACGGTCAGAGCGGGAAGACTGCAGGGTATTCATGGCGGGCGGGCCTGGCGGAATGAAACAAGCCGGCACTTTGTCTCATTTGTGAGACGAAATCAAATAAAATCTCATTTGTATGCGCTGGGTTAAGATTCAGCCGGAGAGCTGGTAAGTAGAGGAGCGAGTCTTCTTAAGTTGAAGACCAAAGCGATGGATACGATTGCACAAATCTTGATCGAACACGGCTACTGGATTCTGCTGGCCTGGGTTTTGCTGGATCAGCTGGCGATACCCGTACCGGCACTGCCAATGATCCTGGCTGCGGGTGCACTCGCCGGAGAAGGTCACCTGCATATCGGAATATGTTTCGTAATCGTCGTGCTTGCGTGCATTCCGGCAAACCTGTTCTGGTACTGGCTGGGTATCCGCCAGGGCAATAAAGTCCTGACCCTCATCTGCATGATCTCCCTGGAACCGGATACCTGTGTTTCCAGCACGACATCTCTGTTCCACCGCTATGGCACTGCCTCTTTACTGCTGTCGAAGTTTGTTCCGGGTCTGCAGACCATTGCACCACCGTTAGCTGGATTGTTAGGCGTCAGCTTCTGGCGCTTCATGACAGTGAATGCCATTGGTTCGATGCTGTATGCCCTGGCATTCCTGCTGCCAGGCTACTGGGCACACCAATTCATCACTGAGATAGGGCGTGTCGTGACAGACTACGGCGCGTTGAGTGCCGGATTGATCGGATTTCTGGCGATCAGCTGGCTGGTCTGGAAAATCATCCACAGACGGCTGTTCCTGCGAAGTTTGCGTGGCAGCCGCGTTCAGCCTGAGGATCTCCACGCCAGAATCGCAGCCGGAGAGCGGGTGCAGGTTGCAGATCTCAGGCAGCGCATGGAATTCAACGCCTTCCCACGCACTATCCCGACAGCCATCCGGGTACCGCTGGATGTGTTCGATGAGGAGGTGGAAAAACTCTCTCGTGAACGACCGCTGGTATTGTTCTGTACGTGACCCAATGAAGCATCGAGCGCCCGTGTGGCGCTTAAGCTCAAGCAGCGGGGTTTTGACGTCGCCCCTCTGGCCGGCGGTCTGGAGCAGTGGCTGGCGCTTGAGTTGCCGATAGAGGATCGCCCGGTAGAGCCGCTGCCGATTCGCTGACGGCTAAGTATCTTGTCAAAAAGCCCTGGGAAAACTAACGTTACCGGCTGCATGGGTCGCTGTATTGGCACCACTTTCCGCAAGGCACCCTGGCGGCGCATACTGAGCTGACGCGATCCCAGAAGATCGGAGAGAAGTCATACCGGTCGGCGGGACATTGCTTTCCAGGAGGCAGATATGAACTACCAAGGTGATGTTTTCAAAAACGAACGCGTCGAACTCAGTGGCTCGCATTTCCACGGCTGCCGATTTGATAACTGCGAACTCGTCTACCGGGGCGATCGATCGCCCACCTTTGAAGACAACGAGTTTTACAACTCGGTATTCGTCTTCACCGATGCAGCGGTACGTACCATGTATTTTCTTTCGAACATGTGCCACGCCGGTGAAGGCGGCGAAGAGGTGGTGGAAAAAACCTTCGAAGACATCCGCATGCGCAACTTCCACGGGCATGAAGTGGCGACCGAGATACCACATACCGCCGACCACAGTTTGCGCTGATCCCACCATTAGCCGCTGACCTGAGTCGTCGCGGTCGGGTTGTGGATTCCGGGTAGGTTACTCGGCGATGGCTGCAGCGAGTGCTGCAGCCTTGCAAACCTGCGTCGGTAAATCGGATCCACTCGGCGAAATGTCTGCGCCTTCACACATAGCGACGCCAGAGCTTGATGCTGATTTCGAGTGGGTCAGGGCAGAGTCCCTGGCGTTCGAAGAAGGTGGCAATGTTCTCGATGTCCCGAAGAAACGGGGCGAAATTGTCACCGGGTCCGTGGATGTCCAGGACCTGGGGCAGGTCGATCAGCCGTGGTCGACCGTTCTGGTAGAGGATGTTGTAGGCGGAAAGATCGCCGTGGATCAATTCGCAATCGAGCAGTACTTCGATATCGAGCAGAATGGCTTTGAAAGCCGTTTCAGCTTCTGATCTGTCCAGCTTCATTTGCGCGAGCATTGGCGCAGCCGCACCGTCGGAACCAACCAGTTCCATCAGTATTGCATCCGGTGCTTTGTCCACCGGTTCAGGCACCGAGGCGCCTGCTTCATAGAGCACGTTGAGCGCCTGCCATTCACGATCGATCCACAGGCGCTGGGAGGTTCGGCGACCAGTTTTAGTGCGCTGTCTGATTGCCTTGGCCAGCCGTCGATCACCGATGCTTGCGGCATCCATATAGCTGCTTTCGTTGGCAAATGCCCGGAACCGTCGGTCACGGTAGACCTTGGCAGCATAGTATTCATTGTCATGGCCCAGGCAGCGGTAGACGGTCGCCTCTTTGCCATCGTTAACCATGCCGTCAACGTGCGACACATACTTTGAGAACACCTCAAGCAGCATTTTCTGTTCGAGTTCGGCAAGCTCGCCGCGCAGGAACCTTCCGTTGAGAAGATCAATTGATCCTTCATCAGCCATTGCATTCATCTCCGTACCTCTGCGGCGGCAGCGCGGCGATGATTCGCCCACGACATAGCGCCACACACAGGTGTAGTGAATCTGATAGGTATGGAGGCGGAGCTGAGGCTGGTCAGCGTCCGGAATCAGGCAGAACTGAACGAATGGCTCAGCAAACGCCGCCAGTGTGCGTAGGGTTGGTGGAAACTGTCATGGAACGTCTCCTCTCGCGTGGATAGGAGCGCGGAGAATAGTTCAGCGCGTTCATCCAGGCAAGCAGCAGATGGGCAGCGGATTGCGATGGTCTGCCCGGATGCACGTCTATCCAGTGCTATATTACGTTTCGAGTTGCGCGGTGCCCGGGTCGTGGTGGCAAGGCGTTTCAGAAAAGAATTGGCAGGAGACGATAGTTGTCCGAGAAAGCGGTAGTGCTCGATGGTGACCTCGAAGCAAAGATAACCGAGGCAGTCAGTCGAAATCTCGATAATCAAATTGAATTTATTCAGAAACTGGTTCGTCACCCTTCGGTACGTGGTCAGGAACATACCGCGCAGGATTTCCTGTTTCGGGAAATGCAGGATCGTGGCTTCGCAATGGACCGCTGGCAGATTGAAGTGGACGACATCAAGTCGCACCCTGGATTTTCTCCGGTGGCGGTCGATTACAGCAATGCGATCAATGTCGTTGGCACCCATCGACCGCGTAATGAGACGGGTAAATCGTTGATCCTTAACGGACATGTTGATGTGGTGCCAGTGGGGCCACTGGATATGTGGCAACAACCGCCGTTTGAGCCGCACATTGACGGTGACCTGCTATACGGTCGTGGCAGCGGCGATATGAAAGCTGGCATTGCCGCCAATCTTTTTGCGTTGGATGCGCTGCGCAGCCTTGGCTATCAGCCAGCCGCGACAGTTTACGTTCAGTCGGTGACAGAAGAAGAGTGTACGGGAAATGGTGCTTTGTCCGCGCTGGTGCGGGGTTATCGTGCGGACGCGGCGATCATTCCTGAGCCGATGAATAACGCCCTGGTGCGAACCAATGTTGGGGTGATCTGGTTCAGGGTGCACGTCAAAGGTCGACCGGTGCATGTTGCTGATGCCAGCAGCGGCGCCAATGCGATTGATGCGGCCGCGTATCTGATCGGGGCGCTCAAGGAATTCGAAACCAGCCGCAACGCGATAAAATCTGAATACCCGCATTTCGCGGAGCTGGCCAAGCCGATCAACGTCAACGTTGGCAAAATTGAAGGTGGTGATTGGGCTTCTTCAGTGCCAGCCTGGTGTTCGTT
>CAKZWF010000098.1 GCA_937921865.1 uncultured Pseudomonadales bacterium | reverse complement strand
GGTCGCCCCCCACGGACTTCTGGCCAAACTGTTCCACTGGGGATTCATCGGCATATTCCTCTACGCCCTGAGCAAGCAACTGACTCGATCCATTCATCTGGCCATGTACGGGAGCATAGGAATGATTGCAGTATCAGTCCTGATCTTTCGCCGCCGCATTGAACCAGACCTTCGGCAACTAGCAACCCGCAGCCAATAGCGTTCGTTCGAAGTTGACACTGCTTTGGCATTCCTGCCAGTGTGAATGGCTCAGTAAATTCAGGAACTTCGTGATGGGATTTTCACGCGTGGTATTGGTCGTTGTGGCGTTCGTCCTTGCTAACCCGGCTGCCACCGAATGTGCAACTACGCCAGGCTTATCACACTTCTACCAGACCGGATGGGGCATTGATTACTCAGGTCAGCGCTTCCAGTCAGACACCACCGTAAATGCCGGTTCTGCACAATCCCTTGAACTTAAATGGGTTTACGGTTTTAGCACCGATCAGCCGAGGGTTTTTCCCCTGGTCACTGAAGACACCCTCTTTATTGGCGATGGCGGTGTGGGCCTGGTGGCGTTAGATCGTATCAGCGGTTGCACACGCTGGGTGAACAAAGACGTCGAAGATGCGGCCACCGCTGTAAGTCACGGTGAAGTGGATGGCAGGACAATACTTGTTCTGTCCGGGCGCCAGTCCGGCGTGATTGCAATAGATGCAGCCAGTGGTGAAACCTTATGGCAGCGCACTATCACTGATGACAATCCTGTAGCGATGTATTCCGGTAGTCCGCTGGTCTATGAAGATCAGGTGTTCGTTCCTCTGTCCTCGACTGAGATCGGCCTGGTTATCAATCCATTCTATGGTTGTTGTACAACCAGCGGCGCAATGGTTGCACTGGATCTCGCCACAGGGGATAGCAACTGGTACTTGCGAACCATTCCTGACCATCCTCAGGTAACCGGGCGACACTATCTGTTTGTCGAAGAGTATGGTCCGAGCGGAGCACCTGTGTGGGGGGCGCCGACGCTGGATACCAAGCGGCGTACTCTGTACTTCGGAACCGGCCAGAACTACAGCCACCCAGCGAGCAAAACCTCAGATGCGATTTTTGCCGTAGATATCGACAGTGGTGAAACGCGCTGGATTGCGCAATTCACGGAAGGCGATGCCTTTAACATGGCTTGTAGTACAGGCGGGGTGAATTGTCCCGAACCCATGGGTCCAGACGTAGACTTCGGCGCACCGCCCATACTGGTAACGTTGAACGACGGTCGTGACTTAGTTTTGGCAGGACAGAAGTCTGGTGACGTGTGGGCGATAGATCCCGACAGCGGTGAAACCATATGGCACCAACGAATAGGTCGAGGCGGCGCCTTGGGAGGCATTCATTGGGGCATGGCATACGATCCAAATGAGCAACGTCTGTATGTGCCGATCAGCGATATTGAAGCACTACCTGGCGAAGGTGAATCAGAACCGGGCATGTTCGCGCTGAATGCCGCCACCGGCGAACGGCACTGGTCAGCACCGCGGGTTAAACGTTGTGAAGGACGCCATTGCTGGAGCGGATTGTCCTCCGGAATCACCGCAGGGCCTGGAATAGTGGTTGCTGGAGGATTGGATGGTCAGTTGGAGATCTATGCCGCAGACGACGGTGACCTATTGTGGTCCTACGATACGTTGATTGACTTCGATGCGGTAAACGACGTTCCAACCAGAGGCGGAGCCATAGACAGTCATGGTCCTACATTGGCTGACAACCTGCTGATCGTCGTTGCAGGCTACGGCAGCTTCGGTCAGCGACCGGGTAATGCGTTGCTGGTATTCGAAGTCCCGGAGGACGTGCAGCCGTGAGTGAATCCAGAGATATCGAATCAAGAGAAATTGAATCCACAGCTACGGAAAATGCCGCGGTCTGGCGTCGCCTCGTTGCCACCGGTATTGACTTCGTCGCGGTACCAGCCATGAGTTTTCTTATTATGTGGGTAAGCGGCGTGATGGAACACGCAGCCGCCTACGCCGGGAATCAGCCATTGATCAGAGGCATCGGTTTAGGGATCGTCGGGTATCTGATTCTGAACGGTTGGCTACTGGCGAGTCGCGGCCAAACCTTAGGTAAATGGTGCACAGGGATTAAGTTGGTCGGCAAAGATGGCAACAAGCCGGCGTGGTGGCGACTCATCTTCATACGAGCACTTTTCTTTCCTCTCCTGTACCTGCCCCTGCTCTACGCGGTGTTTGGACTGTTCGCCCTGTTGCCGTTGATCGATGTTCTGCACGCGCTACGCGCCGATCGTCGATGTCTGCACGACATGGCGGCCGGTACTAGAGTGGTGGTCAGCAAATAGTTTAACGAATCAATCTGCCTGCAAAACCATCGTTTGTGATCCAGCGTCAGAATCGACTATCCCCGGGTTTTCCATCGCCGCTCTGGAAATCAGCATCCATCTGACGAACTCGTTATCCTGTTCCTTCCTGCCTCGCTTCAGCCAGCGGGAGATCGAACTCAAGATAAATGACACGATGGCTTCACTGACGAAACCAACTTCAAGTGCACAATCGCTCTCCCCTGCTTCCTTTCTTTGTTCAATCCGTTCCCTGGTTCGTTTAACCAGTTGCTTGCTGAGTCGCCGGTATTGCCTGTTGTACTTGGCGTCGTGCGGCGTCTGCAGCAACAGAATTCGAATGGCGTCATCGTAGCTTCGAGAAATGTCCAGGTAGCGTTGCAATCGATCCCCATACTTCTCAATCTTTAGCGCATCGACTTTCAGAAACTCATTGGTAACGCGTTCCAGGATCGCGTGAATTAACTCGTCTTTTGTCCGAAACGTTCGATAAAGCACAATTTTTGTCATGCCCATCGACGCAGAAATGTCTTCCATGGTCGTGGCATGAATGCCTTGCCTTGCGATGACCTTCGCAGCTGCATCCATTAACAGCTGGCGTCGCTCTGCCTGGTAGCGGATCTGAGAATCCGCCAGCTTTGCCTTTGTACTCATGGCGTCTGGTGCAAGGTTGTTGATTGATGATACGCTACCGTATCGTTCTGATTGCTACAAGTATCAACATGCAGGTCATCGAAACGTGAAGACAGCGCGACGGACAATATTGAAATGGCTGGGGGCATCTGCGGCGTTATCGCTCGCGCCCAGAAGTTTTGGCGCAGGAAGCAACGACATCCGGCATATCCTGCCGCTGGTTACAGAAAACAGCCTGTCAGTCTCGGTTTCTGTAGATAGACCCAGGAGCAAGTTGCTCCTTTCAGTCAGTGGACAAGTGATTCCCGGAACCCGAATGGACAGCAAAGGCCGTTTCTGGTCTTTCGCGGCCGATGGGCTCAGTCCATCCACAACCTATGACCTGCAGTTATCAGACCCAGATGGGGTTGTGGGGGATGCCTGGCCTTTGCGGACATTTCCGGAAAAAGACGCCGAACCTGAATCGTTCAAGCTGCTGGCATTCACCTGCGCTGGTGGTGCTGATGGACTGGGGATCTCCGACACGCAGGTGTTCAAGCCGCACGCCTTTCGCCAGAAGCTGTTCGACGCTGCATTGGCGGAGAACCCTGATGCTGCACTCGCCATTGGAGACCACATCTATTACGACCTCCGCGGGAACGAACATCCCTCCTTCGGAAGGAACTCGAAGTGGATGAAGTTCTTCTCTGGTTGGTACTTCCGTCTGAAGTACGGCAGCTTCGACAGAACTGAAGCGATAATCGGCACACCGAATGAGGACGTTCTCGTCGCTATTGGTGATGAGCAAATTGCCGATTTGTACGGCACTCGTTTCAGGTCCACACCGATCTACTTTATTTCGGATGATCATGACTACTTCGAAAATGATGACGCTGAAGAGGAGCTTGTCACTTTCCCGCCTGACGAATTCAGTCGGTCGGCGCATAAGGCCATTGCCGACCTGTACTATCCGCCGCTACCGGATGGCCCAGAACCGCAATGGAACCGCAACTACGGAACGCTGACCTTCGGGCGCTTGTTTGAAGCGACCCTCGTTGACTGCGCTGGACACCTGACGCTGGGTGATGACGCCAGGCTCATTCCGGAGACAGTGGAGAACTGGGTGGTTGCTCGCATGAAAGAGTCGCAAGCCAGACACTACGCGCTTGTACCCAGCCATCCTATTGGCTGGACCGCGGGGAAGTGGCGCGAGTGGTATCCCGATGTTGTGGCGCCCGAGGGTGTTACGGGTGTGGTTACCAACGAGCTGATGACCGGTGTGCAAGGTCAACTGACCACAAAGGCCGAAAAGTACCTCTGGCAAAGAGGCTGGTGGGACCAGCACCAGAGATTGCTTGAAGGCCTGAGTCAGGCCAGTCAATCTTCTCGATTCACCTTCTCCGGTGATATTCACGCTCAAGGTGCAATCAGCATTGAAGCAAGCTCAGAACTGACATTTGATGAACCAGTGGTATCAATCCTCGTGGGTCCAGTCGGTACTTCTGATGCGACCTGGCCTTCTGCAGCAAGAGGGATCCCAGCGGCGCAACCCGAATGGTTGGTGAGTGAAGAATTGCATGCAACATCGGAAGTTAACGGTTTTACGGTGCTTGAATTTACGAGTACTGAAGCAAAACTCAGATTGTTTGCTTGCGGCGGGTTTGACCGCAGCAAAGGGGAAGACGGTCGCGTGCAGAGCGTGCATGAACTCGTGATCTAGGGGGAATTGTGATAACCAAACGGAGATTTTTGCAGGCTGGCATGGCAACAACCTTGTTGCCCATGAGCCGCGGGCTTGTAGCTGGGGAGAGTTCGATGCAAAGCAGAATCGCGGAGATCATCAGTGAGTATTCAAGACAAGGTATTCACCGCACCGGTACTGAAGTGGATAACGAGAGTGCTGTCTGGCTGATGCAATGCATCGAAGAGATCGGCGTGGAGGCGACGGAATCATCATTTGTGTTCCAGCGACTGCAACCCGTGACGACGCAGTTAGAGTTGCCTGATATGACGATCTCCGGGGTGCCGCTTTACGACTGTCGGTACACCCATGAAAGCGGCGTTACCGGCAGCATCGGTGAATTAGGCAGTGCGGCCGACATTGGGGTTTCCATGTCGTTGCCACACGCGTCCGCGCCAAACGCGAAACTCATCCATGCGGCGAGGAAAACCGGCGCACACAAGGCAATAGTCATTGTCACGGATGACCGACTGCCTGCGGATGGTGTCGCGTTGCTTAATGCCGAGGACTTCACTGAACCGTTCGGTCCACCGGTGCTGCAGGTCGCCAGCAAAGACTGGCCAGCGATTCAAGGAGCGATGCAATCAGACGGGCAGGCGAAACTGGTGCTTCATTGCGAGTACGTAGAAACGACCGCCAGAAACGTGGAGGCGAAAGTAGCAGGCAGTGACCCGGATCTTGCTCCGGTGGTCGTGATGACGCCGCGTAGCGGCTGGTGGTTCAACGCCTCGGAACGAGGCGGAGGCATCGCCTGTTTCCTGGAGATTTTATCGGCCGTCAAATCTGCAAATCCGCAAAGAGACGTGATCTTCACGGCCAACACGGGTCATGAGCTGGGCCACACGGGACTGGACTTTTTCCTGCACGGCAATCCCGGGCTGATCGCCGATGCGCATGTGTGGATCCATCTCGGTGCCAACTTCGCCGCCAAATACGGGTCGGAAGTAAGGTTGCAATACTCTGACGACGAAGCCCGAGCAAGTCTTGCTCCGTTCTTGGAATCAAACAGTTTATCCCCCGCCACTGTGACCCCGATGGGGCAGCGTCCATTGGGCGAAGCTCGTAACGTCTACGATGGTAAGGGACGTTATGTTTCTATCCTTGGAGGGAACGGCCTGTTCCACCATCCAGCGGATCAGTGGCCTCACGCGGTCGACCTGGAGCTAACTACGAAATGGGTTGCCGCGTTTACCCAAATGGCAGTGTTTGTTTCAGGCGGTACCAGCTAACCCCCAAAGCAGGAGACGCCAGTCTCTATATAGGGTCATCGGAGTTTCTCAATCCAATCTGGTCGAATATCGGTAATCACAGAGTGGCGTTCCAAACATGCATGTCCAGTGGGTATGGACTCCCAAGCAGATTAGACTGTTGGAGTCCACGCTGCAGCCAGCAGCGCTTGTGGCCAATTTGAATGGGTCTGGTCGCTGGGGATCAAGTAGTCGCAACCGGGGCCCGGCGCGCTAAATCTTGCCGTCCCGACCCTTCATCGATCATCTCATCGCCAAATTCAGTAAGCAGGACTAAAGCTAGCTTGGTTAGCACAATCCGTCGAACGTCGAGTTGCAATACAATGATGATCGCCAACGAAGGAGAATTGCATGGCCGCAAACACAGGGCAGTCAGCACCCGATGATCTTTGGCTCGCGACGTTGCAAGAAGAAGTCCTCGAGCCTGTGCTACCGATTATCGATCCGCATCACCACTTATGGCTGCGCAATGGTTATACCTATTTGATGCCAGAGCTCGCTGCAGACTTAGCCAGTGGACACAACATTGTGGCCACCGTTTTTGCTGAGTGCCATTCCATGTACCGTAAGGACGGCGTCGAGGAGCAGCGCTCGTTAGGCGAAACTGAGTTTGTTCGCGGGCAGGCGGCTATGAGCGCCAGTGGTCAGTTCGGCAGCACTCGAGCTTGTGATGTGATGTTCGGCAACGTTGATCTCACTTTAGGCGGTGCCGCTGAGCCATTGCTCGAGCAACACATTGAGGTATCGGGCGGTCGCTTCCGTGGGGTCAGACTGTCTAGCGGCTGGCACGCCGATGACAGAATTCACAACGTTGCCGAGCAGCCTCGTCTATTGGTAGATTCGCGGGTCAACGAAGCTGTCGCTGTGATTGAGCGCATGGGATTGTCGCTCGACTGTTGGCTTTATCACACTCAACTAGATGAAGTTGTGCAGCTTGCAGATGCTCATCCAGAGTTGACGATCATTCTCAATCACGTTGGAAGCCCGATCCTGGGCGGTCCCTACCGAGGTAAAACCGACGAAGTTTTCCAGGAATGGAAAGCTGGTATTGTTCGTGTTAGCGAGCGTGACAACGTGTTCGTAAAACTCGGGGCACTGCCTATCCGCATGCCGAGCTACGACGGCGATCGCAGCCTGCCACCAGGCTCAGAAGAGGTGGCCGCTGCCTGGCGTCCTTGGATGGAGGCCTGCATCGAAGCCTTTGGCCCTGCGCGATCTATGTATGAGTCTAACTTTCCGGTGCAAAAACGTTGGTGCAGCTATCAGGTCTGCTGGAACGCATTCAAGCGTATCTCTGCGGGCGCGTCGGCGACTGAGAAGACGGATCTGTTTTCTGGTGCGGCAGCACGCGCCTATCGTATCGAGAATGTCCCGCTAGCTTAGGCTGTTCTGCTGAGCGCCTGCCAGATTGCAGAGCTTAGGGCACCATCACGTGTCTCACCAATTTGTGAAGGTGAATGACGCCCCTCATCTGCCTGGGTAACAGCGTTTGGGGAAAATCTGTTGCCCTGTCAGCCGCTCAGTCGTCAAAGCCTAAAAAGCGTGCAGCTTCATCAACACTCTTGCGCTCCGATTCTACCGCGTTGGCCGGAAAATCTTCATCCGGCCAGCCCAGTGCAACAGCTTTCATAATCACCTGATCGTCTGCTATTTGTGCATGCTCGCGCACCACAGGCGACTGCATAATGCCCTGGCTGTTAATCACTGCACCCAGGCCACGCGACCAAGCCGCGTTTACCAGGGCTGTTGTTACTGCGCCACAGTCAAAAGCAGTGTCATCGCTGTCTGCCAGCACGCGGTCATAAGTAATGATCACACAAACCGGAGCATCAAACTGGCGGAAACCGCGCAGCACCCAATCCTGGCGACCCTCCTTATCTTCGCGTGCGATACCCATGGCAGCGAACAATTGCTTGGCAACGCCAATTTGACGGTCGCGATGTTGCCCCGCAAAGGCCTGCCCGATGCGAAACTCACGCGAATGCGGCACCCCTGCGAGATTACGTTCTGTGTTACCGGCGCGAATACGGTTTAAGGGTTCGCCGGAGACGATAGTGAAATTCCACGGTTGCGTGTTCATCGATGACGGAGAACGCATTGCCAGTGCCAGAATTTCTTTAATTAGTGCTCTCGGCACCGGGTCGGATTTATAACCTCGAATGCTGCGGCGACCGAGGAGGACATCATCAAACTGCACTATGAATCTCTCTATGTGGATATAGCGATAGTTTACGGGAATATTTAGCGGCGGGCGAAGATTTCCTAATCTGTAACAATCTTCTCATTCATTAAGGCGGACGCCCTCTCGACCAAAGACGCCAATTTCAATTAGCAGATTATGAACTATCGTATGACTTTAGGCAGCTACGCAGCGGTTGACCAAGCCATGCAAACTCATGGTGCAATGGAATTCACCAACGAAGTTGGTTTGACCGAAGCCTGGCACGCCCTGCGCATCGTTAACGTTGCGGATGGCACAAATGAGATACTCAATCGAACAATCGCGCAACGACTATTGAAAGGCGATATGGACCTGTGACGAATTCCTGACTCTGTTAACGCGCATGTTGGAAACAAGAGCACGCCCGAGAGAATATGCGGGGTTCTTGACCCGAGGTATTACACCTAAGATTTGCTCATAGTACCCTGCCTCAATAAGCACCGTTCTCCCCCTCAAGCTATGGACGATGAAGTTCGTTACTATTGCGCGGTATACGATTTCAAATTTTCATAACCAAAAGGAAAGAGAATTGAAAATGAGGATTATCCCTTTCGGTTTGCTGTGCATGGTCGCCTTTGCACTGAATGGCGCAGCAAGCGCGGATGCGAGCAAAACTGATGACATCACCGAGGCTAGTTTCAAGTGCCTTACCGAATTGGCGCCCGTCGGAGATTTTTTTGTCGACAATCTGGACGGAGACATTGAGGCGACCATTAAGGTGGCGCGTTCGCCTACAGGGGGCGTGTACCCTACGGGCTCCGTCGTTCAGCTCGTACCTGCAGAAGCAATGGTAAAACGCGCTCCCGGCTTCAATCCTGCGACCAGGGATTGGGAATTCTTTGAACTGGCAGTCTCCGATGAAGGCACATCGATCAACACCCGGGGATTTGCCCAGACGGTTAATCGTTTCGGCGGGAACTGCTTTGCCTGTCATATCCAGGCACGCCCGGAGTGGGATCTGATCTGCGGCAAGGACCATGGCTGCGACCCAATTCCACTGACTCCAGTGATGATCAAGGCAATCCAGAAAACCGACCCCCGCTGCGCGCCTGTTGAGCTAAGTGAAGAAGAGATGGCAGCTCTGAAAGCGCTTGCAAGCGCGATGCCGCCTGCGGAATCGTAGTGAGGTCGCCCTGATTCTATTCTCTGCGTTTTCCTCTGAAAGACGTAGTCTTGATCGTGACACAATCAACCAGCACTATCCTCTCTCTATAGCGCCGCAATTGAATAACTGAAGTGAAAACAGCATCGTGAGCGATGAGTTGATCAAACAAATTGAACAGCTTGAGAAAAGCTCAACGGTCAACTGGTTTCCCTGTGGCGCCGGGCGGATGCCGCTTCGCCGCTGGGCAATCCACAATGGAGCAGTTGCAGACAAGGTTGTTTTGTTACACGGTGGCTCTGGTTCCTGGCTGCACTGGTTGCGAAACATCGAAGTCCTCAGGCAGAAATTCGATGTCATCGCAGTTGATCTGCCCGGGCTGGGTGACGCAGCAATGTGCCCGGTTGAATCAGGCGCCGACAGCGCCGCTACGGTCACAAGAGAAGCGCTTTTATCATCCATCGACGGTGATTTTCATATCGTTGCGTTCTCGTGGGGATGCACGATCACAGCGATCATGATGAAAGCACTGGAGGCACGGTTGAAGTCCGTCATGTTAACCGGCCCTGCTTCGGTCGGAAACCTGCCAAGGCATGTACAGATGAAGCCTCTGATCAAGCGAACCTCGGACATGTCCCGCAAAGATGTATTGGCGATTCAGCGTGAGAATCTCGCCCGCCTGATGATTCACGATCGCGAGCAGATTGACGACTTAGCTGTGCTGATACAGGACATGAATACCACGCGCGCCAGATTCTCCAGCCCACAGTATGCTCGCGCGACTTTGGTCACTAGCGGTCTAACAGGCACATCAACGCCACTTTTTGTCATCTACGGCGAATATGATGCACCCGCTTATCCTGATCTGGAAGCCCGTCGAGATGTCTTTGCGTCCGTCCGGCCGGATGGGCGTTTTGAGATCGTCGAAAACGCAGGCCACTGGCTGCAGTACGAGCAGCCGGATGTTTTCAACCACCATTGTATTGAGTGGTTGTTGCAGAATCGTTGATCAGTAGCGAAGCTGTTTCATCACAGTCAAGAATTGAAAGACGCCTGGTTTGCCAGTGTGAGAGAGATAAACGAAATATGCATGTGGATGAGCTGACAATCGAACAATTTCAGCGCGATGGCGTGGTTGTGCTTCGCGATGCATTGGATCAGGCCGAACTTCAGGCGGCGCTCTCAGCCTGGCAATGGAGCATTGAGCATCCCGGCCCATTAGCCAGCGGTCTCATTCCCGGTTCCGATCAAGCCTTTCAGGACCTCTGCAACCCTGATGCATCAGCCGTATACGAACCGGTAGTCCGCAACACGCCGCTGGCGTCTATCGCACGGCAATTCTGGGATGGTTCGGCTGTCTGGTTTCTGTATGAGCAGGTGTTCCACAAACGCGGCGAAAACGTGCCACGCACGCCGTGGCACCAGGACACATCCTACTGGTCGGTGAACGGCTCTGAGCTCATCGGCTTCTGGCTGAGTTTCGAGGCGATTCCGATTGAAGCTGCGTTGGAATTTGTCCGCGGATCGCACCGCAGTACCCTCTTCAATACCTCACGTTTTGATTCCAGCGATCCCACGCTGCCTATCTTTACTGTGGCGTCAGATCATCCTGGCTACCTGCCGCCACTCCCCGACATAGAAGCAAACCGTGACCAGCATGACATCATCGCTTATGCCACTGAGCCCGGAGACGTGATTGCCTTTCATACCTCGATGCTGCATGGCGGAGGTGCGACACATCACGGTACACCGGAACGCCGCACTCTGACCCTTCGATTCTTTGGTGAAGATTGCCGCATAACGCATAGCCCGGGTCCGCCAGCGCCGTTCGGTAAGGAAATTAGACATCTGGCTGTGGGAGATCCCTTGCGGTATTCGCGTTTTTCGAAGCTGCTGGAGCGCTGATTCCGGCTGGGTCGCCGAAGGATTATCTGTACTGGAAGCTCTCTGGAGCCGCCGTGCATTCCAGATTCACCAGGTACAAGACGCAGATTTTTTCTCTGGCCAGATAGCCAGGCTTTCCTGCAATATTGGCTTCTCCATTGTAGTTGGGATGGGTAACAGAATGGCTAATAAGTCGATTGACACCTGACATGGAAGGTACCGATGGAACTCCAGATCACTGAAGATCAGAAACGTGCGTTCGCCGATGATGGGATCGTCAAGCTGCCCGATCTGATCAATTCAAAACTGCTGCGTGAGCTCAATGAGTGTTTTGATTGGTCGATTGCTCACCCGGGCCCCATCGCTTCCGGCAAAACAGACGGAGAGAACATTTCGTTTGTGGACAACGGAAACCCTGATGCCAAGCCTATGTATGATGATCTGATTCTGCGTGTTGGCTTTGGTGGAATTGCCGCGCAATTGTGGAACTCGAAATACGTAGGCTATTTTGCAGAAGAAATATTCTGGAAGAAGGGTAAAGCCGATCCTACTTTCTGGCATCAGGACACTGCCTATCAGCCCTGGTCAGGCGAGCATTGGTGCAATCTGTGGATTCCGCTGGTGTCGATGAGTGCAGAGCAGTCGATACAGGTGATTCGAAAATCGCACAAAGGCATACAGTACGACGGCACCACGTTTAACCCCAAGAATCCGACGCAGTCGCTGTGGGGCGCAGCAGCAGGATTCCCACGCCTCCCGGACATATCCGCTGAGTCGGCCGCAGATCCCGACAGCTGGGACATTGTCAGTTTTGATGTTGTACCCGGCGATGTCATCGTTTTTCATCCACACTGCCTTCATAGAGGCGGTGGCACCGACACCACGCTGCCAGAGAGGCGCAACATGGTGTTTCGTTTCTTCGGTGACAACGCCTACTACAGCGATCACCTGCCGAAAACGAAAGGAATGTACGACCTGAAGCCCATTCCAACCGCAGCCGGTGGCTACCTTGAAGATGGCGATCCCTATCGCCCCGCTTACTCAATCAGGGCCAACTGATTGGCTCACAACCTCAACGAAGGAAACTACTATGTCCATCAATGTCATCGTCCCGGAATCTGCACGCAAGACTTATGAAAACTGGCACTTCGCCCCTGCGGTCCGTCATGACGATCTGATTTTCTTTTCAGGTGTTGTTGGCAGCGGTGAAACGCCAGAAGAAGAATTCCGCAACGCCTGGGCATCACTCGGCGAAACGCTGGCAGAAGCCGGTGTTGGCTATGAAGACATCATTGACACCACTATCTACGTGGTCGATCTACAGAAGAATGCGGCTGCGATGTCAAAGGCTAAAGACGAGTTTATTAAAGAGCCTTATCCCGCATCTACCTGGATAGGCATCACCGAACTGGTCATCCCAGGCGCACGAGCAGAGATCAAGGTTACGGCTCGCAAAACATAGCCAGCACAGCGGCTTGATCTCCTGACAATTCGAGGTTTGTGACAATGAATGCATACAATCCGTTTCTGCGCGGCAGTCAGCCTGTTGGTACACGAAGTTATGAGTGGACCGACGCAGGTCGTCATCGAACCCTACCCGTTGATGTCTGGTATCCGGCAACCGAACAGCACGCCGGAGAAGATCTCACAGATGCAACACGGGATCACTACGAAGTGATGCCGGGACTGCCGGAAGTGACCCAGGATGCGGTCAGAGACGCAAATGCAGCAGAAGGACCTTTCCCACTGATTGTCTTCTCGCACGGGTTTGGTGGTGAGAAACGGCAATCGACATTCTTTTGTACTCATCTTGCGAGCCATGGCTTTGTCGTGGCGGCAATGGATCATGTAGGCAACACAACCGCAGACATGCTGGCGAGCGCAGGTGAGCCGGAAGACCCGAACGCGATGGGTACTTTCATCCACGATCGACCACTTGATGCGAGTTTTGTCATTGATCGAATGCAAAGCGGCGATGCTGGTGTGTCAGTAGACGCTGGAAGAATCGGCATGTCAGGGCACAGCTTCGGCGGTTGGACGACACTGATGACGGTCGCCGGTGACGACAGAATCCGCGCCGCACTCCCTCTGGCACCTGCAGGCGGCGTCAGCCAGGATGATCAAGGCAATCCGGTCAGGACACCCTTGTCTGACGCTATGCAACTCGACTGGCCGCGTGTTGTGCCGACGCTATATCTGGTTGCTGATCTTGATTCGATACTGCCGCTGTCGTCCATGCAGGACCTGCATAATCAGACAGAAAGCGCGCGCTCGATTGTGCTGCGCAATGCAGATCACTTCCACTTTGCTGATCGAGTGGAAGAATCTCACGATGGCTTCAAGATGATGGCGGAAATGATGGCTGCTGCTGCAGAAGGAATTGACTCAGATTCGATGAATCAGATGTCCGCTGCGGTCGAGTTGATGAAACCTTCGTCAGAATTGTGTCCTGGAGAAGACGCCTATGCGTTTGTATGTGGATTAGGATTGGCACACTTCGACACACATTTGCGCCAAATCCCTGGCGCAAAGAAGATGATAAACGGTGATCTTGTGGCACTCCTTGCGGAGCGGGATATCAATGTAGCGGAGTTGGTTGCAATTAAGACCAGTTAGGAGACTAGTGATGGAACCGAAGCCAATTCTCATTACAACGCATCGCGCAGTAAAAGTGCTATCAATCAATGATGCACCCATCAATCGTATGTCTCTGGCTTTTATGGATATGCTTGAGGCTGAGGTTACCTCGATTGCGCAGGACCCCAGTATCAGGGCCGTTGTCCTCACTGCTGAAGGCGAAAAGAATTTCTCCGTAGGCATGGACCTCAAGCAATTACCGCAAGGCATCAAACGCATGGGCAGCCCAGAAGCCGTTTTCGAACAACGGCTGCGCGTTATCCGTGCAATCGAAACCATGGGAAAACCCTGGGTAGCCACTCTGTTTGGTTACTGTCTTGGCGGGGGGCTGGAGGTGCCACTTGGTTGTCACTTTCGCCTCGCTGCGGAAGACGGTGCTCAGATTGGTTTGCCAGAGCTGGATCTGGGCGCAATGCCAGCCTGGGGTGGCAGTGCGCGACTCACCAAGCGTGTCGGTGAACAACATGCGCTGGACATGATCTTGCGAGCAAAGAAAATCTCCGGACCGGAAGCCTTCAGAATTGGCCTGGTCAATGAGGTATGGCCGCTTTCGGAACTTAAGACAAAGGCACTCGACCTTGCGCAGGATTTGGCAGCCATGCCCCAGGATGCGGTTCGCGCGATGATGAATGTCATTATCGGAGGTGAAGAAAAGCCGCTGACCTCCCTGATCGCAGAAGAGCAGGCAGCGTGTAGTGCAAATCGGGGTTCAGCTGATTCCCAGGAAGGCATGCGAGCCTTCATGGAAAAGAGAAAGCCGGTATTTAACCAGGGCTAGCTTCCAACCGCGTAGTATCAGCGGCCGTTGCAAATACCACTAGCTGGACTGCAGGAGCGCGCACAGTAGTCGGCAGTTCGTGCGGCGATCCGGATCAGGCGGACGGCAGGTCGCCGAGTTGGCACCATTCCGGCGCGCTGTCAGGCATGTGGTTGGCAGTCGGCTGGAAGTGAGTGCGCTCATCGAGAGCGAGACCGTTGACGCTGACAATGCCCAATTCCGGCAGCATCGCCCAGACACGCGTGCCGCAGATTGGGCAGAAATGCCGTGAGTTGATCCGGCCCGAGTCTGCCGTGATATCGAAACAGGCAGCTTCGCCCTGGGTGACCTTGAGACTATCGATGGGCACCACGTACGCAGCGTAGGCTGCCGCGCCGCTGACCGTCTGGCAGTCTGTACAGTGGCAGAGCAGCTGGGCTGCCGGTACAGCACTTGTTTCGAACCGGATCGCCCCGCATAGGCAGCCACCTGTAATAGTTTCGCTCATCTTCATCCCCCTCCTCTGTTATCGGCAGTGTAGCGAAGCCCGGCAAAACCGAACAGAGGCCTCCGTGGGCAGAAGGTGGGCGATATGTAGGTCCCGCACTAGCTCTGCTTCCGGCCACTAGGAGTCGTTTAGAGGTAAACCAGTCTTAGCGGAGAGCCTCGGTTGACCCTTGAAGAGCTTGGTTCAGTTAAAGAGTTTGTTGGTGCTTTAGCCGTGCTGGTGACGCTAATCTATCTCGCCGTTCAAATTCACCAACATACGAAAACGGTCAAAGCGCAGATAAACCAGGCGAGATCGGATTCCTTTCAACAAGTTCAACTTGCACTGATGAATTCCGACGAGATGTTAGAGATTGCCGGGAAACTGAAGGGTGAAAAACCTTGGGATGTGTCCCAACTGGACAGCTTAGATCTCAATCGGTGAACGCAACACCTATGCACTACGGAGTGCTATTGGGTCGTCCGGTTTAGCCCAGTCGAAAGACTTGAGTGACGGGCTATGCCACCATTTCGCGTTACTAGGTCATGAGCCAAGCCGCATAGACAATCGCGTAGGTGACCAACCCGCCAACCGTCGCAAATATGACACCGACGAAAAAGCCGAATTGAGCCCTCGTCGGACGTTCCAAAGAAGATAGTCCGCCTTCGCTGTCGTAATGCTCCATCGTCACGCTCCTGCTGGTTCGGTTACCGCAGAACCGTAAGACGACTGGACGGTATTTTCTGTGACGAAAGTCATCCATTCAGACGGCTGGAATATCTGTTTACATCAGACCAGGTGTCGCAGGGGCAGTGCGCTAGAAGGAACACAGGATCCGTTAGGTCCGCTTTCGGCCAGAAGCGGAATAACTAACTATCCGGCGGCTGGGGCGTGCTGCAACTCCTGCCTCGCACGCCGGAGAACACGCGTGGCCGACCTCAGAAAGACGGCGAGCAGGACAATGGCGATCAGGAGGTCTGGCCATCCGGAGTCAAAAAGCCATACGGCAACGCTCGCGGTAATGACTGCAAGCCCATCCCAGATGTCGTTGCGTGAACACTCCCACATCGACTCCATGTTCAGATCGTCTCTCCTGACCGGGTAGAGCAGACGCAGGCAGACCAGATTCGCCGCAAGGTTCAGCGAGGCCGCAACGCCCATCGATTCGAAAATGGGCGTCTCCAGATTGGCCAGGCGCCACGCGATCTGGATCGCCACGAAGAGCGCCGCGCAGAGGATCAGCATGCCTTTGAGAAACGCCACACGTGCTTTGGTCGAAGTGGACGC
>CAKZWF010000097.1 GCA_937921865.1 uncultured Pseudomonadales bacterium | reverse complement strand
AATTGACCCGAAGGGGCAAGATTGCTGAAGCCGGGAACCGCGGAGCGGCCAAGCGAGGCGCAGCAGCTACGCCAGACGTCGCTCCTCCGCGTTGATCTACGCGGCTTGTCAGAGATCCAATCGGCCGACTGCGGCCACTATCTGATCGATCTGATCATCCGTATGTGCGGCCGACATCGAGAATCGCAACAGCGACCCCCCACCGGGTGCCGCCGGCGGCAGCATCAGGTTGCAGTAAACGCCGTCCTGCAGTAATTGATACCAGGCTTCTGCTGCCCGTACCCGGTCATCGACCATCACCGCCACCACCGGGCTCAATTCCGGGCTGATGGCCAGATTGCTGGCCTTCAGCGAACCATAAAGGCGCTCTGCGTTGTGCCAGAGTTTGGTAATCAGTTCCGGGTGCGCACGTAAGTGTTTCAGCGCCTGTCGGGTCGTCGCGATCACGCTCGGACAGGGGGAGGCGGTAAACACATAGGGCCGACTGGCAAAACGGAACAGCGACAGCTCTTCATGACGGCTGACACAGAATCCGCCGGTGCTGGCCAGGCTCTTGGAAAATGTGCCGACGACAAAGTCGACCTGATCCAGGGTATCGGTTTCTTCCACCAGCCCCCGGCCGGTAGCGCCCAGCACACCCAGCGAATGGGCTTCATCAACCAGCAGCAGCGCGCCGTGTTTGTCTTTGACCTCGATGAATTCTTTCAGCGGGGCGCGATCGCCAATCACCGAGTAGATCCCTTCTATGACCACCAGCGATTGCGAAGCTTTGTCTTTCAGGCGGCTAAGCCGCTTGTCGAGGCTGTCCGGATCATTGTGTTTGAACCGATAAACACTGGCCGGGCTCATCGCTGCACCGTCATAAAGACTGGCATGTGCGTCTGCGTCCAGCAGCACCGCGTCGTCCGGACCCAGCAGCGCCAGCATGGTGCCCAGATTCGCGGAATAACCGGTGGAAAACACCATCGCGTGAGGATAGCCATAGTAGTCGGCCAGTTCCTGCTCCAGCGCCAGGTGTCCGGCATAGTTGCCGTTGGCCATGCGCGAGCCGGTGGTGCCAGTACCGGACTCCGCCAGGGCCAGCTGTCCAGCCGCGATACATTCCGGATCGAAGGTCAGCCCGAGATAATTGTTGGTCCCGGCAAGAATGGTATGCCGACCGGCGATCTGTGCTTCTGTTGGTGAGATGATCTTTTCGATGACCACCTTGCTTGGATCAGCATCTCCCAGCTGCGCACGCTGTTCGGCAACCTGCTGGAACTTATCGAGTAGGCTCACTCGATTGCCTCCGTCACCAGCGCGCCCATGTCGGCAATGGTTCGGACAGTGGCCAGGCGATCGACCTCGATGATGATGTCGTAGTGGTCTTCAACTTCGGCAATGAAGTCCATCACCTGGATCGACTCGAGCGAAAGTTCGTCAATGAGATCGGTGCTGGATTTGAGATCCGGCAGGGGTTGTTCAAGTGCCTGCCGCAGCAGATCCATCAACTCAGAATCAATGTTACTCACGGGATACCTCGTCGGTTACAGCAGCGGCGGTGGATCAGGCGCTGGCGTCCTTTTCGTACAATGCAGCAACTCCCGCAGCAAGAGAGATCGCCGGAGTCCAGCCGCTGGTCTTGGAGAAGGGCGCATTGTCGCACAGCCATTCTGGCTGTGTGAGTTCACGGGCTTTACCCGTGGTCAGCATCGGTTTGCGCCGCGTAAGCCTGGCCATCTGTTCATTAATCTTGCCACAGACATTCAGCAACCCGCCGGGTATCGACAGATACAGGGGCCTGGAGAACATCGGTTCGGTGCAGACAGCTTCGGTGATTTCTGACCAGTCGTAGCCAAGCGTGTGACCGTCGTCTATTTCGTAACGATACTGTCGATAGCGGGCAGGTGCCTGCAACCAGGCAAGGACCGCGTTCGCGAGATCATCAACGTGAAGCAACGACAGTCGCTGCTGTCGATTGCCACCCGGCACGATGACAAGGCCACGACGGACCAGGTTGAGAAGCGGGCGCATTTCTACGTCACCCGGGCCATAAATTGCTGGCGGACGCAACACGGTCCATAACAGCTCTGGAAAATCTTCAAGAACCTGCTCACCCGCCTTTTTACTGCCGGCATAGTCAGACAGTTCAGGGTGGCTTGCCGCCAGTGAAGACATATGCAGCAGAGCTGGTGGAGCGGACAACCGTTCGATCGCCTTCGCCAACGCTCGAACCCCATCAACGTTAACATCAGCAAAGTCAGCAGCAGCGTTGCCACGCACCGCACCAGCACAATTAATTACAGCTTTGGTGCCCACCAGTCCACGGGCGAGGGCCTGAGGATCATCCAACGCGCCTTCGATGCGCTCGGCTCGGGGGTCGATATTCTCTGCACGTGGAGATTCGTGGCGGACCAGCGCCCGCACGGCATAGTCGTTATCAAGCAAAAGGGTTTGTAACCGGCGACCAACAAAACCCGTGGCGCCAGTTAAAAGGACAATTCCTCGTGACCGGGTGTCGTCAGGCATTCGCCTGATTCACCTCCACGGCGGTCGGCCATCCCTGTTCATCCCAGGTCATGCGCGTCAGAAACTGCGCGCGGGCCTGTGAACGGGAAAGCTTGCCAGATGAAGTCCTCGGCAGGGTTCTCGGTGGGGTCATGTCCACATAAGGGGTCACCCCGAAGTGCAGTCTCATCAACCCGGCCAGTTTGTCAGTCAACTCGGGCTGATTTTTACGAGTCTCTACAACCAGTACGGCAAGTTCATCGCCATTTGGTCGAGTCACTGAAAAGGCAGAGGTATCGCCAAGCCGCACGCCCGGGGTGCTCTCGGCCAGATGTTCTAAGTCTTGTGGCCAGAGGTTGCGGCCGTTGACGATGATGACGTCTTTCTGTCGCGCGGTGACCACGATGTGCTCACCAATCCGGTAACCGATGTCGCCAGTATCCAGCCAGCCATCGCTGCTGAGCACCTCGCGAGTGGATTCGATATCACCAAAGTAACCACGCATCACGCTCGGGCCGCGTACACAGATACGACCACACTCGCGCTCAGCCAGCGTGTTGCCGTCGTTGTCGCAGATTTTGGTTTCGTAGCTGGGCAGTGGAGCGCCACAGTCAACGAGTTCCAGGATATTGTCTTCGGCCGGTGTCGCCAGACCATCCTGAATCATCAGATCTTTGTCGACCAGATCAACCGTAAGGCCATCACCAATGGGCGCAAAACTGATCGCCAGACCACACTCGGCCATGCCGTAACAGGCAACAAACGCTTTCGGGTCAAAACCCACAGGACCAAGCAGCGCAGCAAAGCGGCGTAAGTGCTCTGCATGAATTCTTTCTGCCCCAACACAGGCA
Organism: uncultured Pseudomonadales bacterium; assembly: GCA_937921865.1. GTDB lineage: Bacteria > Pseudomonadota > Gammaproteobacteria > Pseudomonadales > Azotimanducaceae > SZUA-309. Next base: position 3,151 of record CAKZWF010000097.1, on the reverse strand, counting down.
ACGCGCCAGCTGGACAGGTCATAACGCTGCTGATCGGCTTCCCGAAGGCGGGTAGCACACAGTGCATAACCCGTTGGCGGACTGGAAGACACCGTACCTTTATTGTCGCTGATCAGCTTCAGCCAGAGCCGCGGACGCATCGCAAAGGTGCGCGGGCTGAGATAGTGGACAGACAGAGCTCGATAAAGCGGCGCAAGCACAAATCCCACCAGACCCATGTCGTGGTAGAAAGGCAGCCAGGAGACCAGACGATCATCTTCAGTGACACATACACCGTGATCACAGATTTCCCGAAGATTGTTCAGGGCGGCTTCCTGTGTCATCTCGACACCACGCGGGAAGCGCGTGCTGCCCGAGGTGTATTGAAGATAGGCAGCTTCACCCGTAGTCAGCGGCTCTAACTCCGCATCACTTTCCGGCAGGGCTTCAAACAGTTCAACACCGCCACAGACTTCCATCGCTAGAGGTGCTGCCGCGCGATCGAGAAATTCAACAAATCCTTCCGGAGCAACTGCAACAGACGCCAGACAGCTTTGCAGCAGCCGCCGCAGCTGATTGACGTAAGCGTCCTGCCCGCCCAACTGGATGGCCGCAGGCACAGGTACCGGAATAATGCCCGCGTACTGGCAGGCAAAGAAATAAACATGAAACAGCGGATTGGTTTCGGCCACGATAGCCATGCGTGCACCGCGGGGCAGGTTCAGCGATTTGAGCTTGCGAGCCAGTTGCACGGCTTGTGCACGCAGATCGTGATAGCTCAAGACATGCTCGAGCTCACCTTTGGCACCATAAAAGTGGTACGCAGTATCGCCGGCTGCCGCAGCATCGAGCGCGTGTGCCAAACAGGCAAACTGATTCTCTTCATCGATTCTGTTCATCGACGCTATTCGACCTTGTGCTACTGCGCGGGAATTAAGGCACCCGCAATGAATTTTCTACTTTCTAATAGTTTTTAGTTACTTAGCGAACCACGTTGAGCCCTTCTCTTAACTCAGCGCGGCAGCTATTAAACCACAATAGAAGAGAAAATGGATAGATTATGGAGAAAAATTAAGATCTTCCATTTTCTGCCCATTCATCAAGAAAGCTGCGCAGATGCTCCGATCGGCTCGGATGTCGCAGTTTACGGAGGGCTTTGGCTTCAATCTGCCGAATACGTTCACGCGTGACATCAAACTGTTTACCCACTCCTTCCAAAGTGTGATCTGTGTTCATGTCGATTCCGAAACGCATACGCAGGACTTTGGCCTCCCGGGCGGTCAAACCACCGAGGACGTCACGAGTCGCTTCTTTGAGACCTTCACCAGTTGCCAGTTCTACAGGAGAGCCAATAGTCACGTCTTCGATGAAATCGCCCAGATGCGAGTCTTCATCGTCGCCGATGGGCGTCTCCATTGAGATTGGCTCTTTGGCAATCTTCAGCACCCGACGAACTTTCTCTTCGGGCATTTCCATCCGTTCACCCAACTCTTCTGGAGTCGGCTCGCGGCCCATCTCCTGAAGCATCTGCCGGGAAACCCGATTGAGCTTGTTGATCGTTTCGATCATGTGCACGGGAATACGGATGGTGCGAGCCTGGTCAGCAATTGACCGGGTGATCGCCTGGCGAATCCACCAGGTGGCGTAAGTCGAAAACTTGTAGCCACGGCGGTACTCAAACTTGTCGACCGCTTTCATCAGGCCAATGTTGCCTTCCTGGATCAGATCCAGGAACTGCAGGCCGCGGTTGGTGTACTTCTTCGCAATCGAAATCACCAGACGCAGGTTGGCCTCAACCATGTCTTTCTTCGCACGTCGGGCTTTAGCTTCACCCAGCGACATGCGACGGTTGATGTCCTTGATTTCGCCAACACTCAGACCGGTCTCAGTGGTCAGGATCTTCAGTCGCTTCTGCGCGCGAGCAATTTCATCTTTCTGGGCGTCGAGTGCCGCTGAGTAGTCTTTCTTTGACTTAACCAGCTTATTAACCCAGGCCACACTGGTTTCATTGCCCACGTATGCCTTACGGAACACGTCTCGCGGAACCCGCGCCTGACGCACACAGGCGTTCAGGATCGCCCGCTCCTGACGCCGGACTCGACCCAGACCGTCTCTGGCCATCCGGACCATCTCGTCGAAATGACGCGGCACCAGTTTGAACGGCGAATATGCTTCAGCGAGCTTCTCCATCGCTGCGATCGTGTCTTTGTGGTCACGGCCATGGTCTTCGATGGATTTCATCGCTTTGCCGTGAGCACGCTTGAGCTTGGTGAAACGTTTCTTGGCTTCGACCGGATCAGGCCCTTTGGGCTCGTCGTCTTCGTCGTCGTCTTTTTTCTCGGCTTGCACGCCCGGCTGAACCTGCGCCGCCTGAGGCACATGGTCGGTCGGATCCAGATACCCAACAAGCAAATCGGATAGACGATCTTCTCTCGTCGCTTCCGCGTAGGTTTCCAGCAGGTATTCGCAGGTGCCCGGATAGTAGGCAAGCGCACTCAACACATCGCGGATGCCTTCTTCGATGCGCTTGGCAATGGCAATTTCACCTTCGCGGGTCAGCAGCTCTACTGTGCCCATCTCGCGCATGTACATACGCACCGGGTCGGTAGTCCGCCCGGCTTCTGTTTCCACAGCTGCCAGAGCCGCGGCAGCTTCTTCCGCGGCAATTTCGTCCGCGGTATTTTCACTCGCATTCAGCAACTCATCAGCATCCGGTGCGTTTTCGTATACCGTGATGCCCATGTCGTTGATCATGCGGATGATGTCTTCGATCTGATCCGGATCAGAAATTTCGTCAGGCAGGTGATCGTTCACCTCAGCGTAGGTGATGTAGCCCTGCTCTTTGCCTTTGGCGATGAGTTCCTTAAGACGCGATTGCTGTTCCTGAGTGCTCATATAACCTCGGTTGTAACGTGCATAGTAAGACGGTCCACGCCCTCTTCGAGTGAGAATCGTGGCCGTCGCGGGGAAACTGGAAGTTAACGGCGGATTATATCCCTCTAGTTGATGTCTTTGGAAGACAATATGGGGGCATTACTGCGCAATACAACGCGCTGCACAGCGTCAGTTTTTTCTGGTCTTGGCCATCAGCTCACGCAGATTCTCGGTGGATGGGTCACTCTGCAGCCTGGCGAGCAGGGCACGCCGCTCCTGTCGGCGGGCAATCTCGACA
>CAKZWF010000096.1 GCA_937921865.1 uncultured Pseudomonadales bacterium | reverse complement strand
TATCAAAATATTTTGATATACACCTCAGGGCTGTTAGGATCCGAGCTCTTTGGACCCGACAGGCATCGACACCGCCGACATGGCTGAGCCGAGCGTACACAAACACAGCGACTTCGAGCCCTTCAACGCCATCACCAGCCTCGGTAAAGCGGTCGGTGACCGGCTGCGCGCAACCATTCTGGCGGTACTTGCAGAAGATTCACTGTCGGTTTCAGAACTGTGTTCGATCGTCGATGTGCCCCAGCCGGCACTCAGCCACCATCTGAAGGTTCTGCATCAGGCCGGACTGGTCGCCAAGCGACGCGAAGGCAACAACATTTTCTACCGACGTGACAACGATCCTCAGGATCTGCTCAAGCAGTCGATTTTCAATGCGTTGGGCCAGGTCGCTCTGGCACCAGAACTTTCCCGTGGTCTGCAACGCATTCACCAGCAGCGCAGCGAGCACTGTCAGGCCTTCTTTGCCGACAACGCCGCAGAGATTTCCAGCCTGCAGACTCAGATTGCTGAACCCGCTGCCTACTGCGAGACCGTACTGGCGATTGCCTCACGCCTGTCATCGCAAAGCAGGGCATTAGAAGTCGGACCTGGCAGCGGTCTGCTGCTGAGCGGTCTGGCAGAACACTACCGGGACGTCTGCGGCATCGACAGTTCCGCGGAAATGCTTGCGCAGACCGCCCGAACAGCCGATGACCTCAACAACATCGCTTTGGTCCACGGCGACTTTCTGGAATGGCAGGACGAGTCCGGTTTTGATCTGATTGTTGCCGCCATGACCGTGCACCACCTGCCTTCACCAGCAGCCTTTTTTCAGCAGGCCAGCAGGCTGCTGCGCCCGGGCGGCTCCATCATCGTTGCGGAACTCACCCGCCATGATCAGCACTGGGCCAGCGACGTCTGTGGCGATCTATGGCTCGGCTTCGAACCCGCAGACCTGCAGCGATGGGCGGAAAACGCTGCGCTGCAGCCTTGCGAGACGCAATTTCTGGCCCAGAAAAACGGTTTTCAGATTCAGATCCAGCGCTATGCCGCGGCAGATCCACCTATCAATCAATCAACCACTCCCTACACGCTAAATTCAGAGGAAGTTACATGACCGACTATAAAGTGGCTGACATCAGCCTGGCCGAATTCGGCCGTAAGGAAATCAACCTTGCCGAAGCAGAAATGCCTGCACTGATGTCATTGCGCAAAAAGTATCACGATGCCCAGCCGCTGGCGGGTGCCCGTATCATCGGTTGCATTCACATGACCATCCAGACCGCGGTGTTGATCGAAACCCTCGTTGATCTGGGCGCTGAAGTTCGCTGGTCATCGTGCAACATCTTCTCAACGCAGGATCACGCCGCCGCCGCGATGGCCGCGGCCGGCATACCCGTATATGCCTGGAAAGGGGAAACCGAAGAGGAATATGAGTGGTGCCTCGAACAGACCGTGCTCAAAGACGGCAAGCCGTGGAATGCCAACCTGCTGCTAGACGACGGCGGTGATCTGACCGTGCTGCTGCACGAAAAATACCCGGATGTGCTCAAACCCGTGCACGGCATTTCCGAAGAAACCACCACAGGCGTTCACCGTCTGCTGGAGATGATGAAAAAAGACGAGCTTAAGGTACCGGCCATCAACGTCAATGATTCGGTCACCAAGTCGAAGAACGACAACAAGTACGGCTGCCGTCACAGCCTCAACGATGCGATCAAACGCGGCACCGATATGCTGCTGGCCGGTAAGCGCGCGCTGGTGGTCGGTTACGGTGACGTCGGTAAAGGCTCAGCCGCCAGCCTGCGTCAGGAAGGCATGATCGTCCGCGTTGTTGAAGTAGATCCAATCTGCGCGATGCAGGCCTGCATGGACGGCTTCGAAGTGGTTTCTGCTTACGCATCTGGCGTAAACACCGGTCGCCTCGAAGACATTAATAAACCGCTTCTGCTCGACACCGATCTGATTGTCACCTGCACCGGCAATGCCGACGTCTGCGACGCTAACATCCTGCAATCAGTTAAACGCGGCGCGGTGATCTGCAACATCGGTCACTTCGACAACGAAATCGACACCGCCTACATGCGTGAAAACTGGCGCTGGGACATGGTCAAAGATCAGGTCCACCAGATCTTCCGCAGTGACGACGTCCATGACTATCTGATTCTGTTGTCTGAAGGCCGGCTGGTGAATCTGGGGAACGCGATGGGGCATCCATCCCGGATCATGGACGGTTCATTTGCCAATCAGGTACTCGCGCAGATGCACCTCTTTGAGCAGCGCTGGGCTGATCAACCGGAAAATCAGCGCGCACCGATCACCGTTGAGGTGCTGCCCAAGAAACTGGACGAAGAAGTCGCCCAGCTGATGGTGGAAGGTTTTGGCGGCGTAGTCACAAAAATGACCGCAACCCAGGCCGATTACATCGGGGTAGACCAGGAAGGTCCCTTCAAGCCAGAATCCTACAAATACTGAGTCAGGGAGAAGCGCTATGACCACGGTTTTATGGTGCCTGCTGCTGGTCGCGATCATGCCCATATTGCTGGCTTTTGTCGGGGCTTACTGCCGCGGCAAACAGCTTGGTCACATGGACAACAACAATCCGCGCCAGCAGGTTGCCGAACTCACCGGCGTCGGCTCCCGTGCCTATGCCGCCCAGCAGAATGCCTGGGAAGCGCTGGCTGTTTTCACAGCTGCCGTGGTCAGCGCCTACATTTCGCAGGCGGATCCCGCCATAACCACAAACCTGGCATTAGGTTTTGTCGGTTTCCGGATTCTGCATGCAGGGTTCTACCTTGCTGATCTGGCAGCGCTACGTTCCCTCGCCTTCATGGGGGGAATGGTCTGCGCGGTCTGGATGTTCGTCCAGGCCCTGGTCTGACGAGATCGAGGTGTTCTAGTAGCGGCCGCCGAGTTTACCGTGATCCCAGCTGACAAAGCGCTCCGGCGCAAATTTAAGCACGACACGCTTCTCGGCGGTTTTCGCCACCCCATCGCGCAGGCGCGCCAATTGATCCGCATCAAGCTGCGCTCCTTTGCTGTTGATCTCCACCAGGGTGTTGGTCACGATATCGAGATCGTCGATCACTGACGTGCTGGCGTAGACCATCAGGCTCTTAAGCTCCGCGTACTGCTCACCAGTCTCGATCAGCAGCGTGGCTTTCGGATCGCGACGGAAGTTGAGCACCTTCTGACTTTTACGGAATGTCGTGCAGTAGAAATTGAGGTCATCGTCGGCGTAAAACCACATCGGCATAGGGTGCGGAAAGCCGTCTTTACCATTGGAGACGATGATCAGAGTCTTGGTCTGGGCCGCATAAGCACGCATCTCATCATCGGTCAGCTGGATCAGTTCACGGCGGGAGGGCATGGCTGGTCTCGATATGGCTGAAAACGCCATTTTCCCTGGCTGCACAGACGACTACAATACCGCGCCTCGCCGCCCTGCTGTTTTGAGGTCGCTCCTCTCAAGGACTCAATATGGAAAACGCCGTCAACGACCTGATCGATCTGCTCGATTTAGAAGAGATCGAACGCAATCACTACCGCGCCACCAGCCCGAACGAAGGCTGGCAGCGGGTCTATGGCGGCCAGGTCCTCGGCCAGGCGCTGGTTGCCGCATCGCGCACCGTACCCGATGACCGTATCGCTCATTCGCTGCACGGCTATTTCCTGCGCCCGGGCGACACCAGCGTGCCGATCCTCTACACCGTCGACAGAATCCGTGATGGCAAGAGTTTCACGACCCGACGCGTGGTCGCCATTCAGCATGGCCGGGCCATTTTCAATATGTCGATTTCGTTCCAGACTCCGGAAGACGGCTTCAGCCATCAACTGCCGATGCCGGAGTGTCCGGGACCGGAGAATCTGAAGTCGGAAGACGAACTGCGCAAAGAGTGGGCAGCGGAACTGTCCCACGACTTCGACGATTCGTTTTTTAACGAACGTCCCATCGAAGTGCGGCCCATTGATCCGATGAACATGTTCAAACCGGAAAAGCGGCCGCCGCAGCAGCTGTGCTGGATGAAAGCCCGCGACACGCTGCCGGATGATCCGCGACTGCATCAGTGTGTGCTGGCCTATCTTTCTGACTGGTCGTTGCTGGATACCTCAACGCTGCCGCACGGCATCAATTTCACTCAAGAGAACCTGCAGGTCGCCAGTCTCGATCATGCCATGTGGTTTCACCGCCCGTTCCGGGCAGACCAATGGCTGCTCTACGTTCAGGACAGCCCCAGCGCGGGCGGCGCCCGAGGACTCAACCGCGGGCTGATCTATAGCCGATCTGGTGAACTGGTAGCGTCAGCTGCTCAGGAAGGGCTGATTCGCATCCACGATGCAGACGAATCCAAAAACTGAGCCGCGAGCGCGGTTCAGCCGCGTAACCGCTCAGCGATGCCGTTAAGAGTCTGAGCCAGATCTGCGCGCCGCTTTGACGCGGTTGCGTCTCCACCCTGCTCTTTCTCCGCTGCCTTGGCCAGTGACGCCAACTGGCGGGCCAGACTTCTGTCGCGCCCACCGTCAGCAAGCGCTGTCGCGGACTCATCAAGACTCTCAGCGACCTGAGTGTGCAGCGATTCCGACAATCCGCCATCACGCTGCAGTTGATCCAGGTACGCACGCGCTACCACCGGTTCCGCCGGCCAGCTGACCCGGAACTGCTGCTGCGGGTTGAACAGCCGACCCTGATCGGCCAGTGCAGCAGCTGCAATCTCGTTTTCACTTAAATATTCGCTTGCCGTCAGAGAAAGCACATCCAGCCCACGCACAATTTCAGTGCCATAGATCAGACCGTTGTACCAGTAGACTGACCAGTAGCCGCCGAGAATCAGATCCTCCGCATCCACCGGGCCCCGATCAAAGTAGGCAATCTCAAACGGGTTACTGGAGTCGGTGAAATCGATGACAGAGATACCGCCCTGATACCAGGCTTGAACAAACACATCGCGTCCGGGCACCGGCACAATCGAGCCGTTGTGGGCAACACAGTTCTCTTCATCCACCTGCGGAGCGGGCATCTTGAAGTAGCTGCGGAATTCCAGCTGACCGTCGACAATGTCGTAGATTGCATCCGCACCCCAGTCCAGCGGGTCGTAGGCGCGGCAACGCGGCCGGGCACCGCCGCCCCACTCGTCTGTGAACAACACCTTGTCGCCGTCGTTATTGAAGGTTGCCGAGTGCCAGTAGGCAAACCCGGTATCCACCACTACATCGATCCGGGTGGGTTTAAGTGGATCAGAAATGTCGAAAATGATGCCGTTGCCGGAACAGGCGCCGGCGGCAATACCCGCTTCCGGGAACACGGTGATGTCATGACACTGATCGGTGCGGCTGGTGTCCTGAGTTTCGTCACCGTGATCGCCACCGCGCCATAGACCGGCGAGCACACCGGTTTCAGGGTCAGCAAACACCGCCGGGCTATCGACAATGCGTGACTTCGAAGGATCATCAACCGGAATCTCGATCACATCGATACGGAACAGCGCGGTGCGATCGTCACCGGGAGACTCATCAATACACCCCGCCAGCTCTTCTTCGTCACGTACTCCGGCAGTACCGGAGTTGTAGAGGACAATTTTGCCGTCCTCGCCGGGACCTGAAACCACCGAGTGGGTATGTGAACCCCGACACGTCTGAACCGCACCTACCTGCAGCGGACGGGTGATATCACTGATATCAAAAATGCGGATACCACGGAAGCGCTCAGCGCTGACGTCTTCGACAACCCCACCCAGCCCGCAATCCAGCCGACCTCTGGTCTGCTCGACGGACATGATCAGCAGGTCATCGACTATCGACACGTCACCCTGCCCGCCGGGACAGACAATGGATGCGGTCAGATTCGGCATGCCATCAACCAGCTGATAAACATTAAAACCGTGATAGCTGCCTGCAACCAGGATGTCGTCTCGAAACGCCATGTCCGTATTGGCAAAACTCAACAGCGGAGAACGGCCCTCATCGCTGTCGCCGTCTTCGTCGTTGTCCGCTTTGTCTTCAGCATCGCCTTCAGCGGACGCTTCGGCAGGCTGCAGGCGACTGGCCGGCAGCTCAGACGGATTATTCGGATCGAAGAATCCCGGCGGTTTGGACATCGCCAGCAGAACTTCCATGTTCAAAATGGCTTCGCCGGCATCGTCAAACCCGGCAGTAAGCCCGCCGCGGGGATCATCGGAGAGACTCACCAGCAACCCGTTCATGCGTTCGATTTCGCTGGTCTGGTCATTGGTGATGTCCGTGGTGAACTCGTACAGCACTGGATCGTAAGCAGACCCCGGCTGTTCCAGCAGTTCTTCAACCATGGCTACTGCGCCTTCATGGTGCGCAATCATCAGCTGCAGGAACAACCGGTCGAACCCGGTGCCGTCAGAGTCCGCCAACTGCGCCATCTGTTCAGCTGACGCCATACCCGCCATCTGATGGGAGGTGTGCATGGCGTGGTGTTCGGTTGGATCGGGTACCCGCTCACCTCGGTCGCGCAGCCACGACTGCATGAACTCGATCTCATCCCCCTGCGAGGCATTGATCCGCCCGGCCACATCAATCAGTTCAGGCCGATTGGTGCGATCCGCAACCAGCTCCGCCATTTCGATGGCCTGGTGGTGGTGAGGAATCATGTCCTGCATGAACTGCACGTCAGCTGGCGAATAGCTGGTCGACGCAATTTCGATGGCCTCGTCGGCGCTGAGTTCACGGGTGGGTTCACCCGGCGCACCTGGCTGAACGATAGGCGCCTGGGCGAATCCCGAGACGGCATACGCCAGCGCAACGGCGCTGATCAGAAACTGCGCCAATGAATGCCGCGGCAACGGGTCAGATGAAGTCAATTGGCTAATCCTGGCCAGACTGGTTGTGATCAATCTACCAAATTGACTCAGGCTTTGGGCAGGCTGGGTGAAATTCCTCTCGCAGTCGCCTTTCGCCGGAGGTCCGAGGCTCAGCTTTTCGGAAAAAGAAACTTGAACTGAAACTGCATGGTCCAGTCCGCAGCACCATCGGGTTTCTCAGCGTTATAAAAACCCTGCAGCTTGAAATCTACCGGCTGGTTGCCAAACCGCACCAGCTTGCCGATGCCGCCGCCGATCGGAATGGTGAAACGATCTGAGCTGCTTTCGTCCCAGTTAGCCGTATTCGTCGGCGTGCTTGTCAGGTACCAGCCACTTGGAAAGTTGTAATTGATGAAATATTGAAAGGAGGTGAGGTTGACGTTGTTGTCGTCGCTGTCGCCGGCAAACGACCAGGAGTGCTGCACCAGCGCCCCGACCAGCCAGTTGCCAGGTTTGGCGAGTACCACCACCGCTGGACCACCCGACCATTTTTCCGAGCCGAATCGATCGTCGGTTTTACTTGGTACGGTAACCGCCGGGCCTACGCCCCAGATGACCTTGCCAGGCTGAGCCGGAGTGACAAACCCCTGATAAGTGATGTTGCCCATGCCACTTTTACTGCCTTCACCCGGAAACCGTTCTTCCTGATGCGATAACGGCACAGTGAGCCTGTTGATCAGATTGTACTTGCCGATGTTCACCGGGTAGACGGGTTTCAGATTCAATATCTGAACATCGCCTTCTTCAGGACCAACCTCAAAGTCGTAATTGTATTCAAACGGCAGGCTGATGATATTACCGACCGGATTCTGCGAGGCTTCGGCGAGTTCCTGAGTATCACTGGCATGCAGCTGCGTCGAGATGAACAGCACTGCAGTGGCGGCCAGGTTTCGGATAAAACACTTCATATAGGTGCCTGTAATCGTCTGATCTAAATTCGAATCTGCCGGATGATTGGATTCATCGCCATTGTCGAAACAGCAGGGGCAGACTGACCGTGCTGCCTGTGTTGAAAACCCACTCAGCAACACCAATCGACGCATCATCCACACCTGGTCAGGTCATGGCTATCAAAATTGGGCAGATTTCGAAAATTTGAACACCGCGTCGCGAGATCGGCAACGTGCCCAATTTTGATGTCCTTGTAATGGCTTGCGCGGCACAATCCCGCCTCGTGAATACCTCGACCAAAGAAGCCACAAAACGTCGCCGGGTGACTGCACTATTGTCCCCGCAACAGTTTGAACGCCTGGAGAGATTGGCATCAGCCAGTGATCAGCCGGTCTCTAAAGTGGCGGCGATGATTCTCGGATTCGTGCTGGACCAGGATGCGGAATTCACTACAAACAAAGACCACTCTCGAAGTGATTAATCACGGAGCAACCATGAGATACCCAAATCATATAAAGCGCATCGCAGCGACCGCCAGTTTGCTGGCAGGTTCGGTCTTTGCGAGCACTGGCTACGCCAAAGACGTGGTACACGACGCTGAGTATTACGTGCTGAAAGCACAACATGGAGAGCAATGGGCAGCTGAGGACTCCGCGCTGAAAGAGCGGCTGGCAGCTCTCGAAGAGAAGTTCGGCCAGCCGCCCAACATCATCCACATCATGTGGGATGACACCGCCTATGGTGATGTCGGCATTCCCGCCATTCAGAAGGTCCGGGGTCTGGACACACCAAACCTGAACCGGATGGCCGCTGAAGGCATACTGTTCACGCGGATGTACACCGAAGTAGGCTGTACGCCCACTCGCGCCGCCGCGGCCACGGGTCGCCTGGCAGTTCGCAGCGGCATGTACAACATCGGCATGCTGCTGGAAAGCCACGGCTTAAGTGGTGACGAAGTCACCATGGGTGAAGTCCTGGGCGACGCCGGCTATGCCACCGCCTTCCACGGCAAGTGGCACCTGGGCGACATAGAAGAGAGTTATCCTAACAATCAGGGTTTTGATGAGGCCTTCTTCACCGGCTACAACCAGATCCTGTCTCTGAACAATGCCCAGGCTGAACAGGCCAATGCGTCCATTGGTCTGCACGAAGAAGTTTTTCCGGCTGATCCCTACAAGAAAGACGAAACCTTCATTACCAAAGGCTGGATTCAGGTAGCTGAAGGCACCAAGGGCGGCGAAACCCGTCAGTGGGGCGATAACACCCACGAAACCTACATGAAAATGGACCCGGAATCCCAACGGCGGACCCTGGACTTCATCGAGCGCCAGGCAAAAGCCGGCAAACCCTTTTACGTCGCCAACTGGCCGAACATGACCAGCTTCATGCCGGTGATTAAAAAGTGCTCACAGGCACGCAGCATCCTGCAGGACGGTCTGCAATGTAATGTCGACGTATTCGTCGGTCAGGTAATGGAGAAGCTCGAAGAGCTCGGCATTGCTGAGAACACGCTGATCGTAGCGATGGCAGACAACGGTCCGATGGCACACAACCCACCACCTGGTCTGGGTATGGCTGAGACTATCTATCGTGGTGGCAAGGGTGACTTTACCGAAGGCGGCGTTCGTGTACCGGCTTTCGCCTACTGGCCCGGCACCATTGAAGGCGGCCAGCTGGTCGGCGACATCATCCACGTCACTGACCTGTTCACGACCTTCGCCAGTCTCGCTGGCGGCATGGACGAAATGCCCACCGATCGAATCATTGATGGTGTCGACCAGACAGCGCTGCTGCTGAACGGCGATACCAACGGCCGACGAGACAGTGTGTTTATCTACGCTGGTCCTCGTCTCGGAGCGGTAGTGAAAGGCAACTACAAGCGTCACTTCATCTCCTCGGACCCTGTCGGCGAAGCCAGTGGTATCCCTGCAGCGTTCTACTTCCTGCTGGCCGATCCACGGGAAGTGACTCCGATGCTGGTCAACCTGATCCACCTGAAGCGGCCGTTTAACCGCATGAAGTTGCGTCATGACCTGTGGAAAGAGAAGTATCCGGATTCTCACGAAGCCTACGGCATTCCGTGGCGCGGTATTACCGATCCTTCTCCAGAAGTGGAAGCCCTGGCCAACCCACAGCTGGACCGCAAAGCAATGCCGTTCGATCCGCTCGAATACATCGAGCACCTGGACGACCTGCCATTTGATCCGGCGATGGATCCCGGCTTCGGAAATTGAGCAAACGACATAACCTGTCGTGCAGAACGCCGGAGCAATCCGGCGTTCGAGGCTTGAGCCGACGAAACATGCTCAGTCTGAGCGCTTCGGCGCTTGCTTTGCCTGCGCTGCTCGGCAGCGCTGGCGGCGCGCTCGCTCAGGCAGATCATCCCAAGCTTCGCGTCTCCAGCTATCGGCTGGATAGAACCGCAGCACTGTTCAGTGGCCAGGTAACAATCGAAGGCGTCGATGCGACGTTCATCGAAGATGCTATCGGCGATATGAACACGCGCGCATTCACCCGCAGTGGTGCTAATGAAGTTACCGAACTGGGTCTGCATCCGTTCGTGCTCGCCCACGCCAATGAAGGATTTCGGGATTACGCACTGCTGCCGGTGTTTCTGCTTCGTCAGTTCCGACACAAAAGTGTATTTGTCCGAACGGGTGCCGGTATAAACAAGCCCGAAGACCTGAAAGGTCGTCGCGTCGGCACACCCGGCTATTCATCCACCTCTCTGACCTGGATCCGGGGCATCTTTGAAGATGAGTACGGTGTGAAACCGTCCGACATGGAATGGGTGATCGCGAACAAAGACAGCTCCGCGGGCGAAGCCGGTAAGATTTCTGCCCAGGAATCCAGAATTCCCGACGGTGTCAGCGTAATCCAGGGACCCACTGGTCTTGATGAATCTCAATTGCTGCTGGAAGGCGAAGTGGACGCGCTGTTTCACGCCGCCACTCCGGCTGCTTTTCTTCAGGGCGATCCAAAAATCAGCAGACTGTTTGAAGACCCTAGAGCGATCGAACAGGATTACTTTAAGCGAACGGGCATCTTTCCGATCATGCACGTCCTGGCTATCCGCCGGGATGTCGCTAAAGATTACCCCCGGCTGCCACGAGCCATCTTCGATGCCTACTCTCAGGCAAAAACCGCCGCCTATCAGCTGATGAATCGGCTCAACTGGGCCACAGACATGCTGCCCTGGTATTCGGCGGAACTGGAAGCGACCCAGACCCTGATGGGTGAAAACTTCTATCCCTACGGTATCGCGCCTAACGCAAAGACCCTCAACGCGCTGTTCGAGTACTCCTATCGCCAGGGTCTGGCATCGCGGCAGCTCACCATCGAAGAAGTGTTTCTTCCCGGCTCCCTGGATTTCGCAGAGTAGTGCTTCGAAAGACTGCAGTCGCAGGCCGAGCCGCTATCGATTGAGGTAATTCCTGTTTCGGAGCGTTTCAGACGGCAACTCGCCAAACAGCTGCCGGTAATCGCTCGCAAACTGACCCATGTGCCAGAATCCATGATCATTAGCCACATCATTAATTCGCGGAGCCTGCAGAGCAGTTCGACGCAGGATCTGCTGCACGCGATTAAGACGCAACAGTTTCAGATAGCTCATCGGCCCCATGCCGAGGCTTTCCTGAAACGCGTTCGTTAACGTTCGCCGGCTGGCATTGGCTTGTCGGGAAATATCCGCCAGGGTAATTGCCTCATCCAGATGCCCATGCATGTAGTCTTTTGCATTACGAAAGGCAGCATGGCGTTGGCTGGCCCGGGCGTGCGAGTTTCCTGAATAACCGGAGTTGAAAGCGCTTATGAACATCGTCAGCAGGCTGTCAGCCGCCTGAACCTGAGCCAGGTCGCAGTCCACGGCAAACAGATTATCCAGCAACTGCAGCACCCGCTGGCCACGCGAGTTGGCCAGTTCAAGTATGCAGGCGTCATTGGTCAGCGCTGCGTCGAC
>CAKZWF010000095.1 GCA_937921865.1 uncultured Pseudomonadales bacterium | reverse complement strand
CGATCTGCATTCGATTCACGCCTATTTTCTGCGCGCCGGCGATTGGAACCTGCCCATCCTCTACGATGTCGACCGGATCCGCGATGGCCGCAGCTTCACCACACGCCGAGTCAGCGCGATCCAGCACGGTCGAGCCATTTTTGATATGGCGCTGTCAGGACAGAAGTCGGAACCTGGGATGAGTCATTCGGTACCGATGCCGGACGTACCCCCGCCGGAAGCGCTGCGCGGCGATCGCGAGGTATTTGCTGAATACGCTCGGGCTAATCCCGACGTGCAACGCTATGCGTTCCGCTTTGAGGCCATCGACGTTCGCCAGGTGGAACGTATTCCGATGAACGATAACGATGCGCACCCGCCTTATAAACACACCTGGGTGAAAACCCGAGATGCGTTATCCGATGATCCTCACCTGCACCTGGCCATGCTGGGTTACATGTCCGATCTCGATTTCATGAGTACCTCGATGCTGCCGCACGGCCGCGACGCAATGCGGGGTCAGGTCTACGGTGCCAGTCTGGATCATTCGCTGTGGTTTCATCGTCCTTTTCGCGCTGACGAATGGCTGCTGTTTGCGAAGGAATCGCCCAATGCGGGTAGTGCCAGAGGGTTTGTGCGCGGTCAGTTTTTCAATCGCGATGGAGCGCTGATTGCCACGGCTGCCCAGGAGTGTCTGATTCGACCGGTTTCCGCTGCAGCCAGCTCCTGACTGAGCTGACCCAGGGGAAATAGCCCGGACTGCACAGCAGCCTGCCCCCCGGGACCAGCAGCGGATGACCCTTCTGCGCCATCCGCACCAGCCAGAAAGTCTTCATACTGGCAGCTAGAGGGCTTCCAGAATCGCTTCGGCTTTGCTCACTTCAAACTGCCCCGGTGCTTCCACCGACAGTTTGGTCACAGTGCCGTTATCGACAATCATCGCGTAGCGCTGCGAGCGGGTGCCGAGACCAAAGCCACTGCCATCCATTTCCAGACCGATGGCCGCGGTGAATTCACCATTTCCATCACCAATCATCAGCAGCTCTTCAGCATTTTTATCTTTGCCCCAGCTGTCCATCACAAACGCATCGTTGACCGACAGACAGACGATGCTGTCTACCCCTTTTGCTTTGATCGCGTCGGCGTTAATGACGAAGCCCGGCAGATGAGCTTGGGAACAGGTTGGGGTGTAAGCGCCGGGTACTGCAAATACCACCACTTTTTTACCACCAAACAGTTCGTCGGTAGTGACCGGGGTAGGTTTCCCGTCCTTCATCATGTGGAAGGTGGCTGCGGGGAGTTTGTCGCCTTCTTGAATAGCCATGGTCGTGTCCTTGATTCGTGCCGATAGCCGGCGGATTAGCAGAAAACGCGAGTTTGGAGAATTGTCTTAAGCGGGTCAACGCCAGGCAAACTCGGGTTGTTCATAGTGCGCGACCCGTGTGTCCCTGCCGAGCAGACAGACTTCGCGGAACTGGTAAATAAGTGCGGCGGTCGGCGCCGCAATATGATCGTCACCGACCGGCATGCGCAGCACCGGATGCTCGCTGGAGCTGGCACTTTCGAGCATCGGCGCGTCACCGCGCAGAAACTCGCTGATCGGAATCCGGTGCACAGACGCGACTTCGTCAGGATTCGGCTGGGTGCGCGCGCCGGCGCCCGCCCACACCACTACCGGCGTCATCACAAATCCGGAGCGGGTCACGAAGTCATCAAGACAGCCGAGCACCCGATCTTCGCCGACTGCCAGCGAGACTTCTTCGTGCATTTCCCGCAACGCGGTCTCGATGGGTGTCTCGCCCGGATCGAGACGTCCACCGGGAAAAGCCCACTGACCGGCATGTTTGCGCAGCGACGCAGCCCGCCGCGTCAGCAACAGCGCCGCTTCCGGCTGCCACTGCGCATGTTCCGGCAGACCGGGCAGATCCGCACCATGGCCGACGTCGGTGATGGTGATTGCCACAGCGGCGTGATGCGCGTCATCCACGCTACTGGTGCGCACCGTGAAAGCAGCCAGATTCTCGCAGATAGTGTCTCTCAACGAGAGATCGCAGCGCCAGCTTCGGGTTTCGGGATCTTGCATTGCGCTTAATTACCTTCCGGTTCCAGATATTTCCCGCAGCCGGGTTCGACAGTGTGGCGATCGCGTCTGAAGTCACCCATCATAACCGCAGAAATGTTCAACGAACGACAAGCCCTCATCGCCGCCATCTGCGCGGTGGCACTGTGGTCCACCGTTGCCACCGGATTCAAGCTCGGGCTGATGGTGATGGCCCCGGTGCAGCTGCTGTTGCTGGGAGCAGCCATCTCCACGGTGGTATTCGTATTAGCGGCCACGCTTCAGGGCTGGCCGCGAACCGGCTGGAAGTTTCGCGAAGCCGCCCTGTTCGGTCTGCTCAATCCGGTAAGCTACTACCTGCTGCTGTTTGAAGCCTACGATCGGCTGCCCGCACAGCTGGCGCAACCGCTGAACTACACCTGGGCCATCGTGCTGGCGCTGCTGGCAGTCCCAGTACTGAAACAACGGCTGACCGCGCGATCGCTGTTCGGTATTGCCGTCAGCTATCTGGGGGTTGTGGTGCTGCTGTCCCAGGGTAGATTCGATCGACTGCCGGATATTGACCTGCTGGGCGTTGCCCTGGCCCTGGCCAGCACTGTTCTGTGGGCCGGTTACTGGTTGTTTAATGCCCGTTCCAGCACTCCGCCAGCCGCTTTCATGGCAAGTAGTTTCTGTATCGCTACCCCTATCCTGGCGCTGCTGTGTCTGCTCGGACCCGGGCTGCCTGAGATAACTCCGCAGACGCTGGCTTACGGCGCCTGGGTGGGCCTGGTGGAAATGGGTCTGACCTTTCTACTCTGGCAGCGGGCACTGCGCCTGACTCGCCACGCCGCCCGGCTCGGCCAGCTGATCTTTCTGTCGCCGTTCATTTCGCTGCTGCTGATCGGGCAGGTTCTGGAGGAACAGGTAGCGCTGAGTTCCTGGCTGGGATTGGGGATCATTGTCCTCGGTCTGCTGGTCACCGGCCGACCGAAAGTTGCCAGTCAACCTGACACGCTATAATCAATGCCGGATATTGCAGGGACTGCCTCATGAACACTCGAATGTCAGCACTGATCAGACCATTACTGCTGCTGGCCATGACCATAGCCGTCACCGCCCCCGGTGGGGCTGCGCAGTCAAATGATTCACAAGTGTCACGCGGCCAGTATCTGACCAATCTGCTTGGCTGCGGTCGCTGCCACACCGAAGGTTATCTAATCGGCAGCTCTGCCACCGGGCCCTATTTCGCAGGCTCCATGATTGGCATGGCTTACACTGCCTACAGCATGGATGAACAAAACCCGGGGGTGGTATTTGCGGGCAATCTGACTGGTGATGTGGAAACCGGGCTCGGCAACTGGAGCGTCGAAGACATCATTACCGCGATGACCGAAGGCATCGCCCGCAGCAGCCACGAACGACTGTTGATCATGCCCTGGGTAAACTACAACGCCTTGACCCGCAGTGATCTGGAAGCCATCGCCCACTACCTGAAAAATCTGGCGCCAGTGGTACGAGCGATCCCGCAACCGGTCATTGAGGGCGAACCGAGCCTACATCCCTATGTGCGCTATGGGGTATTCGAGTTCACACCGCACACCCGGCCAGAAGATCTGTAGCGTTGAGCGCGGGCGGGCTTGACCCCACAGGACGCTCTTGTGAAGCCATTTAGTGCAGTGGAGACCCTCCAGACCACCCTGCGGCAGTCACGACTGTGATCCGCACCGTCGGTCAGGCCAGATGGACAAGGCTGACGATCTGGCGCAGCTCGGTATCGTTGTGCGGAGTTTCAATGCCGATCATTTCGCCATAGGCGCTGCGATGGACAAAGGCCACCTCCGTGACTCCGAGCCCAGCCAGCGCCTTGAACGACGCATAGCTGCTGTTGAAGCGAGCCTGCGATCCGGTGTCGTCCGCTACCGGTATCAGCCGTTCTCCGAATCGCTGATATACCAGATAAATTGACGGTTCGATCGAATGAATTTCGATGATTGCCTCGCCTCCCGCGCGCGCCAGGCCTTCTAATTCTTTGAGGTTCATGTGCCTTCCTGAACGCCTCCGCCTGAAGCATCCCGCTGTGCGTGTGAAATTCAAATGAAAGCCTGCAACGACTGGACTGATTCCTCGGTTATCATCGGCCGCTGAATCCGCCGGTTCGGCCCGGCGTCAGCGTTTGTGATCCACCACCAATTGACCGGTATCCTGGCAGCAATCCATGTCCGGGATCTCCGCGCTAATCATGTTGTCTTATCCGCTATGAATGTCATTGTCTCTGATAGAAGATTTTCCGACCCCAATAGAACGGCGGATGGTCAACCACGCGCCCACGTTGCACTTCGCCAGCTGAAAACGCTGTGGTTGAACACCGGCACGTTATGCAATCTGACCTGTGAAAACTGCTACATAGAGTCGAGTCCGAAGAATGATCGACTGGTCTACCTGACCCGCGCTGACGTCAAGACTTACCTTGAGGAGATCAGCGTTCTGAATCTGGGTGTCATCGAGATCGGCATCACTGGCGGTGAACCCTTCATGAACCCGGAGATATTGGCGATCATCGAAGATTGCCTGAGTGCCGGGCTGAAGGTTCTGGTGCTGACCAACGCGATGAAACCGATGATGAAGTGCGCCACCGGCCTGCTGGAGCTGCGCGAAAAGTTTGCGCAGACGCTGACCATGCGAGTCTCGGTCGATCACTTCGATTCAGCCCTGCACGAGGAAGAACGCGGCAACCGTTCCTGGGCACCAATGATCACAGGCCTCAAATGGCTGTCGGACAGCGGCTTCCAGCTGCATGCGGCGGGCCGCACCCGTTGGGGTGAAGACGAACGTGTGCTGCGCAAAGGCTTTGCAGAGCTGTTCGAAGCTCAGAAGATTCGCATCGACGCCAACGACGCTGAGTCGCTGATCCTGTTCCCAGAACTGGACGGCTCTGGCGAGGTGCCGGAAATCACCACCGACTGCTGGGAAATTCTCGGAGTCGATCCGGACGACATGATGTGCGCCAGCTCGCGAATGGTAGTCAGGCGCAAAGGTGCGGCCGATCCTGATGTTGTTGCCTGTACCCTGCTGCCCTACGCTGAGGGCTTTGGTTTTGGTCCACGTCTCGCAGACAGTTTCACAACAGTAGCGCTCAATCACCCTCACTGTGCCAGGTTCTGCGTACTCGGTGGCGGCAGCTGCTCCGGCTGAGCTTACAAAAATCGG
>CAKZWF010000094.1 GCA_937921865.1 uncultured Pseudomonadales bacterium | reverse complement strand
GTTCAATGTCTACAATCGGGTTCGCGTTGATCTGACTACACACGATGCCGGTGGGCTGACGGTGCTCGATTTTGAGCTGGCCACAGCGATGAACCAGCTGGCTGACTGAGCTGATGCGGACCGCGCGCAGGCAAGGTTATACTTAAGTCCCCTAGCGACGCAGAGAGCAATCGTGGCCGCAGAAATCTGGATCCTTCTTATCATCCTGACAAGCGCTGTTGCAGCAGGAGCAGGGTTTGCCTTTGCCCGTCGTGGCGCACCAAGTCAGACGGAAATCGATTCTCTGCAGCAGGAACTGGAACTGGCTCGCAAACAGGCGACCGCAGTTCAGGACAATGTGACCGAACATTTTGAACAGAGCGCTTTGTTGTTCGGGCGTCTCGCGCACGACTACCGGGATTTTCTCGAGCACTTTTCTGAAAGTGCCAAAGATCTCGGCATCGACGAGGTGAGAGCCAGAGAGTTGCTGGAGCGCGCAGACCTGCCGTTGCTGGGTGACAACAGGAACGTCATTGACGCTGAAGTGGATAACCTCGAATCAGCAGTGACGTCGCACCTGGATGACACTGAGCAAGCCAGCGTGCCGGCAGAACAGGCCAATGTGACGGCTGAGGTAGAACCACCACTGATTGAGGACGTGGTTGAAACTGAGCACCCTGTGGAGATTGGCCAACCGGGTTCTGCTGAGTCGCACGATACGTTGACCGAAGGCGTAGCCAGCACTGTAGTGGATGTCGAACTCGTTCCAGAGCAGGACGGCGAGTCCGTCAAGAAGGCTCAGCCAGGTCTCTAACCCTGGTCTGCTGGTTGTCGTGGCCGATCCTTTGGACCTTGTCTTCAGCCTGACGCAGGCTCCCCTGCCTGCTCAGGCCATCGAAGAGATCCAGGGTCTGGTCACTTCAGTATTCGAAAGCCTTGACCCTGATGTTCCCTGGCGTATCGTCAATATGCCCGCCTTCACGGTGTTTGAAGCTCGCAGCGCGGGTGTGCTGGTTGGCTTCAAGATGGGCTATGCCCACGCCCGCCGCCGTTACTACAGCTGGCTGGGAGGTGTGCACCCGGATTTTCGCCATCGCGGAATCGCTCGAAGGCTGATGACATCCCAGCATCGCTGGCTGACCGAGCAGGGCTACACCAGTGTGGAAACCAGCGCCCGTGATGACAATATCGCGATGATTCAACTCAACCTTTCGAGTAGTTTCGGCAAGGTCGGCACCCGCCCGAAAGATGGGATCGCAACACTGTGTTTGAAAAACAGCTGGTTGCCTCGGGACCGAATCAGGTTGCTTAGCTGCCCGTTAGTGGCGACTATCTGACTCATGAGCTACACCTCATCGGCAGAAAAACTGTCCCTTAGAGTTAAGTTGTCCTACGGCGCACCAAGTTTTGCCGGTGCGGGTATGGCCATTCCCATCGCCATCCATCTGACGATCTTCTATTCAGATACGATCCTGGTACCGCTGGGTCTGATTGCGCTGGTAAAAGCTGTTGCGCGTGCATTGGATGCGCTCACAGACCCGCTGATGGGCTGGGCGACAGACAGCACCCGCAGTCGCTGGGGACGGCGACGACCCTGGATTTTGTTTGGTGCACCGGCTGCCGGGCTGGCTTTCTATCTGATGTTTTCACCGCCGGTGGAGTTGGTTGGCGCCAACGCTGCGGCATGGTTTGCAACCACTTACATCTGTTACTACCTGTTTCATACCGTCTACATCATTCCGCACAACGGCCTTGGTCCAGAGCTGACGCTCGACTACAACGAACGCAGTCTGTTGTTCGGAATTCGCGAAGGTTTTGTGGTGTTCGGCACGCTGGTCGCAGCGGTAGCACCGCCGCTGTTTATCCAGGCGCTCGGAGGAGCCCGGGAAGGCTACTCAGGTTTTGCCGCGCTGCTGGCGATTCTGCTGGTGGGTCTTTATCTGAATCTGGTCATGCAGGTGCGGGAAAGACAGGACTTTGTTGAGCGCACGCCGAATCCCATGGTGCCAGGTCTGCGTCGGGTGTTCCGCAACCGTGCCTTCAGAATTCTGTTGATGGTTTATCTCACCGGGTCGATCACCGGTGCGATTCCGGGACTGATGATGCCTTACTTCACCAAATATGTTCTGCAACCCGAGAATCCTGACACCTGGCTGGCTATTTTTCTGGCCGTTTACTTCGGCTCGGGATTTCTGTTTCTGCCGGTATGGATCTGGCTGGCCAGAAAGTTTGAGAAAAAACCGGTCTGGCTGGCCAGCTTCATCCCTGGCATCACCGGCTCAGCCGCGCTGTTTTTCATGGGCCCCGGAGACATCTGGCCTACCTTCTTTGTGCTGATCTGGTCGGGTGCGGCTTTTGGTGCGGGACTTTTCCTCGGCCCGTCGATGCAGGCAGACGTGATTGACTATGACGAACTGTATACCGGCAAGAGACGCGAAGCGCAGTACGGTGCTCTGTGGTCGATCATGTCGAAGTTTGTGGTGATCCCTAGTATGTCGATTCCGCTGGCTGTGCTGGCGAGCGTAGGTTACCTGCCGAACGTGCCGCAGACCGATGAAGTGCGTTTTACGATCAGCGCAATTTTTGGTCTGGGACCGGCAACGACGGCTGCGATAGCCCTTATGCTTGGCTCGATGTATCCCATCAGTCGCAAAGTGCATGAGAAGATCTGGGAAGGCATCGAGCAGCTCAAGCGTGGCGAAGCAGCCATTGACCCCATAACCGGGCAACGGATCCCGCCGTTTTCGGAGCGGCATGATGACGAAGACCAGGGCTGGTATCTGGATCACTTCACCACCGGTGAACTGAACCTGGTGAAGGCGCGTGGCATGATGGCGTTACGTCGACGGATTCTGCTGCTGCAGGTGGGATCTGTAGTGCTGCTGGTCGGCTCAGCGCTGGCGATTGTTGGTGAAGTCCAGCTCGATTCTGAACCCGGAATCATGGCGGTTCTCTATGTTGTGATGATGGGGCTGAGCGTTGCCGGACTGCTGTTTCATTCCATCCGACAGCGGGCGGTGGGCCGCCTGTCGCAGGTTGACCACCAGGCCATGGATGACCACATTCAGATCAATCGTCTGCTGAAGGGGGATGGACCGTTAGCCACCCAGGCTGCCTGATCGTCATCGCCTCGTCATAGCAATTCGGCGACCCGCAATGATGTCGATGTCCTGATTGAGGCAATTCGAGAGTGTTCTTAAAGAACCGTTCCTAAGGTAGCGGCATCTGCTCGCTGTCTTCATGCCGCGCCTGCTGAAAACTCGGCTGTGGCGTCTGGGTTCTCAGCTGTTCCAGCCAGATCACTCCGTCGTAGGGTTCACTGTTGCCCCGGGTACCGATTACAGCCAGATCACCGTCCTGATCCAGGTCCTGCAGCAGCCATTTGTCGTCATAAACAGTATCGGATCCATGCACAGAAACGATGTCTTCGAAGCCATCAGCATCGAGGTCAGCCATCGCCAGTCCGTCGCTGCCGGACAGGTCTGGTGTGCCCAGGGTCGGGTCATCGATGATGTGCTCGCGCCAGGAGATTTAGCTGCCGTCGCTGGCTCTGGCTGTGCTGAGTGTCTGGGCAACGCTTACGGGATCAGCGTGACAGGCCGACGCCAGCAGTAAACCGGGCACCACTCCGCCAAGCCAGCCGCGCGGCATCACTGCTGAGCATCCTCGACAATGAAGCGCGCGCCTTGTTCGGCGATCATCACAGTAGGCGCATTGGTGTTGCCGGAGGTAATGGTTGGCATAATCGAGGCGTCAATGACCCGCAGCCCTTCCACACCGTGCAGTTTGAGGCGGTCGTCGACAACGGCAGCCTGGTCGCTGCCCATTTTGCAGGTACCCACCGGATGAAAAATGGTTGTGCCCAGATCACCGGCAGCGCGAGCCAGTCCTTCATCACTGCGATAATCCGGACCCGGTTTCCATTCCACCGGGTTGAATTGCTTCAGCGCATTGGCAGCCATTATCCGGCGGGTAAAGCGCAGACCCTCCGCGGCGACATGCCGGTCTTCGTCGGTGGACAGGTAGTTGGGCATGATGGCTGGTGCCGCGTGCGGATCAGCGGACTTGATCTGGACGCGACCTCGGCTGCTCGGCCTTAGATTGCAGACCGAAGGCGTTATCGCGTTGAACTTGTGCAGGGGCTCACCGAATGCATCCAGAGACAGTGGCTGTACGTGCCATTCGATATTGGCACTGGTCTGCGAATCATCACTGCGTGCAAACGCGCCAAGCTGTGATGGCGGCATGGTCAACGGGCCGGTGCGTCTGGTGAAGTATTCGAGACCCATCAGCGCCTGACCGAATAAAGTGCGTGCGCGCTGATTCAGAGTGACAGTGTTGTCGACCTTATAGATGGTGCGCACCTGCAGATGGTCCTGAAGGTTCTCACCAACCCCGGCCAGACTGTGTTCTATGTTGATGCCGTGCTGCTGCAGCAGTTCTGGGGGACCGATGCCGGATAGCTGCAGTATCTGCGGGGAACCGATGGCCCCAGCACTCAGGATGACCTCCCGGTGCGCGTTGAATATGGTGGCCGCGTCGGTGCCGATCGATAGCTCGACACCTGTTGCTCGACAACCGCCATTGCTGCGATCCAGCTGGAGTTTTCGGACATGGGCATGGGTGATGATGGTCAGGTTCGGACGTTTGCGCGCCGGATCGAGGAATGCCCGGGCCCCGCTCCAGCGGCGGCCACGGCGCTGGTTCATCTGAAAATAGGCGTTGCCAAAATTGTCACCCCGGTTGAACTCGGCAATCTTCGGGATACCGCATTCTTCAGCAGCATCGCGCCAGGCGTCGAGAATTTCCCAGTTGACCCGACGCTCTTCGACCCGCAGTTCGCCGCCTGCGCCGTGAAACTCATCAGCGCCATGCTGATAGTCTTCGGATTGTTTGAACACCGGCAGCACTTCGTCCCAGGACCAGCCGCGATTGCCCAGTTGGGCCCAGTGGTCATAGTCGCTGCGCTGGCCGCGCATATAGATCATTGCATTAATCGAAGAGCAGCCGCCAAGCACTTTACCTCGCGCGTAGCCGATAGAGCGTCCGTTGAGTCCTGGGTCGGGTTCTATCTGATAACACCAGTCGGTACGTGGATTGCCGATGGTATAGAGGTAACCCACCGGTATATCGATCCAGAAATAGTCATCTTTACCGCCTGCTTCGATCAGCAGGACGCTGTGATCGGGGTTAGCAGAAAGCCGGTTGGCCAGTACGCAGCCGGCAGTCCCGGCGCCAATCACGATATAGTCGTAGGTAGTGTTCACGATGAAAACCATACCAGCTGGCGTAGTATTTGGGGCGAGGTATTTAATTGAGTAAGCAGAAAGGGCCATGGCACAAGCGAACTGGGTAACCGGCCTGCTGCGTGCGCAAGCATTTGATCACCCAGTCACCGAACTGGAGCTGATCGAGACGCACATTTCCTGGGTGATTCTGACCGGTCCGTTTGCCTACAAGATTAAAAAACCGGTAGACCTGGGTTTTCTGGATTTTTCTACGGTGGAAAAGCGCCTGGCCTGCGCGGAAGCAGAAGTTCGCTTGAACAGCCGATTGGCACCTGCTCTTTACCTGGGTGTTGTTGGCATCACCGGCGATGTATCAGCGCCAGTCATGGACGGAGAAGGTGTCGCGTTCGAGCACGCGGTGAAGATGCGCCAGTTCCCCCAGTCGGCTCAGCTCGACCGCATGCTTGAGCGAAATGCCCTGAAGCCAGAACACCTGGATGCCTTTGCCGAGCGACTGGCAGCTTTCCATCTGCAGGCACGCAGTGTTGCTGCGGATGAAGTTTTTGGCACACCGGCCGCGGTCTGGGAGCCGGTTGCCGAGAACTTCCAGCATATTCTCGACAGTCGCGTGCTGGGCGAGGATAGCCAGTTAGTCGAGGCACTGCGGCGCTGGGCGGCGGACCTGTGGCGCTCGCTGAGCGCAGTTTTCGAGCAGCGCAAAAACCAGGGCTGGATCCGGCAGTGTCATGGCGATCTGCATCTGCGCAATCTGGCCTGGATCGACGAGCAGCCGGTGGCGTTTGACTGCATCGAGTTCAACCCCAATCTCAGCTGCATTGATGTGCTTTGTGACATCGCATTTCTGGTGATGGACCTGCAGGATCGGCAGCAACCGCAATTGGCGAATCGCTTTCTCAACACTTATCTGGAACACACCGGAGACTACCGGCAGCTGCAGGTGCTGCCGTATTACCTGGCTTATCGAGCACTCGTTCGTGCCAAGGTGACCGCGATCCGACTGGGTCAGGCGGATCTTGGAGCTGCAGCTGCAGTCTCGGTGCGCGAGGAATTCAACGCTTATCTGCAGCTGGCCCGCAGTTACGGCGAGAGTGTTGCGCCGGTATTGATTCTGACCTGCGGCTTGTCCGGCTCCGGAAAGACCACATTGAGCACGCCGCTACTCGAGCATCTGGGGGCAATCCGGCTGCGATCTGACGTTGAGCGTAAGCGTCTGCATGGACTCACCAAGCTGGAATCCGGTCGGGCTGATGTTGGTGAAGGGATATACGGCGCTGCGGCACACGTCCAGACCTACCAGCACCTGCACTCACTCAGCGCAGCCCTGCTGGCAGGCGGTCAACGGGTCATTGTTGATGCAACCTTTCTGGATCCGCAGCAGCGCGTCCCTTTCCAGAACCTCGCCGCCGCCTGCGGCTGCGGATTCGCGATTGTTGAGTGTGTTGCGCCAGTTGCGGTCCTTGAGCAGCGCGTTACGTCACGTCGAGGCGATGCCTCGGATGCTGACCTGTCTGTGCTGCAGGACCAGTTGTCCAGGCTTGCTGCCGGTTCGCTGATTTCTGCTGCCGAGCGTGCACTCACCGTGACCGTTGATACCAGCAAGCGGGTCGATGTGCCGCAGCTGGCGGACCGGCTGCTTAGCCTGATGGACGCACAACAGCCGTGAACAGATTTGTTCAGTAGACGCGAACGCCGCCGAACTGGCGCCGGACTTTACGATCGAGCCAGAAGTAACCGGCCGCAAACCCGGCAATCAGAGCCAGCACTCCGGCAATGACTGCCCAGCTTGGTGGAATCCGGCTGCCGATCTGGGCCAGTTCCTGGGTTAACTCAGTGTTGGCAGCCTGCAGCGCCGGCAGTTCTTCGATCCCCGCATTGGCCCGGGTCAGGCTGACCTCGAGCGCTTCGATGCGACTTTGTGCACTGACGATTTCGGTTCTGGCCTCCGTGAGCCCGACCTGCAGCTGGGTGTTTTGCGCTTCGAGCTTCTCGGCGCGTCTCCGCCCGGGTTCCACGGTCACAATGTAGGCGGTTTTCACCCAGCCTTCTTCGCCATCCTCGGTGCGTACCCGGATCGACATCAAAGCACGCTCAAGGACTTCCAGGGCATCACCGCTGATCAGCGTTTTGAATGGGCGTCCGCTGGTCTCCTCTCCCTGATACAGACCCAGCCGCAGCTCGTCGGTGACATAGACGGTTTCGGCAATTGCACTCGAACCGATCAGCGGTGCCAGCAACAGCAGGGCGAGGGCGCTGGATCGGCGTGGCAGTGAAATAGTTGGCTGATTCATGAGTTCCCTGTCATGAAAACGTATGGTTGATCCGTGTTATCGGTCCACGGCGCGGGGTGCCTTTACGCCAGGCGAATCTGGCGAAGCGGCAAGATCGAACCATTCATCTGCTGATGCGGGTCCATAGCGCCGCAACCCGGTTTTTATCCGCGCCAGCGCACCAGGCGGGTAATCAGCCAGCTGCTGGGCCAGCGCTGCGGCGGCCTCCAGGACCTGATCATCGGCGGCAGTGTCAGTGGCTATGCCCAGGCTTTTCAGTTCGCTGCCGGGGAAGCGCCGCCCGATCAACGCTATCTGGTTGGCCAGCGCCTGGGAGTGGTGAAGTCGCAGCCAGGCCAGGTTGTAGGGTGCAGCCATACCCTGCTGCACCTCGCCGACCTGGAGAAAGGCATTTTCGCCGGCAATCAACAGATCAGCAGCCAGTGCCAGAGCGGCTCCGCCATTGATCGCATAGCGTTCCAGCGCACCGACGATTGGTTTGCGACAGTCAAAGATGGCTTTGTGGGCGCCGCGCCAGATGGATTGAAAATCAGCCAGCCAGTCCGGAGCCGGTTCAGCGTTGAAGGCCTTTAGGTCCAGTCCCGAGCAGAACGCGCCTTGCGCACCACGAAACAGCACGACATTGACCGCATCGTCGGCGTCGACCTCACGAAATGACTCTGCCAGCGCAATACCCAATGGGCCGTTGATGGCGTTGCGGGTGGCAGGACGGTTCAGGATCACTTCGGCCCAGCCGTCGTGTGACTCAATGATGACTTCAGACATGATCGAAACTATACCCCCGGTTGGGTTGTTGGGCGAGTTACCTTAAGGTTGCCAAAAAATGCTCTGGAGAGATCTGATGGATTTTGAGTTGAGTCAGTGTGTGGCCCTGCAGGCTGATGACCCGAAGGCTGCCCACAGCTTTTATACCGAGGTGCTGGGCTTCCCTGTGGACAGCGATTCCGGCATTCCGGCCATCGATGCAGGTCCGTTGACACTGTTTGTCGATGAAAAAAAACATTGTTCAGGATTACTGATGGAACTGCTGGTGGATGATGTCGAAGCGGCTCGCGGTTACCTAGAAGCTAACGGTTGCGAGGTGGTGAGCTGGAGTGGTGCCGGTCATGCATGCATCATTCGGGATCCATTTGGCGTGCACTACAATATATTTCAGCGTTGATTGCAGCGCCCTGATTTCCCGACCTCATCCATCCGCTCCGCCCACGCGGCTGTGGTTTATGCCCAGGCGGCTGTGACTTATGGCCCCAGCAAACGAGCAGGATCCAGCAGCTTTTCCAGTTCGGTGCGGGGAATGTCGGTCAGTTCTGCAGCAACATCGATCACCGGCCGCCCCTGCAGGTAGGCGGCTTTGGCGATCTGCGCTCCTTTTTCGTAGCCGATCAGCGCATTCAGCGCCGTCACCAGAATCGGGTTGCGGCTGACGCTTGCTTGAAGGTTTGCGGTGTTCACTACCAGGTCACGAATCGCATTGTCAGCCAGCGCCCGGCTGGCGTTGCTGAGCAGTTCAATGCTCTGCAACAGGTTGTAGGCGATGACCGGCAACATCACATTGAGCTGAAAATTACCTGACGCTCCCGCCACCGTGACGGTCAGATCATTACCCATGACCTGCGCGCAGACCATAGCGACACTTTCCGGAATCACCGGGTTGATCTTTCCCGGCATGATGCTCGAGCCCGGCTGAAGGGCTGGCAGCTGGATTTCTGCAAGTCCCGCAATTGGCCCGCTGTTCATCCAGCGCATATCGTTGGCGATCTTCGTCAGGCTGACAGCCAGCGTCTTCAGCTGGCTGGACAACTCGACCGCGGTATCCTGAGTGGCTACAGCGACAAACAGGTTCACGCTTGGCACGAAGCTGATTCCGGTGTGTTCGCTGAGATCTTGAGCGAACCGCGGCGCGAATTCCGGATGGGCGTTAACACCTGTACCGACCGCGGTGCCGCCCTGGGCCAGCTGCCGGAGGCGTGGCAGGGTGGCAGTGATTCGTTCCCGCCCCTGGCTGATCTGTTCCGCCCAGGCAGTCATTTCCTGTGCGAGACTCAACGGCATCGCGTCCATCAGATGAGTCCGACCAGTCTTGATTGTTGCGGTGTGCTGAGCCGCTTTGTTGGCTATTTCGTCGTGCAGCTGAGCGAGGGCCGGCAGCAGTTGTTCAGTGGTCTGCAGCGTCGCGCTCAGATGGATGGCGGTCGGAATGACATCGTTGCTGCTCTGGCCGTGATTGACGTGATCGTTGGGGTGAATGTCTGCGCCTTTGCTGCTGGCCAGGCGGGCGATGACTTCGTTGGCATTCATGTTGCTGCTGGTACCGGATCCAGTCTGAAAGACATCTACCGGGAACTGGTCGTCATGATCTCCGGCGGCGACTGCGGTTGCGGCCGCTGAGATGGCCTGTGCCACCACAGCGGGTATCAGCCCCAATTCGCCATTCACTCTCGCCGCACTGGCTTTGATCAGGCCAAGTGCGCGGATGAAGGCGCGCGGCATGGTCAGCGGGCTGATGGAGAAGTTGTTGATGGCCCGCTGGGTCTGAGCGCCCCAGAGCGCGTCTGCGGGCACTTCCAGAGTGCCCATGGTGTCGTGTTCCAACCTTACTTCCGGATCTTTGTCGCTCATGGCCTGCCTCGTTGCTCTGGCCGGCCCAGTTTGCGGTCAGCGAGGCGGCAGCGCCAGAAGCGGGGGAAGAAAGTACTCGGCGACCAGCAGAACACCGGCCCGACGACCGGCATAGGTCCAGGCGCATACCCGACCCGGCAGTTGGTCGCCGTCATTTCCATACACAGCCAGCGGTGCCTGGTGACGCCGCCAGCGCGGATCAGCAAACAACAGCTCGGCCAGCGGTCTGCTGCCCAGACCCCGTAACAGGGGTTCGACCGCGCTGCCTGATGGCGTAATCGACCGCGCGAGCAGAACAGCGTTGCCGTCGACCCGCAGAGTGATTTCCCGGCTGTGGACCCGGCAACCCGGGGGGTTATCGATGAGGCGAGCCTCCCAGCTGCTGGCGCGCCCTGGACCTTCGTAGCGAACGTCAACATCGGGTTGCTGACCGCAGGTGGTGGCGATTGCCCGGGTCATTGAACCGGGCACATTGACCCAGGCCGACAGATTCGGCAAACGCTCGCGATCGAGTTGAAATTGCAGCCGGAGGGGACTGCGCAGCGGATTCTGCGCCGGTAGATCTGTGTGCATGACTAACTTTGTTTCGGTGTGATCACACCCTGCGCGATCAACGCACGGCGAATGGATTCGATGCGCGGCCGGTTGGCGCATTGATCCCAGTAGCCGACTGGCGATGCGGAACGCACCGCGATGGCCTTCTCGATTGGACGTAATTGAAATTCGACAGCGTCGACAAAACGCCAGATCTGCGTTGTTGCCTCGGCATTCAGACATGCGTCATCGTAGCTGATCACTCTGCAACCGCGTCGCGATTGCAGGTGTTTGAGCAAGGCCTGCCAGGCAGTCGACGCATCACCGATGATCCTGAAAGGCGCAACATGTCGCGCCCCTGTGTCGTCGCCGCAGACACAGTTCGGCGAATCCGGACAGGGGTCGAGTGGATTCAAGTCCAGTAGTGGTCAATCTGACCAGCCGTCGAAACGCATGATTTCGCTCACCGGTTTTCTAGTCACCGGACCGAATTTGCCGAGCGGGTAGCCGACCGGGATCAGGCAGTAGGCGGCCATGGTATCAGGCAGGTTCAATGCCTCGGCAACCGCTTTCGGATTACCCAGCGCCAGGGTTGTTGGTGCAGCACCCAAGCCGAGCGCTCGGGCTGCCAGCAACAGGTTCTGAATGCCGGGCCAGATCGAACCGCTGCCCGCAGCTGCCATAGCCCCGTCGACCTTCTGACCGAACTCCATGCAGGCAATAATGAGTGCGGGCAACTCGTGCAGATGCTCCATCTGCCAGAGAACCGCGTGCATCATGCGGCGTCTTTTGTCGACTGGCTGATGCGGCAGTTCGCCGGGATTGTCGACCATTGGACCAATGTAGGCTTCCACACCAATTCGGTTGAGATCGGCCAGCTTCTTTTTAACCTCGGCGTCCCGGACCACAATCCAGCGGGCATTCTGCATATTGGAGCCCGAGGGCGCCTGGTTGGCAGCGTCCACCAGTTTGACCAAAAGCTCTTCGGCAACTTCCCGGGTATCGAGCCGTCGCATCGCCCGGCAGCTGTACATGGCTTCGAATAAACTCATCTCGTTGCTGTTGTCATCACTCATCGGCTTGCACTCTCTGATCTGCCCAGTTCAAAGTTGAGGGTACTCGATGGAATTCAGGAAGTGGAGCACAGCGCATGTCCGAAAGCGTTTCTTTTACCGATATTGAAGCAGCCGCGCAGCGACTTGACGGTCTGGCTGTGGTGACGCCGGTTATCGAGAACGCTGCATTGAACGCTGCCTGCGGTGGTCGGGTACTGCTGAAACCCGAGTGCCTGCAGCGCACCGGGTCGTTCAAATTCCGTGGGGCCTACAATCGAATTGCCCAGCTGGATGCTGCTGAGCTCGAAGCGGGTGTGGTGGCCTGGTCTTCAGGAAACCACGCCCAGGGTGTTGCCGCTGCTGCTGCGTTGCTGGGTACCCGGGCGACCATCGTGATGCCGCATGATGCGCCGCAAATAAAGCTGCAACGCACCCTGGAACTCGGCGCTGAGGTGGTTGGCTACGATCGTTTCAGTGAAGACCGGGAAGCGATCGCCCGGAACATTGCCCAACGCAGCGGCGCTGCCCTGGTGCCATCTTATGACCATCCAGATGTGATTGCCGGGCAGGGAACCTGTGGGCTGGAGTTTACCCGTCAGCTTGATTCGCTTGGGATCACTCTGGATTCGCTGCTGGTGTGTTGCGGTGGCGGTGGTCTGATTTCCGGGGTCGCGATCGCATTTGCAGCCCTCAGCCCAGTGACTTCGGTATTTTCGGTTGAACCCGTAGAGTTTGATGACACTGCCCGTTCGCTGGTTGCTGGTGAACGGCTGGCAAATCCAGCGGACGCCCGGTCGATCTGTGATGCGCTGCTGGCAGAGCGACCCGGTGCACTAACCTTCGAAATCAATCAACGCCTGCTGCGTGGCGGCCTGCGCGTCAGCGACGATGAAGTGCGCACGGCTATGCGTTTCGCCTTCGAACACCTCAAACTGGTCGTGGAACCCGGCGGCGCTGTGGCTCTCGCTGCTGTGCTCAGCGGTAAACATGACTGTCGAAATCAGGCCGTGGGCGTTGTGATCAGCGGCGGCAATGTTGATGCTGCGGATTATGCTGCCGTGCTGCGGCAGATGGGTTGAGCCTGCAGCACTTAGCCTGCACCGCTAGAGCTGTTTCAGGCAGGTGATTTCGCGGGCCCAGTTGGTCCGGTGAGAAGGGGCGGCTGTGAAAGTTCATGACGTTACCCTAGATTCTGTTCGCCCGGCTGGCCAGTTCAATCTGCTGCTATCAGTTGACCTGTGAGAAGCGGCGCAACAACATGCGGGATCAGCCAGCACAGCGAGGAGAGCAGATGTCCGGAAACAACGCGCAGATTGAGTACTGGAATGGTCAGGCCGGTCAGACCTGGGTGAACGCTCAGGAGCGGATGGATGAGATGCTTGCCGGGCTGTCCACGACCACAATTGAGCGGGCGGATCCGCGGTCCGGCGAGCGGGTCATTGATGTTGGCTGCGGCTGTGGTGCCACCAGCATCGCGCTGGCGCAGCAGGGTGCCTCAGTCTGGGGCATCGACATATCCGAACCGATGCTGGCGCGGGCAATACAGCGTTCGGCAGACCTCGATAACGTCCAGTTCAGCCAGGTTGATGCCGCAACTGCGAGCTTCACTGCGGATCATCAGCTGATCTTCTCCCGCTTCGGAGTGATGTTTTTTGCTGACCCGGTGGCCGCTTTCAGCAATCTGGCGGCCGCGTTAGTTCCCGGTGGCCGACTGGTGTTTCTGTGCTGGCAGGCGGCTGCGGCCAACGCCTGGGTGGCGCTGGCCGGACGGGCCGTTCAGCCGTTTCTGCCGGTCCCTGAATCTCCGCCGGACCCTAAGGCACCGGGACCGTTTGCGTTTGCTGATCCGGACTACGTGAGCAGTATTCTGGAAGCCGGCGGGTTCAATGATATTCTCTGCGACCCGATAGCTGCGGAGCTCAACGTCGGGGCGTCGCTGGATGAAGCGGTCGCTTTTCAGGGCGAAATCGGACCGGTGGCACGCGTTCTGGCGGAACTTGACGATGACCTCAAACAACAGGCTCTGGCGGCCGCCAGAGAGGCGCTGTTGCCGCATGTGAATGAGTCCGGCGTCACTCTGGGCGCTGCCTGCTGGCTGGTCAGCGCCCGGGTCTGAATTTATTGCGTCGGTTCAGCTGGCCAGCGCCTGATAGGTCGCGCCGACCAGGGATCCGCTGCGAGGATCGCCCATCAGGGTGGCGACCATTTTGTTCATCACGTAGCTGATGCACATCCTTGAATCGCAGTCGATCAGGGCCAGCGAGCCACCCCAGCCGCCCCAATAGCAGACGTTTTTGTTGGGTCCGAGCGGCATCAGCTCACTCTGCAGCCCATAGCCCATGCCGAAGCGGATCGGGACGCCAAGCACCAGGTCGGTGCCATTGGTCTGCTCATCGAAGATGCGCCTGACTGTCTCTGGCGACACCAGATCGACACCAAATGCGCTGCCGCCGCAGGCGATAGGAGTCTGAGCGCGAACCACTGAGCGGGCATTGCCGTGGCCGTTGGCGGCGGGAATTTCCGCTTTCCGCCATGCCGCATTGCGCGACCACAGCGCGTCAATGGGCGGGCTGGCGAAGGACCTCGCCGCCACTGAATCAGGCTCGGCGCCCAGCGCATCCTGGGGTGGTGCTTCCGGTGGAATCAGTTCGCCTACTCGAGCAAAGTGCGCTTCATCCAGCCCGATGTGAAAGTCTGCGTTCAGTGGACCGGCGATTTCATCCGCGAAATAACGCCCCAGACTTCTGCCGCTGACCCGTCGGACAATTTCGCCGATCAGGTAGCCCTGGGTGATCGCGTGGTAGCCGCTCTGGGTGCCTGGTTCCCACCAGGGTGCCTGGCTGGCCAGCATTGCGGTGATTTTGTCCCAGTTGTACAGGTCGTGTTCTGTAACCGGCTCTGCCAGGCCGGATAGACCCGCGGAATGGCTCATGAAGTGGCGGACCTTGACCTGGCCTTTGCCGTTGGCCCCGAACTCGGGCCAGTAGTCGGCAACATTGGCGTCCAAATCGACTTCGCCGCGATCCGCCAGCACCAGCAGGGTCAGTGCTGCCATGGTTTTGGTAGTTGAATAGACGTTGACCAGTGTGTCCTGTTCCCAGGGGGTGGTGCTGTTTTCGTCAGCGTAGCCACCCCAGAGGTCGACGACCATCTCTCCGTCAACGCTCACAGCGACACTGGCGCCTACATCACCGTGCTCTGCAAAGTTCTCTTCGAATGCGGCCCGCACGCCGGTAAATTTCTCATCGCAGATTCCGTCGATGGACATATTTCTCTCTCCCTAACCAGTGTCGTTGAACCAGACAACATCGTCTTTGATTGGGTAGCGAAAGTCCAAATCCGAACGGTCACCTGCAACTGTTGCAGATCAGGTGAAAAAGCCCGTTCGGGGGCTGTTTTGTTGCGTTGGCTCGGGTATCGTGTCCGCCCTTAAAAATCGGACCGTAGCGATCAGTAAAGCAACGCTGTCGTTGGGTTCTGCCTGTTGGGGCTTCCGATCGAGACTGAAACTGCGGCTGTCGCCGCCGACAAGGAGAGTTAATGTGAGACGTATTCAGGGTCTGGGATTGCTGCTGATGGTGTTCGGGGTCGGTGCAGCAGCCGACGAAATGTATTTGAACAACGGATCGATGCTCATCGGTACCCTGGTCAGTGCAGAAGCCGATCTGGTGGTGTTTGACACCCCATTTGCCGGCAAGATCAGCATCAAAGAAGAGAACATTGCCCGGGTGATTACCGACAGCACGGTGACGCTGAAGATGGAAGATGGTCGGATTCTGCGAGATCGGGAGATCGATAGCTCTGGTGGCCAGCTGGTTGCGCGCGGTGGCGGTGAGCCGGAAGTCCTGTTTGCCGCAACCGATATTGAGCTGATCAACCCGGAACCCTGGCAGCTGGGCGATGGCTATAAATGGTCCGGCGAATTCAGTGCAGCGCTGGAAACTGAACGTGGAAATTCGGATAGCGATGAGTGGGATTTTATCGGCAGGAGCGTCTGGCGCAGCCTGACGGATCGCTACACGATCCGCTACAACCAGGAAATCGACGAGAACAACGGCGATAAGACTACTGATAACTGGCTTGGTCAGATGAAATACGACCGATTCTTCAAAGGCGACACCGAAAACTACTGGGGTGTGAGTGCCCGCTTTGAGTATGACCGGTTCCAGGATCTGGATCTGCGGACGACGGTTGGGCCTTATCTTGGTCGACGTTTCCTCAACACCCCCGACCTGACAATCATTGGTGAGCTGGGCCCGGTCTACGTCGACGAGCAGTTTGATGTGGCCGAAGACGACGATTACCCAGGCGCGCTCTGGGACCTCAATGTAACCAGCGAAATCCTTGGTTTTGGCACCACCCTGTATCTGGAGCATGACGGCATCCTCAATATGGATAGCCCCGACGACCTGATTCTAAATACCCGTTTTGGTATCAAGATGCCGCTGATCCTCGGCTTCGAAACCAGGTTTGAAGGCTTGTGGGAATACGATGGCGGTGCCCAGGATGATGTTGACGATCTGGATGAAACCTATAATTTCCGCATCGGCTATACCTGGTAGTCGAACTCGCTGAGAAACAGATGCCAATCGGGGCGTTGAATCCTGCGCCCCGGCGGCATGCCGCGACAGAGCACCGGTGTCTGTTGTCTTCCGGCGCCGAGCCTTAACGCTTAGTAAAGCCAATCTGTTCAGCTTCAGGCAGAATTAGCCCCGGGAGAAACAACAACTGGGAGAATTCTGATGGCGACCATTCCAAAAGGTGGCACTGTGGCGGTGACGGGTGCCGCCGGATTCATTGGTGGCTGGGTGGTGCGTCGCCTGCTGGATAAAGGCTATCGGGTTCGTGCCTGTGTCCGCGACGTCAACGACTCCACAAAAGTCGATTTTCTGAAAGCCATGCCTGGCTACGCCTCCGGCCGATTGACGCTGCACTCCGCTGATCTGGATCAGGACGGGTGTTTCGACGACATCTTTTCAGGCGTGCATGGGGTTTGTCACATGTCACACGTCAGCGACTACGACGACGCTGACTATGTGCAACGGGTGTGCGATCACATCATTACCAGCGTCAACAACTCAAACAGCGTGACCCGGGTTGTTGTGACCTCAAGCATCGCCGCAGTGATGTCTGAAGTGGATCTGCAGGAATATGTGCGGCGTCCGGTGTTCTATGAAGATCGCTATCCAGACGAAATGAACCCCCGGCGCTCGCCGGCCAAAGGTCAGGGCTACTCCATCGGTAAAGTCATTGCCGAGCGGGCTTTTGCGGATGCCGCAGAAGCTCACGGCGGCTGGGATGCCATCACCTGCTGTCCGGCCGACAACGTTGGCCCGATACAATCTGCCCACCAGAAGAACATGGGTCCATGGCAGCACAATATTGAAACCATGCTGCTCGGTAAGTACTACCAGAATGGCGCTTACCGCCCGTGGATGACCGTAGACGTGCGTGATGATGCCGACTGTCACATTGGTCTGCTGGAGAGCGTACAGGTCAGCAATGGTGAGCGCTATATTGCCTGGTCGACCGATCAGCGCACCGTCGAAGACATCTGCGCCAGCATCGACAGGCTGCTGCCGGAACTCGGTTTTGCGGGGGCTGAACTGATAGATCCGTTCCCGGAACGGATACAGGCGAGGGAGGCGGAAATGCGGGCCATCTGGGCAGGCTGTGAACTTCGCAACGATCGAATTCGGGCAGTGGTGCCGATCAGCTTCCGGCCGCTCGATCAATCAATTCGTGACTGCGTTGAATCGCTGGTCAGCGTTGCCGGGATAGAGCCGGTTCGGCGTGAGGGATTTTCACCCGTTCGCTGATAACAAGCCGTCAAATCACAGTCTGCTGGGGGAACAAACATGAAGACAATGCGAGCCACCATTCTGCTGACCGTGCTGGTGTTTACCGGTCAGTCGACCTTTGCAGCATCCCGCCTGCCGGTTCGATCGGACGGAGGCATGGTGGTATCTGCCAGTGATATCGCCTCGCGTGTGGGTGTCGAGATGCTCGATGAAGGAGGCAATGCGGTAGATGCTGCAGTGGCTGTAGGTTTTGCACTGGCAGTGACCTTTCCTTCCGCGGGTAACCTCGGCGGCGGCGGATTCATGGTCATCCATATGGCTGACAGTCAACGCTCCACCACTATCGATTATCGGGAGACCGCTCCGGCAAAGGCCTCTCGTGACATGTACCTGGATGAAACTGGCGAAGTTGTTGCCGGTGGTCCGACCGACGGACATCGCTCTGTGGCTGTCCCGGGCACGGTTGCCGGATTGCTGATGGCTTTGGAGTCATACGGCTCTCTGCCACGCAAGAAGGTGATTGCGCCGGCGATCGCGCTCGCGAAACAGGGTTTTACCGTTAACGATTACCTTGAAGCCTCTCTGCAACGAAGTCGGGAACGGCTATCGAGTCATCCGGAGAGCAGCAGGATTTTTCTAGCGGGTGGCACCGGACGATTTGCGGGGCAACAACTGCTGCAGCCTGAACTCGGCGAAGTGCTGGAACGGATCGCCGAGCAGGGTAGAGACGGTTTTTATCAGGGTGAGACAGCGGATCTGCTGGTGGCTGAGATGCAGCGCGGTGAAGGGTTGATCACCCACCGTGACCTGATGGGGTATCAGCCACGGGAGCGGGTGCCGGTGGTTGGCAGCTATCGCGGCTACCAGGTGGTGTCGATGCCACCACCAAGTTCGGGCGGCACCATTCTCATCCAGATGCTGAATATGATGGAGCCGCTGGACGTTGCCGGACTTGGGTTGATGTCGTCTGCCTATGTTCACAATGTTGCTGAGGTCATGAAGCGGGCATTTGCCGACCGGGCTGAATATATGGGTGATCCGGATTTTGTCGAGGTACCGATGCGAGGCCTGACCCGGAAAAGCTACGCGCTCTCCCGGCGTGCGGACATCGATCCAGCTCGAACGCTACCAGCAAAGAAACTCGGCGCTGGTGATCCCTGGCCTTTCGAATCAGAGGAGACCACCCACTTCTCTGTTGTGGATGCGCAGGGTAACGCTGTCTCCAACACCTATACGCTTAACTATTCTTATGGTTCAGGTGTCACAGTCACGGGTGCCGGGTTTCTGCTCAACAACATCATGGACAATTTTGCCGCGAAGCAGGGTGTTCCAAACGGCTACGGCCTGATCCAGGGTGAAGCCAACAGCATTGCTGCCGGCAAGCGGCCGCTGTCGTCGATGACGCCCAGCATTGTGCTGGAGGACGGTATGGTGCGGCTGGTGGCAGGTACCCCAGGCGGACCGACTATCATCAACACGGTATTTCAGGTGATCATGAATGTGCTGGACCATGGCCTGGATGTTCAGCAGGCAGTTGATCAACCACGCTTTCATCATCAGTGGCTGCCTGATGCAATTCAGTACGAGCCGCGAGCGCTGGTCTTCGATGTCAGGCAGGCGTTGCAGAGTAAAGGCCACGAACTGATGGAGCGCGGCCTGATTGGGGACGCTCAGGCCATCTATGTGGATCCGCAGGATCAGCGCCGTTACGGAGGGGCCGACCCGCGCCGCGGTGGCCAAGCTGTTGGTCAGTAGCACCTGGCTCAACACACTTTGCTGCTGGCGCGGCTAACGCCAGACGGCAGGCTGCGCCGGGTAGCTGGATGCAGGGTAGAACGGCCCTCATTGATGGCCGGGTTGTGTCGGTCCCTGTGGGTAACGTTGAGCTGCTGGTCGACACAACACACGGGGGTCTGACCCCGGTTTTTAATTAAGCGCTTTGTCAGGGAGTCAGTGATGGATACAAGCCCGCTCGAAGATCGGCTCACACGCCTCGAGGACATCGAAGCGATCAGACAGCTCAAGGCCAGATACTGTGAAATCTGCGACGACAATCATGATCCCGAACTCATTGTCAGCGTGTTCGCCGAAGATGCGATCTGGGAAGCCCGAGGTATCGGCCATGCAGAGGGCCATGAGGCCATTCGTACGCTGTTCCGGAAGTTCCAGCAGAGCATCAGCTTTTCTCAGCATATGACCATGAATCCCCGCATCGAAGTAAACGGCGAGCGCGCAACCGGGGTCTGGTACTTCTTCGGACCCTTCACGATGCGTAAAGGTAATCGCGCGGTCTGGCAGGCGGCCCGATATCACGAAGAGTATGTGAAGCAAGCAGGAGACTGGAAAATCAGCCATCTCAAGGTCGCGGGTCCGGCTGTGAGTGCCGATTATCAAACTGGCTGGGCGCGTTGAGTCCCGGGCACATTCGAGGCCTGACGTGGGTGTCAGGCTCGGCGGGTGGCCAGCCAGATAGTGTGTCGGGCACCCCGACCTTTGTGTGCGCGCACCTGTTTTTCCGTAACTGAAAATCCAGCGCTTTCCAGTCGCCTACTGAACGTCGCAGAGGGAGCTGCGGACCAGACGGCGAGTGTGCCACCGCTGCGCAATGCCTGATGGGCCTGCTGCAGTCCAGTCAGCGAGTACAGATGGTCGTTGTGCGGGTGGGTCAGAGCTTCCGGGCCGTTGTCGACATCCA
Organism: uncultured Pseudomonadales bacterium; assembly: GCA_937921865.1. GTDB lineage: Bacteria > Pseudomonadota > Gammaproteobacteria > Pseudomonadales > Azotimanducaceae > SZUA-309. The sequence goes on along the minus strand of CAKZWF010000094.1, from coordinate 31,566 downwards.
GCAGGATTGCATCGAAGTCATTGCTTGCCGCTTCGATCAGATTGCGAACATCTTCAGATCTGATCGTGACTCTGGAATCCTTCAGGGGATGACCAGCGCACTCGCCCAGCTGTTGTCGGTTCCATTCGACGACACCGGGCACCAGTTCAGCAACAACCACTCGGGCGTCTGCGTCCAGGCAGGATAGTGCAGCTGCGAGCGTAAAACCCATACCCAGGCCGCCAATCAGCACTCTGGCTGAGTTGACCTGCTGCAGTCGCCGACAACTCAATGTGCCCAGTGAATCTTCGGAACTGTGGCTGCGGCTGTTCATCAGGTCGCCGGGAATGTCGGTGATGCGGATCGTATACGTGTCGTCGCGGACGAACAGCTGCAGCTCTGCGTCCGACCCCGGGATCTGTGTGCTGTCGATCAGCTGAGTATGCTTGCGATCCGTCATCGGCTGATCAATCTGTGTTCAGTAATCCCCGATCCGCAAGCCAGCTTGCGAACAGCTCGATCCAGCTGTCGGATGGCAGGGTCTGCTTGCGCATCCCGAAGCCATGCCCCCCTGCTGCATAGAGATGCAGTTCGGCAGATTTTTCTGCTGCTATCCACGCGTTGTAGAGATTGACTGAGTCCTTTGCCAGACCGAGCTGGTCGTCACTCGCCGCCAGCAGAAATACTGGTGGGGCGTCTTCCGGAACTATGAATTCATCGAGTGATCCTGTCCCGGCATAGATTGGTGCAACGAAGGCAGGTCGATTATCGCTGCCGTAGGCGGTTGCTGTGGTTACCGCGACCGCTCCGCCGGCGGAAAACCCCATGAAACCTACTCGGTTGACGTCAAGGTTGAACTCGTCGGCTCGCGCTTTGACCAATTGCATCGCTCGCAGGCCGTCAGCGCCAGCCAGCGGCGCAATTCTGGCCATGTCTGCCCGCGCGACCTCGGGTTTTTTCTGGAACATCTCGGCGACTGCTTCCTGTTCGGTCGGTACCAGCCGGTAACGCAGTACAAAAGCCGCGATACCTTGTCTGTTCAGCCACCGGGCGACTTCGTTGCCTTCACTGTCGATCGACAGGGCGTGAAAGCCGCCGCCTGGCGCTATGATGACGGCTGTGCCGCTGCCATGTTCCGGCAGGAACGGGGTCAGCGTTGGCTGAGCTACATTGGTGACCACCTGGGTATTGAACAGTTCGGAAAAGTAATTCTGTTCCGAGTGGGTCCAGGACTCTGAACCAGGTGCTGCGCCGGGGTACAGGGGAATCATGGAAGCTTCATCAGTTACGATCCATAACCAGACCAATCTGGCGGCACTGGGCGACCAGGTCGCCGTTGCTGTCCCACAGGGCGCCGCTCTCTACCATGCGCCCCTGGTGCAGATCTTCGCAATGCAGTCGAGCCTGAATCCAGCCCGGGGCTGGGCGGCGACGCACGTGGACGGTGAGTTCGATCGTAGGTACCCAACCGATCACGCCAAGCATGCTGAACGGTGACGGAGGGAAGGTGTCCGTGAACAGCAGCAGCGATCGGGTATCCGGGGGTCGATCGTCAACAAAGCGGTTCCAGCCGGATATCTCGGCGACTGGCAATTGCCCGGCGCGGGCGTGATCTGGATGCAGACGGGTGTCGAGGCGTCCAAGTATCGGCAACACAACACCCTGAGTTTCTCCCGATCGCGCAATGCACTGATCCGGTGGAGGTAGAGCCGACGGCGGAATGGTCAGCGGTGCATCTCTGCCGGCCCTGACACTGAGGTCGCCGAATCCAGCCAATACCTCGAGTCTGGTTTTGCCTTCCTGGATCAGGCTCGCTCTGGCGGTGCTCAGGGTGCGGCCGGTGCGTATGACTTCGACTTTGATATCGCAATCCGCATCCGGGACTCCGGGTCGCAGGAAATGAGTGGTCACCGTAATGGGGTCCGGGTGTGGCAGTACCTGACTGAGAGCGCTGGTGATCACCGATACCAGATAGCCTCCGTTGGGGTTGTCGCCGATGTTCCAGCTGCTGTGGATGTGACCCCGCCAGAGCCCGTCGCCAAGCTGCTCGACTGCAGTTTCCCGATCAAAATTGAAACTTTCAGCCATGGCCGTGCAGTATCCAGTCAGCCTGATCAGCGGGTAACAGTTCTGCCAGTCGGGTATTGAAGGCTGCCAGGTCGGCTTCACTGAACACATCGCGCCACTGCTCGTTGCTGCCGTTGGCGAAGAAGTGGCTTTCCTGTTTCCACATGCCGGTGCCGGATTCCGGGGCAAACTGTTCAGCTTTCTGCTTCATTGAGGAAAATGTCGCCGCTTCGGTGAAAGATTCGAGCTGTGTGTCATCGTAGTCGTAGCCAAGCAGCTGGGCCATCTGGCTGATACTGGCTTTCAGATTCCGTTTCATGTCCGAATAGTGAAACAGATGCACGTTGTCGAGATGCTGGAAATCCCAGTAACTTTTGAAAAAGTGTGTGAGTGAGTCCAGAGATTGCAGGTCCCAGGTGCCGGGCTCGCGGACCTTGTAGAGCCAGTCGTCAAACTGATTTTCGCCGCTTGGGAAAGCCGAATTGGCAAGCTCTGCGTCGGTCATATTGTCACGGTGATTGAGTCCGGAACAGTAGACGTCACGAGGGTCCCGGAATACGGCCAGATAGTGAGCATCAGCGTGATAGGGAATACCATCAAAGGGTGAATGAGTCTTGATGTAGCGCCGGTGCTGCTGCGCCTCCAACTGAGCCAGATTGTCTTCGATTGGTGCAAATTCGGCATCCAGCCAGGGCGAGACAACACCCGGCTGTTCGCCGTGATCAGCCTTGCCGAACACCAGCATCGCGCAGATGGCCTGAGTCCAGGTAGTGCCGCACTTGGGTGGTGTGCAGACAAATATGTCACCGGCTCGATGAGTAAAGTTCTGCCAGCGATCGGTGTTGGTGATTGGACCGTGATAAGAAGCCGGTGACGGGAGTATGGCAGCCATAAGTCCTCTCTTCTCAGGATGGGCAATCGCCTATCCTATTGAAATATCAGTCTGCAGGCGATCATTGCGGAAGGGCTTTCGTCATTATGGAGGCTCTCACTCAGATCTGTAATGATGTGGAATTGTCAATTTCGGTGGTCGTTTTGGTGACTGGCAGAATTTTCCTGTGTGCAGTGTGGCTGGTAGTGGTGGTATTGCTGCAACCGGCCACGCTTGCCGCGGCTCCGGTTGACGGCGAAAGGATTAAAGCTGCGGCATCAACTGAGTGGTTGAGCCACGGTCGCGGTTACGACGAACAACGCTTCAGCCCGCTTCAACAGATCGATCGAGACAGCGTGTCGAAGCTGGGCCTGGCCTGGAAAATGCCCACCGGTAATTCCCGCGGTATGGAAGCCACCCCGATAGTTGCGGACGGGGTCATGTATGTGTCGACAGCCTGGAGTCGAGTGGTGGCGCTGGATGCGCGAACCGGTCGTGAGCTGTGGCGCTATGACCCCAAAGTGCCCGGTGCCAAAGGCCGGGACGCCTGCTGTGATGTGGTGAACCGGGGAGTGGCAGTCTGGCAGGATAAAGTTTTTATTGGCGCACTCGACGGGCGACTGATCGCACTCGCTCGCGACACCGGCAGGAAGGTGTGGTCGGTACAGACCACGGATACAGATAAGCCTTACACGATCACCGGCGCGCCCAGGGTGGTGAAGGGTAAGGTGATCATTGGCAACGGCGGCGCTGAGTACGGTGTGCGCGGCTATTTCAGTGCTTATGATGCGAACACCGGTAAGCAGCTCTGGCGCTTCTACACAGTGCCAGGCGAAGACCCCGCAGAAGACGCGCAACAACCCCATCTGGTGGCCGCGCGCAGAACCTGGTCCCCGGATTCACTCTGGGAAGTCGGTCTCGGCGGGACCGTATGGGATTCTTTTGCGTTTGATCCGGAGCTGAATCTGCTTTATGTCGGCGTTGGCAATTCTTCTCAGTACAACCGTGCGATGCGCAGTCCGGGTGGTGGTGACAACCTTTATCTGGCTTCTATTCTCGCGGTGAACCCGGATACCGGGGCCCTGGTCTGGCATTACCAGACTACTCCGGCTGAAGCCTGGGACTATACCGCTACCCAGCACATGATCCTTGCTGAGCTCGACATCCTGGGTGAGCGTCGCAAGGTGATTATGCAGGCACCCAAGAATGGTTTTTTCTATGTGCTCGATCGTCAGACTGGCGAACTGCTGTCAGCGAAAAATTATGTCTATATGAACTGGGCCAGCCACGTCGATCTGGAAACTGGCCGGCCTGTGGAGACCGAAGCCGCTGACTGGAGTCAGGGCCCGAAAATGATATCGCCGTCGATGATCGGCGGTCACAACTGGCATCCGATGTCATTCAGTCCAGCCACCGGGCTTGTCTACGTGCCGACGATTCATACCGCCTTCCCGTTCACGCCGGATCCGGATTTTCAATACAACCCGAATACCTGGAACACGGGTGAAGACTGGGTGGAAATGACCCGGGAGATGCCGTCGGTGGCGGTTTCGTTCTGTTCACCAACGCGACTGACCGCCTGGGATCCGGTTGAGCAGACCATGGCCTGGCAGGTCAAGTTCTCCAGTGATGTCAGCGCCGGGACGCTGGCAACCGCGGGCGGTCTGGTATTTCAGGGTACAACGGCGGGTGAACTGGTGGCTTATCGAGACGATACCGGCGATCGACTATGGGGCCAGCAGGTCAATATCGGCATCATGGCGCCACCGATCAGCTATGAGCTTGATGGTGAACAGTACATAGCGGTTGTTGCGGGGATTGGTGGTGCCCAGGGGATATATGGTGAAGCGCTGAGCAATCAGAACAGCGGCCACGTATTCGCGTTCAAACTCGGCGGCACCGAACCACCGCCTGAGCTGATTGCCCGCAGCGGCAGCATCAGCGTCGATGACTCGATGCTCGATGAAGCGAGCGTCGAACATGGCCGTGAACTCTATGTGCAGCACTGTCTGCGCTGTCATGGTCCGTCAGCGCAGAGCACCGGGCTGTTTCCTGATCTGCGCCACTCGAGCCCCGGTGTTCACAAAATCTGGCAGCAAATTGTTTACGATGGCGCGCTCAGCGGCAATGGTATGGCCAGCTTCTCTGACGTTCTGAGTCCAGACGACATCAATGCGGTGCACAGTTATGTTATCAGTGAAGCATTGTTTTCAGATTCTTTGAGCGGACGGGTGCTGCAGGGGCTGGCGTCGAAAGTATGTATTCCGGCAGAGTGGATGACTGACTGATTCAGGAGAATGACATGACTGCAATTGCCTCTTCAATGAACCTGGCGCGCGCAATTCTTTCGACGTTGCTTCTGGCGTTACCGGTTTGGGTTGCAGCCGAGCAGGCTAATACTCTGACTGGTCAGGTCCTCGCCGTTGGCAGTAGTTTCGGCAACCTTGAAACCGATATACCAATAGACAAGCTCAGCATCGAGCTGGGCGAATCTTTTTCGGTGAGCTGTAACGGTCGAACGGTAACTGCTGTCTCTAGCGGCGATTACGCTGACGTGCACTCCGGCGAATGGCTGGGCATTGAAAACGGCTCTGGAAATCTTCAGCTGGCAATCAGCTTTGGTGATGCCAGTGCCGGGCTCGGCTGCAATACCGGCGATACCGTGACAATCACCTTCTGACGCTCCCTGCGCTTGAAGCTTGGCATATTCGGGCTGTGCTGGTTAAGCCTGCGGCAGATGTCTGGCGAAGAAGTCTAACGTGCGCTGCCAGGCCAGCTCCGCTGCAGGCTCATCGAAACGCGGTGTTGTATCGTTGTGGAAACCGTGATTGGTACCCGGATAGGAATAGGCCTCGAAGCTTTTACCATTTTTCGTGAGTGCTTCTTCGTACGGCGGCCAGGTAGCGTTCACTCGAGGATCGTTCTCTGCAAACTGCAAAAGTAGAGCTGCTTCGATGGCAGGTACCTGCTCCGGTGTTGCACCGGATCCATAGAATGGCACTGCGGCGCGCAGTTCGGGCATGCGTGCGGCCAGCTGATTAGACACATAGCCGCCAAAACAGAATCCCACGCACCCGACGTCACCCGTACAGTCCGCGCTGTTCCGTAACGTGTTCACCGCGGCGATGAAGTCTTCGAGCATTTCCGCGCGATCACGCTGGCGCTGTAGTTCTCGGCCGGTGTCGTCATCACCCGGATAACCACCCAGTGGATAGAGTGCGTCGGGTGCCAGCACCTGATAGCCGGCGAGGGCTGCGCGCCGCGCGACGTCCCGGATGTAGGGGTTCAGACCACGGTTTTCGTGGATGACCACGATGCCCGGCAGTTTACCGGCGGCAGCTGCCGGCCGGACCTGATATCCGCCCATCTCTCCAGCTCCGGCCGGAGATGGATAGACGATGTCAGTGCCGCGGATGCGCGGGTCTTCGCCCGATATCTGCTCGGCTTCGACATAGCGCGGCAGCAACGCACTGGAGAGTGCTGCGACAGTTACACCACCCACCGCGAAAGTTCGCAGTCGGTCGAGGAACGCCCTTCGGTTCATGCCACCGTGGGCATAGTCGTTATAGAGATCGAGCATCTCCTGGGTGATGACCGTTTGCCCGGTTTTGATTGGTTTGCTCACGTGGAGCTCTCCCCGCCCATTAAGTTCTACCCTGATGCTGAGGCTGTTGACTGGAAATGTTCAGACCGGTTCGGCAAGAAACACCGGAATTTTCCGGCTGGTTTTTGCCTGATAGTCGTTATACGGCGGATACGCTTCCGCGCTGGCAACCCACAGCCGTTCACGCTCAGCTTCGTCGCTGACTTCGCGCACGCGCATTTTGAATACTTCGGTGGCATCACGAATTTCCACGTCCGGATTAGCCCGCAGGTTGTACACCCAGACCGGGTTTTTCGGCTGGCCGCCCATCGAGCCGATCAGTACATAGCCTTCGTCTACTTTGACCCGCATCAGCGGAATTTTCCGTATCGCGCCGGATTTGTTGCCCATGTGCGTGACGACAATGCAGGGCATGCCGGTGTCGAGCAGCGTAGTGCCTTTGGTGCCGCCGCTGCTTTCTATCAGTTCAACCTGTTTGCGTACCCAGTCCAGAGAAGGAGGTATGTATTCGGCCATGAGCGCAATCCTTTGGTGACGATGTGTGTCCCAGCATTCTATCCGGAGCTGTGGTCGGCGACCACGGTCGGGTCGTCAGGTCTGTCTGCGGCGAAGGTCTGGTGGAGAAATCAGTGCCTGGTGATACCCTTCGGGTCTGTTAGAAAACAACCAGGACTAGCGCATGAAACTCTATACCGGTGATCTCAGCCCCTATTCAGCCAAGGTGCGGATGCAGATTTATGCGATGGGTATCGATGATATTGACTTCGAGCTGCCGCCTTCTTTCTATCTTGGCAAGCTGTCTGAAGTCTCGCCCCTTGGTCGTATTCCTGTGCTGGAAGTGGAAGATGGCATCATCCCTGAGTCAGAAGTCATTGCCGAATACCTCGATGATCTCTATCCCGAGCGTGCGCTGGTTGGCGCGACGCCCCGGCAGCGCGCCGACGTTCGGCTGCTCTCCCGGATTGCTGATGTGTATCTGATGAACAATATTTTTATGGCACTGCCGCAGCTGCCTCGGAAAACCCGGGTGGATGCGATCCGCGATCTGTTTGTTGCCCAGGTGCGCAGAGGTATGGGTGCGCTTGAACGGCACATTGGCGAAGGGCCGTTTGCCGTCGGTGGGGCCCTGAGCCGGGCAGACTGCACCCTGGTGCCGGCTCTGTGGATGTGTGAAAACACCGTGCCCAGACTGGATGTGGACAATCCCATTGTTGCAACCGAGAAGGTTGCCGCCTACTGGGAGAAAATTCAGCAGAATGAACACGCCGCCCGAGTACTCGCTGAAATGACCGCGGGTATGAAGGCCAGACTCGATGGCACCGAACGGAAGATGGTTGAAGCCGCGAGAGCCAAAGCCGGGCAGGGCTGAAGTGTTACCCGTCCGCTAGCGGACGGGTAACTCCGCGTTGGTCAGTGGCAGGCTTTGCCCAGAGATTTCAGGCGCCAGTAGTTATAAGGCAGAGGCGCCAGAAACCCGAACAGCAGCATGATGGGCAACGCCCACCAGGTCAGCATCGCCCCGCCGGTCAACACGACATCAGTGATGTTCATGACCGCTTCCATGGTGATCATCGAGATCAGTGACATTCCTGAAGCCGTCTTAAATGCCATTTGCGGGCTCATCTGACGCGACAGAATGGCTGTTTCCAGCGCAATTGAGGTGATCAGACCGTTGACTATGGCCAGTGACATGATCGCCAGGGTGGACCAGGGAATCCCGCTGAACTGGAAGAAGGCGATAGTGCCGAAATCGCCGATTGAGCAGCCAAGCAGACACCACAGAGTATTTTTTGAAGAAGTTCGCCAGGTATGCGAACACGACCAGTCGATGGCCAGTGAAGAGGTGGTGGTGGTCATCGTCGATTCCTTGGTAACCGGACAGGAGCAGTGTATAAACCTTCCAGTAACAGGAAGGTCAAGGAGGCTGGCCGGTGAATATCAGTACGGCTGCAAAACTGGCGGATCTGCCGGTCAAAACGGTGCGCTACTACGCGGACATCGGTCTGGTGGTGGAGAGTGGCCGTTCTGAATCCGGCTATCGAGTTTATGATGACGCTGCGCTGCGCAAGCTGGCGTTTATTCGCAAAGCCCGAGCCATCGGCTTTTCGATTGATGAATGCCGGGAGCTGATCGGGCTTTATCAGGACAGCGCCCGCTCCAGTGCAGACGTCAAACGCATTGCGGGTCATCGTCTTGAGCAGATAGAAGCCAAACAGCAGGAACTGGCGTCACTGCATCATGAGCTGTCCCGGCTGATTGCCTCCTGTCGTGGCGATGAACGCGCAGACTGTCCGATTATTGATTTTCTGGGTTGACGCAGGCTTCGCTTTCAGCGCGCTCGCGTTGTTCGGTCAGAGAAAATACAACGCCACATAGAGTGTCAGCAGTACCACGATCCACAGCGCAGTTGTGCCGATCTGCCAGGTTCGGCCCAGCGCGCCGGTGCTGTTCAGCACCGCGGTCAGGCGCGGGGCGTTGTCGTACAAGCTGGCTTTGAGTCCGGCGACCAATACACCCAGGCGCTCGAAGCCCTTCAGGCAGGCGTTGGCGACACGCAGTCCGGCTACCCGCCACAGCCAGTCGGTATCTAATGAGATGGTCAGCGTTCGTTTCATCAGCGGCAGCAGCAGGAAGAAGGCCAGACCGGAGAACAGCAGCAACTGCAGGTAGAACAGGACCTTGCTCGGAGTGTACGCCACGTAATCGACCGGGTAGGGCAGCAGCGCCCAGAAGGGCTCCGGGAATACGCCGATGCCGATGCAGACCGCAGCACAGATGATCATCGCCGCCGCCATGTTCCAGGGTGCGTCTTTCGGCCGCATGCCTGAGTCTTTCTGAAAGAACACAAACCAGGGAAACTTGATACCGGCGTGCAGGAATACACCCGCTGACGCGGCCATCAGCGCGAAGTACACGAACACCAGACCTTCGTGTTCAGCGGCAACCGAAATCAGCGTTTTGGTGGTGAAACCGGATGTGAACGGAAAGCTCGAGATAGCCAGCGCACCGATAATGCCGCACACGGTGGTGATGGGCATGGTTCGAAATAGACCGCCGAGATCGGAGCAGCGCGATTTACCGGTTCGATAAATCACTACACCTGCGCTCATGAACAGCAGCGCTTTGTAGAAGATGTGGGCAAACGCGTGGGCGGCAGCGCCATTCAGAGCCATTTCTGTGCCGATGCCCACGGCACAGACCATGAACCCCACCTGGTTGACTACCGAATAGGCGAGAATTCGCCGGGCGTCATTCTCCAGCAATGCGTAGATGATGCCATAGAAGATCATGTACAGACCTACCCAGATCAGCACACCTTCGCCGGGAAACAGCAGAATCAGCGCCAGTACCGCCGATTTGGTGGTGAACGCAGACAGAAACACCGAGCCGGTCGGACTTGACGCAGGGTAGGCATCGGCAAGCCAGGCGGACAGCGGCGGCGCAGCAGTGTTGATCAGGATGCCGATCAGCACCATCCAGGTATCGAAATTGGTGGCCAGCATCGGCTGGATTTCCACCGACCCGGTGTGTACCACAATACCTTCTATGCCCACCTTGAGGATGACGCCACCAAGCAGGTGGATGATGGCGTAGCGAATGCCAGCGGCGCGGGCTTGTGGTGTGCCGCCGCACCAGACCAGCACCGTGGAGAAGATGGCCATCAGTTCCCAGTAGAGGAACATGGTGATCAGATCACCGGCAAACGCCACACCAACTGCACCGGCTGCGTACGCAAACGCCGCGGCGAGTTCAGCGGTGCGGGCCTGGCGAAACGCGAACAGGCCGCCAATCAGTGCCATCAGGGTAAATACGGTTGCAAACAGCCGGCGCACGGCGCTGCCTTCAACCGGCTGAATTTCATAGCCGAGGAAACTGCCGACAACTTCGACTCCGTCGCCGATCTGCCAGACTGCCCAGAGGGTGATCAGTGGAGCCAGTAACAGCACACTGTTGCGCAATAGACCGCGAGTGATCGCAATCAGCAGCGCTCCGGACAGCAGTACCAGAGCCGGTGGGATGACCAGCTCAGTCATGGTAGTAGTCCTCAGGACGTTTTAGCAGCGCTCCGATGGCTTTTGCCAGCAGCACCATTGCCACACAGCTGAAAAAGCCGAACGCGGCAGCGAAACCGAACATGCTGTCGACGCCGAAATAACCTTTGATACCGATGACCAGCTGCGCAAGCACGGTCATTGCCAGAACTGCACTGAAGCCTATCCACAGCTTGCGGATCGATGCGGGTCGGGTCAGCCAGTGGTCGTTGTCATCCATCGTTACTGATCCATCAATGCCCGTTCGAGGTCGAGCACCGGTTGATTGAAAAAGAAGAATCCTAACGTTGCCAGTGCGGTGATGCTGAGCGCGACCACAATGGCCGTTGGCGCTTCACCGTGCGATTTCAGCTGCGGATCCGGCTTGGCGAACCAGGCGGCAAAAATGATCGGCAGAAAATAGGCTGCGTTCAATGCGGTACTGACAATAATCGTGAAGATCGCGACGTAGTTGTCGCTCTGGAAAGCGCCCGCAAGAATGAACCATTTCGAAACGAATCCGCCGGTGGGTGGTACACCGATCATGGACAGCGCTCCAATTGTGAAGGCGGCCATGGTCCAGGGCATCTGCGTGCCAATGCCACGCAGCTGATTGAGTTCGGTTTTCTTCGATGCGGTGTAAATCGCACCGGCAGCAAAGAACAGCGTGATCTTGCCAAAAGCATGGGCAACCATGTGGATTGATGCGCCAATTTTTGCCAATGGGGTCAGCACCGCCGCCGCCATGATCACGTAAGACAGCTGACCGATGGTGGAGTAGGCCAGCATGCGTTTGAGATTCTGCTGGCGCAGCGCGACGATGCTCGCAGCAAGAATCGTGAAAGCGGAGGCAAAGATCAGCCAGTTGCTTGAGGGTTCCTGGGCGAGTAGACCCGTACCGAAGATATACAGGATGACTTTGGTAACGGTAAACACCCCAGCCTTCACCACTGCCACCGCATGGAGCAGAGCGCTGACGGGTGTGGGCGCAACCATCGCCGCTGGCAACCAGCGGTGCACGGGCATCACGGCGGCTTTGCCGATGCCGAATACAAACAGCGCCAGGAGCAGGCCGACACCCGGACCCGTCAGCGAACCGGTGAGAATCCCGCCAGGAACAAAACTGACGGTATCAGCGACGCTGTAGGTCCAGATGATTGCCGGCAGCAGCAGACCCACAGAGGTAGCCAGCAGAATGCCGAGGTAGACACGTGCTGAGGCGATAGTATTGCTGTCGCCCTTGTGTGCAACCAGCGGATAGGTCGATAGCGTGAGAATTTCGTAGAAGAGAAACAGCGTGACCAGGTTCTCCGCAAAAGCGATACCCATTACCGCGGCTAGCGCAATTGCGAAACACACATAGAAACGGGTCTGGTGCTTCTCCGAATTGCCGCGCATGTAGCCAATTGAATAGATCGAGTTGACGATCCACAGACCCGACGCGAGGCAGGCATAGAGCATACCCAGTGGTTCAACTTTGAACGCGATGCTGATTCCGGGCAGCAGTTCGCCCAGATACAGCTCGGGTCTTTCCCCGGCCATTACCCCTGGCAACAGGGTGGCGACGGTTGCGGCCAGCGCCAATGCGACCAACACAGTGATTGTCTCGCGCAGATTCGGTCGGCTGTCTGCGGCGGCGATCGCGAATGCGCCCAGTGCAGGCAGCAGCAAACTGAGGCCGATTGCGAGAGTTGGCGTCATCGCAGATGTCCCAGCAGTTCAGCTGCCGCCAGTTCGGACAGACTAACCGGGACTGCGGGTATCAGGCCGAAGTAGACGTTGGCACCAGCGGCCAGCCACAGTGCCAGTAACAACAGGGGTGGCGTGGCTGTATAAACAGCCGTCGATCCACCAGCAGTCGATCCTTCAGCTGTGCCGAAGTAAAGCGGTTCGATAATTCGCCACACATAGGCCAGTGCCGCCAGCGATCCGGCCACAACGGCGACGGCGGCAACAACCCCCAGCGGGCCCTGCTGCAGGGCCGCCTGGAGCAGCAGCCATTTTGAGATAAACCCGGCGGTTCCCGGAATACCAATCAGGCTGGCACCGGCGATCACCAGCGCTGCGGCCGTCCATGGCATCTGCCTGGCCGCTCCACTGAGATCGGCGAGCGTATGTCCGCGGGTATGCATGGCCAGCGCCGCAATCGCCATGAACAGGGCACCCTTGGCAAGTCCATGGTTGAACATCAGGGTGATCGCAGCCGTCATGCCGGCGAGGTCACCGAAGCTGGCTCCAAGCAGGATGTATCCCAACTGGGCGACTGAAGAATAAGCCAGCAGTCGCTTGACGTTGCTTTCCACCACGGCGACCGCTGAGCCGACGAGAATACCCAGTACCGCCAGCGGGGCGAGAAAACTGCTGAACTGAAAGGCGTGGCCAACCAGGTTGCCGTGAAAGACAAAGAAGTCAAAACGCAGCAGCACATACAGCGCAACTTTGGTGGAGCAGGCTGCGATAAAAACGGTGACCAGATTCGGCGCGCTGCTGTAGGCGTTCGGCAGCCAGACGTGCAACGGGAATATGGCGGCTTTGAGCGCCAGACCGATAGTGATGAAGCCGGCTGCCACCACAATGGGCCGGACTTCATCTACTTCCGCGAGTCGGGCTTCCATATCCGCAAAATTCAGAGTGCCGGTCATCATGTAAACCAAACCGACGCCGATCAGATAAAAAGTTGCGCCGACGGTACCCATGATCAGGTACTTGAACGCGGCAGTCAGCGCCCGCCGATCCGGACCTGCGGCGATCAGCACATAGGTGGCCAGCGAAGAAATTTCCATGAAGACAAAAACGTTAAAGGCATCGCCGGTGATAGCGATTCCGCACAATCCTGCGAGTGCGACCAGCCAGGCGGCGTAAAACAGCGGCTCGCGGCTTTCTCCCATCAGTTCGGCAATGCTGTCTCGAGCGCCAAGCAGCGACAGCGTTGACGCGCCTGTCGTCAGCAGCAGCAACAGGGCGCTGAATGCATCCAGTCTCAGCTCAATGCCATATGGCGCCGGCCAGCCACCCATATCGTAGCTGATGGTGGCACCATCCAGCGCCGTGAGAGTTAACGCTACCGCAATCGCGAATGCCATTGCGCTCGCGGCCGTGGCCGCAGCCCAGGCAAGACCCGATCCGCGTAACAGCACCGTCAATGGAGCGACCAGCAGCGGCACTACAATCTGTAGTGCCGGTAATTGTGAGGCGATACTCACTATTCGATGTCCAGCCGTTGCGTCTCGTCTTCTTCGATGGTCCCGTAGGCTTCGTAGATTCGGACAATGAGCGCGAGGCCCAAAGCGGTGGTGGAGATGCCGACGACAATGGCAGTCAGGATCAACACCTGAGGTAGCGGATTGGAGTAGATTGCGTCGACAACGCCGGGTTGGATGATCGGTGCGGTGCCTCCGTCCACTTTGTCCATCGTGATATAGAGAAGAAAAACTGCGCCCTGAAAAATGCTCAATCCCAGGAGTTTCTTCACCATATTGGTTTTGGCGATGACCGCGTAGAAACCGACCATCAGCAGCACGGCAAAAACCCAATAGTTGAACAGACCAAGCAATTCCATGCTCAGCGACCCCTGGCCGCGAAAGCGTGGTAAACGGCCAGCAACACCCCGGTGACCGTGATACCAACACCCAGTTCGATAATCAGGATCCCCCACTGCTGACCCGCAACAGGGTTGTCGGCAAGCATGTTGTAGTCGAGAAAATTACCCCCCAGCAGCATGCTGACAATGCCAACGCCGCCGAACAGCAGAGCTCCGCTCGCCATCAATCCGATCAGCACTCGCGGGGTAATCACCTGAAGCGCTTCCCGCTCACCGGCAATCAGCGAATACAGAATCATACCCGCGGCAAAGATGGCGCCAGCCTGGAAGCCGCCGCCAGGGCCGTATTCGCCGTGAAACTGTACATACAGCGCAAACAGCAGGATAAAAGGGATCAGCAGAGTACCAACGATCTGTGGAATCAGATGATGGCCGAGATAGCTGTTGCCGGGCTGCACTTCTTCGGTTTTTCTGCTGCCGATTGCACCAGGCAAGCCGAGTAGAAACAGTACGCCGATACCGGCGGTGAACACCACGATGACTTCACCGAGGGTGTCGTAGCCGCGAAAGGTACCAAGTACTGCGGTGACCACGTTCGGAATACCCACCAGTATCGGAGTCTGTTCGAGATACCACGGCGCAACATGCTGATGCACTGGCGCTGATGGATCACCCAGCCGCGGCTTTTCGAATGTGGCGTAGACAACCATAAGCGTGATCAGTGAGACAATGCCGAGGGCGAGTCCATGCAGGCGGCGCCGATTCCGCTCTCTGCCCGGCACCAGAGCCAATCCGCCCAGCAACAGCACCGTAGAAATCCCGGCGCCAACGGCTGCTTCGGTGAGAGCCACATCGGCGGCATCCAGAACAAAGAAGTTGGCTGCCATCAGTAGGGAAAAGATCCCGGTCAGCATAACGGCAGTGAACAGATTTCCCGTGCGCACGATGCCGATGGCGACGACCACCAGCAGGGTCAACAGGAAAATGCCGAACAGGACTGTCATTTCGGCGGCAGATCCAGGCGTCGAGCATCGGGCATTGTGCCCGACAGTAGTGCTGCGTTGGCCAGCGCATAGGTTGCCGTCGGCCCGGTGAGCATCAGAAACAGCGCAATTGCTGCCAGTTTGATTGCCGCCAGCGTGAACCCTGCCTGGACGATAATTCCGGCGAGGATAAGCAGCGTGCCCAGGGTATCAGTGAGGCTGGCGGCATGCAGTCGGGTGTACAGGTTCGGCATGCGCAACACGCCGATGCCACCGATCAGGACGAATGCACTTCCAGATAGCAGCAGTAGTGTGCTGAGCAACATCATCTGGGGGATTTCTCCGCCGCAGACTCAGCTCCTGGTGCTGTTGGTTCCTGCCGGGCGCCTGAATCAGCTTCGTTACTGGATTCACTGGCAAGTTCCTGACGGTTCTGAAAAAACTGCAACACTGCCAGTACCCCGATGAAATTGATCAGCGCGTAAGCGAGGGCCAGGTCGAGAAAATCGGGCCGTCCGTAGAGGAATGCGACAACAGACAGTAGCAGCACAGTTTTGGTACCAAACATATTTACCGCCAGCACCCGGTCGTAGACGCTCGGACCCAGCAGCGCGCGGATCAGTGCGAGCCCCATGGTGATGAAGATGGCAATGGATGCTGCCGTATACATGTTATGTCCGCTCCGTGAGGGCGGCAACGCGTCGATTCATTGTGCCGGAGACCAGATCATCTGCCGTCTCTCGGACCAGGCAGTGAATCAGCAGCTCACCTTCATGGTCGTCGAGGGTCACGGTCCCCGGGGTCAGCGTGATGGCATTACCGAGAATCGCCTGGCCGAGCACATCCTGGGATAGGGCTTTGATTGTCACCACCGTCGGGCTGATCTTGAGCTTCGGACTTAACACGATGCGGGCGACCTGAAAATTCGACTTCACCAGTTCTTTACCCAGCCAGCCCCAGAAGGGCAGGAGTCTGGCCAGCCGCCGGGGCTGAAAGAAATGCTCGTCGAAAAAGTCCATTCGATAAGCCAGAAATGCGGTCAACAGACAGGATATAACGCCGAGAACGACGAGCAGGGGAGTATAGAGGCCACTCCAGAGCAGCCAGGCCAGCATCCAGACGGCGAAGGCCAGCACGATACGGGTCTTCAGAAGCTTACTCCGTGTGACTTTCAGGGTCTTTTTATTGGGTTCTATCTAACAGGCTTGTCGGGTTAATCGCGCGACCACCCCTTCATGCCGGGTAGACCCGATAAGCCTACCGGTCACTATGCCAGAGGGAAGTCGAATTTTTTGCATCAATTCATCGAAAATACCGATTTTGAAGACGCGGTGCTTCGGTCCTGCTGAGCTTTTAGCCGGGTCGCCGACTGCGGATGCAGACAGCGGCAATCTCCGGCGCTGGCTGTACCCGAAGCACCTCAGGGCGCCAGCCGATATATCCTCTTAACGTTGTCCCCTAAAACCAGTTGCCGGGTGGCGGGGCTCAGAGTCTGCGCATACCGGGTCAGATCATCGACCCAGGTGTGGGGATGATCCGGATGTGGATAGTCCGTGGCCCACATGAAGCACTGAGCACCGACATGTTCAATCACATGCGGGGCAGCGGTTTCATCCGGGTCGCCGGAAATAAAGCACTGCCGCGCGAACAGCTCGCTGGCGCTGCTTTTTTTAATGTTCAGCGAATCCGAATAGGCATCCAGACGATCCAGCAGTGCGCCAATCCAGCCGGATCCTGCTTCCAGAACACCGAGTCTGAGGTCCGGAAACCGTTCGAGCGTTCCCAGCGAGAAAAACGAAATAAGCGCCTGCTGGACAATAGATCGCAGCCAGATGGCTTCACCCCAGGCCCTGCCTTCCCGCGGCCAGTCGAAGATACCTGCTGCTGCCGCATGTGGCGTGAAGGTGGGGTGGATGGCAAACGGGACATCCAGTTCGCAGCACTTCTGAAACAGTGGATCATGCTGGCGCTCGCCGTGAATCACACGATTGTGGTTGAACGGATTGACCCAGGCGCCTTTGCAGCCATCTTTCACCGCACGCTCCAGTTCTGCAGCAGACCCCTCCACATCCAGCAGCGTCAGCTGCGCAATTGGCACCAGTTTGCCGCCGCTGTCGCGACAGAAGTCGGCGATCCAGCGGTTGTAGGCCCGGCAGTAGGCCAGGCTCAACTCAGGATCGGTCAGCTCCACTTCCCACAGCAGACCTATGGTCGGGTACAGCAGGCAGTGCTCAAGGTTCTCTTCGGCCATCAGCTGCAGCCGTTCGGCCGGATCGCAGGAGCCAAACGGCATGTTGTCCGCATAGCGCCGATCTGGTCGTGGCCGCATATCGGTCGAACCCATTGCCCCGAGTAGACCCAATGAGCCTCTGCGCGAGCGCTTAGAGGGGGTCCGATCAATTTCCAGGTATTCGTAACCGTCGTCGTCTACACCGATGCGCAGCGCACGATCGACATATTTCTGCTCAAGATACTGCTCCCACAGATCCGGCGGCTCAAGAATGTGACCATCAGCATCGACGGTGCCGCCATACGGAAAGCGTTTGATTTCGTAACCCATGTCAGTCTCCCTCAGCGCACTTCGTAGCGGTTTGGCTCAACGTCGTGTGTTCGCGACCAGTATTCCAGATTGCTGAACGGTGAATTGTTGACCACCTTGCCATCGGAGTTCTTATACCAGCTCTCCACGCCGGGATGACCCCAGGCGAGATTTCTGCTGATGTCCTGGACTTCCCGATTGTATTCGTCGTTTATCAGTTCAGGGATCTCCAGGGCGTTAGCGTGGCGGGCGAGCATCAGCGCCAGGCACTGCATCACGTAGTGCACCTGGCATTCGATCGTGTAGATGATGCTGCCGCCGTGAACAATGTTGGTATTGGGCCCATAGAGGCAGAACAGGTTCGGATAATCGGGTACCAGGATGCCTTTATAAGCTCTCGGGTAGTCACCCCAGCGTTCGCTGAGCGTTGTCCCGGAACGACCGACCACCTCCATCGGCCACAGAAACCGGTTGGTGTTAAACCCGGTTGCGAAAATGATCACGTCCACTTCGTGTATGTCGCCGTCTGCAGTTTCGACCCCCTGCGGGTGGATGGCGACAATTTCATCTGTGACCAGGTTGACGTCGTCCCGAGCGAGCGTCTGATACCAGTTGTTGTCGATGATCAGTCGCTTGCCGAACACTGGAAAATCGGGCACACACGGCCCCAGCAGATCCTGGCGATCGCCCAGCTGTTCGCTGATGTAGGTGGTCAACGCTTCGCGCATCCCGTCATTCACCTCACTCATGGCCCGCTCCGGATGCGGCCATTGTGGATCGGCAGGTACTGCCGGCCAGTTGCGATCCATGAAACCGAAAATCATTCTTGCCCGATGAAATTCTGCATACAGTGGAATGTGGTTGAGTGCCCAGACCAGACCTGTCTCGACCGGCCTGTAGTAGTCTTTATTCGGCGAGATCCAGTGGGGTGAGCGCTGGAAAACAGTAGTGTGGTCGGCTTTTGCCGCGGTTTTCGGCAGCAGCTGTACCGCGCTGCAGCCGGTGCCGATCACAGCCACGCGTTTGCCCTCAAGGTCAACGTCGTGCCGCCAGCGCGCGGAGTGAAAGCTTTCGCCCTGAAAACTATCGAGTCCGGCAAAGTTCGGGATGATGGGTCTATTAAGCTGGCCGACAGCACTGATGACCACATTCGCGGTCAGGGTCTCGGCGCGGCCGTCGGAGCGTTCGACGTCAACCTGCCAGAGCCCTGAGTCATCATCGAAACGCATCGCCTGCACTTCGGTATTGAATTGAATTCGATCTCGAATGCCGAATTTGTCGGTACAGCGCTGGAAATAGTCGAATAGTTCGTCCCGTTTCGAGAAGTAGCCGGTCCAGTTCGGGTTGCGCTCGAATGAAAACGAATAGAAATGATTGGGCGTATCGACACCGCAGTCCGGGTAGGTGTTTTCATACCAGGTGCCGCCGACCGCCGGGTTCTTTTCAATAATGGTGAATGGAATACCCGCGTCTTTCAGCTTCACACCCGAACAGATGCCGGACATTCCGGCTCCGACCACGATGACGCTGAAATTCTCGACGGCCGCACCTTTGAGTGCCTGCTGCAGAGCATCTCGCCACTGGTCGTCGCGGTCGACGAAGTTGGTTTCTTCGAGCAGCATCGCACAGAACTCATCGTCTACCGATTCAGCCGTCGAAAACTCCATCAGCGTGCGCATTTCAGAAAGACTTGGTGGTGCCGGCATCTCGCCGCCAGTGTCTGCGAGCTTTGTCAGCAGTTCGAACGCTGCTTCGCGAATTTCACCGGCCAGTTCGTCGCTGTAGTCTCCGGAGTCATCCGGAAACAGACTGCCTTCAGGGACGACAATGGGTGCGGGTTTATAGCGCTCAGAGAGCCAGCGGGAGTCTCCGGACAGCTGTGCCATCACCAGCAGCAAAGTTGGCAGGTTGGCGTCGGCAATGGCACGGCGCAGGTCTTCGTCGGTTCCTGGAATCTGTAATGCTGTCACGGCTCTCCCCTCGTTTATAGGCCACCAGAGTGTGGCGATAGTTATCCTAGCCGGTTTTTATTGCGGGGACTAAGCTGTAATTAATCCTGGGTTCAGCTTATGGTTTGAGAATCTTTTCGGGAGAAGAGTCGGATATGGCAAGACTGAAAAGGCAAGGTCGCAATCATCACCGGTGGCAGTAGTGGAATTGGTAGAGCGACGGTAAAGAAATTCATCGACGAAGGCGCTCGTGTACTGATTGCTGACATACAGGAGGACAAAGCTCAGACGCTCGCTGACGAGATCGGCGATTCAGCGATGGCGCTGGTGGTCGATGTCTGCCGCGAAGACGATGTGGCGAACATGGTGGCGACCGCCCACAAGGCATTCGGGCGGGTTGACTGTCTGTTCAACAATGCCGGGTTTGGTGGCGTTTCCGGCAATATTGAAGATACCGATATGGGCGAACCCTATCAGCGCACTGTGGATGCGATGCTGACCGGGTGGAATCGCCACTCCGATATTTTCTGGCCAGCTGGCATTGGGCGGTAACGTTGACTATGCGGAGGCGGTGAAGCCGATTCTGGAGAAGATCCAGCTAATTCCGCGCAACGGTGAACCTGAAGACATTGCCAACGCGGCCTGTTTTCTCGCCAGTGATGAAGCCTCGTTCATCAACGGTCATGCGCTGGTTGTTGATGGTGGTCTGACCGCAGGGTCCTGGACTCATCCTGATTTCGGTAGTGGTCTGCTCGAGGCCATTGCTGAAGCCATCGGGGTAGATAAGTTCGATGATATCGATGCGGTTTACCACGCTCGGCGTTAAAGGCTATTCCCGCTAGGCATCGAGTCGACCGGTAGGATAGGCTGCAGTCTTGCCCCAGTGAGTCGCGAACTGCATATGGCTGATCTGACCTCCGACTCACCCGGGCAATCGGCTCGCTCGTCTGGCGTATCCAATGTCCAGGTTTTTGGCTACGGCGCCGGCAATTTCGGTTTCGCGTTGCTGGGTCTGGTGGTGTCGGTCAACCTGCAGTTTTTCTACACTGATTTTGTCGGGCTGTCCGCCGGGCTGGTTGCCTGGTCGCTGTTGCTCGCCAGGCTTTTCGATTCGCTGACAGATCCCGTGATGGGATACCTGTCTGATCGAACCAATACCCGGTTCGGTCGAAGGCGTCCGTACTTCATTGGCGCTGCTGTGCCGCTGGCATTGGCGTTCTATTTTCTGTTCTCACCGCCGATTGTGGATAACCCTGCTGAGCACCAGGGTTATCTGCTGTTCTACATGCTCTCGCTGTACATACTCACCTATTTCATCTGGACCGTTGGCGCGATTCCTTATTACAGCCTTGGCGCTGAGTTGACCGATGATTACAACGAACGGGTCAAGGTGATTGCGGTCAGGGAGTCCTGCGCCCTGATCGGGTTGCTGGCGGCAACCATTCTGCCGGCCTATCTGATCTATGTTTATGGCGGTGTGCAGGGCTATTCGTTTATGGGCGCAATACTCGGTGGTGGCGTTGCGGTGTTTCTGATCATCGCCGGGGTTCTCAGCCGGGAGCGTGTTGAGTTTCATGGCCGGCCGCCGATGAACCCCTATGCCGGATGGTTGGCCACATTCCGCAACCCGCACTTCCGCATGTTGCTGGTGTCATTTGTGTTCAGTTCCATCGGTGCTGCTGTGCCGGCGGTGCTGATTATCTACGTTTCGGTTTACATCATTGGCACGCCGGACTGGTGGGTGGAACTCATTCCTGGATGGATGCCCACCTGGTCTTATTACCTGCTGGTCTATTTCACCTCGGCGATAGTCTGCCTGCCGATGTGGAACCGGACCGCGCAGCGGATTGGCAAGCGTAATACCTGGGGGGTGGCAATTGTGATGTCCACTCTGACCAGCGCTTCCTGCTGGTGGCTGGACGCAGGCTCTGTCGGCTACTTCACGATCATCCTGGTTTTTGGTGGCAGTGCCTTCGGCAATTTCCTGGCGATACCGCCATCGATGGTGGCAGATGTGATTGACTGGGACGAGGTTGAGACCGGTAAAAGAAGAGAAGGAAACTACTTCGCGATCTGGGCGTTCACCACCAAATTTGGCGCGGCCGTCACCGGTTTTGTTGCGCTTCAGGTGCTTGAGTATGTGGGGTATGTTCCAGGTCAGGCACAGACCGAGCTGGTTCAGAAGTCGATGCTGCTGATGTACTCATGGTTTCCCGCAGCCTGCTATCTGTTGTCTGCGCTGACGCTGATGCGGTTCAAATTTACCAGTAGTGACCTCAAGATAGTGCAGCGGCAGTTGGGCAGGGCGTGAGTAGACGCTGGCTGAATGCGGCTGACTGAAATAGCCAAAGGAGCTTTGTTATGGATCTACCGGTGATGAATCGGGTTTATCAGAACCACCATCTGGATTCGACCCGATGGGACCTCTATAAACCTCGGCCTGATGACATCATCATCACTACTGCTTACAAAGCGGGTACCACCTGGACACAGGACATTTTCTATCAGCTGATCTACGGCGATCTTGAACAGAAGCCTGAAAAACAGGCGGTTAGTGTCTGGCCAGACGCCTACTTCCTGCCCATCGGGCGAGCAGAGCTCGCCGGCTGGCTGGAAAGTTTTACCACCCAGCGCTACATCAAGAGTCACCTGCCGCTCGATGGCCTGCCTTACTATCCGCAGGCGCGCTATGTGGTCGTCTGCCGGGATGCGCGGGACGTGTTCATGTCCTTCTTCAATCATTACTCCCGCTATACGGATGCGTTTTACGGGGTCATGAACGATCCGGAAAAGCTCATGGGCGAGCCGTGTCCCCGTTGCCCTGAGGACCCACGCGAACTGTGGCAGTCCTGGATCACGCGGGGTTGGTTCGAGTGGGAGTCAGAAGGCTATCCGTTCTGGTCGAATCTCCATCACACGCAGACCTACTGGAACTACCGGCAGCTACCAAACGTACTTTTCATGCACTACAACGACATGCTTGAAGATCTATCCGGGGCGGTGCGGACACTTGCAGAATTTTCGGGAATTGAAGTTGATGACGCAAAAGTTGCCCGAGTGGTGGAAGCGACGACGTTTGCCAACGTCAAGAAAGAAATTGAAGCCGACGATACCGAGGATCCGATGGCCCTGACGTTCGAAGGCGGGCGCAAAGGCTTTTTCTTTTCGGGGAGCAATGGTCGATGGAAGGATGTGCTCAACGAAGCTGATCTGGAGTTGTACGAGGCTGCCAAGGCACGGGTTCTGACACCCGATTGCGCGGAATACCTGGAGCGGGGGAAATCAGCGATCCGAAGCAATGCTGACTAACCTGGCAGAAGTCATTGGCGCAATGTGTCAGAGGTGCTGGCTGAAGTTATTAAAGCAGCAGGTCTGTTTCGATCGGATGGAATCGCGTTGCCGCATGGACCAGTGATTGTGCCGTTAACGCCCGCACGCCGAAAACCTCAACAGGGACATCGAGGTCGTCACGTAATTTTCTTGCGAGCAGATCAAAGTCTCCATCTCCGGTTAACAGAACCACTGTGTCCAAATCCGGAGCGCAGTCCAGCACGTCGATGGTGATACCAACGTCCCAGTCACCCTTTGCTGAGCCATCCTGGCGCTGGATATAAGGTTTCAGCTTTACCGTGAAGCCAATGTGTTCAAGCGCGCTCTGGAATTTGCGCTGCCGCTCATCGCCTCGATCGATCGCATAGGCGTAGGCCACCGCAATTTCGCCCAGCGCATCTAGCTGTTTCCAGAGCTCGCGATAATTGAACTGTCGACCGAAGGTGTCGCGGGTGGTGTAGTAAATATTCTGGACATCCACAAAGACCCCGATTTTGGGTGGTCGATCGCGCTGTTTCAGCATGTCGTCCTGGTTGTTGCTCACGTTATCCTGGCTCCCAGGGTATGCTGTTTGGATTCCTGTCACGGTAGTCGTTGCAGACCGCGACCGCAAAGATAGCCCACACAGAAGGTGTAAACATGACCGATCTTCAGTTCATTGTCGTCGATAGCCCGTTACCGGGAGTTTCCCGGATCACTCTGAATCGCCCGAATAGTAGAAACGCCCTGAATAATATTCTGCGCGGTGAGCTCTACGGCACTCTGGAAGCTAACGATCGAGACCCGGAGGTTCGAGTCACGATCATTCGCGGCGCGGGCAAAGCCTTCTGCGCCGGGTACGATCTGAAGGCGAACAATGGTGCGGACCAGCCGTTTCACACCGCCGGTGGAGACGGTAACTGGGCGCGACACGTCGTCGATGGCTTTTTTCGTGTCTGGGACCTTGCCAAACCGGTGATTGCGCAGGTGCATGGTTACTGCCTTGCCGGAGGTACAGAACTGGCGACCTCGTGTGATCTTGTCTATGTCGCCGAAGATGCCCAGATCGGTTATCCGGTGGTCCGATCCATGAGCCCGCCGGACAATCAGTTTTTCCCCTGGCTGCTGGGATTACGCGACGCAATGGAGATGATGCTGACTGGCTCTGCGATCAGTGGTATTGAGGCGGCGCAGAATGGTTTCGCGAATCGAGCCTATCCCGCGGAACAGCTGGAAGCCGCGGTGTTAGAAGTCGCCCAGACAATTGCCAAAGTGCCGCCAGATATTCAGCAGATCAACAAACGGGCAGTGCACCGTCAGATGGATGCAATGGGTATTCGGTCAGCCATTCGAGCAGGCACAGAAATTCAGGCGTTGGCATTTCACAGTCAATCCACTCGCGCCCATTTCAAAGAACTGGCCGCTGGGCTGACCGGTGCGCTCAGTAAAAGGGACGGCGAATTTGGCGACTATCGAACCCGGGGTGAGGAATAGCGACTGCTGAACCATGTTCGATCCGGTGTGTCGAAGACACAAGCGAAATCACAAAGCTCAGGAACCCGATAGCGCATGACCCAATCAGGCCGCACCGCTGGAATACCCTTGAAACCGCTCCTCGCCTGTCTGTTCGCCCTTTATGCGAGCTTCACGATGCCAAGCGCCTATGCCGCCAAGGCAATACTCGCGGGCGGATGCTTCTGGTGTATGGAATCAGATTTTGAGGCGCTGCCTGGTGTGACCGACGTCATCTCCGGATTCACCGGAGGAACGGCACCGAACCCTACCTACAATGGTGATCACCGCGGCCACTATGAGGCAGTCGAGATCACCTATGACCCTGCCACCGTTGATTACCAGGGCATCCTGGACCACTTCTGGGTGAACGTTGATCCGTTCGATGCGTCGGGGCAGTTCTGCGACAAGGGTCCGAGCTACCTCGCGGCGATCTTTGTTGCCACACCAGAAGAGCGTCGCCTCGCGGAAGCGTCAAAACAGCAGGTGATTGAGGAGTTCCCCGATCAGAGCGTGGTGATGCCAATTCTGCCGGTTACCAAGTTCTACCCGATAAAAGGCAACGAGAGTTACCACCAGGATTTCTACAAGAAGAGTCCCATTCGCTATAAAAGCTATCGCTGGGGGTGTGGTCGGGATCGTCGGCTCGAAGCAATCTGGGGTGATCGGGTCACTCACTAGGTCAGATTTTAACTGGCCGTTGGGCGAGCGAGATTTCTGCTAAGATCTGATCTCTCAGGATGATCGCTTCGGCTCATGGCAATCGCTATAGTGCGCGCCATTCACCACCGCCTGGAGCGCTGTTTCCACAATGCTGCCTGCCATACCCGAACGTATAGCCAAAGAACTGTCTGCCCGGGCCAATCAGGTCAGCGCAGCCATAGCCCTGCTCGACGAAGGCGCAACAGTTCCTTTCATTGCCCGGTATCGTAAAGAAGCCACGGGCGGCCTGGATGACACCCAACTGCGCCTGCTTGAAGAGCGACTGGGTTATATGCGTGAGCTCGAGGAGCGTCGCGCGAGCGTCCTTACGTCCATTGCAGAGCAGGGCAAACTCACTCCTGCGCTGACCAGCAGTATCGAGTCGGCTGAAACTAAACAGCGACTTGAAGACCTCTATCTGCCCTACAAGGTGAAACGCCGCACCAAAGCCGAGATGGCCCGGGAAGCGGGTCTGGAAGCGTTGGCGGACGCACTGCTGGCAGATCCGCAGCTTGATCCGGAAACGACGGCTGCCGGCTATCTGCGCGCGCCCTTCAATACTGAAGCAGGAAACAACCCGGGTGTGCCAGATGCCCAGAGCGCGCTGGCTGGCGCGCGCATGGTCCTGATGGACCGATTCAGTGAAGATGCTGAACTGCTCGCTGCGCTGCGTGGCTATCTGTGGGATCACGGCATCCTGACCTCGACGCTGGTTGCCGGCAAAGAGTCTGAAGGTGGCAAGTTTCGCGACTACTTCGAATACCGCGAAGCGCTCGCCAAGATTCCGCCGCACCGGGCGCTGGCGCTGTTTCGCGGTCGGGCGGCTGACGTGCTGCGGTTGTCGCTGAAATTGCCCCATGAACTTGAGCAGACCGGTTGGAGCAGTGAACATGGCCCCTGTGAGAATCAGATTGCGGCTCATTTTTCTCTGGATGATCAACAACGGCCGGCGGATATCTGGATTGCCGAAGTCGTGCGGATGACCTGGCGGGCCAAATTGTCCCTGTCTATCGAAACCACGTTGATGTCGGAACTGAGATCCACCGCCGAAGAGGAAGCGATTCGGGTTTTTGCCCGGAACCTGCAGGATCTGTTGCTGGCCGCCCCTGCCGGGCAGCGGGTCACCATGGGGCTGGATCCCGGTATCCGTACCGGTGTGAAAGTAGCGGTCGTGGATGGCAACGGTAAGTTGCTGGATACCGCGACAATCTATCCATTTCAGCCTAGAAACGATGTTGCCGGATCTCTGTCTGTGCTGGAATCGCTCTCCGCGAAACACCAGGTGGATCTCGTTGCTGTTGGTAACGGCACCGCTTCGCGTGAAACCGAGGCGCTGGTCGGAAAGCTGGTCGCGGCGCAGACAACCACGGGTCTGAACTGTGTGATGGTTTCGGAAGCTGGCGCATCCGTGTATTCGGCATCAGAGTTTGCGGCCAAAGAATTTCCCCAGCTGGATGTGAGTCTGCGCGGAGCGGTTTCCATCGCCAGGCGTCTGCAGGATCCGTTGGCTGAGCTGGTCAAGATTGACCCGAAGTCCATCGGTGTTGGCCAGTATCAGCACGACGTCAGTCAGCTGAAACTTGCCAGAACCCTGGATGCGGTAGTGGAAGATTGCGTTAACAGCGTTGGTGTGGATGTGAACACCGCGTCGGC
Organism: uncultured Pseudomonadales bacterium; assembly: GCA_937921865.1. Taxonomy (GTDB): domain Bacteria; phylum Pseudomonadota; class Gammaproteobacteria; order Pseudomonadales; family Azotimanducaceae; genus SZUA-309. The sequence continues at coordinate 4,826 of CAKZWF010000094.1, read as the reverse complement.
TCCGCTGCTTTCCAGGATCGCCGGACTGTCACCCAGCCTCGCTGAAAATGTGGTGGCCCTGCGTGACGCTCAGGGTCCTTTCCCAAGCCGGAAAGCACTATTGAATGTGCCCCGTCTGGGGCCAAAGGCGTTCGAGCAGGCCGCCGGTTTCCTGCGCATTGCCGGCGGGGAAAACCCGCTGGATGCGTCAGCCGTACATCCGGAGGCGTATCCCGTGGTTGAACGCATTCTGGCAGATCTGAAGCTGTCCATTGTCCAGGTGATGCATGATGCAGCTGCGCTGAAAGCTGCTAACGCCGAACGTTACGTTGATGATCGGTTTGGTCTGCTCACCGTGCAGGACATCTTGCGCGAACTTGAAAAACCCGGTCGCGATCCGCGGCCTGAATTTAAAACGGCCACGTTCAAAGACGGCGTGAATGAACTGAAAGATCTGGAGCCCGGCATGGCGCTGGAAGGGGTTGTCACCAACGTCACCAATTTCGGTGCGTTTGTGGATGTGGGGGTGCATCAGGACGGCCTGGTGCACATCTCGATGCTTGCTGACCGCTTTGTGAAAGATCCTCACCAGATTGTCAAAACAGGAGACGTGGTGCGCGTCAAAGTGCTCGAGGTGGACGTGCAGCGAAAACGCATCGGGTTGTCGATGCGAATGGATGAGCCAGCCGCGAAGAGCTCATCGGATTCATCGGGCGATCGACCCCGCAAGTCGAAGGACGATGGGCAGCGCGCCCGTCAGCAGCGCTCGGGCTCGAAAAAATCTGTCGACAAAGCTCCGGCTGGGGCAATGGCGAACGCGTTCGCGGAGGCGTTCAAGCGGGATCACTAAAACTGACTGAGTACTTTCTCAGCGAGATTGGTCTCTGCCTGTATAGACTGATCCCGATCAGCACCTGCGGAAGGGCCAATCACTGCCATTTTGGTAATGCCCAGTGCGCCAACGGCTTTGATCCGTTCGATGCACTGATCGGCTGGACCGACAATAGCGTACTGATCGATGAATTCAGGCGGCATCAGCTGCGCCTGACTGGAATCGGTGCGAGTGTGTTGCTTCATGTTGTACTTCGAGTGCAGGTTTTCCAGCACCTGTTTCTGCTCTGGCGTGATCGAGCCTTTCACGTCTCCGTGCATCACCGAAAATCGGGCAAAGGTGGACAGCCCACCCTGAACCAGCTGTCGGGCGACCTCGATGTCGTCGTGACAGACGATGTTGAGATAAGCGCCAAGCTGCACAGTGCGCTTTTCGCGCTGTGCGGTCTCAAGCGCCAGTTCGACCCCCCACTTCAATCGCTCCAGGTCAGCGCCCAGCGCAAACATCACCCGATCGCCGAGCCTGGCTGCCGTTTCGATGACTCTCGGACCGGTGCTGGCCACCTCTACCGGTACTTTGACGTCTCGAGCACTGAGCCACTTCAGCTGGCTGGTTTCCGGAGTATCTGCCAGCCCCAGAGTTTTCACATCCGGTGCCAGCGAGCCCGCGAAGTCGAGTGCTTCGAACGCAACGCCTTCTCCGTTCAAGTAGGCCTGCACCGCGGTCAGATAACCGTCGAGGGCTTTCACCGTGGCAGGCGCCTTGCCGAGATGCGCCAACGCAGAATCACCTCGACCGATGCCCAGACAGGCTCTGCCATCGCTGAGTCTCTGCACTGCGGCAATGGCGCTGGCGGTGACGGCGGGATGTCTTGTCACCGGATTGGTTACACCAGTGCCAATACCGATATGCGACGTGGCCAGAGCCATCGCGGTCAGCGCAACGTATGAGTCTCCGGAGAGGTTCTGCGAGTCAACAACCATGATGCCATCCCAGCCGGCAGCTTCGGCGCGTCTGGCGGCGTTTGCGGCTCGAGTCGGGGAACTGTTGGTCAGGGTCCAGAATTGCATTTGTGCTCTCCACTGTGTGGTGTTGATTAACCTGTGTTTCCGGCTGCCTTTTGATCTTCTTGCGCAATGAGCTCGCGGAGCTTCGGGATCAGTTCCTGGCCATATTCAACAGCATCCGGTAGTGGGTCGTAGCCCCGAATGAGCAGGCGAGTAGCGCCAAGCTTGTAGTACTCGAGCATCGCCCGGGCAACGGTGTCCGGAGTACCGACAAGTGCCGTCGAGTTTCCGGGCGCGCCGCTTGCTTGCGCCAGCGCTGTATAGAGGCAGGTATCGTGGACTTCCTGGTCCGCCGCAGCCTGAAGCAGGCGCTGGGAAGCGACATTCTGGGGAACGTTGGCGCTCCGGTTGCCGCGCTGTGCTCGTATCTGATCGAGAATCTGGTGGGCTCGGTCCCAGGCTTCACCTTCGGTTCTGCCGAGAATGGGTCGAGTGGAAACGCTGAAGGTAATCGGGTTAGCCCCGGCCGCATCGCTAACGCGCTTCATGAAAGCGACGGACTCTGCGAGCGGCTCCCCCCAGAGCATGAAGACATCGCAGTGCGGTGCCAGGGCGGCGATCGCCGCATCAGAACCTCCACCCCCGTACACGGGAATTCTCGGCTGCTGCACACAGCGGATGGCTGCATGGGCGCGCTCGAACCTGTAGAACTCGCCATCATGATCAAACGGCGCGGTTTCGGTCCAGCAAGCCTTGAGAATTTCGATGTACTCGGAGGTTCGTCGATAGCGGCCAGCATGATCGACAAAGTCACCGTCTTTGGCCTGGTCGGCGTCGTTGCCGCCGCTGATCATATGCACGGCCGTTCTGCCGCGCGTCACCTGATCGAGGGTCGCCAGTTTGCGGGCGGCAAGCGTCGGCGCCATGAATCCGGGTCGGTGGGCGAGCAGAAAACCCAGCTTGTCCGTGACCGATGCAGCGTGCGCGCCGATCAGAAAACCATCGGGTGCATCGGAGAAGTAGCCGATCAGAACGCGGTCGAAATCACCCTGTTCGTGTATCTGTGCGGTCTGTGTGATCACATCGAGATCAAAAACCGGACCCTGCGGCCGCACGATCTCGGAGGTGACCTGTGGCGCTATCCAACCAATGATTTCTGCTGGCATGTTGCCCCCTTACTCTGCTCCCAGATCTGAGGCTATCACGCCGATGGGTTGTCTGCGCAAGGGTTGGAGCCAGGTTTCAGAGTTCAGCCCAGGGTGAATGCCCAACTGAATGATGTGTCGGTCAGCAGGTAGCGATCTTTCACGCTCGGGCTCCAGGAATCATCGCCACCTATGCCCATGTGATAGCCATCCAGGTAGACATACAGATTGTCCTGGGGCTTGAGCTCATGGGTATGGCGCGCTGCGGCGAGCTGATGGCGACCATAGGGGCTGACGCTGAAATGGAAATGGCCGGTCACGGTCAGCTTGCCAAGCGTCAGTTCGCGGGTGTCGCAGCGCAGACCGTTTTCGCTGGGGAAAATATAGTTGGTGTGCATTTCAGCTATCGGCAACTGCCAGCGGCCGATATCGGCGCTGGTTTTGCGATCGGGATAGTTCTCGTGCGGTCCGCGCCCGAGCCAATCACAGGCCTCAACAGGGTTGTGCAGTTGGAACGCGACCCCCACGCGCGGCAGCGGTGGAAGATCTGCCTCCAGCTCAGCAGTGATTGTCACGCTCAGCTTACCGCCGTCTGAGAGACGATAACGCCAGATGCTGCGAATCATCACCCGGCCATCGGCCAGATGATCAAAACGACAGATAACCTCGCCGCGGTTGCGGTCGACCGACATCTCCCGACATTGCTGCTGCAGGTCGGGAATACCAGCTGTCTTCCAGCGTTCGAACCAGGAGTTCGGATCCGGTCGGTCCGCCTGCGAAACACCAATATCGTTGTCGATCGGGGCCCGATAGAAATTACTCACGATCGGGGTGTGGAGAAGTTGATCCCCTGTTTTTGTCCAGCTGACGATCAGGCCGCTGGTTTTGTCCAGGAGCCATTCACTGTCTGCCGAATACAGACTCCAGACGGTATCGTGCTCGGTAATCTGCCAGGTAGGCTCCGCATCAGGATCCTGTCCGGATTGATCAGCCGGTTGCATCCGCTGCGCCAACAGACCTTCTTCGCGAATGAGCAACTGAGCTCGCGCGATTTCGTGGCCTGCTTCCGCCCAGGCTGTCGCCTGCAACGTGGTGATCGACAAATTCAGCCAGATGGGTGATTCATCTGTTGCTGCTGGCGGGGCGTCGGTCAGTTTCAGGATTTGCGTTGTTTGCGGGCCGATCTTGAGCGGCACCTCCCCACCAGCCAGACGACCCTGATTGTTCGCAAGTTGCCAGTGCAGCTGTTCGTTGTCAGTAGCTCTGAACAGCATTTCGCTGGTGATTGCCACGCTGATCTGATCGTCGCTGCGACAGGAGAAAGTAAACGGCTGCTGCACCCGTTTGGCTTCCAGCAGGCTCGGATGAGGTGTCAGATCGGGGAAATTCAGTCCATTGATGCAGAACTGACGATCGTTGATCTGATCTCCGAAATCGCCACCATATGCCCAGTAGGATTCGCCTGAATCGGCAGTTCTGGTCAGGCCCTGATCCACCCAATCCCAGATGAAGCCACCCTGCAGGCGCGGATGTTCGCGAAACACCGCCCAGTAGTCGTTAATGTTGCCCAGAGAGTTGCCCATCGCGTGAGCGTATTCGCAGAGGATAACCGGTCGGTGTTCGTGCTCCTGTTTCAGCCAGTTCACCAGCGAGAACTTCGGGTGGTCTGTGAAACGTTGTGGGAGGTTTTCATGGGTGCGCGCGTACATCGGGCAGATGATGTCGGTGGCCGCGGTGGCGGAGCCCCCACCCTCGTACTGCACCGGACGACATGGGTCAACACTCCGAGTCCAGCGATACATGGCATCGTGGGCAGCGCCATAGCCCGACTCATTGCCCAGAGACCAGATGATGATGCTGGGG
>CAKZWF010000093.1 GCA_937921865.1 uncultured Pseudomonadales bacterium | reverse complement strand
TTCACGATCTGGACCGGCTACGACTTCACGCTGCCGACCGGTATCATTAACCTGAACAGTGCGTACTCCTACACCGGTGATTTCTATGACACTGGTGTGAAGCGTGATCTGGATCGGGTACGCGGCCGCGGCCGTCTCGATGTCTCCGCCACGTGGCGCGACAACCAGGATCGCTGGAATATTCGTGCTTTCGTCGACAATGTGACTGACGAAGGTTCTGCACGTGGAATTGGTACCTCCACAGGTTTCCAGGACTATCAACAGACCGCAACCTATCTCTACCCACGCTTCTATGGAGTAGATGTCACTTACCGATTTGGCCATCTGCTCTAGCGGATTGCTTAATCAACACTAAGAAAGCGGGGCATGTTGCCCCGCTTTTTTTTGCCCGCAGACCCGCATCACAATACCGGGAGCTTCATGACTGAAAAACTGACAACCCGCATCAAAGCCATCGCCCAGCTGCAGGGTAGATTCGAACTGCGCTCCGGCACAATCGCCGAGACCTATTTCGACAAATACCGCTTCGAAGCACAACCTGAGCTGCTGCACGATATCTGCACCGCGATGGTGCCGCTGCTGCCTGCCGAGAGCCGGGTACTCGCGGGCCTGGAAATGGGCGGAATTCCACTGGTCACGCTGCTGTCTCAGCTGACCCGATTGCCCTGCGCCTTTATCCGCAAAGAGGCCAAAGCCTACGGTACCTGTCGCTATGCCGAAGGCGTTGATCTTCCGGAAACCGGGGTGACGCTGATTGAGGATGTGGTTTCCAGCGGTGGGGCAATTCTCGACGCACTGGCCAAGCTACGCTCCGACGGTGTTTACCCCGCGGTCGCGATCTGTGTAATTGACCGGGAAACCGGCGGCCGGGAAGCACTTGCCGAGGTCGGGGTGGAGCTGCGGGCACTGATCACCATGAGCGATCTGCAACAAGCTACTATCTGATAACGCCCGGTCAGCTAGAATGCCAGGCAAACAACAGGGGGATTTCATGTACCACCGTAGCCTGACCGTCGCTTTCGCCTTTGTATTCCTGCTGATCAGCAGCCAGCTGCGCGCATCTGAATATGCCCAACAAGCCGCGCAACGCTTATCCGACTACATCCAGGTGAACACCACCAATCCGCCAGGCAATGAAACCCGGGGAGCGGAGTTCATCGCGGCAATTTTCGACGCTGAAGGCATCGACTATGAGACCGCGGAGTCCGCGCCCGGTCGCGGTAATATCTGGGCTCGTATCGAAGGTGGCAACAAACCAGCCCTGGTACTGCTCAATCACATGGATGTGGTGCCCGCGGACATGCGCTACTGGGCTGCTAATCCGTATGGTGGCGCAATAAAAGACGGTCATGTTTACGGCCGCGGCGCGCTGGACATGAAAGGCTTAGGTATCGTCCAGCTGCAGGCTTTTCTGGCTATCCACGCCAGCGGTCGCAAACCCGATCGGGACATTGTTTTTGTCGCCACCGCGGATGAAGAGGCTGGCGGTGCTTTCGGTGCCGGCTGGCTGGTGGAAAACCGCCCGGATATCTTCGACAACGTTGGCTTTCTGCTCAACGAAGGCGGCGGCGGCACCACGCTCGGCGACGACACCGTATTCAGTGTTGAGGTAACTCAGAAAGTGCCATTGTGGTTGCGCCTGATTGCGCACGGCAATCCAGGCCATGGCTCTGCACCCCAGATGGAAACATCCGTAACACGCATCCTGCGTGCTGGCGACCGTCTTGCCCGCACCGAATTTCCAGCCCGGGTCATTCCCGCAGTCCAGGCCATGTTCGAAGGTGTAGCGCCTTATCAGCGCGCTGAATTGACCGCCCGCTACGCGGACATCGGCAATGCCGTAAACGACGCCGAGTTCATGAATTATCTGCAGCTAGTCAACCCCGGACATCACGCGCTGCTGCGCAATACCTGCTCACTGACCACCCTGCAGGGCAGCAGTAAAATCAACGTGGTTCCCACAGAAGCCATTCTTGAACTCGATTGCCGACTGCTGCCCGATCAGGATCCTGACCAGTTCATCGAAGAACTGGCGCTGATCATTAACGATCCGAACGTCGATATTGAAAAAATCATGGGCTTCACACCAGCGGTGACCTCCTCGGACAATCCACTGTATCGGCTGATCGAAAAGGTCTACGCCGAGCACTACCCGGGATCGTGGGTGGTACCCGGTGTGACCACTGGCTTCACCGACAGCCATTTCTTCCGGGATCTGGGCATTGCCAGTTTCGGCTTTGGGCCCTTTGTCGTGCCGCCCGAAGACCGCCGCGGCGTCCATGGCAACAACGAGAGAGTGTCGGTGGCCAACATGGAAAAAGGCACGCTACTGATGATCGATCTGCTCGAACAATTCACTTTGGAGTAGGCAATGACGCAAGTTAGCGCAGCGAAAGAATACGGCTGCGGAGCGCTGCTGCTGGATCTACTGGCCCGTGAGGGCGTTGACCAGGTGTTCGGCATTCCCGGTAACCACACAGTTGCCCTGTACCGGGACTTTGCCGACTCAGGCATCAACCACATCACCTGCCGCCACGAGCAGGGTGCTGCATTCATGGCGGACGGCTATGCGCGCTCTACCGCCAAGCCGGGCGTTTGCGTTCTGATCAGCGGTCCAGGTCTGCTGAATGCGGCGACAGCGATTGCTCAAGCCTATGCTGACTCCGTGCCAATGCTTGTCATCACCGGGGTTGCCCGAACCAGCGATCTCGGCATGGCGCGGGGTACCCTGCACGAGCTGCCCGATCAGCATGCCACCGCCGCGTCGTTCTGCCGCCAGGCGCATACCCTGCTCGATCCGGAGAATCTGCCTGAGCTGCTGGCGCGAGCATTTGCGCTGTTTGCCTCGAGCCGACCGGGCCCGGTGCATATTGAGATTCCGCTGGATCTTATGGATGCCCCGGTCACAGGTCCGATCACACTGACCGGCCAGTGTTTCCCTCCCGGACCTGACCCTGCAGCAATCACCTTGGCTACTCAGCTGCTGCTGCAGGCCGAGCGCCCCCTGATTGTCGTGGGCGGCGGTGCCCGCGATGCGGGGGATGCGGTCACCCGGCTGGCTGAAGTTCTCGACGCACCGGTATTGAATACCGTAAACGGCAAAGGTGTGTGCGCTTGGGGGCACCCGCTGGCCGTTGGTGGCAGCCCGTCACTACCCTGCCTGAATCGGGCGCTGGCTGAAGCCGACAGAGTCATCGCAATTGGCACCGAGCTTGCGGAAACTGATTACGATCTGTTGATGGCCGACGGCTTACCGGATACCAGCCGCTGGATCCGCATGGACATGGATCCAGCCCAACTGCTGATCCCGTCAACACCGGAACTCGCTATCACCACAGATGCTCGACTTGGTTGCGCTGCGCTCAGTGCCTCCCTGGCAGCTTCTGCGGCAGCCGAAAAGCATCGCAACGGCGCAGAACGCGCTGAACAGCTTCGTCAGGCAGTTCTTAACGAAACCCACTACCACCCGGAAGTTGCTGCGTTTTTCGACACTCTGCACAGCGCCGCAGACGATCTGATTCTGGTAGGCGACTCTACCCGACCCACTTACTACGCGGCATGGCAGTACGAATGCACCCACCCCGGCCGCTATTTTCATTCGGTGTCCGGCTTCGGCACCCTCGGCTATGCATTGCCTGCAGCATTTGGTGCCGCTGCCGCCGGATGCGGACCGGTGGTTGCGCTGATCGGCGATGGCGGCATTCAGTTCACCCTGCCGGAACTGACCACCGGTGCAGAAGCTGGTCTGGCGGTACCGGTCATCGTCTGGAACAACCGGGGTTACGCAGAAATCGAAAACAGCATGCTGGCACAAGGGGTACCGGTGGAATCAACGCAGATCCTGACGCCCGATTTCCAACAGGCAGCCGCCGCCCATCATTGCCATTATTTGCGTCCACAAAGCCTGCCGGAACTTTTAACAGGTTTGCAAACGGCTCTGAGTGCGTCTGCACCAACACTGATCGAGATTGTCGAAGAGGACTTTCTCAGCACTCCCAGCGGCGGCTGGTACCAGTGAGCCTGTTCTACAGTGACATGACTCGGAGGTTGTCCCAGCCGGGTTCTGACGTCTGGGGAATTCACGACGAAGCAGTCGCTCGGCAGCGGGCAGGCGATGACATCATTCTGCTCAGCGTTGGTGATCCGGACTTCTCGACTCCTGAATACATCTCGCAATACACAGTCGAGCAGATCAACCGTGGCCGCACCCACTATTCGCCACCGGAGGGTGAACCCCAACTGCGCGAAACCATCGCCCGACTGGAAAGTGACCTCACCGGGAAATCTTTTTCAGCAGAACAGTTCGTGGTGTTTCCCGGAGCGACCGCGACGCTGTATTCGGTGTTTGCCTCCATCGCCAATCCAGGCGATGAAGTTGTCGTGCCGGAGCCGTTGTACGCGGGCTATCGAGGGCTGTTCGATGCGCTGGGCATTCACGATGTCACTGTGCCGCTGTCACTGCCGGATTTCGAACTGGACGTTGCCGCAGTATTTGCTGCGGTGACCGATACAACCCGCGCTGTTCTGGTGAATACACCCGGTAACCCATGCGGCAATCTGATCCCTTGCGAATCTCTGGCAGCACTCGCCCGAGGCTGCCGGGAACGCGATCTGTGGCTGGTGTGTGATGAAGTTTACTCGCTGATTACCTTTGAGACGCCACACATTTCGCTGTTGCGCTCAACGGATGATCTGAGCAACGTGATTGTGATTGATGGGCTGTCCAAGTCACACGCGATGAGCGGCTGGCGCCTGGGTTGGGCGGTGGCGCCCGAGCAGCTGATAACCCAGCTGATCCGGGTATCCGGCGCCACCCTGTTCGGCACCAGCCAGTTCATTCAGGACGGTGCTGCCTACGCGCTGGCCAACGATGGTCCGGATGTGGAAAAGATGCGTGTGGAATATCAGCGTCGTCGCGACTATGCCGCGCAGCGTCTCGATGCAATTGCCGGACTCGACTACTTCAAACCCCGTGGCGGCATGTTTGTGATGGTAGACAGCAGCCGCATTGCCAACGATGGCGCTGACTTTGCCCGGCGGCTGCTGGACGAGGCGGGCATTTCTGTTGTTCCTGGTCGCGGCTTCGGTGAAAGTGCCGCCAGTTATGTCCGGGTCAGTCTGACCCACCCGGTGTCAGTACTCGAAGACGTATTCGATCGCATCGCCCGGGTAGCCGGGCACATGCAGCGGTACTGACTCAGTCAAGCATCGTGCTGTGGTCTGTCAGCGGATATTTGAGTCCGGTTGCGCAGTTGAACAGCAGCGAGCGTGAGCCTTCGTCGAGCAGCCCTGCGGCTTTAGCCTGCCGCCAGGCCACGAACGTGGCGGCACCTTCCGGACACAGCAGCGTACCTTCAACGGACGCCACCTGACTGCGTGCAGCGATGATGTCTTCATCACTGACCGCGAGCGCCGCACCACCAGATTCACGGACGGCGCGAAGGATCAGAAAATCACCCACCGCTGCGGGCACGCGAATGCCGGCGGCCATGGTCTGCGCATCCTGCCAGGGTTCGGCGAATTCTTTACCCGCTGCAAAGGCTCGGACAATAGGTGCGCAACCTTCAGCCTGAACGGCAAACATTTTCGGTCGCCGGCTATCAATCCAGCCCAGCGCTTCAAGTTCAGCAAACGCTTTCCACATACCGATCAAGCCGGTACCGCCGCCGGTTGGATAGAAGATCGCATCCGGTAACTGCCAGTCGAACTGTTGCGCCAGTTCCAGGCCCATCGTCTTTTTCCCTTCGATCCGATAAGGCTCCTTGAGCGTGGAAAGATCAAACCAGCCTTGGTCCTGCGCGCGTTCTCCAACAATGCGGCCACAGTCGTTGATCAAGCCATTAACCCGGAACACCCGCGCACCCAGTTCTGAAGTTTCGCGAATGTTGATTTCAGGCGTATCCGCCGGACACAGGACTGTCGCCCGCAAGCCTGCCTTCGCGGCATACGCTGCCAGCGCCGCACCCGCGTTGCCGTTGGTAGGCATGGCCAGATGCTTAAGTCCCAGTTCCCTGGCCATCGCCACGGCCAGCGCGAGGCCCCGGGCTTTAAACGAACCGGTTGGCAGCCGACCTTCGTCTTTTACCCACAGTTCATCGTTCTCTTCAAATGATGGCAGTCGTATCAGCGGTGTGGTGACTTCACCCAGAGCGACCACGTTGGCATCAAAGCGAACCGGCAGAAATTCCCGATAGCGCCAGAAACCGCCCTCTCGGCGACTGACCTCTTCACGCTCCAGGACTTCGGCCATCGCATCAAGATCGTAACGAACCAGCAGCGGCTTCCCCGACGCTGACAGACCATGCACTCGATCAGCCGGGTAGCGTTCGCCGGTGAGGGAACATTCGAGATGGGTAACAAAAGTCTGCAAGATTTCTACCTGGTGTTGCCGTGGACTCGCATATTAACAACACCGTTGGGACGATGACCCGGACGCCAGCATGCCAATCAGTCAGCTGATCGGCAAAGTCGTCTGCGTACTGGCCGGCTCGAATGCTACGAACCCGCTCACCGCGAAGACCCGGACACATCAGCTCCCTAAAACCGGAACGGTTCAGGCAGCACGAAGCTCGGCAAGTAATCGGCTCAGCCGGTCGAGCACATCCCGACAACGATAAAGACGACGGCGTTCTTCATTGACTATCTGCTCGAATAACTCCAAGCGCAGCTGATCCAGATCTGGAATTGGCACCCCCGCGACCTTTGCCAGCAGATCAACCATCCGCTCGGCGCCATGCAGCCGACCCCAGAGGTAGTCATGTTCACGGTACTCACGATTGAAGAAGCCAAGAAATCCCATCAGATCCCGACACCGAAGGCCATCAAACTCCGTGGCCAGAGTTGGCGCGTCTGTCGGGCTTATCCGTTCTATGCGAATGGGTGTCAGAGGGTCTGGCCCATCGATTTCGGTACTCGGCGAAAACAGCAGCACGTCATAGATAGAAAAACCCACGTAGTCAGAAAGAAACACCTGGCGATGGTCAACGCTTTCAACCCGACTGCAGAAATCGTAAAAAGCCGCATCAACATCCGCGTCCAGCTGGTTGAGGGCCAGGGACGCAGCCAGCGCCCGCAGCAGATCCGACGACTGCTGCCGCGACAGAGGTATCTGCACCGCGGCCCGCGCCAACCGATCCATCAGCGCACCATCAAACAGCGTCGTTGCATCTTCAGGTTTGCTGAGCGCCGAGCGCAGCAGGAACAGCTTCTCTAAAAATCCATAGGCTACGCTTTTGAATTCCACCAGCGCTGCATGCTCCGGGTCAGTCAACGTCTCAATTTCGTCATGTTGATTCAGGCGTCGAATGACAAACTGCAGGCGACGGATGCGGAAGGTCACATCAAAACGATCGAGAAATACATCCTGCAGATTGCGTCGGGTAACCTCACTGTCTGCATGCCACCAGCTTTCGATCGAGGCCTGCATATCGTCACGGGTTTCCTGTTTATGAGGCTCCGCGGCCAGCAATGACCATTCGCCAACCAGCGCATCCGTTAACCGCCAGACCCGGCGCTGAACATAGGCGCGATAGGCCAGCCCCATTTCTTCAACCGCACGTTCAGCAACGCCAAGTCTTAAGTATGCGATCAGCGCCGGGCTCAACGGCTGTCGGGAGTGCTGGCTCTGCAGTCGATCGACCAGGGTTTCAATTCGCTCGCGGTGAGCGTCAACAAGACGACGATTGGTGCGCACGCGTTGATCCTGTGCAACAAACGCCTCGAGTTCATCCAGGATTGGTTGATTGCGCGGGATGGTCGAAACCGCGGCTCGGATGGTGGCCAGATAGCTCTGAGCCTGAGTTGCTTCAATTCTCAACTCGTCTGTCGGGTCCGGTTCGATATAGACAATACAGCGTTCAACGTGGCGGTCAGCACTGCGCTGACCCAACGCTTCGAAAGCTGCACCAAACGGTTTGTTGTTGACGATACCGCCATCGACAAAATAGCGGGAAGCCGGATCGAAATGGGCTCGGGCGCGCTCACCGCCGTTGACGAACAGGCTGTGGTCGAGGAAACGCTGTTCTCCGGGCCAGGCGTGCTGACGTCGCGCCAGCACCCGCTGCATTTCGCCGTGATGGAAGGGCGGAAAAGCACCTGCATAACAGGAACTTGCCCGCGCCGCCCACACCAGCGCAGCCAGGTTGTCATCGCCGAAGTCACTGTGCTGCGAACCACCTACTCGGGCCTGGTGGGATAGCCTGCAGTACGCAGCGTGTTCCCGCTCTTTGGGTACCAGAGTTTCGCTCAAGCGTAATGAGCTCGGATATCCTTTGAGATCAGTCACACTGGCGAATACGTCGAGACGCTGACCCTCTGGCAGCAGGGTCGACCCCAAACGACGGGTTGCCGCCATCTGCTCAAGTGCATCGAAGAAATGTCCGCAAATCCGCTCACCCGAGAATGGCGGCTCGAACCAGGAAGACCGCACCAGCTGCGCAAGTTTACTGCGGGTTTCCTCGACAGAGCCGAGCTCGCTGGGCAACCAGAATGACAAGGCTCTCAACAACGGCCGCAGATACCACTTCTGCCAGGGAGACCGGTCCTCGTGCAGCAGCCCTTCGACATCGGCATCTCTGAGCCACAGCGGTGTCTGGGCATCAAGATCAGCATCATCGACCAGCGCTTTGCCGAGCATCACGCCGTTGATTGCGCCCGCCGACGCACCCGAGATTACATCCAATACCACCCGGAAGTGGCCGTGCTGGTTGATCCGCTTCAACAGCTCAAAGTAGACCCGCTCGGTGCCCGCCGTGCGCGGATCGGGCCCATCTTCATAGCGCCCGGTGGTCCGCGCGCCCATTTCATGCAGCACTTTTGAGGCCCGCACCAGTTTAAGCAGTTCTTTGCTGACGCCGTGCATGTACACCGCCAGCGATGCACCACCGTAGATGACCACGGCCAGGCGGAGTTCTCTTTTATACATACCGGCTAGTCATTGATTCCATTCATAGAGCCCACTTATCGATGCTATTCATCCAGGTTCGAAACCACACGGCGTCTCACGACATCAGGTCACAATATCAGGATAGTTCACTATATCTGAGCTTCGCTCATGCTGTGATCACAGTCTCAGATACCAGCTGCCAGGCTGCCGATAATTCTTCCATGCGAAAAAGAGATCCCCAAGAGTCCACCCATTTCCGTTCCGGAAATCGGTTGTACTGCATAAACGGTAAGTGGTTTTTCCAGACCCGGGAAGCTGATCATGGACCATATCCCAGCAAAGAGGCGGCACAGGTCGAGCTGCAGCGCTATGTTGAGGAAATGAACTACTTTGATGCCATAGGTCCGGAACAAGCCAGACTGACCACCAAACAGAACAACACCGACTACGCCAGTTCCAGCCTGGTCGATAAAGACTAGCCAATCTGATCATCCTGGTTCCGACATCCGGAACTATTTCTGCCCCTTATCACACACCCGGTAGCAGCGACATCGGGCCGTGCAATTCGTTAGAATCCGCGACGGATCTACCGATACTCAGATTCGTGCACAAAAACAATGAGGGGGACTGCCACCATGACAACCATGACAACCATGAACCGTGTGCTATTGGTAACCAGCATGCTACTGCTTGGCGCCTGTACCACCAGCAATCCAAAAATCGACCCCACCGGCGAACCCAGTTTCGACGGCCTGACGCCGTTGACCGGAACCGTTATGCGCCAGGTCTGGGCACGGGAAGATCTGGACCTGCGCGAATACACCAAATTCATGACTGAGAGTGCCGGCCTGCAGTTTCGCCCGGTGCGTTCCACCGGCTCTACTACGCGCAGCTCGGCGACTGAGTTTCCGCTGACCCAGGCGCAGCAGCAGAGAGTGCGCGAGATCGTCACTGAGCAGTTCAACAAGGCTCTAGACGGAGTGACCCGGATGCAGCGGGTCGAGTCACCGGGACCGGGCGTTCTCAGGGTCCGTGGTGCGATCATTGATATTGTCTCACGGGTCCCACCCGAGCGACCCGGCCGCTCAGACACTTATCTGGATTCGGTTGGCCAGGCAACGTTTGTGATTGAGCTGATCGATTCGGAAACCTCGAGCGTGCTGGTACGCGGCGTTGATACCCGTTCCGCGGACACCCCCGGTGTCACTCAGCGGGCAAATCGGGTAACCAATACCGCCGAGGTCCGCAGGCTGGCCAGTCACTGGGCCAGACAGCTGGCTGATGCCCTCAACAACATTACTGAACTTCCATCGCTGAACGACTGAGGCAATGAACATCGCCAATCTGAAACTGCTCGCAGTGATCGCGCTGGCCTGTCTGAGTACCGCCTGTGCGGTTCGCGAAGGCAGCACCAAAGTATTTGCTGACTACGATAGTGGTACTCGCTTTGATACTTATCGGACCTTTGCCTGGGAGTCAGCCAATCCTCTGGTGGTCGCAACAAACGGCGTCGTTGACCCCAGGTTGCAGCCGAGCCTGATGAAGGAAACTGCAGCACAGCTGTCGAGCAAGGGTTTACGCGAGGTGAAGTCGAAACTGGACGCCGACCTGCTGGTGGCTTTCACCATCGGTTCCACCGACACCCTGCAGGAAAACAACTTCCCGGGTAGCGTTCAGCCAATTGGCACGGTGGGTCAAAGCTACCGGGAGTCCAGCGAAATTCGCGAAGTGACAACAGGCCTGCTGTCGGTAGACATGTTCAATCGCACCAACCGGTCGCGAGTCTGGACCGGCTGGGCGGCCACAGGTCTGACCATCGACGTTCGCCTCAATCAACAGGAAGAAGTGAAAAGCATCATCACGCTGATCATGGAGCAGTTTCCGCCGGCCACCTGAACAGCTCAGGGTGCCGGATAGGTGTAACTCGCCTCAAGCCCCAGCGGCAGGCCAATTGTCCAGTACAGCAGCAGAAATCCGGTCCAGATCACCAGAAACCCAACCGAGTAGGGCAACATCATCGCGACCACCGTGCCTATGCCGGTCTGGGTTACGTAGCGCTGACAGAACACCACCACCAGCGGGAAATAGGGCATCAGCGGCGTAATGATGTTCGTCGAGCTGTCGCCGACGCGGTAAGCGGCCTGAGTCAGGTCAGGGGAGATGCCAAGCTGCATCAGCATCGGCACCAGAATCGGTGCCAGCAACGCCCACTTGGCAGACGCCGAGCCAACAAAGAGATTAACGATCCCGGTGATCGCCACCACCGCGGTCACGGTAACGGCCGCCGGCATCGCCGCGGCTTCCAGCCACGCCGCACCCTGCAGCGCAAACAACGCCCCCAGATTAGAGCGTCCGAACTCGGCGATGAACAGCGATGCAAAAAAAGCCATCACGATGTAGTAGCCCATTCCACTCATGGCCTGAGTCATGCCTGCGACAATATCGTGATGATTCTTCGCGGAGCCACTGACATAGCCATAGACCACACCCGGCAGGATGAACAGCAGAAAAATCAGCGGCACAATGCTGCGCATCAAAGGTGCCTGTGAGGCTGCCAGCGCACCATCGGGTGCTCGCCACGCAGAACCTTCCGGCAGGGAAGTGGCGATCAGTGCAACGACGCCCAGAGCCATCGCCAGCAGCGCGATGCGCAGACCGCGCTGTTCCGCGGCAGAAAGCGCTTCTAAAGACTGGGAACCCGCCAGATCGCCGTCAACTTCAAGGTGGCGCAGTCGCGGCTCAACAATCCCGTCAGTGATATACCAGCCGAGCGCAACCACCAGGAGTGTGGATGCTGAAGTGAAAAACCAGTTGTTCAACGGATTCAGAATCAGGTTCGGATCTATCAGCTGGGCACCTGCCTGGCTGATGCCCTGCAGCATTGGATCCAGCGCAGAGGGCACAAAGTTCGCGCTGAATCCCCCCGATACGCCGGCAAAGGCCACCGCTATCCCCACCAGCGGATGACGCCCGGCAGCATGAAACATCACCGCACCCAGTGGAATCACCAGCACATAGCCGGCATCAGCAGCGCTGTGGGAAATGATCGCAATCAGCAGCAGCATGGGCGTCAGCAGTTTGGGTGAGGTCATGCTGAGCAGTGAGCGCAGGCCCGCTCGAATGAAGCCGGTGTGGTCAGCAACGCCAATCCCCAGCATCGCCAGCAGCACCACACCCAGCGGATGGAAGCCAACAAAGGTGCCCACCATGCCCGACAGAAACGAGGTCAGACTGGCCGGCAGCAACAGGTTCTCAACCTCAATTGCGGCACCCGAGCGCGGATCGATGTGACTGTACTCAAACTGCGACATCACCGCCGACAGCAGCCACACAACAATCAGCAGCAGCAGAAACAGCAGCGCGGGATCAGGCAGCTTGTTGCCAACGCGTTCTATCCAGTCGAGCGCTCGGGCCAGCGCTCCAGCGCTTCGGGTCTGATCCTGAACATTCGGATCGCTGGTCATGACGCGTTCGAACTTGCATCCGGACCCGGCGGTAGATCAGCCCGCGCTTTAACAAGATGAAATACGTAGCCGCCGGCTGCACCAGCCAGCCCCTGCAGCACCAGACCCAGCATTGACCGGGTGGCGGGGATTGGATGTATGCCGGTCGTGCTCTGCACCAGCAGGTGCATGACCAGTACCGCCAGAAAACCAGCCAGCGGATAGCCGAAACTGCGCCAGCCCGGCTGCCAGCGAATAATCCCGGCAGCAACCAGAAACCCGAGCAGCAGAGCAATCGCCAGCAGCGGCATGAAGAGGGCAAACATGCCGGAAAGATCGGCGAGCGTGGTACCAAGCCGGTCAGCGAGGCTGACACTGACACCCATACCCTTCAAACTGGCCATGACTGATTGCGTTGCCGCACTGACGGCCAATACGTAGGTGACAATCGCCGCCACCACCAAAGCCACCGCGTTTTTGACAAATCCGGCCATTAAACTTCATCCGATCCAGCAGATCGCATAGCATACCGGCTTTGCGCAGCGGGTGAATCCCCGCGCAGCGTTTACGAAAAGGCAGCTGGTATGAAACAGAATCCGCAGGTGAACCCGGCAGCGGCGCTCGCCAGAACAACAAACTCACACTCAGTGTTGCTGATTCTCAGCACTCTAATGTTGCTGGCCTTCGCCAATCCATTGCGAGCTGTTGAGTACTCAATCACAACCCTCGCGGAGAATCTCGAGTACCCCTGGTGTGTGGCCAGTCTGCCGTCTGGAGATCTGCTGATCACCGAACGTGGCGGGCAACTGAAGCGCCTGTCGGCATCGGCGAGTACCCAGAACATCTCTCCAATCAGCGGCGTGCCCGAAGTTTACTTTGCCGGGCAGGGTGGGCTTTTTGATGTGCTGCTGGATCCCGAATTCGAGACCAACCAGCTGATCTACCTCAGCTACGCCAGTGGCAACGAAGCGTCTAACGCCACCCGGGTCGCGCGCGCCAGCCTGACACAAGACAGCCTCGAGGACCTGGAGGTGATTTTCACCGCCACTCCAGGAAAAGCCACTCCCCAACACTACGGTGGCAAAATGGCACTGCTGGCGGACGGTACCCTGCTGCTGACCACGGGCGACGGATTCGACTACCGCGAACAGGCCCAGAACACCAACAGCAATCTCGGCAAAACCATCCGCATCAACCGTGATGGCAGCCTGCCTTCAGACAATCCCTTCACTGCCGGCGGTGGTCATCCAGCGGTCTGGACCTACGGCCACCGCAACCCCCAGGGTCTGGCCGTTGACCCGGCCAATGGGGCTATCTATCTACACGAACATGGTCCAAGAGGCGGTGACGAAATTAATGTGCTGCAGCCAGGCAGCAACTACGGCTGGCCGGCGGCCACTTTCGGCCTTGATTACAGCGGCGCAAAGGTTTCACCATTCACCCAGCTGCCAGACATGCAGGCGCCTTTGAAAGTCTGGGTACCGTCCATTGCACCATCCGGCCTGGCGGTTTATCGAGGCGAACAGTTTCCCGAATGGCAGGGCAGTCTGTTTGTTGGCGCGCTGGTCGATCAGGAAGTGCGCCGGGTCAGTTTTGATGATGACGGGCTGCACGAAGAAGCCGTTTTCCCGGAGATCAGTGCGCGTATCCGGGATATCAGGACCACACCGGATGGCGCACTGCTGATCGTCACTGATGGCTCACCGGGCGCCGTGTATCGGATCAGTCAGTCCGCGGAGTAGCGCGACTCAACACCAGCATGCACAACCATGTGGATTCAAGTTGGCGGCCGGAGACATGCGGCAATAAGGAACGCGACCGCCGCCAGCATGCCTGCCATACGGCAGCGTATTGCCGGTCTGGCCATCGCCCGCTCGATTACGGAGGCGGAATTGCTTAAGGGTTCTTCTTGAGAGCACAGGCGCGGCGCGATAATGCGCCGCTCCATGCAGTCTAGAAGAACATTGGGGTTCAGCCAGCGACGGCCTGTCGCTAGAGCAGGGCTTCTATCTTCGGCGCCAGCTCTTCCGGGGTGATCTGAGGGCCAAATCGCGCGATCACCTTGCCTTCACCGTCGACAAGAAATTTGGTGAAGTTCCAGGGGATGTCTTCTTTGCCTTCGTCATCCGGTTGAGCACTCTTAAGCAGCTGATAGAGCTCCGCAGCCCCGGACCCGTTGACTTCAATCTTGGCAAACATGGGAAAGTTGACGTCATAGCTGGACTGGGCAAACTCGAGGACTTCGGCATTACTGCCAGGTTCCTGAGCGCCGAACTGGTTACACGGAAAAGCCAGCACGGTGAAACCGCGATCGCTGAATTGTTCCTGAAGGGTACGCAGACCTGCGTACTGTGGGGTAAGTCCTCAGCGGCTGGCGACGTTCACCACGAGGCAAAGGTTTTCCTGGAACTTCGACAGGCTCACCAGCTCGCCGGTGATGGCGGCCATTTCCAGATCATGAAACTGAGGCATGAATCGCTCCTGCATTGTTGATTCTTCGTTAATGATAGCCAACCTGAACATCGCCGTCTGCATTCCACCGACGCGGGTGCGACAAATACTTGATGTCCAAGTTCAGCGCTGGCCTACTAGGCGGGAGAGAGGAAACCATCGGCTTGCAGATTCGATGGTCGGTTACTGAAACTCAGGACCAGACGACGCAATCAGGGTAAGTCAGTCAACATGGGCTTAGGGACACTGACTGACTAACTGATCAGATAGTTCAAGAAAGTACAGTTCAATACCACAGGAGACGACAATGCGCTTGATTACCTTTCTGGCCGCCGGTCTGCTGGCAGCATCCGCTGCTGCTGACGAAGGGGCCGCCGAATACCGGGAGCACACCATGGAGGCCGTTGGCGGCCACATGCAGGCAATGGTCGACATAATCCGTCAGAAGGTTCCACACACCTCCCATATGTCATTACACGCCAACGCGCTGGCCGATCTGGCCGGCATCGCCCCAACACTGTTTCCAGCCGGTTCTGAGGGCGGTGACGCACTACCAGAGATCTGGAGCAATCCGCAAGACTTCGCCGAACGCCTGACCGCGTTCGAAGAGGCCGCTGCCGGACTGAAGGTCGCAGTGGATTCCGGCGAACCGATTGGTCCCGCTTTCCAGAAAGTGGGGCAGTCCTGCAAAGGCTGCCACGATAACTACCGCGCGGAGTAATCTGTCGGCCGCAGAGTAATCTGCCGGCTAAGGTTGACCTGACCCGGTCAGGTCAACCACTCGAGGCCACCAAGAGTCACGCCTGCCACCAGCGCCGCGGTCAACAGACCCTGCCAGCCGCGAGAGGGTGTATCACTGAGAGTCTCCACCACTGCCTTTTTACCGTTGAACATGGATAACGGCATCCGACTGCCCTTCAATCCATAGATCAGATGAGCAGACAGGTGAATGGCAATTGCCGTAATGACCAGATAGTAGGCCCGGTGGTGGATGGCCGACATGGTGGTGACCAACGAGTCGTCAGCATATCGAACCAGCGGCCCTTCGATGAAAATGTCGTCTGTTGTAAACAGACCGGTGACAGCCTGAACCAGGACCACGGCTAACAGCAGCAATACCAGCGCAATACCCGGTGCCGTATGTGGGCCCGCGATTGCGGCACCGCGAAAGTGCTGCAGAATGCCGGTGGGAGAGGGACGATAATTCCGCCAGCGGCTGTAGCTGCCACCTAAAAATCCCCAGAGCAAACGAAACAGCAGCAGTCCACAGGCGCAGTAGCCAAACCGCAGGTGCCAGTCCATCCAGCCGATATCACCCGACAGACCGGTCACCAGCGAACCGCCAATACACAGTGCAAACAGCCAGTGCCAGGCTCGCAGCGGCCATTCCCAGATCAGCGTCATCACCACCCGAGGTGCCTGATTCATTTCTCTGCCTTCATTGAGTTATTAACCTTGAGCACAAATCCTGCTTGTCAGTCCGGAACGCGTCAAGAACCCGGCAATCAGCCTGCGATGGTGAATCCCAGGACCAGATAAGCCACCACGCTGACCCCGCCAACCAGCAGCGCAAAAGGCATCTGGGTTTTGATGTGATCAATATGGTCGGACGCCGCACCGGTTGAGGCCAGAATTGAAGTGTCCGACAGGGGTGAACAATGGTCACCAAACACTCCCCCACCCGCCACCGCAGCGATGGCTGCGTAAACAAGAGGTGTCAAAGCATCACCACTGAACGCAAACGCCATCGGCACCGCGATCGGCATCATGATCGCGAATGTTCCCCAGGACGTTCCGGTCGCAAACGCAATCACCCCGGCAATCAGGAAAGTGAGGGTCGGCAGCAGCGCAGGGGTGAGCCAGCTTTCAGTGAGCGCAACAATATACTCAGCGGTGCCCAGCGACTTTGACAAATCGTTTAACGCATACGCGAACGCAAGAATGATAACCGCAGGCATCACACCTTTGATTCCGGCGGTAGTAGTACGCATGATGTCCGCGAACTCTATGCCCTGTATCCGCATGATCACGCCGGCCACCACAACC
Source organism: uncultured Pseudomonadales bacterium (assembly GCA_937921865.1). Classification (GTDB taxonomy): domain Bacteria; phylum Pseudomonadota; class Gammaproteobacteria; order Pseudomonadales; family Azotimanducaceae; genus SZUA-309. The sequence continues at coordinate 22,439 of CAKZWF010000093.1, read as the reverse complement.
GACAGCAGAAAAGCTTCCATCGTCAGCGCTGAGCCGGTTGTGACAAACGAACCCACAGCAACTGAAACCACTATGAACACCGGGGCGATGAAGTTCCACAGCAGGCTGGTGTGAGCAGTAGGATGCGGTTGAATGTCTGTGAGTTCTTCGCCCATTAATGGATCCGCTCCAGGCCGCAGCACCTGGCCGAGCTCCTGAGCACGGCGCTCAGCCTTCGCCATCGGTCCAATTTCCGGCAACAGCCCGACAATCACCAGCCCCACCGTGACCACGGCTAACATTGCATAGAGGTTGTAGGGGATCGAGCTGACAAACACGCCCATCGCCTGTTCTGGTGTCGTTATCGGGCCCATGCCAATCAGCAGCCCGGCAATGAATACCGCCCAGCCGGTTACCGGGACCAGAACACTGACCGGCGCGGAGGTGGAGTCGGCGATGTAAGCCAGCTTCTCCCTGGAGACTCGGAACCGATCGCTGAGATCTCGCATCGTGGCGCCGACAAACAGCGGACTGAAATAGTCGCTGAAGAAGACAAACATTCCCATCACCCAGGCAGTGAGCTGGACCCGGACCCGGCTCAGCTGCCGATTTTCAACCCAGGCGCTGAAATTACGGATTGCCCCCGTGCGCTGAAAAAACGCAATCGTGATGCCAATGAAAAACTCCAGCAGCAGAATCCAGGAAAAGGCCGTAGTCCCTATCGCATTCTTCAACAACTCCGGAAATCCCAGCAGACCCTGGCCGGCGGCCAGCGTGCCGGCAAAACACGCGACAGCCAGCGAAAACACCGTATTGCGGGTGATAAACGCCAGGGTGATCGCAACCAGAGCAGGCAGCAGCGAGATGATTCCAGCACTGTCTGCGGCGTTCATGAAACCTCTTCCAGCCAGTCGTGGATCAGTTGCGCAGTTTTCGGGCGAGCGGTGTCAGGCGTGAGCAGATAGTGGTCGCCGGCAATCGTAAGCAATCGTTTACTGGTGCTGCCCAGCGCGTCAAAAACTGCCTGGGCGTCGGATGGAAACACGCCGCAATCCGCGTCCGCCTGAATCACCAGGGCTGGACAGGTGATCTTGCGCAAATGGTGTTCGCCACTGCAAGGCGAATGATCGAGACTCCACATCGCCAGCCAGGTGCGCAGAGTGCTGCTGACACCCAGACCTGCCGGACCGTAATTCGCCCGGCGCGGATCACCTGCATAACAACGCGTCGGTGGACGCTTCGAAGGATCAATGCTGGCGTCCATGAAACGCGGATCAGCCCAGGTACGAAACAACACAAAAACCCGATCGCTGATTGCCGCCGTGGCCAACCGATCCAGCTCGGCCAGAGCCCAGTCGCTGATACGCCGATTGCGCAGTCGCTGGGCTTCCCGGTAGCGCGTCAGAAATTCGGCCGAATATGGGGGACCGTTGTCGGGGTGATACATATCGAGTTCACTATCCACGGCAACCGGATCGAGCTCATCTGTGACCGAAGCATCAAGCCAGTCGGTCAGCACTTCCGGTCTGCCGCGATGGGCACACAGCGAGACATAGGCATCAGCAGCCGGAAGGGTGTTGAGCGCTTCCGGCAAGGCCAGATCTCGGGCAGGCTCGATGTCCACCGCGAGCGCTTGAGATTGGTAGGCGGCCATCAGCGATCCACCACCTGAATTGCCAAGCAGAATGACCCGCTCGACGCCCGCCTGCTCCCTCAGCCAGCGCACACCAGCGGCCAGATCGAGCAGAGCGTGCTCCAGCAGAAAGTAGGTCTCATTACCCCTGAAGCGGGTGTTCCAGCCGAGAAAACCATAGCCAAGTTCAGCCAGCCATTCGCCCAGGTAGTGTTCGCTGAAATCCACGTTGTAGTGACTGGCAATAAACGCAGTCTGAGGCCGTTTGCTTTCAGGCTGGCAGTAGAGCCCCTGACAGGGCAGGAAGCCGGCACCATTGCGACCGGCGGTGGCGGATGGCAAAGAGACGAACGATTTGGTCACCCTGTTCAAATAGGGCGGCCTGATTCTCGGCGTCCGCTCGCCTGCATCCCGGAGTTCTCCCCACTGATTCGCTCTGCAATCCGCTCACAGTGCCGGAAAAATCAGCTGATGACCATGACAGCCCGGTTAGAGTTCGGAAGATGCCAGGAAATCAGCCCGAGGCAGCTGGTTTGAGCGCATTGGGGCTTTCAGTTCGCCGCGGCTGCGCGGCGAATCGATCGTACAGCGCTTCACAGAGACATTGAAAAACCAGATGCAGCAGCATCTGCTGACGCACACCGGGCCTCGCCACCACCCAGATATCGGTCACGTGCGCAGGCGCATCGGTGAGCACCTGCTGCAGACCGGCAGCCTCGCCAACATACCCCGGCAAACCGGCAATACCCCAGCCTGACTGCGCGGCGCGCAGCTGTGCACGCAACGAATCGGCGCGGAAGGCAACACGATTCTGTGGAACACTGCAGCCCAGTCTGGCGACCGCCATCGAGAAAGGTTGCTCGGTCATGCCATCGACGAACCAGTGTTCAGTCAGGTTTTTCAGGTTTGGTTGGCCGTGTTCGCGCAGATAGTCAGCGCTGGCGTATGCGCCCATCGGCATCCCACCCACTCGCCGGCAGACCAGTTCGCTCTGACTCGGGCGGGCATGGCGGATCGCAATGTCCGCTTCACCTTCAAGCAGGTTCAGCTGCTTGTGGCTGATCAACAGCTCGATCTGCCGGTCGTTCTGGCCGGAAAAGTCTTTGAGACTAATAAGCATTTCAGGCATCAGGTCGACAAGCAGCTCAGCGATGGTCACCCGCACTTTGCCCGTCGATGTGGTTTTCACCGCCGCGGTGACCGATTCGAAGGTCATCGCATCTTTGCGCATGCGGGTGGCAACCACCGCCAGCCGCTCTCCGGCGTCGTTGGCTTTGAGGCCGCTGGCCGTTCGTTCGAACAGTGGCAGGCCAAGCTGAGATTCGAGCTGTTGAATGTGCCGGGCAACCGTCGGATGGGCAAACCCCAGCTGACGGGCGGCTGCGGCGAGGCTTCCGGTTTCACTCACAGAGACGAAGGTTCGAACCAGATTCCAGTCCACGTCCAGTCCAGCGCTCGTCACTACTACCTCCTGTGGAGTACCAGAGTCCACTCCTGGACAGACGGGATAATTAATCCCGCCTCAAAACCTGGTCAAAGGGCCTGAATAAATCTGAGAACGTTGTTCTACGTTACATTAATTCCCAGGTCAAGGGCTTACTGTTACTTTAGGTAACACTATCGCGCACTCAGCATCGCAAGGACCTACACATGAAAAGCTCAATCAAAACCGCCCTAATCTTCACCGCTGCCGCCGCTTCTGTTGTCGCCGTGACCGCTCAGGCAAAACTCTCCACCTCTTCAGAGATGCGTGGCTACAATGCCTGTGTGGAAGCTGCTGCACCTGACTTCAACGGTCTTCAGCTGTCCCGCAATTACTACCTGAACGAAGAAGCCGACAGGAACATTTACTATGTCAACGGCTCTGCCTGGCAGTCGGGTGAGCGTATCGCGGTTCGCATTTCCTGCGACACCAGCACCAATGGCGTCAAGCTGCTGAGTCAGACCAGCAACACTGGCCGCTACACCCTTGAGCGTGCAACTGTTCGGGTCCAGGTCGCTCAGCAATAGCCCTGACCGTTTCCAGTTCGCTGACGACGGGCAAACCCCTCCGTCTGTTGTCACGAAACCAAGAGGCCACCCATTTGGTGGCCTCTTTTTTTAGCCGAGGCAAATGTCTCAGGCCCTCTGATGCTCAACTAAAAGTGAATGCTCACTGACCCGCTCAGTCAATAGGCGCGGCCTTCACGCCAGGCTTCGATCAGCCGGTCGTAGGGTACGGTCTCACCTGGCGGCTTCTCCTGCGCCAGTTTCGGTTTCGGCGCACCGGGTCTCGCCAGCCAGACCTGCGGATCCTCCTCATCATTGAGCATTGGCCCGCACTCTCCCTGCACATTGGCTCTCTGCAGCCGTTCCATTACCCGCTCCTGCTGCTGCGCCAGGGAATCCATCGCTTCCTGAGGACTGACCGAACCGCTCACTGCATTCGCAACATTCGGCCACCACAGCTGCGCAAGCTTCGGATAATCCGGGACATTAGTGCCCGTCGGCGTCCAGGCCGTACGCGCAGGCGATCGATAGAATTCGACCAGCCCGCCCAGCTGGGGCGCCATGTCGGTCATCGCCTGAGAGTTCAGGTCAGACTCCCGTATTGGTGTGAGTCCCACCAGCGTCTTCTTAAGCGATAGAGTTTTAGCCGTCACAAACTGTGCATACAGCCAGGCGGCCTGTTGTCGGGCAAGCGGAGTACTGTTGAGCAGTGTCCAGGAACCTGTGTCCTGATAGCCAAGTTTCATGCCTTTTGACCAGTAAGGCCCATGCGGGGAGGGCGCCATCCGCCACTTCGGCGTGCCATCAGCGTTCACCACCGCCAGACCCGACTGGATCATGTCCGCGGTAAAAGTCGTGTACCAGAAGATCTGCTGGGCAATATGGCCCTGGGCCGGTACCGGTCCAGCTTCTGAAAAAGTCATGCCGGAGGCCTCGGGCGGAGCAAAGCGCTTGAGCCAGTCAATGTAGCGCCCGAGTGCATATACGGCTGCCGGACCATTGGTCGCACCACCTCTTGCCATGCTGGACCCGACCGGTCTGCAGCCATCCACCCGGATCCCCCATTCATCTACCGGCGAGCCGTTGGGCAGTCCAGCATCCCCAGCGCCGGCCATGGACAGCCAGGCGTCGGTGAAACGCCAGCCCAGAGACGGGTCCTTTTTGCCGTAATCCATATGGCCGTATACCCGCTGGCCGTCAATTTCCTGAACGTGCTCAGAGAAGAACTCGGCGATGTCTTCATAGGCCGACCAGTTCACCGGCACGCCGAGCTCGTAGCCATAGCGCTCTTTGAAAGCGGTTTTCAGATCCTGGCGCGCAAACCAGTCGTAACGAAACCAGTAGAGATTGGCGAACTGCTGATCGGGCAGCTGATAGATTTTGCCGTCCGGACCGGTGGTAAAGCTGATGCCGATGAAATCATCCAGATCAAGGGTCGGCGAAGTCACGCTGGCACCCTCTCCAGCCATGAAGTCCGTAAGCGGAACCACATAACCGTAACGGGCGTGAGTGCCAATCAGATCAGAGTCGTTAACGTATGCATCGTAGACGTTCTGGCCCGACTGCATCTGGGTCTGCAGCTTTTCTATGACGTCGCCTTCCTGAATCAGATCGTGGTTAACCTCGATGCCGGTGAGTTCGGCAAAAGCCCGGGTCAGTACCTCGGCTTCATATTCATGGGTGGTCAGGGTTTCAGACACCACATTGATCTGCATGCCGGCAAAAGGCGCCGCCGCCTGTGCGAACCAGCGCATTTCCGCCAGCTGCTCCTCCTGGCTTAAGCTGGATGGCTGAAATTCCTCCAGCCAGCTGGCAGCCCAGGCATCAACGTCGGGGCTGAACCCAGCGGATTCGGCCGAGTCCCCAGGGCCCGTGTCCTGGCCACACCCTGCCAGCAGCAGGCTGCAGGTGAACAGACCAAATAGTGTTCGGCGCATGAGAACTCCCTGTTGATTCATGGTTGCATGTAACCTCGATTAACCCCAGCGCATCAAGCTGATGGCCAGCAGGCAACTGATGATGCTGGCAATCCAGACCGGGCCGTCGCTGAAGCCAAGAAATCCGACATGCACAAAGGCTGCGGCCAGCAGACTGATGAAAAAGCGATCACCTCGTGTGGTCGACAGGGGTAGCAGCCCCCGTCGGGCAGCAGTCGGCCAGACCAGCTCCAGCACGGTCAGCGTCACCAAAGCCAGACCAATGGCTGCAAAGAACAGCGCCGTCGGCAGGGTCCACGCCATCCAGCCCACTAGACCCGCCCTAACGCAAAGCCACGCACCAGATGATTCCGGACAAAGTACACGACGGCCAGCCCAGGCAGAATGGTCAGAACCCCGGCGGCAGCCAGAACACCCCAGTCCACGCCGGAGGCTGACACAGTGCGGGTCATCACTACGACAATGGGTTTGGCACTGCTGCCGGTCAGTGTGCGGGCCAGCAGCAGCTCTACCCAGCTGAACATGAAACAGAAGAACACGGTCACCCCGATCCCACCTCGAATGGCCGGCAGAAAGATCCGGAAAAAGAAAAAGCTCCGGCTGTGGCCGTCAATCCGTGCCATTTCATCGAGGGAGCGCGGAATGGACGCCATGAACCCTTCTAGAATCCACACCGCCAGCGGCACCGTGAACAGACAATGCGCAAGCGCTACTGCAAGGTGAGTATCAAACAGTCCGATCGCCGAATAGAGCTGAAAAAACGGCAGCAGGAAGACGGCTGGCGGTGCCATCCGGTTACTCAGTAGCCAGAAGAACAGATGCCGATCACCGACAAAACGATAGCGGGAAAACGCATACGCGGCGGGCAGCGCCACCAGCAGTGAAATCACCGTATTAATCGCCACATAGCTGAGCGAGTTAATGAAACCCGACGACCACACCGGATTGGAGAATATCTCCAGATAGTTAGCAAAACTCGGATCAGAAGGCAGTGCCGACAGGCTGCCGAGAATATCGGCGTTGTCCCGCAGCGACAGATTAATCAGCCAGTAAATAGGTACCAGCAGGTACACACAGTACAGATACAGCAGCCAATGGGGGCGGGTGCGCATGCTAATGAGCGTCCCGATTGCGCATCACGCTGGTGTAGAACAGCCAGCACAACAGCAACACCACCAGGAAATATAAAACCGAGAATGCCGCAGCGGGACCCAGATCAAACTGACCCACAGCCATGCTGGTGAGGTATTGAGACAGGAACGTGGTGCTGTTGCCGGGACCACCGCCAGTCAGAACAAAGGGCTCGGTGTAGATCATGAAGCTGTCCATTAATCTCAGCAGTACCGCGATGGTCAGCACCGAAGTCAGACGCGGCAGCTCGACATGACGGAAAATCTGCCAGCGGCTGGCACCATCCAGTCGAGCAGCCTGGTAGTAGGCGTCAGGAATCGCCGTCAGTCCGGCAAACGCCAGCAGCGCAACGAGCGATGTCCAGTGCCAGACATCCATCGCCAGAAGCGTCAGCCAGGCATCCAGTGTGCCGGCAGTGTAGTTGTAGTCGAATCCCAGATTCTGCAGCGTCGCACCCAGCAGGCCAATGTCAGGACGGGCAAACAGCTGCCAGATTGTGCCTACCACATTCCACGGAATCAGCAGCGGGATTGCCAGCAATACCAACCACAGACCCACAGAACGACCCGCTCGTGGCAGGCTCTTGGCCACCAGGATGCCAAGCGGAATTTCCAGCGCCAGAATCAGCGAACTGAATAGAATCTGACGCAACAGGGCGCTCTGCAATCGAGGATCGCGCAATGTCTCGCGATACCAGTCCAGACCAACAAAAATCCGGGTGTTGGCATCAAAGATGTCCTGGACCGAATAATTAACAACCGTCATCAGCGGAATCACCGCGCTGAACGCAACAATCAGCAGCACCGGGAGCACACCCAGCCAGGCGCGATTGTCACGCATCAACAACCCACCCCTGACGAAAGGCGCGGACCGTATCAAGGTGCAGCTGAGCTCGGCCCGAGGGAACTTCGTCGAGCGGCTGTCGAGTGACAATCCTGGCACCGGCAACGGTTGCATCAACCAATCCGAAGGGCACACCGCGGTGAGTGCCAAGCACCCGCTGGCTTATAACATCTGCGGCAATGATCCAGTCTGAGCCCGAGTGCGTCTGCGCAGGCGCGCCGGCAAGCTTTGCCCATTCCGGTCGAAAGCCAATCCTGCAGACACCGGGACTTACCACCAGACTACCGAACGGCACGTCCCCCACCAGGCAGACATTGCTTTCTATGCGGGCATCGAGAAAGTTCATGCCCGGCGTTCCAACAAAGTAACCCACGTGTTCGTGGGTCGGGGCGTTAATCAGCTGCTCAGGCGAACCCGTCTGCAGAATGCCACCTTCGTGCATCACGCTGATTCTGTCTGCGAAAGTCAGAGCTTCAGTCTGATCATGGGTGACATAAATCATGGTCGCTCCGGATTCGCGCTGCAGAGACTTCAAGGTGTGGCGCAGTCGCCATTTACGCGCCGGTTCAGCAGCAGTCAGCGGTTCGTCCAGCAGCACCAGGGAAAGATCCGGGCGAACGAGAGCTTTACCGATTGCCACCAGCTGCTTTTCGAACAGTCCCAGGCGCGTCGGACGTCGCTCGAGCAGGTGGTCGATCTCCAGCTGTTCAGCCATCTGCCGCGCCCGAGCGCGGCAGTCCCGGCGCGACATTCCCATGACCCGCAGCGGAAACGCCAGATTGCCAAGCACACTCATGGCCTCATAAAGCACTGGAAACTGGAATACCTGAGCAACTCCGCGCGAAGACGGTAGCTGATCAGCGAGATCCTGCCCCCCCAGCAGCAACTGTCCAGGTGAAGCAGGCAACAGGCCGGAGAGTAGATTGAGCAAAGTTGATTTACCGGCACCCGAACTGCCGAGCAGCGCGTGTGCTTCACCGGACGCAATTCGTAGGTTCAGGCCACTCAGCGTCGGTGCACCAGCGCCTGGATAGCTATGGCTGAGATTGCTTAGTAACAATTCAGCCAACGGACACCCCTGAAGACTTAACAGCAGACTCCGGAAATTCGATCATGGCGTCAGCGGGCGCATAAAGGGTAACTGCCTGGTCCTCAGACACACCTACCAGTCCGTCCAGCCTGGCAACCCAGTGGGCACCCTCAACTTCGCAGTGCAGGAAGGTCTCCGAGCCATTGGTCTCCCGACTCAAAACAGTTGCCGGAAACGCGATATCGCGTGGATCGCTCGCTTCGAGGTACAGATGCTCAGGCCGAATCAGCTGCAGCGCAGCACCCGACTGATGGCGATTGGTGCCCGGATCGCTCATAAGATCGGCCGCCAGTGGTGAAGCCGGCGACTGATATACCTGCAGGGGCCTGCCGCTCTGGAGCGGGGCATAGTCTGCCAGCAGCAGGACCTCATCACCCATCGCAAACGCATCACGGCAATCCGAAGTGGTGTAGATCACCGTCAGCGACTGTTCATGCAGCAGAGTCTGCAGCTCCAGAGTCAACGTTTCGCGTAGCTTGTAATCCAGATTGACTAACGGCTCGTCCATCACCAGCACCTTGGCGTTTTTTGCCAGCGCCCGGCCAATAGCCAGCCGCTGCTGCTGGCCGCCGGACAGGGCTGACGGCAGCCGATCGAGCAGGTCTCGGAGACCCAGCTGCCGAGCCAGACGATCAACCCGCCGGCCACGTTCAGCTGCGGCTACCCGTGCGGCTCGCATCGGCGAGGCCAGATTGTCCCGAACTGTCCAATTCGGGTAGTTGACGAACGCCTGGGTAACCAACGCAACAGGGCGCTGACCGGGCGTCTGCCTGGTGATGTCAATATCATCGAGTAGAAGCTCACCTGCGACAGGCGATTCCAGCCCGGCAATGATTCGAGTGAGCGCTGTTTTGCCCGACGCGTTGCGGCCGATCACTACGGTAATCGCACTACCGGCAAAGTCATGGCTGAACGGCGTCCCGCCGGGCTTCAGGACCAGGTTGCGGAGCGACAGCAACAGCTCAGCCTGCGGGGTTCTGAGCAACCTGGGTGATTGACACCTCGCGTTGCGGGAAGGGGATCGTGATGTGGTTTTCAGCCAGCGCCTGATAGACCGCCAGGTTGCCGGCATGCAGCAGTTCGAAGTAGCGCTCCGTCGGCACCCAGAATCGATAGTCCACGTTGACCGAAGAGTCACCGAAGCCGGCGATACCTACCTGAGGCTGAGGCTGTTCAGGTACCCCGTCGATACCGGTGACTGCAGAGCTGATGACCGCAATCGCGATGAGAGGATCGTCCTGGTACGAAATACCCACCTGGCCTTCCACCACCCGATAAGCAAAAGAGTTGGTATGAATCTCACCGGCAATCTGCCGATTGGGGATCACAATCCGCTCACCGTCTTCTGTTCTCAATATTGTGGTTGCCAGAGCAATTTCTTCAACAATGCCCGAACAGTCGAGCACTTTAATGGTGTCACCGACCTTGAACATCCGGGTGAGGATAATGACCAGACCCGCGCCATAGTTGCTGATCGGGCCCTGAATCGCGAAGCTCGCTCCGACCGCCAGACCACCAATCGCCGCAATCAGCGGCGTTATCGAAACCCCCAGCTGACTGAGGGCAACAATCAGAAACATTCCGACAACAAGCAGGCGCACAGTGCTGGCGATGAATTGGCGTAGCGTGACGTCCACATCCCGCCGTTCCTGCAGTCGCAGCAGCGCTCGGGAAACCCAGCCACCCACAATGTAGCCTGCAATGACCACCAGCACTGCGCCGAGCAGCTGGAAGGAGTAGGTGACCAGAAAATTCACCACCAGCTGGTAGACTTGCTGAGCCAGATCGACTTGTTCTTTCACGATTGAGATGTCCCCTTTGAGCCCAAAGAGCTGAATGAACCGATGACGGACCAATCTCCCAGTACCGCGAGCCGTTTGCAAGGCTACCAGCGCGATCGGTTCCTCCAGATCAATGCAGTGCTGGTCGGGGTACTGTTCGCTGCGGGTGTGAGTGGCGCGGTAACGATGGACCCAGCGCCGGCATGCTGCTCAACAGCCTTGCCGGATAGCGCTACAGAATCAGTCTGGGTCTGCCTGCTGATGGGCAATATGCCTGCGCTGGGCAGATGCAGATCGGAGTGCTAGGGTAGTCGTCGCGTCAGGCTGAATGCCGACGCGTTAACGTCACCGGAGGCGGTTGCGGATTCAGCAGTGGATTCGACAACCGAAAGCCCCGGTGTTTAAACCCCACGGACCAACCGATCGGGTGTCACAGCTGCTGTTGATCCCCGAATCGCGACGGACATTCTGTCTGGTCCCCGAGGAGGACGACATCATGCGTCATTTCTATCGATCCTATCGATCATTCAAAACTTTTCCCTGTGGCTGGAAACGCTATGCCTTTGCCGGTTATACCGCACCGCGCGATGAGCCAGCAGCGCAGCAACAGGCAAACTTTCACGAGTCCCGACATCGCCACGGCCATCGCGGCGGCAGTTTCGGCGCCCGCAGACCGTTGCGCTATCTGAGCTATCGACTGGACCTGGATGAACGCCAGCAGCGAGCGCTGGCTGCGATCCTGGAGCGGCTGAAAATCGATCGGGAACAGGCTCGGCTCGATGAACAGAAAACAGTTTCTGAGGTGGCGACCATGGTCACCGGCGACACCATTTCGGTGGATGGATTCCAGCAGGCGCTGGCACCCAGGGTCAACAGCGCCCGCAATCTGCAGACAGCAATCGCCAAAGCCATGCAGGAGCTGACAGATCTGCTCGACGCTGATCAGCGCGAAGAGCTGGCACACCTGTTGCGGTCAGGAGCGTTCAGAATCTGAACAACCCACAGGTCTGCGGCGCCAGTCGCAGGCCTGTTTTGACCTGTCTCGGACCTGTCTGGGACCTGTCAGGGACCTGTTTTCAACCTCTTTCCGACATCTGGGCACTAGAACAGGCCCAGCTGCCGGTCATCGCCAATCACCTGCGCAAAGTCCAGGCCCAGCGCGCCGAGAACCGGTTCTGCCACCGGCTGCACCTGTTTTTCCAGGTAGTGCTCCCGATCCGGCTCGTGGGCAAGAGCGTCAAGCGGCTCAGGGCCAGCGGTGGTCATCAGGTAGGCGATGACTCTGGGCGGCGGTCCCGCGAGTTTGCGGGCGGCAACCACGTGCGGTGGCGTACTGGCTGTGTAGCTTTCCAGGCTCTTGCGCAAGCCTTTACGGTAGACCAGCTGCTCGTCCAGCTCGCCATGCCGCAGCTGGTGAACGACTTCGCGCAGATATTCATCGACCGGCCGACCACTAAACAGCCGTGCATACAATTCCCGCTGGATGACTTTCGCCAGTTCAGTCCAGTCCCGGCGCACCACCTCCATGCCGACAAACTCCACCTCGTCGCCGCCTACCCGTAAACCCGCATAGCGCTTACGCGCCCCGGCGGCACCATGGCGAACGGAAGGCAGAAACAGGCGGGCATAGAGTTTTTCAAATTCCAGCTCCAGACGGCTGTCGAGCTGCCAGCGTTGCTGGATATAGTCGGCCAGCTCCCGGGTCATCCGGCCTGCCAGTTCCTGGCCAAGCTCAAGCAACCGCTGCTGCTGCACACTATCGCGCCGCTGGCCTGACGACACAAACACGCTGTCGGTATCTCCATAGAGCACCCGATAACCGTGTGCCTCAAACCAGTCTTTTGTCCAGTGCAGAAAGAACCGGCCCTGGCCGGTAATGGCATTGGCAATATCCGCATTGTGGAAACGGCAGGCAGATGTTCCCAGCACCCCGTAGAAAGAATTCATCAGAATTTTGATCGCCTGGGAGGCTGTTGCATCGCCGGCCTGTTTAGCCGCCTCCCGCGCCGGGAACAGATCATCAAGCATTCGCGGCAGGATGCCGGGCTCGCGGCGAAAACCGCAGCCCGTCACAAGCTGGATGTCCTGATCCGACACCTGACCTGGCGCCAGATAGGCGAGCGGGTCGATATTGAAGGTTCGCATCAGGCTCGGGTACAGGCTCTTGAAATCAAATACCCAGACCAGATCGTGCATACCGGTGACGGGTTCGAATACCGCACCGCCTGCCTGGGGTGAGCCGCGCTCGGTGCCTGTTACCACCGTGGGAGCAACAATCTTTTTTCGACCAAGCTCCGCGAGGTAAAGTGAATCGAACGAAGCGATGCTTGCCGCAACCCGATCCGGGGTCATTCCGGTGAGCTTGGCGCGCGTGAAAGCCAACCCGAAAAGTTCCAGCTTCTCGAGAATTTCCAGCGCCAGACGCGCATCGGTGCGGGCATAAAATGCAAACGACGACAGGTCTTGTGCATACTGACGGCTGATCTCCGCCGCCTTGTCAGCGACATTGCTGCCCAGAGTTTTACCTTCACCCAGAACCTGACTGGCAACGGCATCCAGTCCATATTCGTCGTAGCGCAAGAAAGCGCCTCGCACCAGGTCGATGCCATCGAGCACCAGCCGCCCGGATATCTGGGCCTGGCCGCTGCCAAAATACCCACGCGCCGGTCGAATCCGCAGTGATGAAGTGTCACGACCGAGCAGAAACGGCTGACGCAACCTGGCGGCAATTCGACCAAGCACCGAAAGATCAAAATCAATCACGTTCCAACCGGTCAGCACATCGGGATCAAACGCTGCGACCCTGTCGCAGAACGCACTCAGCAGAGCTCGTTCATCAGCAAAGCCAATAGCCCGGTCCGGCATGTCCCGTCCGGCTGGGTCGCTGATGAGCACCTCATCAACCAGTTCACCATCCTGCCGACGACCATACAAGGCAATGGCCAGCAGTCTGGAGGCATCAGGACTGGTCTCGATGTCAAAAGACAGCACTCTAGGTGACATGGAAACGTCTGCGGCTGCCAGGTCAGGTTCATCAAACACCCAATCGACGCCGCTCCCCGGCACGGCGGTACCGGTAATTGTGCAACCGCCGCGAATATCGCGCTCGATCAGATAACGCACCGCAAAACGCACGTCGGCTTCGTAGGTGGTAAATCCCGCCTGCTGAAGTTTATCTCGCACGCCGGGAACATCCGGAGGCACCGCCACCTCTATACGGCACACCCGCTTACCGGCGAAATTCTGCCAGGACGACTCGGTGGCACTGATCGCGCCCGCAAGCAGCGCGGGTTGCAGAGCCTCCATATCCGCATAGAAAAACGGTCTCGGCCGCCCGTCCCGCACCAGAAAACTAGAGCCGTCAGACAGCCTGCCGTAGAGGTGGACCACCGGCGCACCAGAGACAATCCGGTAGCTGGCCTGGATGATGAAACCCGAAACTTCCATGACGCCATTGTGCCCTGCTGGAACGATAGCCGCCCGTACCAACAGACTAACGGCTTCAGTATGCCGTTTCCCCGTGGATTTCACGCCGCATTCACAGCTAAGTCCGCATCTTGCCGGCCTTACCTCTCCCGGCCTAGAATGCCCTTATGCCCACCGCTAAAAACCTGAAAATTCTGCTGGTGGAAGACCATCGCGACCTCGCTGAAACTGTCGGCGACTTCCTCGAAGCAAAAGGTTTCACCGTCGACTTTGCTCACGACGGCCAGCTCGCAATGCATCTGGCTGGCAGCGAACGCTTCGATGCGATCATTCTCGACATTATGCTGCCCGGTATTGACGGTATCGAGGTCTGCACCCGCCTGCGCAAAGATCTTCAGCTGACAACGCCGATCCTGATGCTTACCGCACGCGATCTGCTGGATGACAAGCTGACAGGGTTTGATGCTGGTGCCGACGACTACCTGGTAAAACCTTTCGAACTCCCCGAGCTCGTTGCTCGAGTGGACGCACTCATCCGCCGCGAGCGCGGTGTAACAAGTGCCTATACAGTTGGCGAACTGCAGCTCGACCTGGACACCATGGAGGCAAGCCGTCAGGGCCAGCCACTGAAACTGTCCCGCACCCTGTTCGATATCCTGAGAATTCTGATGCGGGAATCACCCAAAGTTGTGACCCGGGATGCGGTGGAACAGGAACTATGGGGAGATGATCTGCCGGATAGCGATACCCTGCGCAGCCATCTCTACAATCTTCGTCAGGTGGTCGATAAACCGTTTGAGCAACCGCTGATCGAAACTCTGCCCGGGCGCGGTTATCGAATTCGCACCAGCGCTTCTGACTGAGTCTGGAGCAACACTTGCATAACACTGCACTGGTGTGGTTTCGCAACGATCTGCGGGTAACCGATAATCCCGCTCTGAACACTGCCGCAGAATCTGGTCCGGTCGTTGCCGTTTTTCTGATCAGTGATGAACAATGGGCACAGCATCATGTGGCCACACGGCGACTGGCGTTTCTCAAAGGTTGCCTCCTCGACCTGGAGAACCAGCTGGAAACATTGAACATCCCGCTGGTCATCGGGCACGCTGCTAGTTTTGCGCAAGCACCTGCAGCACTGCTGGAAATCGCCAGCAGCTGGCACGCTGCGAGCATCGACTGCAATGCTGAATATCCGCTCAATGAACAACGTCGCGACCGCCAGGTGGCCAACGCCTGCGCAACCGCAGGCTTGAGGTTCAACCGCCACCATGGCGGGGTAATTGTGCCTCCGGGATCTGTCAGCACTGCAGCCGGAGCGCCCTATACGGTTTTCAGCCCATTCAAACGCCGCTGGCTCAGCCAGCTGACCCCTGACGACTGGTCACCAGAGCCACCGCCAAAGCGACAGGCAAACATCGGTGACGCGCCAGGTCCGCAATTGAACAACGAACGTCTGCTGGCACTGTTACCTGATCACAATGACGATAACTGGCCCGCAGGCAGCAAAGAAGCCGAACGCCGGCTGGAAATATTTTTATCCCGCAAAGCCGCCGGCTACCAGCAGCAGCGCGATATTCCCTCCCAGGCAGGAACCAGTGGTCTGTCGCCCTATCTGTCTATTGGTGCCATCTCCGCTCGAACCTGTCTCGCCGCCGCCAGGGAGCTTAACGACCAGCGACTGAACGTGAAGCCCGGGGCCAGACCCGGACTCGACACCTGGATCAGTGAACTGGTGTGGCGTGAATTCTATCGACATGTCACCGCCGCTTTCCCTCACATCAGCACCGGTGCTGCTTTCCGGCGTGAAACCGATCAACTCGAATGGCGCAAAGACCCGGCAGCGTTTGAACGCTGGTGCCAGGGCATGACCGGCTATCCGCTGGTTGATGCCGGTATGCGCCAATTGAACGAGACAGGCTGGATGCACAATCGTCTGCGCATGGTTACCGCAATGTTTCTCAGCAAACACCTGTTGCTGGACTGGCGTCTGGGCGAGCGCTATTTCATGGAGAACCTGATCGACGGTGACTTTGCGGCAAACAACGGCGGCTGGCAGTGGTCGGCGTCAACGGGAACTGACTCCGTGCCGTACTTCCGAATCTTCAATCCAACCAGCCAGGCAAAAAAATTCGATGCCCACTCAGAATTCATTCGCCGCTGGGTGCCGGAGATTGACGGGCTGACCGCCGAGTCCGCCACTACCTACCCGGCACCGATGGTTGACCACGCGCTGGCTCGACAGCGCGCGCTGGCTTTTTTCAAACGGTCTTAGGGCCGCCTCTTTAGCCCACGCTCTGTCTATCCGCCGCTCTGTCTATCCGCCGCGGGCGCTTTATCCGCCGCTCCTTTTCCCCGCCGCGGGCGCTTTCACATCTGCTTCACTGCTGCGCCGATAGCCTGAGGTTAATCACTTCGGGCCGAAGACTTCGGGCCAGACGCAAGGAGCTTTCGATGAGCACGCCACTACCCGTTAACACTGCCAACATGCCGGACATTGCCGGTCGTCCACACACACAACCCCAGGGCACTCTGGACTGGGTCGGGATGAGCGACATTCATCAGCCGATCCTGGTTCGAGACGGACAGGATTCCCACAAAGCGCAGGCTCGGGTGCAGGTCTATGTCGACCTGAACGACGCTCACGCCAAAGGCATCCACATGTCTCGCCTGTATCTGCTGCTTGACGAACATGCCCGCACACGGCCGCTTTCGGTGTCAGGCCTGAAGCTACTGCTCGGCTCGCTGCATAGCTCGCATCTTGATCTCAGCGACAAAGCCTTCATCCAGTTCGACTTCGATTACGAACTGCGTCAGACCGCGTTGATTTCGAACAATTCCGGATGGGCCTCGTATCCCGTGACCATCAAGGGCACGCTGGACAAGGGTGAAATGCACCTTGAGATCGGTGTCGAGATTCTCTACTCGAGCACCTGCCCCTGCTCTGCGGCACTGGCGCGGCAACTGATTCAGAAGGCTTTTGCCGAGCAGTTCGCCCGCGGAGAGTCGCTGTCTTTCGACGACGTTGACACCTTCCTCAGCACGGAAGAGGGCATTGTTGCTACCCCCCACAGTCAGCGGAGCGTCGCCAAAGTGCTCACCCGCCTGAATCCAGATGCAGACGAGCTACCTATCAGAGCGCTCATCCAGGGCCTGGAAGACGCCATCGGTACCCCGGTTCAGGCGGCGGTGAAACGTGAAGATGAGCAGGAGTTCGCGTTACGCAACGGACAGAATCTGATGTTCTGCGAAGATGCCGGCAGGAAACTGCAGACCGCTCTGAATGCAGACGAGCGTTTCGACGATTTCTGGATCCGCATCGAACACCACGAAAGCCTGCACGCTCACAATGCGGTCAGTATCACCACCAAAGGTGTCGACGACGGTTACCTGCCAATTCCATAGCAGGTCAATACTCTTAGCAATAAACACGTTGGCACCCGCCAACGTGTCCTCTCACCGCTACACCCTCACCTTCTTCACCTCTTCTGCTTCTTCGCTTCGCTCTTCTGGGTAACACCTTCGGCCACAACTTCCGTTCCGGCCATAGTTCAAGTCACGGCTTCAGCGAACACTACGGCTATGGTGGTGCCTTCCCCAGGGCGACTGTAAACAGATATGGACCAGCCGAACTGATGCACCAGACGCTTCACGATAGACAGACCCAGACCGTGACCCTTGATGACACCACGGCTCTCATCGGCTCGATAAAAAGGTTCGAACGCATTGCTGAGTTCAGCACCTGACATACCGATTCCCGTGTCCTTTACTGTGACTCTATCTCTGTCAACGGTGACAGCAACTTCACCATTACGGGTGTAATTCACTGCGTTTCGAATCAGGTTGCCAAGGACAATTTCCACGACCTGCTGAGGCGCCAGGACATGCAGGGTTGCGCGTTCGTGGAGCTGCAGTTGATTATTGGTCTTCTCAGCCGACTCATGGACGAGATCAAGCTGATGGGCGACTACCTGGTTGACGTCAACGTCTTCGCTGGGGCTTACGGTGTCTTCCTCCCGGGCGAGCATCAGCAACGTCTGCAGCAGCGACTCCATATCGCTTACGGTGCGACGCATTCGCATCAGTGCTTTCGTTTCGAATGCAGGGCGGTCTTCGACCTGCTCGAGCAGCTCCAGGCTGCCTTTGAAAACTGCTACCGGCGTGCGCAGTTCGTGGCCCGCGTCCCGGGTGAATATGCGCTCGCGTTCGACAAACGCATTCAGTCTCTGGCGGAAGTGGCCCATAGCCTCGATCATCGTAGCTACTTCCGCATCAGCAACGTTTTCCATCGAATCGATATCAAGCTCCAGCTGGCTATTGCTGTCAAAGTCAAAGTCTTCCAGATAGTTGGCCAGACGCACCAGCGGCGAAACTGCACGCTGTGACATTCGATAGGTCAGAAATGACAGTCCATAAATCAACACCAGCACTACCGCCAGCGGCACAATGCCGAAGAAGAACGCAAGGTCCGAAACCTGCTCGGCTTCGAAGACCAGAAACAGCCGTTTGTTATCCTGTTCTGAGACGTGAATCAGTGCCTGGCGGCCTTCAAGCTGCAGCTCGTTGAAGCCCACAGGCGGCAGATCGCGATACATCTCCGGGACTTCGGAATAGTCGCCGTCGACGGCCATGAAACCGCGCAGATTGAATACATCAGGAAGCGCGTGCGCGGGATTATCGGCGAGACGACTCCAGTAATGATCGGCTTCGGAGTTGAGCGCTTCACGCATCACTACGCCATAGATAATGGACTGGGTAATGTAGATACCGATCAGAATTCCCAGGCTGATGATGCCCACCTGCAGCGCAAACACCCGCACCAGCTTCGCGCGTATTCCCGTTCTTTTGGTCTGCATAACTGGCACTTTCTCCATGGGCATGACTACTGGGGTGGCTACTGACAAAAAACGGTTGCGGGGCTCTGACTGGCTGGTAGCGAGGTAGCGAAAGCGCTGCCGGACAGCCAGGATAGTCCCCGGGAGATGCCTGGCCAACATCTCAAGGCGCACGATGCACCACCCGAGTTTATCGTATCAGTTTGCAGCCTGTTTCTTCGGGTGACCAGCCGCGAACCGCAGAGCAAGAGCAAAGACTACCAGCCAGCTCACAGCAACGATGGGTAATCCCGAATTATCGACGCTGACTGCGCCCAGACTTTCACCGCTCAGGTAACAAAGCGGCGCAACCATCGCAGCCAGAATTCCACCCAGCATAGGCTGAGCCTGCAGCCAGGACAGAGAATGGTTCAATGACAAGGCCGCGCCCATCCACATCATCACGATCCAGATCGGCGCGAGTTCGGTACCGTAATCGAGAATCCCGAGTTGGACCCAGAACGTATCGAGGATCAGACCCACCAGCGCCGCACCCAGGGCCAGAAAAATATCGCAGTGCAGAAACTGGCTTCGGGCAATCTGCGCAAACATCAGTGACAAGGTAAGCAATGGCCAGATCAGCTGATCATGAACACCACCGAGCACACAGGCAAACCAGTTGAGCTGAAAAAGCAGCGCGTTGAGCAGATGCTCACGGCTCATGCGGAGGCTTCCCGGCGCATCTGACCCTGCTGCATTGTTGCCGCCGCCTGCATACCGCTGACAAAAGCATCCTCGTGAGATCCCCAGCCCCAGTAAGCACCGCAGAAGTACGTGTTCATCACGCCGTTAATTTCACCCCAGCGAGCTTGCGCTTTTCGGGCTTGAGCAGAGAACTGAGGATGTCGATAGTTCAACTCACTCCATACCTGCCGCAACTGCATGGTGGGATTCAAGGTGACAAAGAACTGCTGATCGGTATTGAGAGACTGCAGCCGATTCATCCAGTAGCTGACCTGGCAGTCACCATCAACCAGCGCGTTCCAGCTGCACCATGCCCTTCTGTCACGAGGCATCACTGCAGGGTCGGAGTGCACGACCACGCGATTGTCTGTGAACTTGATGGCGCCAAGGATCTCCCGCTCGGAGCCAGTGGCATCCTCAAGCAGTTTCAGAGCCTGATCGCTGTGACAGGCGAGCACCAGAGCATCAAAGTATTCCGGACCGGACGCCAGATTCACCACAACCCCATCCACCTGGCGGCGCACGCTGTGTACTTTCGATGCGCAGCGCACCTTGCCTGCAAACTGATCGCTGAACGCTTCTATGTAACGCTGCGAACCCCCGCTGATCACCCGCCACTGACCCTGGTTCGCACCTCGAAGCTGGTAAGCCGACATGAATCTGAGCACATGGACTGCGGGCAGTTCGTGAATTCGGGCCGAAGACAGTGACCAGATGGTTGCGCAGAGAGGCCGCAGATAGTTTGCTATCAGCGCATCGCCAAATCCCTGCTGCTCGATCAATTCTCCCAGGGTGAGAGAGGGATCAATTTCCTCATGGGAAATACCCTGCAGAACCCGCAGCTGCATGAGCATTTCAAGAAACCGCCAGTTAGCAATATTGCGTCGCTGCGAAAACAGGCCGCTCAGGCCTCGCGACCCGAACTCTAGGGCATTGTCGAGGTTACGAACACTGAAGCTGGCTTCGGCCTGCTGGCTAGCCACGCCACGTTCGCCGAGCCAGCGGGTGAACTCGGGGTAAGTGTTCGGGTTAAACACGGTAAACGCCGAATCGAAGCTGCAGATCCGGCCGCCGACCAGCAGCGAGTGGGTGTCAACATGCCCGCCCAGGCTGTTGGCCGCCTCAAAAATGGTGACTTCAGCACGATTCTGAAGATTCCAGGCAGCCGCAATGCCAGCCGCGCCACCGCCAATAACGGCGATCTTCATTGCGCAGGTACCGCTGAGATACGCGCAGCCTTAACCAACACCACCGGCGTCGGCGCGGCGACTGTGGGCGACCAGATAGAATTTTCTGCGCAGACTGCGTTCATTTAACCCGGAAAGATTTCGAAACGTGCCGCAGTGTGAATGGCTAGTCGTGAAATCAACGTCAAGTGCGGTGCGCTGGAATCGCGTCAGAAATCAGGGGGTCTGAGTGTTTTCCTGGGGCTGCAGGCTATCCGGTTGCTGATTGTGCTCGAGGATCGGATGATCGAATACCGGCCCTCGCCGATGCCGGGTGGCCTGTTCGTAGCTGAAGGCCAGACTCAACAGCGAGCTTTCTGACCAGCTGGGTCCCAACAGTTCCAGACCTACGGGGAAGCCATCAGCTGTGAATCCAGCTGGCACCGAAACTGCCGGTAATCCGGTGTTTGCAGACAGCCGGCAATTGTTGCCGGGCTGCGGGGCACCCAACGGTGCCGCCACCCGACGCATGGATGGGTAGGCCAGTGCGCTCAGCTCATTGCGCGCCATAATCGCCATCACCACCTCTCGGAACCGGCGCCGATGCGCCAGCTCCGCCAGATAATCGGCTTCACTATTCGCATCCATGGCTTGCGCCAGGCGCAGCGAGGCATCGATGCTGGCGTCATGCTGGCCCCGGGCCAGAATGTCTTCGAGACTGACAATGCCGGGAAGCGGTTGGCCCTGAAGATATGCGGCGATGTCTGTCCTGAAATCATGCGCCAGCACAAAAAAACCATTCACTCTGGAATCCATTAAGGCAACCAGCTCGGGCGCTTTGATCCGTTCCAGTTCAGCACCGGCAGCCTGCAACTCTGCGAGTGCAGCCCCGAATACTCCAACCACTTGGCTGTCCTCCGGATCGACCAGAAGGAGATCTTCCAGGACTCCTATTCTGGCCCCCTGCAACGCCAGCAGATCCAACGAGCGCGTATAGGAACTGGGTATCTTCTGCAGCGACAGCGCGCTCTGCTGGTCTGCGGGGTCAAACCCCACGGTGGCATCCAGCAGCAGCGCCAGATCGCTGACGCTGCGAGCTAACGGCCCAGCCATATCCTGAGTATGCGACAGCGGCACGATACCCGAGCGGCTGGACAAGCCCTGGGTTCCCCGCAGGGTCACTAATGAGTTATGGGCGGCCGCTGTGCGCAACCCGCCGCAGGAATCGGTGCCCAGCGCTGCCACCGCCAGATTCGCCGCGACTGCCGCCGCAGCACCATCCCCAGGATTGCGTTCGAGCGCATACGGGTTCCTGGCACGTCCGAATGACGAACCCTGGCCGGTAATGCCGAAACCGAATTCGTGCATGTTGGTTTTACCGAGAATAATCGCACCCGCGGCGCGCAGCCGCGTTACCTGATAGGCGTCACCTGACGGCTGAAATCCGCTAAACAGTTTAGATCCAGCGGTAGTCGACATACCCTCGGTCTGAAAGTTGTCTTTGATAAGAATCGGCAGCCCGTGCAGCGGACTCCGAGGTCCTTTGGCACGCCGCTCCGCATCGAGCGCTTCAGCCCGATCCACAGCGTCAGGGTTCACTTCCCTCACCACGTTCAGCGCAACCCCGGAGGCGTTAAGCCGCTCAATTCGGGCCAGATAAAATTCGACCAGCTGGCGGGAGGTGATCCGACCTGCACCCATGGCCAGCTGCAGCTGCAGGATGTCTGGTTCAGCCGCCAGGAAATCAGGCGCTGACGATTCGGCAGGTGGCGCTGGTGCCGCCCACAGCGAAACGGCCAGCAGGTTCAGCACCAGGCCGAGCAGAAAGCGCCGCGGCGGATATTGGCGCGGCGGATATTGGCGCGGCGGAGTTTGGCGCGGCGGAATTTGGCGCGGCTGACATTGGCGC
>CAKZWF010000092.1 GCA_937921865.1 uncultured Pseudomonadales bacterium | reverse complement strand
GGCAGAGAATCGGGACACAAAAGAGAATCGGGACACACGCAACAATGGCGAGCGAATCGGGACACGGGCGCGAGAGAATCGGGACACACGCAACACTCCTCATGCCACACATCTCAGCCGAATCACTGCGCGAACGCGTTGGACTACATTTGGATTCGAGGCGTGCTCACAAAATAAACCGAGCATTTCCAATCTCGCCGCTGCGTTCCTTAGGCATGCTTACGGAATGACAACACCCCGCCACACGCTCGTGGATTCTGCAGCACCCTGTTTCTACCATCTGGTGTCCCGCTGTGTTCGACGCAGTTGGTTGTGTGGCACAGATCGGCGATCGCGGCGAAACTACGAACATCGCAGACAATGGCTGGTCGACCGTTTACACCAGTTGTCGTGCGCCTATGCCATCGAGCTCCACGCCTATGCCGTCATGAGTAACCACTTCCACTTGGTCGTCTACTATGATCCTCGCGCTGGTGCGAATTGGTCCGACGGCGAGCTAGCAGATCGATGGATTGCAGCCTCGCCGCCACGGACCAAAGACGGCCAGACCGATGATTGTGCAACCGCACTTATGCGCGCCGAAATCATGGCGGACCAACACAAACTGGAACGTATCCGTTGCCAACTCGGCTCCCTATCGATGTTTATGAAGCATCTGAAGCAGCCCATCGCTCGGCGTGCGAATATTGAGGACGGATGTACTGGGCACTTTTTCGAGCAGCGTTTCTATTCAGGAGCGTTGCTGAATGAAGATGCGGTACTCGCCGCGATGGCCTACGTGGACCTGAATCCGATTCGCGCCCAAATCGCCGAATCTATTAAGTCCAGTCGATACACCTCAGCCGCTGAACGAATCGATCAGGCAAGTGTCCACCCAGAACTACTGGAGGCGTATCTGGCTCCTCTCGCCTCGGGCTTAACCGAATCTGCAGGCATCGTGCTGCCGCTGTCTCTTTCCAACTACCTTTCACATCTCGATCAGCTGAAAGGCAGCGCTTCCGGATCCTCCCGACGGACTGTCTCCGATAAGATAGAAAAGTGGCGACAACGCGTCGCGATACTTGCAAAAAAACAGCGCGTGTTCGGGACTTCCGAGCTCGTCAGAGAATGGCTTTCAGCGCGCGGGCTACAGATGCGAGAGGTACCTTTCGGCTAATCTGCGTGGGTGAGTGCCTTAGTAGTGCTTTCGGGTATTTTTCTGAGTCAACGCCGGGAGCTGAAGGCGATGACCACCCTCATCACACTCTCATAGCAGGGACTTTGACTGCGTTCCTAGGTCGCTGAACGTTGCGGCATGCTCGCACTGCACTCGTGTATCTTCAAACGGTTAAGAGGCGTGTGTCCTCAACTAATGTGTGTGTCCTCAACTAAAGGAGTTTAAAGGAGTTAAAGGAGTCGTGGAATTCCCTGACAGACAGGAAGGCATAGAAACTCTATATTCCAATCAGTAAACAATTGAGAGCAACATCATGGCGGTGTTTCCAAATACATGGGTGCTGGTAGCCGACGGTGCAAGGGCCAGGATCTTCGAACGGACCAGTCTCAGCGGGCCGCTCACTCAGCTCAGCGACTTCACAAATCCGCAAGGCAGGCTCAGAGAAGGCGAACTGACCAGTGACCGTCCAGGTGTTTCACACTCATCGAAGGGGCATCGCACTGGCCATCCCATGAACGCGGAGCATTCCGCGGGCAGCGCTGCCAGCAATGAATTTGTCAGAGAACTTGTCGCAGAACTCAAGGCCGGATTGGATGCGCGAAAATTCGAGCGCGTGGTCCTGGTAATGCCGCCTGTGTTTCTCGGCCAACTGCGGTCACATCTTGACCATCGTCTGGAGAAAGTCGTTGCTGCCAGCGTGAATCGTGATCTGACCAGGGAATCTGCGGAAACGATTCTTGATCGCCTGCCGCAGCTTCAGAACCTGGCCTGATGATCACTTCCTCCTGTTCATGGAAGCTCTGTCGCACTGCAATCATATTGTGTTCACTGTGTCTGACGGCATGTGGGGCTGAACCCTCCGCGTCTGGTCAGAAGGCTGCAGCAAATCCGGTTGATGAGCAGGCGCTCAATCAGAATCCAGTCCCGTCCGGCCGGGAGGTCTACAACGAATTCTGTGCTTCCTGCCACGACACTGGCCAGCAGGGAGCCCCGGTGACAGGAAAACCGGCGGAGTGGGAGGGTCGATCACAGCTCTGGCAGGCAGTGTTGATGGAACACGCGAAGGCCGGATACCTCGATATGCCGGCCAGGGGAGGCGCACTCGACCTGTCGGATCTGTCCGTAAGCCGTGCCGTCGAATATATGATGCTTGCGACGTTTCCAGACCAACTGCCGGATTGACTATCGCCCAGCATGGCCCTCTACACATCGACAACTTCTAAAAGCGTGTGTCCTCAACTTCTCATGCGACGTTTCCAGACCAACTGCCGGATTGACCATCGCCCAGCATGGCCCTCTACACATCGACAACTTCTAAAAGCGTGTGTCCTCAACTACTGTCCGTTCAAACCACAATTCCTACAGGCTTCTGTCCTCAATTCCTTCTGCACAGCTTAGAAAACCTCGGTTCGACCCCGGTTTTTCCGACCCCGGTTTTTCATGTTCAACGAGGTGAAGTTCTCAAATCCAGAGTAAACGGATGATCAGGGTGCGGAGTTTCCAGCGCAATTTCCATCTCTCCCTGGGTTCCACCATGATCTGAAAATCTGGCGATGCGTCGAGCTTCAGCTTCCCGCGCATTCAACGGGAAGGTGTCGTAGCTGCGTCCGCCTGGATGCACGACATGATAGGTGCAGCCCCCTACCGAGCGGCGATTGGCACTGTCGACGATGTCGAAGACTAAAGGCGCATGCACATCAATCGTCGGATGCAGACTGGAGGGTGGCGCCCAGGCTTTGTAGCGAACGCCAGCGACATAGCTGCCGCGAACCCCTGTAGAGCGCAGCGGCACTTTCCGCCCGTTGCAGGTCACCACATAACGATCGCCAGTCCATCCGGATACGCTGACCTGAATTCTCTCAACAGACGAATCCACGTAGCGTGAGGTGGTCTGAGCGCCAGATTCTTCTCCCAGCACATGCCAGGGTTCGAGCGTGGTATGCAGGTCCAACTGAATGTCCTGAGCATTGATAGAACCGATTCGAGGGAATCGAAACTCCCGGAACGCAGCAAACCATTCTTCTTCGAACGCATAACCTGCATCGCGCAGTTCGCGCAACACGTCCTGGAAGTCCGCCCACACATAATGCCGCAACATGAACCGATCATGCAGTTCAGTGCCCCAGCGGATCAGCGGCTGAGTGTAGGGTTCATCCCAGAATCGCGCCACCAGAGCGCGCAGCAACAACATCTGCACCAGACTCATACGCGGATGCGGCGGCATTTCAAAACCACGGAACTCCAGCAGCCCTTTGCGCCCCGCCGGTCCGGCGGGCGAATAGAGTTTGTCGATACAGAACTCTGCACGATGGGTATTACCGGTCAGATCAACGAGGAAATTCCGCAACAGTCGATCCACCAGCCAGGGCTGATCTGTTTCGCCCTCCGGCAGCAGGCCCAGCGCAATTTCCAGTTCGTAGAGATTATCGTCACGCGCCTCATCTACCCGCGGCGCCTGACTGGTAGGACCGATGAACAGCCCGGAAAAAAGATAAGACAGACTCGGGTGCCGCTGCCAGTAGGTGAGCAGACTGCGCAACAGATGTGGGCGTCGCAGAAATGGACTGTCTACAGCATTCGCCGCACCTAGAGTGGCATGATTGCCACCACCCGTACCGAAATGGCGGCCATCCACCATGAACTTTTCAGTACCCAGCCGCGCTTCACGCGCAACCTGATAAACAGTCTCGGTAATGTTACACAGTTCGGGCCAGTCGGATGCTGGGTGAATGTTGACTTCGATGACACCGGGATCCGGCGTCACCTGGATAATGTTGAGACGAGGATCCCGCGGCGGCTCATAGCCTTCGAGCGTGACCTGCAGACCCAGCCCATCCGCCACCTCAGCCACCTTATGGACCAGTTCCAGATAGACTTCCGCATGTTCATGAGGCGGCAGAAACACATACAGGTTGCCGTTGCGAACTTGAGCACACAGCGCAGTGTGCACTATCTCTTCATCTGCCTGCGCCTCAGCACCAGGATCGTTCGCTGTGCCGGTACTGCCGTGACTGGGTGTGGGACTGGGCCTGGTCAGCTGTCCACCTTCCGGCAGTTCACCCGTCTCCTCAAAGGTATCGCGAGCGGTTTCTATCTCCAGCGGATCCGGTTCCTGCCAGGGCAGCGAATCCAGCGGCAACCGGAACCCCATCGGCGAATCGCCGGGCAACAGAGCCATCTGGGGTGTTCGAAAAGACCAGACGCTGCTGCTCCAATAACCACTCCCCTCAGAGTCCGGGCGCCATTTCAATGGCAGCGCAAAACCCGCAGGTTCATCCAGACCGCGGCTGAATACCGCGCGCAGGCGCGCCCGCGCCAATGGATCCGCGAGTTTGCTGTCCGTTGGGTCAACGTTCTCGGGCAGCTGACCTTCCTGCAGAAGATAATGGACAGGATCTTCATAGCCAGGAACAACGTAGTTTTCGGCAAGACCCAGCTCGGCACCAAGCGCAACGATGAACCGTCGGGCATCCTCGGTATCCGCACCCCGGGGTTTTCGATCGTCACCAAGTGCGTCGGGGGCGGAAACAATGGCCTTGCCATCAGTACGCCAGAACACTGACAGTGCCCAGCGCGGCAGCGGCTCACCCGGGTACCACTTGCCCTGCCCACAGTGCACAACGCCATCGGGTGCAAACTGTGCCTGCAAACCCACCAGCATTTCTCCGGCAAGCTCACGTTTGGTGTCGCTGAGCGCAGTGTAGTTCCACTCTTCGCCTTCCATGTCGTCAATCGACACAAAAGTTGGCTCGCCGCCCATGGTCAGCCGTACGTCTGCCTGTTTAAGCTCCGCTTCTACCTGGTTGCCGAGCGCCATGACTGACGACCATTGCGCATCCTGATACGGTTTTGTGACCCTTGGATCTTCGTGAATCCGCACCACCGAATTCTCGAAATGAAATTCGACCTGCGCACTTTCAACCGCACCGGTCACCGCCGCGGCGCTCGACGGATCCGGCGTACACGCAAGTGGAATATGCCCTTCGCCAGCCAGCAGCCCTGACGTAGCGTCAAACCCGACCCAGCCTGCGCCAGGCAGATAGACCTCGGCCCAGGCGTGCAGGTCTGTAAAATCCTCTTCAGGGCCGGAAGGACCATCCAGTGACTTTTCGTCCGCAGCCAGCTGCACCAGATAGCCACTGACAAAGCGTGCCGCGAGACCCAGATGCCGACAAATCTGAACCAGCACCCAGGCGCTGTCCCGGCAGGAACCGGAGCCCAGCCCCAGCGTGTCCTCACAGGTCTGCACGCCGGGCTCCATACGCACAACATAGGAGATATCACTCTGCAGGCGCTGATTGAGCTCCACCAGAAAATTCACCAGGGGTTTCTTTTCGTCGCGGGGTACCGCCTCAAGCCAGCGCCTCAGATGGGGCCCGCTTTCACGCACCTCGAGATAAGGCGTCAGATCACGTGTGAGCTGCGAACCATATTCAAACGGATATTGCTCGGCGTGTTCTTCCAGAAAGAAATCGAACGGATTGATCACAATCATGTCGGCAATGAGCTCGACTTCGATTGAGAACAGCCGGGTTTTCTCCGGGAACACGTACCGTGCCAGATGGTTACCAAAAGGATCCTGCTGCCAGTTTACGAAGTGATCCTCGGGTTGAATCTTCAGCGAATATGATTCAATTGGAGTACGCGAATGTGGCGCTGGTCGCAGGCGAATGACATGCGGATGCAGCCGTACCGGTCGATCGTAGCGATATTCAGTTTTATGCCTTACCGCGACTCTGATCGTCATCCTCAGGTTCCCTCGTTGGAGTAAAGCCGACTATCTCAACGCCTGTCAGGGGTGACAAACACCAGGTATTGGCTAAATTACAGGGTGTAGTATATCGTCGTTGCAGCTGGAGGAGGCCCTAAACAACTTATGACTTACTGCATCGCAATGACAGTCGATGAAGGGCTCGTCTTCGTATCAGATTCCCGAACCAACGCCGGTGTCGATCAACTCGGCACTTACAGCAAAATGCACCAGCTGCTGTGTAATGGTGAACGCACCTTTATTCTGCTGTCGTCCGGCAATCTGGGCACAACTCAGGGCGTCTTATCCAACCTGGATCGTGACATCAAAAGCGGCATGCTGCCGAATCTAGCAACCGTGCCGACTTTAGAAGAAGCCGCCGAGTGCATCGGCATCGCCAGCACCACAGAACAGCAGAAACATCATCAGGCCCGCAAAGACCTGGACGGCTTCAAGCCGGGTGCTTCGTTCATTCTCGGTGGCCAGATTCGTGGCTCTGCACCTGGAATCTTCCTGATCTATCCAGAAGGCAATTTTGTTCGCGCAACCCAGACGGCCCCCTACCATCAGATCGGCGAAGCCAAGTATGGCAAACCCATACTCGAGCGATCCCTTGGTGAACCCGTATCGCTGGATACGGCTGCTCGAATCGGCCTGATTTCGATGGATTCCACCCTGCACAGCAACGCAACCGTCGGGCCGCCGATTGAACTGCTCATGTACCATACTGATTCCCTGGGCGCAGGCGTGCATCACACCTTCAATCAGGACGATCCGTACTGGTCTGAAATGCGCCGTACCTGGACAGACAATATGCGCGCGGCGTTTGCTCGACTGCCGCCGCTGCCCGAGGCAGATCAACCCAGCGCGACTGTCACCCGCATCGATCCCAACAGGTAAACTCACCGCCCGTTAACTCGCCTTGCTGCCATACTGTACGCCACCCGACTGAACATCTGCCTGCTCGGCGGGTGCAAGCTGAGCTTCTGACTGAAGCAATCGAGCGCCTCTGAGAATGCCGCCCACCTTGCCCGCACCAGAAGCTTCGCCGGAACCATCACCGCCGATCGGTGGTGCTTCCCGATCCGGATCACTTTTGTTTTCAGCAGCAAACTTGAGCGCCACTCCGGCGACCCAGGGCTAGATGTGTTTGGTTTCGACCCGCCACTCCGGGCGCTGCAGCGGCGTCAGCGTCGCAGCGTTGTAAGCGCCGCAGAGATCCGGCCGCCGGCACGCCGACCACTTGACCAACAGAACCCCCGGCCTCAGGCCTGAAAGCAAGACTGCCAGAGAGCGCGTAATTTCGCGGCACCAAGACCATTCAAGCGCTCGATGTTACGAAGCGGGATCTGATCAACGTCCGGATATCCGGCCACCGCCCGCTCAATGCTCGCTTCCCTGAGAATGTGCAGCAGCGGATAAGGAGACCGGCTCGAATAGTTCTCAGCTGCATCAGGTTCGGTACCCGCAAACTGATAGTGCGGATGGAAGCTGGCCACCTGGAACACACCTTCGAGATCCATCTGCCGCAGCAGTTCATCCACCAGGTCCAGAAACTGATTGTAGTCGTAGAAATCACCCAGAACCCGCGGATGAATCAGCAGGCTGGTCTCCCAGTTATCATTACCACTGAGAAACATCAGCTCTGCCTCAAGATCACCCAGCAGTTGCTCCGTTGTCTCAGCAGCGGTCGGCAACAGGCGCACCCGACGATCAAACACCACCTTCGCGGCAAAGGGACAAAGATTGAAATCCACCACCATCCGTTCCAGCCAGCGTGCCACGCAGGCCACCAGCTCTGCTGCATCTGCTGCATCTGCGCCTGGTGGTGTTTGTGACACTGCGGATCCGGTTGAGAGTCTTCCATCGGGCAATAGCTCTGAAGCCCGACAATTGCGCCGCCGCCAGTCTGCCAGTTCTGAAAGAAGCGAACAAACAACAACGGCGTGGTTTCCGCAACGCTGGTTAGACACCCTCAGGCATGGTTGAATCGAATCCTGGCCAGCGCGAAAACAAACGACCCGGAGAGAACACCATGCAATTTGTTGATTTATCTGTCGCCATCGACAACAACGAACACACTGATCACCCCGGCGGCAGCCCCAAGGTCACTTATCGGAACCATCAGCAGACGGCTGCCGGGCTCGCGCACTTTTTCGAAGGCCTTACCGAGAGTGATCTTCCGGACGGCGAAGGCTGGGCGGTGGAAACCATCAGCCTGTCTACCCACAACGGGACCCACATGGACGCGCCCTGGCACTTCCACTCAACCACAGATCACGGCCAGCGCCCAGCACCGACCATCGACGAAACGCCGCTGGAATACTGCTTCAAACCCGGGGTCAAACTGGACTTCCGTCACTTCGAAGACGGTTATCTGGTCAGCGCGGCAGACATAGAGGCAGAACTGGAAAGAATTGGTCACACACTGCAGCCACTCGACATTGTGTTGGTCAATACCAGCGCCGGCGCACATTTCGGCCAACCGGGCTACGTCGACAAAGGCTGTGGCATGGGGCGGGAAGCAACGCTCTACCTTACCGAGCGAGGGGTACGCGTGGTGGGCACCGATGGCTGGTCGTGGGATGCACCCTTCAAACACACTGCAGTCAAGTGGCG
>CAKZWF010000091.1 GCA_937921865.1 uncultured Pseudomonadales bacterium | reverse complement strand
TTATCGCTCTCATCTCCATTGACTCCGGCGCTGCCGCTTTGTTCACCAGGTGCGCTGGCGATGACAGAGTCACGCAGTATCGCCAGAGCCTTCCCGAAGCGATCCTGGCTGTCGGTGTTCGAAGCCTTCACATACGCACTCTGCGACCAGACCCCACCGGTATCGCGCTCGAACACATACGCAGCGCCCGAGCCCGGTTTGCTCTCGTCAGTCTGGTCGCCATTGATACCGGTCGCATTTGAGCCTTCGCCAACGGCACCAACCACCAGCTGATCGCCCTGCAGCGCAACCGCAGCCCCGAAAGCTTCGTCCAGACCAGGATTGGATGCCTTGATATAGGCAACCTGGCTCCAACGGTCATTACTGTCCCGTTCAAACAGATATACGGCGCCTGAATTGAGCAAAGAGTTATCACCCTGATTGCCGTTCACACCA
The DNA here is from genome assembly GCA_937921865.1 of uncultured Pseudomonadales bacterium. Classification (GTDB taxonomy): domain Bacteria; phylum Pseudomonadota; class Gammaproteobacteria; order Pseudomonadales; family Azotimanducaceae; genus SZUA-309. The sequence goes on along the minus strand of CAKZWF010000091.1, from coordinate 23,723 downwards.
CCAGCTGCACTGTCTTCTCCCGGCGCGCCAACGGCCAGCAGGTTGTCATCCAGACTCACACTCGTGCCGAACAGGTCGTCAGGGTCAGTATTTGATGCCTTCAGGTAGGCGTCTTGTGCCAATGCACCGCCGTTGTTGACCGAATAGACATAGACAGCACCCGCTGCCACTGCACTGGTATCGTCCTGGTCTCCGTCTACGCCGGTTGCTCCGCTGTTTTCCCTGGATGCGCTGATCGCAAGCGTGTCCGCAGAGAGTGCAACCGCACTGCCAAATTGTGAACCACCATCTGTGTTAGACGCTTTGACGTATGCAGCCTGTTGCCACTGGCCGCTGCCGCTTACGTAAACGTAGGCAGCGCCAGCATCGGCCAGCGAATTATCGCTCTGATTACCATTGACGCCGGTGGCGGCACTTTGTTCGAACCGGGCTCCAACCACCAGAACTGAACCCGTGAGCGCCAGCGACCCACCAAACTGATCGCCGTCATCCGGATTGGATGCCTTGATGTAGTGCCGCTGTCTGAGGGTGCCGCTGGAATCCCGTTCATAGAGATACACCGCACCGACCGAACTACCGCCATTGTCAGTCTGGACCCCATCAATGCCAGCAGAACGACTCTGTTCGCCGGTCGCTCCAACTACCATGGTGTCGGTGGCGACCGCTACGGACTGACCGAATCGATCAAACTCATCGGTATTGGACGCTTTCAGATACGCCGTCTGAATCCAGCTACTGCCTGAGCGATTGAACAGATAAGCCGCACCTGCCTCGGCTAGAGAATTGTCAGCCTGATTGCCATCGATTCCCCTGGCTGCACTGGCTTCCAGCGGTGCGCCCACCAGCAGCAGATCCACTAAGCCAGCCAGACTTGCACCAAAGTTATCAGGATCAGGATTCGACGCCTTCACATACGCCTCCTGGCTCACAGCGCTGAGCAGTCCGCGAGTCGATACGACCTGGTAAGACTGAGTAGTCACTGAGTCTGACGCGAGCACGTCAACGCTCAACGTTGTATCGCCAACCTCCAGCGCCACTGGCACGCTGGGCACACCTGACTGAGCAGGATTACCATTCACAGTAAGGCTTGCCCCAGGATCATCAGCTTGAGCAACAACACGCGTTGAGCTGCCAAAAAAACCGGAGGAACTGGTATAGCCAAATACGGCTGGGTCGAAAATCTGATCGAGCATTGCGACCGTTAAGGCCAGCTCGTTCAGATCAGCGTTGCTGCTTGGAGGAGCAAGTCGGGTAATCACGACTGTGTAGGTACGCTGAGTACCATCTTCGGCAGTAACAATCACCGGCACGCCGTTGTCACCCACCGCCAGCGCGATCGCCGGACTGTCGCTCCCGGAATCAACCGCGTTACCGTCGACGGTTACCGTAGCGCTGGCTGCCTGAGTGGTTGGGGTTACTGTCACGCTGGTGACAGGGGTGGCTACTTCAGCAGTGTAATTGAGCGTATTGCTGGAGAAATCCGGAACCAGCGCCGCAGTATTGATCACCAGAGCCGAAAGATTAGCGTTGTTGCTGGAATTTCCGCCGCCCCCTCCACCGCCGCAGCCGATCAGTGCCAGCACCAATAGTCCAATTACAGAAAAGCGCATACAGCCACCCTCAAACCGACTAAAAGACATCACGAATCACCTTAGCATTGCCATCCTGACAGAGCCACAGCATCAGCTGATCAGGCTGCAGCAGCGAAAATCTTTGGTAAACGTACGGGTCTACCACTAGCATCCGCACCCCGACTCGCAGATCCACGGCAAACCATCGTGGCAACCAAACCTAACCCTCTGATCGCCGGAGCTGGCTATATGTGCCTGGCGATGTTCATGGCTTCAGCCATCGATATTTCGGTCAAAGCAGTTGGCGGCGACTACTCGACTGCTCAGATTGTTCTCCTGCGCTGTCTTTTTGCGTTTCCACCAGCTCTGGCGCTGTGTCTTCGTGATGGTGGGCTCAGCAGAATCATCACCCCCTACTGGCGCTGGCAACTGTTGCGCGGCGTACTTGCTGCGGGCGCCAACTTCGGCTTCTTCTACGGTATCGCACACATACCGCTGGTTACCGCAGTTCTGTTGTCCTATGTATCTCCGGTGCTGATTGTGTTGCTTGCGTACCCACTGCTGAAAGAACGCGTTGGCCTTGGCAGATGGATAGCCGTGTTGCTGTCATTCAGTGGCGTGGTGGTTGTCGTTAACCCGCAAACGCTGACCACACTGCCACCGGCCGTCTGGGCAATTCTGGGCTCAGCATCCTGCTGGGCACTGCTTAGTTTGAGTAACCGCCACCTGGCCGGTAAGGAGTCGCCAGCAGTACTGGCGTTTTACACGCTGCCCGTGAGCACATCGATTGCGCTGTTGCTGACCTTTGGGGACTGGCGAGAAGTGGCTGACATAGACTGGATATTCTTTCTGATCGCCGGGACCGCAGGCAGTTTAGCGCACCTGTTTGCTGCATCCGCTTATCGTCAAGGACCTGCGGCAGCAATTGCCCCCTTCGAATATACGGCGCTGATCTGGACCGCAGTCGCAGGCTACCTGTTCTGGAGCGAAGTCCCGGACAATCGCATCTGGATTGGCGGAGTAGCAATTCTGATTGGCGGCTATCTGGCCCTGCAGACCCCGAGACGTCTGCTGCGACCAACCCCGCGCTGACCCAACGCCGGCGGAAAGCACCAGCTGACTTCAACAGTCGACTTGAAACATGGTGTCGCCAGACGGTATCGAACATGAACGTAGTGCGGACGCAGTCGCTGACAGTTGGTCGGCAGAGAGCGCTATCTGACCTCAACAGCCAATAGAAAATATGGTGGAGCCAGGCGGGATCGAACCGCCGACCTCCTGCATGCCATGCAGGCGCTCTCCCAGCTGAGCTATGGCCCCACGAACTGCCCTGAAATGGACAGGACGCGGGATATTAAGGACGCGGGCGCTCTGAGTCAATCCAGCCGCGGAAGTTGCTGGAGATTGAGGAGGTTCATACGTCCACCCGGCCTTGCCAGCTCTGCTGGTGTGCCAAGTGCGTTGAGCTCGAGTCGTAGCCTGTCCGAGGCGTCCGGGTCTCCGTGTACCAGGCACACCGGGGGCGAATTTTCGAAGGCCGAATACCAGCGCAGAAGATCAGCCTGATCCCCGTGCGCAGACAGGCCACCAATCGTATGGACGTGAGCCTTAACCGCAACCTCATTACCATGGATGCGCACGCTCTTCGCCCCGTCAATCAAGCGCCGGCCTAAGGTGCCCGGAGGCTGATATCCGGTAAAGAGCACATGTGTCTCCCGCCGATGCAGGTTGTTTTTCAGGTGGTGGAGAATTCGCCCGCCATTACACATACCGCTACCGGCGATAATGATCGCACCATTCTTTAACCTTTCGATCACCCGCGATTCATCAGCACTCCGGGTAAGGTGGAGATTGGGCAACAGCGGCATTTGCTCGCCGCCTCGAAACAACCGAGCGGCATCTTCGTCATAGAGATGTTTGAACTCCCAGTACACCTCACTAGCCTCTATCGCCAGTGGACTGTCGAGGAATATGTGCCAGTGGCCAAGATCCCAGGCTGCAAAGTTTTTGCCCAGATGATAGAGAACCTCCTGGCTGCGTCCCACAGCAAACGCGGGAATAAGCACATTGCCCCCTTCGTCATGGGCGTTCTTCAGTATCTCGGCAAACTCCACCAGCGAGGCAGCCCTACTCCGATGCTGACGGTCTCCGTAGGTGCTCTCCATCAGCACAAGATCAGCGCGACGTGGTGTCACCGGATCTCGAAGTATCGGCGTGTCGAATTGACCAAGATCACCACTGAAAACTACCGTTCGGGTCTGTCCAGCTTCGATAAGCTCCAGTTCCACTACCGAAGAACCCATGATATGGCCGGCATCTCGGAAGCAGGCCTGCACTCCGGGAACAACGCTGATAGCCTCGTCATAACGCTGGCCAGTCATCAACTCCTGCACCTGCGCCACATCATCAACATCATACAGCGGCTCAATCAGCGCTTTGCCCTGAGCCTGGCGACGCCGATTCTCGCGACGCACCCGACTTCGCTCAAGACTGGCGCTATCCGCCAGCAGAATTTCCGCGAGCGCGCGAGTCGCATTCTGGCAATGAATTCGTCCGCGAAATCCACGTTTAACTAAAAGTGGTAGTCGGCCGCTATGATCAATATGCGCATGGCTGAGCACCACTGCATCGATGTCGGCCGGTTTGAATGGAAAAGGCTCAGCGTTAGCGGATTCTGCCCGGCGCCCTCCTTGGATCAGTCCGCAATCAAGAAGAATCGTTGCGGACCCAATGCGCAGAATGTGGCAGGATCCGGTGACCTGACCTGCTGCACCATAGAATTCCAGCTCCATTATCTGGCTCCGAACTTACTGTGGACTGCCAAGCGAGGCACGGAACTCACGATGCTGTTTTTCAAGCCGTTTAGCCTGCTTCTTGGAAACGCCCAGGACCGCGAGCGCTTCACGCAGTCGCATCCGCGTCAGATCGGGTCCTAAAAAAACCATGGAATCAAACAGTGGCAGCGACACTGCCCGTCCTGATAAGGCGACAAACAGTGGTTTTAAGTAGTCGCGAATCTTGAGCTGGTGCCATTCGGCAAGGCTGCGACAAATCTCAAAGAGTTCATCGCGCTGCCAATCGCGCAAAGCATCGAGCTCACGGGACAGATGATCGACAATCTGCACCTGGACCTCGTGCTCAAGGCCTGTATCGGCAAAGTCTTCCGCGCTGAGTACTGGCCGCGCACCGACCAGATAGTCTACCTGCCCTACCAGATCAGAAAACTTCTCGGTACGTTGCTGTATCAAAGGAACCAATCGACGCAGATTGTCCCGATTGAGTCCCCACTCGACAATTCGGTCCATAAACTCTTCGGGATCCATCCCGCGGAGATACTGGCCGTTCAGCCAAGACAGCTTTTCGAGGTCAAATACCGGACCGCCAAGATGAATGCCCTTCAATTCAAAGCGCTCTGCCATCTGCGCAGGCGAGAAAATTTCCTGTTCGTCAGGCATCGACCAACCCATCATGCCGAGATAGTTGATCAGGGCTTCAGGCAGAATTCCAATCTGTCGATAGTAGTTGATGCTGGTCGGGTGTTTTCTTTTTGACAGCTTACTCTTGTCCGGATTGCGCAACAGCGGCAGATGACAGAATACCGGAGCCTGCCAACCGAAATACTCATACAACAGAACGTGCTTAGGCGTCGAGTTAATCCACTCTTCTCCTCTGAGGATATGACTGATTTCCATCAGGTGATCGTCCACCACCACCGCCAGGTGATAAGTAGGGAAACCGTCGTTTTTCAGCAGTACCTGCATATCCACCTGAGACCACGGTATCTCGATCTCACCACGCAGTTCATCGTGGAATTGACACTCGCCGTGCTCGGGAACCTTCATGCGGACGACGTGAGGCTCGCCAGCATTCAGGCGTGAGCGCAATTCTGATTCAGACAGATGCATACACAGACCGTCGTAGCGGGGATTCTCTCCTGCCGCTCGCTGAGCCTCGCGCATCTGATCAAGGCGTTCAGGAGAACAGAAACAGTAGAACGCGTGCTGGTCTTCAATCAGCTTGAGCGCATGTTCCTGGTAGATATGTTTACGAGCGCTCTGCCGGTATGGTCCGTGCGGACCGCCGCAGTCCGGTCCTTCGTCCCATTCAATATTCAGCCAGCGCAAAGAGTCCAGAATCATCTGTTCAGACTCTGCCGTACTGCGGGCAGCATCTGTGTCTTCTATCCTCAGAATAAACTGGCCGCCCTGGCTGCGGGCATAAACGGCATTGAACAAAGCCATATAGGCCGTGCCAACGTGGGGATCACCGGTCGGTGATGGTGCGATACGGGTTCGAACTGTCATGCCGCGGCATTATACGGATTATTTCCGTGGTGCCAGCAGAGAATCTGTTTAACGCACCATCAGAACCAGAACGACATGTAGGCGCGGACTATCACCGACTCGAAGTTGTATAACGGCTGATCAATAGCCTGAACGTCCGTTTTCCGGGCGTCTTTGAAGTCGTTGTAGTCGAGCATCAGATAGTCGACAAACAGACTGGCTTCGCCTTTCTTAAAATAGGCAGCAAACGGCACATCAAACTCATAGCTGATACCAGCGCCGATCGTGTGGGTCACATAATCGGCCAGTTCTTTGTCCCTGGCCATGAAATTCTGAGCCTGAGCACGCGGAAACAGATCACTGTAGAAGTCAGCCGCCGTCTGGGTGTAATAGCGATACTTACCTTCTAAGGTGATGCCTTTCGGGAGCGGGTGAATATAGGCCACTTCAGCGTTCCAACCGTCCACTCCCCAACTGTCCGTGTAATAACGGAATTCGCCTTTCAGGGATGCCCGATATGGCAGATAGTACATACCACGAATGGCGGTCGCGCTGGATCGCTTGGTTTCCGGATATATTTCCGGTTCCCAGCTGTAGCCTAACGCTGCACTGGAATCGACATAGCGCACCTGGCGGTAGGGGTTATTTAAAAATCCTTCGTCGTTGACGCCTTCATAGTTCAGATTGAGGATCAGGTTCTTGGTGACAATCTGAGTGAGGTCGACACGATAGCCCTGACGGTCGGTATCTTCTTCAAAGGTATCGTCGCCGGTGCGCTTTACTGTGTCCCAACCACGGCTATAGCTGATACCCAGCGTAGTCAGATCGCCAAAGAAATCCTGGCTGATACCGAAGCTGACACTGTTTGCGTCATAGTCACTTTCTGTACTGTTTCTATATGACAGGCCCATGAACGTCTTGCCGTGCAGGTAATCGACGCCGACAGTGTATTCATCACGCTGTTCACTGTACTCAGAGGCGGTCGTTTCGACGTCGATAGATGCGCTGCTGATGTCGTCGGCGTAGTAGTTGCCCCACACCGACACCTTGTCTTTATAGGCTTTGCGAATCAATACCGAAGGGCCCTGAACCACTAAGCCCCCGCCATCGTAGCGGTGATACATGGCATCAGCGCGATCTTCGGGCAGAACGGCAGCCTGAGATTGAGAAGCCAGACAGACCAGTGCAGAACCCACGCAGAAACTGAGCGCACGACCGACGATGGAAGCTGGGGTCAGTTTCCTGCGCCGGTAACGAAACACCGAAGAAGCAGACGTTTGGGTATCAGTTACAGCCACAGCCGCCTCCAGAACCACCTTCCGCACCTCGGGCACCTTCACGGGCCTGATAGACGTGGTGCAGGTAAGCAGAAGAAATAGGCGCCCGATTGAAACTCATGATCGGATCCGCCAGATTGTTGCGTTCGTATGGGCTGACCCATGGCTTTACTTCCATGGATGAGCAACCACCGATACCCGTGAGCAGTACCACCAGAGCTGCCGCTTTCAGAATCCCGTGCAGACTTCGCATCCGATACTCCTAGAAAAACAGTGTCAAACCGCCAGTGAACTCAATGTTGTGATAGGTCTCGTCTTCACCCAGCAGATCTGATTTGAAGACGTGATCTCGTACGTTGACATGAAGCGCCAGCCAGTCCGTGGCGATCAGTCGATAGCCAAGGCCTGCATTCCAGGTAAATCGCTCATCGTCAGCGAAGTCTGTGCTGCCGACTCCACCGATGAGATAGAGCCCGCCTTTGAAAGCCCAGCGGCCACCAACAAATGACTCACCGGGAAAAATGTTCCAGCCTAAAGACACGTTGTAGTAGGTCATATCCCGGTCGATAAACAACGGCGAACCACCACTGAGACGCTCAAAGCTGGTATCACCGAGCTCGGTCTTGGCGTACTGGCCTTCGACAAAAAAGTCTTCGGTCACGTGGTAGGCAGCGCGAATGCCGTAGACGGGCTCGGTGCCAAAATTGTCCACGTTCATTAAGCCGCCGAAGCCGCCAATCTCAAAATTTTCCGAGTCCAGATCGTCAACTTCGACCTGACGCCGATCTGGTTCACGCACCACTAGCGGCTCGAGTTCCAACTCTTCTGCTTTCGGTGCAGCCATCGCCGCGGACGCGCAAAGCGCCCACATAACGAGGCTCAGAAAAACAAACTGAATCCTGCTTTCCATTCGTTCAACTCTTCGTTTTCATCTCTACTGGTGTAAACGGTGTGGCGCTTGTACTCGAGGCGCAGAATGAATCTGTCGCTGATGTACACATTTGCGCCCGCACCGGCATGAGCAATTTCGTCTTCCAGGTCTTCAGCCTGAACAATCGTCGTCTGAGGCTTGATGCTGATATAGCCAGTACCAATGGTAAAAAACGGCGATATACGTGAGTACGGAAACGGATGCATATAAATACCGCCGTTGACCATCCAGCCGTCAGAATAGTCGGCCAGAATCTGTGTCGCCTCGGTCTGCAGGCTGATGTATGGATTCAGGTGGAAGCCAACGTAGGCGCTGACCGTGTTGGCACCGTCGAGATCACCACCACCAATTCCTGCTACCCAGCGGCGATTGGCAAAATCATCGACGCCATGGTTCGGGAACTCAATTTCATTGCCTTCGAGATCAAGGGTGTGCCGCATCTGATCGATGTGCACCCAACCTTCTCTGAACTGGTGAGTGCCACGCGGCAGACGGACTTTGAACCAGTCAGTTTTGCGCTTGAGCACTGTGACTTCATCACCCTGACCGGCAACGTAAAAAATCGGGTAACCACGACCAGGACCGGTATGCATTTCGATGTAGGGGTCAGAAACGACGACTTCCGGCTGGTAGTTCCGGAACAGACCACCATACGCCACATTGCTTGCCAGTAACCCGGCAAGCAGTCCGACATACAGTAATGTGGTGGTTAGTCCTCGCATTGTCGCGCCGTTATCCTTTCCGGCTGATCCGCTTTACTGCGGAACGTCAAATGGGTTGTTGTAATATTGCCCGCCGATATCGATCCATTCTGAGATCAACTTCAACTCTGCAGCACTTAAACGACCGTCATGACTGCCGCTGACCGTAAATCGATTGAAAAACGCCGGGCTGAAGTTGGCTCCGCCCACATTCAGAGAGGGTTGAACACCGATATTCACCAGAATCGGAATAGGATTGGCGTCAATATCGAGGACCAGTTCGCCCTCGGCATCCAGCAGGAACAACGGATTACCATTGCCATCGGTGGCCTGAACCAGTTCGTCGATGACAATGCCGTTCTCATCGACAACTTGACGGTTGTCGTTAAACAGCAGCTCGCGGTAGCTCTTCAGATGGTCGGGTTCATCAGCAGATGGGCCATCAGACAGATCCAGCTGAGCAGCCGGGACCATCTGCACACCCATCGCGTCGACCACGTTATGGCATACAGTACAGGTGTTGTCGCGAACCAGCAGGGTATCGTCATTCTCATCGAATACCTGACGATCCACTGCCCAGATCGGATGAATGTGTTCCGCATAGTTGATCGTGATACGACACAGTGCTGTCCAGTTGTCAGCACAACCAGGGTCTACAGGTGGGGTAACAGTCGGGTCCAGATCCCTGTAGGAGTAGTCGAAGCCAACTTCGGGAATACCCGTTGCCGGATCAGTCCAGACATCGGTGTAGCTGATATCAACGCTGGGTGCCTGCACGCCATTTATACGACTGAAAACTTCCGCCATGGACTCACCGGCATTAGCGAAAAGCGTCGGATCGGTATTCGGAAAAGGCACGCCATCTAACGGCGCGCCGGGATTAGCTGAGGGTGCCTGAGCGCTGAGTCGACCATGGGGCAACTCGCTCTGTCGGGTGTGACAGCCGGAACACTCAGCCTCTTCCCCTGGACGCAGTTGCAGCCAGTTCTGATGTCGCGGGAAAATTCTGCGTCCCTGCTCATCAAGAATGTCGACCCAGAAAGCAACGTTGGCCGGAACTTTGACCTTCAGTGAACCATCCGGGTGAATCGGTGTGTAACCGAGAACATCACGCATCAATTGAGCTTGAGAGCGACCAAATGCGGTGTTGTCCAAGTCAACCATATCGTCATCAGGCATCGATACCGCTTTCACCAGCCGGGCAAAACGCGCCGGTCGTTCTGCATTGGTTGTCAACGCAGGGTCGGCCAGCGCGGGAATATCCACCGTTGCAGTGCCATCAAAATCATAGACACTGCGGATATGCAGCACGCCGACCGACTCACCGACCAGATCCGGGTCCAGATCAATACCGGCAACCTTGTCGAGGATTACCGGCGGGTTAACCTTCGGTTCCATAACCAGAACCTGAGTGTAAATTTCGCCTTCTTGGGCAACTACGATTGGTAGCTGGGTACTCTGCAACAGATCGAACATCCAGACGCCGTAGAGTGGGTCTGCTTCAACAAAATTCGGATCGAGCAGATTGTCGTCGGAACAGGGCGCAAACACTGGTGCCAACGGGTCAGTCACATCATCCACGAGCCGACAAGGGCTCCAGGCAACCAGAATTCTGCTGGTCCCATCAAACAGCGGCGCAAATGCGGCGTAGCGCCCCTGCAGCGCAGGAGTGTCTTCGTCGAGATTCAGATCGCCCGGAATCAGCGCCTCCTGGGCATCCGCCAGAAGACCAGAGTTGTCAAACGTCGGCTGGTCATGGTCTGTATATGAGCTCACATCGATAGCAACCGGGAACGCGCCAAGTCGCGACTGATCACCCGGCGGTCGCAGTAGCACCAGCAGTCGACCGTCGGGGAGTTCAACGGCTTCAACAAACTCTACAGCGTCACCATCGGGTCCCGTGTCATGGCTGTGAACGCCATACAGTAACTGCAGTTCGGTACCGTCCGGGTTAGCGCTGTAGAGGCTGATGCGGTTGTTGTTCGCCACGTTGTCCCAGCGACTGAAAACAATACGTCCATCGCCGAGCACCTGTGGATCCAGGTCAGAACTCTGGTTGAAAGTTATCTGCTGGATGTCAGTACCATCGTCGTCCATCACATGAAGCGCCAGAGCTTCATCGTCACGATCTTCGTCGAAAGCAGAGAACTGAGGTTTACCTTCGTCGAGCAGCACGGCTTTGGCCTGCCGCTGGCGGGTAGAAGAAAATACGATCCGACCATCCGGCAGGAACGCCGGAGCAACGTCCTGGCCTGATTCAGCAGCGATGTCGGACTCGATGACCCGACGCACTTCCAGAGTTTCGCGATCAAACAGCCAGATGTTCCAGGTCGGCTGTTCATCGTCATCCAGACTTGGGTCTTCAGGCGCTCTCAAGGCAAATACCAGACGAAGGCCGTCAGGCGAAGCGCTGATGTCTTTGACGTCGTAGAGGGGCGGATTGCCGTCTTCGTCGTCCGGGAAGATGCCTTCGGTCAGAGATGACTCGGGCGCGCTGGGCGATGCCCGATCACGCATGAGCAGCTGGGCACCTGGATAGAAAGCTATGGGTTCCCGAACATTGGTGGTAACAAGATCGCCTGGCACACCACCATCATCTTCAAACAGCACGGGGCGCTTGATGTAGACAAGGGGAAAGTCCTGAATAACAGGATCATTACTCTGTGTGCCGCCAATCGTGCTGCTGTCGCCACCACCGTCGCAGCCACTGGCTCCCAGCACGGCAACCAACGTCATCACCAGGGCCACACTGGAGTTTTTTCTGCGCGACGCAATCACCTTTAACCACCTTATTCACAATCGTCAGCAACACCGCGCCTCGAGACACGATGCAACGTTAAGTGCCGCGATTTTTTCACAAGGATCAAACAACAAGCGTGACTGAGGTCACAGCCATACGGGCATGGCGAACATGCGGAACAGTCGCGTAACCGGTTTGCCAGCGTCTGCTATGCAGGCTGATTGCGCTGCAACCCGACCTGAAGAAATCACACGCGACAGTCGCTGACAGGTCAACTTTCCCGGCAAGCCACTACTCCTGCCTACCGGCAGAAACCCTCATGCCCGCTATCGTGTCCGGCATGCGGAGCCACTGGTAACCGGGATGTGACTCCAATCACAGCCTCTCCCCACGCTTTGCGGGACCCTTGCCGCTGCAAATCTCTTTGCCTATGGACCGGCGAGCGGGTGCGATCGGCCGTTGTCCGGAGAAGATCAGCGGGCAAAGCCAATACACGGCGAGGAGCGTGTGTTTATGAAATCTAGAAGTCTGGCCCACCGGCTGTTTCGGTTAGGGGTATTTATACTGTTTGGCGCTCTGCTCACCCCGATCGGCTGGGCTGACTCGAGAGATCAGGCCAAGCGCATTCACGATCGAATCGCTGGCGTGCCACCTGACGCAGCCACGCTCGATGAAATGGCAACGGCCATCGACAGCAACAACGCTCTGGGTGCAGCACTCATTGCCACTGAAGCTCCGGAATTCTACAACGTGACTTTGAAGAATCTGGCAGCGCCCTGGTCCAACGAGTTTCAGAACATCTTTGTTCCACTCAACGACTACATCGCGACGATCATCGGCATCGTTCGGGATGAAAGGGATTTCCGCGAAATTCTCAGCGGCGACGTACTCTACGTCGGATCCGGCGCAGGCATACCCGCCTACTCCAACACCAACAACGCGCACTATGAGGCACTCGAAGCCCAGGGTGTCGATCTGCAAGACAATCTTCAGTTCACGCTGCAATCGTCAATGAATGGAATTCCGGCGAGCGCAACCGCAGGGGTAATGACCTCGAGGGCTGCCGCCAAGGCTTTCTTTATTGATGGCACCAACCGTGCGATGTTTCGATTTACCCTGCTGAATCATCTGTGCGAGGATCTCGAGCAGGTTAAAGACATCACCCGTATCCCTGACCGAATCCGTCAGGACGTCTCGCGCAGTCCAGGCGGAGACAGCAGAATTTTCCTGAACAGCTGTATCGGCTGTCACGCAGGAATGGATCCGCTGGCACAGGCGTTCGCCTACTACGACTACATTTATGATGTCGACACCGACCCCGATGGTCAGAACGGTTTCATCGACTACAACGACGCTGGTGAAATCGATCCGGATACCGGTACCCGAGTCGTATCCAAATACTTCAACAACGCGCTCAACTTCGAACACGGCTTCGCCACTCCAGATGAATCCTGGAGCAACTACTGGCGCGCAGGCCAGAATGAACTCCTCGGCTGGGATCCAGCACTGCCTGGATCCGGCATCGGTGCTAAGTCGATGGGCATGGAACTGGCCCACACTGCGAAATTCGCTCAGTGCCAGGTCGAAAAAGTATTCACCAACGTCTGCCTGCGTCCGGTTCAGGACAGTGGCGATCGTACTCAGATCAGCTCAATGGTGAGTTCCTTCCAATCCAGCGGATACAACCTCAAGCAGGTGTATGCAGAGTCCGCCGTCTATTGCATGGGTAACTGAGGGAGGAACCAGACATGAATATGCAAGTCAAAATTCGCTGCGGGCTGGCGCTGATTGCAACCACGCTACTCCTGCAGGGCTGCGGCAGCGGCAGCGGGGCCTCGGTGGTCCAGAACCCACTGACCTCCTCGCCGGAAGTCAGCAACTACAACGGTCCGGCACCCTCTACACCGGATGTGCAGACCTTTAAGCTGGCAGTATGGGACAACCTCGTGCCCAACAATCGCTGTGGTACCTGTCATAACGACACACAGAATCCACGCTTCGTTCGAGCCGACGATATCAACCTCGCTTACGACGCCGCCAATTCGATCGCGGATCTGACAGATCCAGCTGCGTCCATTATCGTCGCCAAAGTTCGGGGCGGACATAACTGCTGGCTGCCGGATGCGAACGCCTGTGGCGACATCGTCCAGTCCTACATCGAAAACTGGGCAGGTGCTTCACTAGGCGGTGCCAGCAAAGAAGTTGAACTGGTGGCCCCGACCAACCTGACGATGCCGGGTAACAGCAAAAACTTTCCTGATGATTCAAACCTGTTTGCAACTACGGTGTATCCGCTGCTGAACGAGTATTGTGCTGATTGCCATGCTGACTCTGCAGCCATTCCGCAGTCGCCTTTCTTCGGCAGCGAGGAGATCGCCGTCGCTTATGAAGCCGCCAAGGCTAAGATAGATCTGGACACACCGGCTAATTCACGGTTTGTGTTGCGCCTGGGATCTGAATTCCACAACTGCTGGAGCAACTGCCCGAGTGATGCTATCGAAATGCGCGATGCGATCACGGCATTGAGCAACGGCATCGCTGAAACCGAGGTTGATCCTGATCTGGTAACCAGCATGGCGATGTCTCTGCCAAACGGCATCATCTCATCCGCCGGTGGTCGTTTCGAAGCTAACGCCATTGCTCTGTATGAGTTCAAAACCGGCAACGGTAATCTGGCATATGACACCAGTGGTGTTGAACCCTCACTCAACCTGACCCTCTCAGGCGACTATCGCTGGGTTGGCGGCTGGGGTGTGCAATTTCTAGCTGGCAAAGCGCAGGGTTCAACCACCGCAAGCACCAAGCTGTTTGATCTGATCAGATCCACCGGCGAATTTTCGCTGGAGGCCTGGATTGCGCCGGCAAACGTGACCCAGGATGGTCCGTCGAGAATTGTTTCTTACTCGGGTGGACCGATGGCGCGTAACTTCATGCTTGGTCAGACCCTTTATGACTATGACAGCTTTGTCCGCAGCAGCGAGACAGACGAAGTGGGTGAACCACAGTTATCGACCCCAGCAGCAGACGAAGTCCTGCAGGCAACACAACAGCACGTTGTGATGAACTATGACCCGATCAACGGACGTCAGCTGTTCGTCAACGGTGAGCTGATCGACGTTGTTGACGGTGTCCCCGGTGGACTTATCAATGAGTGGGATGACACGTTTGCGCTTGCGCTCGGTTCGGAAGTAGACAACAACAACCGCTGGGCAGGCACTGTTCGCCTGCTGGCGATTCATAATCGGGTTCTGACGCCGGAACAGGTCACTCAGAACTTCGAAGTTGGTGTCGGTGAAAAGTACTATCTGCTGTTCAACGTCACTAGCCACGTGGGTATTACCGATGCCTATGTTGTCTTTGAGGTCAGTCAGTTCGACTCCTACTCATATCTGTTCGACGAGCCCTTCTTCGTTGTGCTCAACGATGCCGGCGTCACCCTTGGTGCTATCCCGGTACAGGGCATGCGTCTCGGTCTGAATGGACGGGAACTCACCGTTGGCCAGGCGTTCGGTAACATCGATGTAACCATCAACGACGTCGTCTACGCGGAAGATGGTCTGCAGCAGTTGTCTGATCTCGGCACCATAATCCAGCTCGAAAAAGGTCCAGACGAAGACGAATTCTTCTTGACCTTCGAGCGGCTCGGCGACGCCACCAATGTGGTTGTAGAAGCATCACCAGCGGCCGCGCCGCCGCCGCCGGATGTCCCCAGGGATCCGATGGTAGGTATCCGTAACTTCGCAGAGGTGCACTACACCATGGCGAAGATGACCGATATCCCTGTCAGCCATCCGGAAGTCGCTGAAACCTACAGTCGGGTCTACCAGGCCATGCCGGTGCAGACCAACATTGCAGGCTTCATCTCTTCTCAACAGATGGGCATCACCCAGCTGGCAATCGAGTACTGTGCGGTACTGGTAGATGAGCCGGCACGACGCGCTGCCTTCTTCCCGGGATTCGACTTCTCGGCAGCAGCATCGTCAGCTTTCAACAATCGGGCGCTGGTCATCGACCCACTCATCAACAGGATGGTTGGTCGCAACATCGCCACTCAGCCGGAAATCACCGAGCTGACCAACGAGGTGAACGCACTTATCGATCGCCTCATTCCCGGTGGCCAGACCACCTCAATTATGAAAGGCGCCTGCGCATCCGTGCTTGGCAGCGCAGCCATGCTTGTTCAGTAATCTGAGGAGATAACGAATCATGATCAGACGCAAAAAACGCAACTACGACGATCCGATTCTGCACCCGGATCACCGGCGCCCCAGAACCCGGCGGGAGTTTCTCGCCCAGGGTTTCATCATGGGCAGCGGTGCGGTCCTAGGTGGTGCGAGTATTACTCTGGGTAACAAAGCTCACGCTGTTCTGTCGCCTGAACTGGTACCGTTGATTTCTGACTGTGGCATCGCCACTCAAGGAGCGGGCAAAATCCCGTTCATCTGTATTGATCTCGCCGGCGGTTCCAACCAGGCAGGTTCAAACGTGCTGGTTGGGCAGCGTGGTGGTCAGCTCGACTTCCTGACCACCGGTGGCTACGAGCGACAGGGTCTGCCCGGCGATATGGTGCCATCGATTGTTAATCCGGCAACCGACACCAACGATTTCGTCGATCAGACGTTAGGTCTCGCCTATCACTCAGACAGCGCTTTCCTGCGCGGCATGATGACGCGACTGACCCCGGCAGCGGCTGCCAACGTCAACGGCGCGGTAATCCCGGCACGCTCGGACAACGATACCGGTAACAACCCGCACAACCCGATGTACGGCATTGCCAGAGCAGGCTCCGACGGCTCGCTGCTGACTTTGATCGGCTCGGAAAACACGGATTCCGGCGGTAACTCCATGGCACCGGCGGATCTGATCGATCTGACCATTCGGCCTACCAAGGTGGACCGACCTTCAGACGTTACCGGCCTCGTTGATGTAGGTGACCTGACAGCTGTGCTCAGCCAGCAGGACGCTGTCGCGGTGATGGAATCCATTTATCGCATCAGCGACCGTAAAATGACCGATCTGGACAACGGCCAGACCATCACCACCGAAGAAGTGGTCAAGGACCTGGTCCGCTGCGGCTACCTGAAGAGCGCCGACCTTGCAGACCGCTTCGGTAATCCGGCCACGCTGGACCCCGCAGGAGATCCTGAGATCGTCGGCGCTACCGGTATCTTCACAGACGCTGAGTTCAACTCAGGCAGCAGAGACGCCAGAGAGTTTCAGAAGACGGCATCCGTGATGAAGATGGTCATCAATGGATTTGCCGGTGCCGGTACTATCGAGATGGGTGGCTATGACTATCATGGCGGTCGACGTGCGGAAGGTGAGGTCAAAGACTTCAGAGCCGGACAGTGTATGGGCGCTTGTCTGCAATATGCACACGTGCGCCAGATCCCACTGATGCTTTACCTAACCTCAGATGGTTCACTGTCATCCAACGGTGCTATCGACAGTACAGTCGATGGTCGAGGCAAGGGTGAGTGGTCGTCAGACAACAGCTCTACCGCGGCACCTTTCTTCATGGTCTACAACCCGGGAGGTCGACCTAGCCTCATCGGTGGTACACCAGAGGAACAGGCGCTACACCAGCAGCTGGGTTTCATGCGCCCGGATGGATCGGTGGAGACAAGCGCCACACCGGCCGCAAACAATGTGAATCTGCTGGCAAAGACAGTCATCCTCAACTACATGGCCCTGCACGGCGAACAAGGCAACTTTGCCGGCCTGTTTGGCAGCAGTCTGGGGAATTTGGACTCTCTCACCGCCTTTGAGCCGATCGTTAACGGCACCATCAACAGCTGACTTACTGACCTGACAGAATCGGCCTCAGCGGCGCGCTACCCCACGCGCCGCTGTTCGGCCTACACTTAAACCTGACTTCGACGCCATAAGGATCTGGATTGTCGACCCTGACCAGCATTCTCGCCTGTCCGCGCTGCGGCATATCCCTGGACAAATTCCACTGCAAAGCCTGCCAGCTGGAGTTCCCGATCATTGAGGATATACCGTGGTTGTTTGCAGACCCTGACGCAGCAAGAACCGATTGGCGAAACCGCTGGAATCTGGCGCTCGCGGATCTCAACAGCCGCCTCAGTCAGGCCAAAACAGCTCTCGCTGGGTGCTCCAGCACCGCAAAACCGCGCCTGAACACGCTCGTTACCGGCTACGAAAAACAGATTCACGCAATCCGGGAGTTATTGGCTGGGCTTGCCCTAGGACCAGCCGCAGACCTGACTACCTATCTGGCGCTGAAGACCCGACTGCCACCCCAGGCAGAGCTGTTTTCCTATGACGCCAATGTGTTTCGTGACTGGTGCTGGGGTGACACAGAAAACCTGCTGTCGCTTGAGGCGATCATCGATATCCTCGATGGCGTTAAACCGCGCAGAATATTGACACTTGGTTCAGGCGCCGGCCGTTTGAGCTACGATCTGCACCAGCATCTCAATCCCGAATTGAGTGTCGCCGTGGACATGAACCCGCTCCTGGCAACTGTCGCTCGGCGATTGGCTGCGGGCGACAAGGTGGATCTGGTGGAATTTCCTCGGGCGCCCGTCGACGGCGCATCGGTCGCGATATCCCGCAGCTTATACGCACCTGAAAAAGCCAGCGCAGGTTTTGAGGTAGTGCTGGCAGATGCGATGCGGCCGCCTTTCCAGCCCGGCAGCTTTGATCTGGTTGTTACTCCCTGGCTGCTGGACGTCATCGATGCGTCACCGGCCGAGTTCATCAAGGGTCTGAATCCTCTGCTGCGTCCCGGAGGCTTGTGGATTCACCATGGCTCGCTTGCCTTCACTCACGCAGACCCAGCCCAATGCCCCGATCTCGCGGAACTGCAGGAACTCAATCGTGAGTGTGGATTTGGTGAGCAGCAGTCATCTGAGATCACCGGCCCCTATCTTGATTCACCCGTCAGCCGTCATGCCCGGCGGGAAACGCTGGTGACTCTGCGTGCTACCAAGATCAGCGATTGCGGCGAACTCCCCAGGTATCAAGCCCTGCCCGACTGGCTGGCTAAAGGTCGAGCGCCAATTCCGCTGTTGCCCGCGTTCCAGACACAGGCCATGACCACGCGCATTCACGCGTTCATCATGACACTGGTGGATGGTCAACGTTCCCTGCAGGACATCGCCAGCGTTCTGGAGGAACAGCAGCTGATGCCGAAAGCGGATGCAGAGGTGGCTATCCGCGGCTTCCTGATCAAGATGTTTGAAGAGGCGTTACAGCGCGGTCGCTAATCGCCGGGCGCTATCTGGAAGCGGGGACCGCTATTGCCAGCAAGATCTGCAGGGGCGCAGACTTCAGGTGCGGGGACCAGCTCATAAGCGTCATTTGAATCCAACAGCAGACGAATCAGCTGGTTGTTCAGAGCATGCCCTGACTTGAAGCCAACGAATCTCCCCAGCAACGGGCAGCCGAGCAGGTAGAGGTCACCAATCGCGTCCAGCAGCTTATGGCGGGCAAACTCATCTTCACAGCGCAAACCGTCTGCATTGAGAATACCTTGCGCGTCTATTCCAACCGCATTCTCCAGACTTGAGCCAAGACAACGGCCCAGCTTCTGTGCCGCCGACAACTCTTCCACGAGACCAAACGATCGAGCAAAACTCAGATCCCGCGCGAACTCGGCTTCGCTGAAGTCCAGCGCAACGTGTTTGGGAAACCGGTTATAGACCGGATGATCAGCCACGAAAGTGTATTCTGCAGCAAAACCAGCAAAAGGATGCAGACTCGCCCGAGCGCCGTCTTTTTCAACCGACACAGACTTGGTGACCTTCAGGTAGGTTCGAGGCGCGGCCTGTCTCTTCCGACCAGCAGCAAGTATCAGCTCGACAAAAGGCGCTGAGCTACCATCCAGAGCAGGCAGCTCCTCCCCGGTCAACTCGACACGGACATTGTCTATAGCCATGCCCGACAGGGCCGCCATCAGATGTTCGATAGTTACTACCTTTACGCCGTTGTCAGCAACCGTGGTGGCAAGGGTAGTATCAGAAACGAGCGCTGCTCGCGCGTGCACGACTGCATCACAGTCGACACGCACGAACACCACTCCCGTATTTTCCTCGGCAGGGCGTAATGCAATACGGACCTTTTGACCTGAGTGGACACCAATTCCGATGGCATGGACCGATCGACCAAGCGTTGCCTGGTTAGACATCTCAGCCAGCCCCTCCACCCGACTACTCTCCACTCGATTACTTTTTACCTGAGTAATACTAGAATTTTCAAAAGGTTGTAGGGACTATACAGAAGATATTCACCAAAATGAAGACATAATGGAGAGCAGTTAGCTGGCTGACCGACGTAATCACGTTAAAATGCCAACTTCTCAACCAGCGCATATCCTGTGACCGAATCAACCTGACTGATTTCTGTGGCCCCAATGATGGCGTGGACGAATAGTGAACAATTCATTAGTTAAATCAACAGCTTAACCACGGCTGGTAAAGTTAAAGGTACCGCTGGCGAAGAGTTTACCAAGCGAGGTGACAGTGCTCCCTCTTCAATCAGCCTTGGCTTAAGCCTTGTTCGGTGGGCGACGCCATAACTCCGCAGTCTGTGTGCGATGATTTCCCTCGATACAACGCCTGCCGCAGGGAAATGTTGGAAGAATCGTTTTGCGGTCTTGGCGTCCCTTCGTTCTTGCAGATAGACGCCGACGACCTCGTCCTCCTGATCGACGGCCCGCTGAAGGTAACGCTGCTTGCCACGGATCCTCACAAACATTTCGTCTGAGTAGCAAGCGTCACCAGAACCTTGATGCTTTCGCTTCAAGCGATGTGCAAATTCTGAACGGAATTTGTTCACCCAGAATCGAATCGATTCGTAGCTGACGTTGATATTTCGTTCAGCCAATAAATCTTCAGCACCTCGGATGCTGAGATTGAACAAGTAATAGAGCCATACCGCGGGCTAGATGGTCGAAGGTAGGAAACGATGACGTTTGTATATGTTTTTCATTCTGCGGGGCTTTATCAGAGCGACTTCGTCATTGCAGATGGAGAGAATAAGCGGCTTTGCACCCGGCCACCTCATGATTGATCACCTGTTGCAAACGACCGCTGAGGAAGAGCAGATCAACCTGATCTCCAACTACAGCTGGCACAGTCCATGGAATCCAATGACGCTGAGCTACCTCAGCCTGACTGAGTACTGGAAGAGCATCATCGGCAGTGTCGCAGCCGCCGGATATACAATGACGACAAGTTAGAGAACACGCATCCAGCATGATCTACCAACCGCGCACCTGGCAACACGACCAGCCCTTTTCATTGGCTTCCTGGCGGTTCGGTAACGCGTGGAAGCGGCGTTGATCGCATCCAACGCGTCCTCGGCTTCCAGATCAAGCCATGGTTGCGCTGAATCCAGCACCAGCAAACCGTCCTTGACGAAACATCGCGTGATCCGATGGATGATGCGATTGAGCAGTTTTTTCAGTCGTTAGCTATCCGGTGCTTGCACGCGATGAAAACTTGGCCGATTTCTGTTCAGCGTGTAGACCCCGCCTGACACGATCATGTGCAAGTGAATATCTAGATAAAACGCGCTGCCGAACCGTTGAATCAACGTCACGACACCGATTCGAGCGCCACTGCTGTGCTTAAATCCGGCCGCTGGATGAGGTGGGTTTTAATGGCTCAAATGACGACTACCAGGGAGTGGCCAGGGGCATCCGGACGGCGTGCGACCAGCAGCCGCAGAGGCCATGGGAGAAGCTGAGCACCCATGAGGTGGACTGTGCGGATCTGATGGCTTGGCGCGGTGGCGGTTCGCGCCCCTGGAGCTACCTGCTACGGTGCAGACGCGTAGTTCGCTGTTTGGTGCAAAGACCGCCATGATCCCGGATCAGATTCACCCTGGGTCGAGGGGATGAGAGCAGCCAGTCTAGCGAGCAGGTCCAAGGCTCGAAGAGGAAGTGTCTGGTGCCGAGCGAGGGTGTTTAAGCACATAGAGCTGCTTGCTATCATTGGTCATGGAAGGACGCTCCAAAATCAGGGGCAGCCGGGCCACATAGCACCGTGGTGCTCAATTTTTTCTCTGATAGAGCTGACAAGTCACGCGTCAGGATACGCAAAGCTATGGGCTATGCCTGATTGCAATCAGCTCATGATAGATTGGTGTCTGTGAACCTCTCTAGACCTTAGGGCCAAGCAAGACGCATGCACTGCGATGCACCGTCGTTTAAACACACATCAACCAGGATCACGTCAAGTTTCGACGGCTGAACACGATTGAACTCAACCCGTAAAACGGTGCTGGTCTTAGACCCCACCTATCAAGCATTGGCGATCGTTCGCTCTGTGGCAAAGTTAGGTTTGTCTGTGGCTGTTGGCCTGCCGCCGGGCACCTATCCTGTTGCCATGTCGAGGTATGTGGACGAGGTCTGGAAACATCCGGATGTCTCAGATGTGGACGCCTTTTGTGCTGCGTTGCAGTCATTCCTTGCTCAGCGGCCCAATATCGCTGCCATATTCCCGGCCGGGGAGCGCTACCGACTCGCTCTCATCGAGAGCGGTTTAACGTTTACCCAACCAATCGTTGGCGTGCCAGAGCCATTATTTCGCACCTGTAGAGACAAGGTTGCCGCAAACGATCTGGCTCAGCGGGCCGGCTTGAGAGTGCCATCCGCACGAGTCCTGCACCGATTCGACGAAATAGCTCCAGCCGCCGCGGACATCGGCTACCCGGTGATCCTGAAGCCCTATCGGAACACTTCTCTGATCGACGGCCGCAAAGCTGTCATCGTCGAATCCCCGGAACAACTTCTCACGAAGTTATCGGGGTGGCCCAAACAGCACACCGAACTGATCGTTCAGGAGTACATCTCTGGCGCTGTTGAAAGCGCTGATTTTGTTGCCCGCAACGGCGAATTAGTTGCCTACTGCGAGGCCACAACGCTGAGAACAGACCAGCTCGATGGCACCGGCTACGGCGTCCTGTTCCGTTCGCTGGCACCGGCTGATGACCTGCTGCGGGCTACCAGGGAGTTCGCCGAACACACCTGCTATAGCGGCCCCGGACTCATTCAATTCATTCGCTCATCCGACGACGGCAACATCTATTTTCTCGAGAACAACCCAAGACTATCTGCTGGCGTATCTACTTCCATGATCTGGGGACAGGATATTCCCGCGATAACGCTTGAAGTTGCCACGTCGGGTTTAACCGACCAGCACTCTCCCCGTTTTGCGTTGGAGCCACAGCCGTACGACTATGAATCCGACATCTACTGGCTAGAGCGCGATCTCGGGGGTTACCTTCGGCAAAGAAAGCAATTGTCTGCCGAACAGCGGCGTCACTGGCGTGCACAGCTCCGTCGCACTTTCCAATCCACGAAACATCACGTTATCTGGCAGTTTTCCGACCCTCTGCCGTCACTACTTATTTTTACTCGCATAGCTCTTCGGTGGCTGCGCAATAAGTACTGAGGCGTCATGCATGAAATCGCCCGGTGAGGTTTGCACCTGTCCATTGCTGTCCAAAATCTGGAAAGCCACACCCGCGAGGGCAGCAGTTGCATTGCGCTGTGCTTGCTCGTGTGAACTCCCGGCAGCGAGCACAGTGCCAAGGTAATCAGAGGCATCATTGGCGTATGACAACACTGAATCTCCCATAGATTTCCAGAGCTGATAGTGCACAATTCCAGACATCTGACCCAAAGTATCCAGACCGACACAGCCAACCAGTGTGCCCGTGGTGTTAGGAATGAAGAACTTTGACTCTATTACCTGCCCGTGCTTTGGTAACGGATCGGCTTCGGAAAGGGCGCCATAAAGTGCTTTTATTCCGAATTCGATCAGGCTGACCCCGTACGCTTCCTTGATGGCATGCCACACAAATGCCCCGCCCATTCGCACGTTTATCTCGATGACCTTCGGCCCGGCATGCGTTTCCACCATTTCGACATGGAAATTCCCGTTCCTCATCCCCAGTAGCTGCAGCGCCCGCTGAGCGCAGGTGATGAAATCGTTCTGGCGCCCACTGGACAGACTTGAAGGGTAGGTGGATGAGGTCTCAATCAGATCTGGTAATCGAATCTCCGGATTGTCTGCGACTGCTGCAAAGCAGGTGGTTCCCTCCTGCAGAACCAGCTCAACATCAACCTCTGGGCCATCGAGCTGTCGCTCCATTACAATAGAATAATCTCCGGAATTGCTGCGCAGCACGGCCGCCGCTTCAGAACGGGAACGCGACAGGTAGTGACTAACATTTCTAAATGCCA
>CAKZWF010000090.1 GCA_937921865.1 uncultured Pseudomonadales bacterium | reverse complement strand
CCATACCCTCTTCGAATTCGACAGCCGCGGCTTCGATGTCCATACCCAGGGGCGTTTCCAGCAGCTTCAGCAACTCTGCCTGAATCGAGTGACCCGTCCAGCGTCCAAGCACATCGCTCTGATCAACTTCGGGATTTATAGCAATATAGTTGACTATCTCGCAAAAAGTATCCTGCACTGCCAGCTCGGCAACCGTCGCCCTCACCTCTTCGGACATCCGTCCAGCCAGTGCGGGTGATGCCAGCAGATAGCGCAGCAGTTTCCGCTGCAGCACGCTCAGGCGAGTATTCTGACTGGGTTTCGCCGCTTTCGGCTGAGCGGTGGTTACGGTC
Source organism: uncultured Pseudomonadales bacterium (assembly GCA_937921865.1). Lineage (GTDB taxonomy): Bacteria > Pseudomonadota > Gammaproteobacteria > Pseudomonadales > Azotimanducaceae > SZUA-309. Next base: position 55,537 of record CAKZWF010000090.1, on the reverse strand, counting down.
GGTGCCTGCCCGGCAACCTCTTCGCTGCTCAACCCGGTCAGGGTCTGCAGCCGGCGATTCATCAGTTGCCGGAGAATGCCGTCCGGGACCTGGCTCAGGTATGGCATAGCCAGACTGGCAAGCCTGGCCTGACCATCCAGCTGATCCAGATCCAAGCCTTCCGCCAAACGGGTGAACAGGTATTCAATCGACGGTGAGGCAGCGTCGATTCGAGCCAGGAATTTGTCTTTGCCTTCTTTACGCACAAGCGAATCCGGATCTTCGCCGTCAGGCAGAAACATGAATTTCAGCTGACGGCCTTGAGTCAGCGTTGGCAAAGCATTTTCGAGCGCCCGCCACGCCGCCTGGCGACCCGCACTGTCGCCGTCAAAACAGCACACGACTTCTTCACAGTAACGATAGAGCTTGTGAAAATGATCGGCTGTGGTTGCCGTGCCCAGACTCGCTACACAGTTGGCAATCCCGGCCTGTGCCAGTGCAACCACATCCATGTAACCCTCGACGACCAGCAGCTTGTCGATACGACGCAGCGCTTTACGCGCCTCAAACAGGCCATAGAGTTCGCGCCCTTTATGAAATACCGGGGTCTCGGGGCTGTTCAGATATTTGGGGCCGGCATCATTGCTCATCACGCGACCGCCAAAACCAATGACCCGGCCGCGGGTATCTCGAATCGGAAACATGATGCGGCCGCGGAAGCGATCGTAAACCCGGCCGTTGTCATTTTCTGTCAGCAGGCCGGCTTTGAGCAGGTCTTCGCGGCTGTGCTCAGCCTTCAGCGCGTCGCCAAGAGTCTGCCACTCATCCGGCGCAAAACCGATGCCAAAATCTCTGGCAATCATGCCGGTCAGCCCGCGCTTCTTAAGGTAATCGACCGCCTCGGCCGAATTTTTCAACGATCGTCTGAAACAGCCGTCGGCCGCGCTCAAAGCCGCGAAAAGCTTGCGGTGGTCGGGCGCCTGCTGGCGTGTACCCTCCCGCGGCACCTCAACCCCGGCGATCCGAGCCAGAGCTTCAACGGCATCCACAAACTCCAGGCGCTCGAACTCCATCAGAAAGGTCAGGGCTGTGCCGCTCACACCGCAGCCGAAGCAATGATAGAACTGTTTATCCGGGGATACCGAAAAGGATGGGGTTTTTTCGTCATGGAACGGGCACCGGGCCTGGTAGTTCTTACCCGCCTTCTTCAGCGTCACCCGGGAATCAATGACATCAACAATGTCTACCCGATCAATCAGGTCGTTGATGAATGATTGAGGAATACGCCCGGCCATCAGCTCAACTTACCACAGCCACAAGCCGCTGCAGCCATTCAGCGACCGTAGACATCCTCGAAACGGACAATGTCGTCTTCGCCCAGATAAGCGCCCACCTGCACCTCGATCAGTTCCAGCGGCAGCTTGCCGGGGTTGCCCAGTCGGTGCACGGTGCCCAGCGGAATATAGGTGCTTTCGTTTTCTGCGAGCGTGAAGGTCTCTTCACCACGGGTCACTTCTGCAGTGCCCTTGACCACAATCCAGTGCTCGGCTCGATGATGGTGTTTCTGCAGCGACAGTCGCTCTCCAGGTTTCACATTGATGCGTTTGACCTGATAGCGTTCGCCTTCCTGCATTGATTCGTAGCTGCCCCAGGGTCGGAAAACTTCGGTATGGGCAATATGCTCGTCCCGATCACCCTGCTTAAGCCGGGCCACCAGTTCCCGGACGTCCTGAACTTTGTCTTTGTCCGCGACCAGCACCGCATCTGAGGTTTCGACCACAATCAGATTGTTGATGCCGATCGTGCCAACCAGTCGATTCTTCGCCAGCACATAAGAATCCCGGGTAGCTACTGTGACCACGTCACCTTCCAGGTGGTTGCCCTGCTCATCCTGGTCCGACGCTTCCCAGATCGCCGACCAGGAACCGACGTCGTTCCAGTCGAAACTGACCGGCACCATCATCGCCCGTTCGGTTTTTTCCATCACCGCGTAGTCGATCGAATCTGCCGGGGACTCGAGAAAGCTCGGGCCCGGGCGGAAAAAGTCCAGATCCACGCTGCCCTGCTCATGGGCGGTACTGACGGCTTTCGCCATCTTCGGTGACAGGCTGGCAAGTTCATCCAGGTACTGTTGCGCACCCAGCACAAACATGCCCGAATTCCAGAAGTACTCACCGGAATCAAGGTAGCTCTGCGCGGTAGCAAGGTCGGGCTTTTCGACAAACGAACGGACGGCTACCGCGCCTTCACCCGATTTGGCAGTGGGCGCAGCAATGTAGCCATAGCCTGTTTCAGGCACCGTTGGGGTAACACCAAAGGTCACCAGACCACCTGCCGCTGCCGCATCACAGGCGAGCTGCACAGCGGTGGTGAAGGCAGCGGTATCGCTGATCAGATGATCAGAAGGCATCACCAGCAGTTGAGCCCCGTCGTGAACTGCCAGTGCCGCCAGGGCGATGGCCGGTGCGGTATTGCGGCCTTCGGGTTCCAAGATGATGCTCTGCCAGGTAATGCCAATCGACCTGCACTGTTCAGCCACTAAAAAACGATGCTCTTCATTACAGACGATAATGGGGCGGGCGCCTGTCACTGCCTGAGCACGCAGCAAAGTGTTCTGCAGCAGTGAGTGCTCGCCAAAAAGGGCGTGAAACTGTTTGGGGAATAGCTCTCTGGACAGAGGCCACAGGCGACTGCCGGTGCCACCAGCCAGCACAACGGGAACAAGTTCAGTGCTCACACCCTCTCCTCATTTTTTCGCTGACTTTTACAACCAATCTAACTGAACGACTCAGGCCAACTGAGCCTTCACCGTGCTGCTGACCACACTCATGTCAGCACGGCCGGCGACCTGCGCTTTGACCAGTGCCATCACTTTGCCCATATCTTTCATCGAATGGGCGTCCGCCTCGACAATGGCTGCGGTGATGATGTCTTCGAGTTCGGACGCTTCGAGCGGTTCCGGCAGAAACTCCAGGATCAACGCAATCTCGAACTGTTCCTGTTCGGCCAGATCCTGGCGGTTGGCATCCTGATACTGCGAAAGGGCATCGCGACGCTGCTTGAGCATGCGATTGAGAATTGTGAGCACGTCTTCGTCGCTCAGTTCACGACGCTCGTCAACTTCTACGCGTTTGATTTCGGCATTGACCATACGCAACGCAGCCACTTTGGCCTTGTCGCGGGCCTTCATGGCTGCAGTAGTCGCTTCAGTAATGCTGGTTTTGAGGTCGGACATCCGACCGGAAATCAGAAAGACTTCTCGAAACGACGGGATTCGCGTTGCAGTTTCTTGAGATGACGCTTCACCGCTGCCGCAGCTTTGCGCTTGCGGACAGCCGTAGGCTTCTCATAGAACTCGCGGCGGCGGACTTCAGAAAGCACACCGGCTTTCTCACAGGAGCGCTTAAAACGGCGCAGAGCGACGTCGAACGGCTCGTTTTCTTTAACTTTGACGTGGGGCATATCCGGTTGAGGGACCCTATGTTCGTAATTGTTTCAGCAAACTTGCAATGCTTCTAACCAGCCTGCGTTCCATCGTGACGGACCAGCATTGCCGGAAAGGGCGCGAATTCTACTGGGTTGGCGAGCCTTTGCAAAGCGGCAAAAGCCCCATAATATCCGCGCATGCTCATACTCGGTATTGAAACCTCCTGTGATGAAACTGGCGTTGCCCTTTACGACAGCCAGCACGGCCTGCTGGCCGACGCGCTGCACAGCCAGATCGACATGCATGCGCAATACGGTGGCGTCGTGCCGGAACTGGCTTCCCGCGACCATATTCGCAAGATTTCACCGCTTTTAGAGCAGTTATTTGACGATTCTGGCCATAATCTCAATGACCTGAATGGTGTGGCTTATACAGCGGGCCCGGGACTGATCGGCGCTCTGATGGTTGGCGCCGGATTCGGGCAGTCCCTGGCCTGGTCGCTGGGTATCCCGGCTCTCGGTGTCCACCACATGGAAGGCCACCTCATGGCCCCACTGATGGACCCGGAAATAGAGGTACCGCTGCCCTTCGTTGCACTGCTGGTTTCGGGCGGCCACACCCAACTGGTCAAGGTAAAAGCCATTGGCAGTTACGAGTTGCTTGGTGAGTCGCTGGACGACGCGGCAGGCGAGGCTTTCGACAAGGCCGCCAAAATGCTTGATCTGGGATTCCCCGGCGGACCCTACCTGGCGAAGTGCGCAGAACACGGCGACCCTGGCCGATTCCGCTTTCCCAGACCGATGACCGACAGACCCGGACTGGATTTCAGCTTCAGCGGCCTCAAGACCTTTACCCTGAACACCGTAAACGATCATGTTTCCGGCGCAGATCACCAGCTGAGTGACAAAGACCGGGCTGACATCGCCCGCGCCTTCGAAGAAGCCGTTGTCGACACCATGGCAATTAAATGTCGCCGAGCCCTTGAACAGACCGGCGTCGACCATCTGCTGATGGCGGGGGGTGTCAGTGCAAATGCCCGGCTGCGGGAACGGCTGGGCGAAAAGCTCAACGCAACGGTAATCTACCCACCCGCGCAGTACTGCACCGATAACGGCGCGATGATTGCCCACGTCGGCGCACTGCGAATGGCTGCCGGTGAACGTTCGCCGCTGGGTGTGGCAGTTCGAGCCCGCTGGCCGTTAACCGAATTGTCTGTACCGGGCGATTGAAAGTGGATCGGATACTCATCGACGACCTGACGGTCAGCTGCACGATTGGCGTTCACGCCTGGGAACGCGCCTGCCGGCAGCGTCTCAACCTGAGCCTGGGGATTAGCACCAGTGCTCGCAGCGCGGCCGAACTCGACGATCTGAGCACCACGGTTGATTACGTCGCAATATGTGAACTGTGCACGCGAATCGCCCGGGAAGGTCGGTTCCAGCTGATCGAAACCCTCGCGGCCACTATTGCAGACGCAGTGCTGGCAATGCCTGCGGTCGAGAGCGTTGACGTAACGGTTCGAAAACCTGGAGCGGTGCGCCAGGCTGACGCCGTCGGTATCAGCCTTACTCGCCCCTGACGGACATGACAGCCGGTGCTGAACTCAAGGCTATGACTGACACGATGGAAGACCTAATGATCCTGACCCTTCGCCGCCTGGCCTTGCTTTGCTGCCTGCTGTTTGTCGCCGCCTGCCAGCCGGCTGGGCAGAAAGATCTCGCAGAGTCCACTGACGCTGCTGAAGAGCTCCCGACTATCGATCTGGTGGCGATGACTGTCCCGCAACTGCAGCGTCAGTTGAGTTCTGGTGAGCTATCAGCAACCGATGTCAGCCGCGCCTATCTGCACCGAATTGCGCAACTTGATGACGCAGGACCAACCCTCAACGCGGTCATTGAACTCAATCCTGATGCACTGACTATCGCCGGGGAACTGGATGACCGATATGCGGCAGACGGTGTAACCGGTCCGCTGCACGGTATCCCGGTGCTACTGAAGGCCAACATCGATACTAATGATGCAATGGCAACCAGCGCAGGATCTCTGGCGCTGGCCGGTCACAATGCTGCCCGTGATGCATTCCATGTTGCCCGACTGCGCGCGGCCGGGGCGGTCATACTCGGCAAAACCAATCTCAGCGAATGGGCCAATTTCCGCGATGATGATTCCTCGAGCGGCTGGAGCAGCCTCGGCGGTCAGACCCGCAACCCGCACGTGCTGGACCGCAACCCCTGCGGCTCATCGAGTGGTTCCGCAGCCGCGGTCGCTGCGTCTTTGAGCCCGCTGGCGGTGGGCACCGAAACTAACGGATCTATCGTCTGCCCGGCAGGCATCAACGGCATTGTCGGGATCAAACCAACCCTGGGTACGGTAAGTCGCAGCGGCATCATTCCTATCGCCCACTCTCAGGATACCGCCGGCCCAATGGCCAAGACAGTGACAGGTGCGGCGCTGATGCTTGAAGCCATGGTTGGCTTTGATGCCGAAGATTCCGGCGCCACCACCCATCTGCAGCCGTTCAGATTCCAGCCTGATCCGCAGACAACTTCGCTTACGGGCAAACGAATTGGCGTCTACCGCTCCTACTATGGCATCGGCACCTTTCCAGAAGTTGATGCCATCTACGAAAACGCGGTTGCCACTCTGACTGCACTCGGAGCAACCGTGGTGGACCCCATCAACTACACCCCTCCGGAAACTGAAGGCAATCCGCAGTACGAGGTGCTGCTGTTCGAATTCAAAGCAGACCTGAACGCCTACCTGGCAGCTCACGAAATTGATGAATCGATCGACACGCTGGAAAAGCTCATCGCCTGGAACGAAGAAAACGCCGCAACCGCTATGCCGATCTTCGAGCAGAGTGTGTTTTACGACGCTCAAGCCAAAAACGGTCTGGACGATCCGGACTACCTGATCGCGGTAGAAGCCAGCAATGAACACATGCGCACCGTGCTCGATGGTCTGCTGGCAGACAACGATCTCGATGCGCTGTTTATCCCGGTGAACGGACCCGCCTGGAAAACAGACTGGATACAGGGTGACCGGTTCAGCTTCGGCGGTACCTCTTCACTGGCTGCAGTGAGCGGCTACCCAAGTGTCGTCGTGCCTGCCGGCGACGTTCGCGGCCTGCCTATTGCGGTCGGGTTTGTTGGCGCTGCGTTCTCGGAAGCGCAGCTGATTCAGATGGCATACGTATTCGAACAGGCGACTCAAGCCCGCATCGATCCGAAATTTGTCCCCAGCCTGGAAGTTGACTAGGCCGACTGATTCGCCGCAATGACTGCGATGCGGGCAGAGTCGAGAGCTTTGCCCAGCGCCGCGCCCTGAAAGCCTTCAGCCTGAAGCGCAGGGACTGTGACCGCTGTTTCAATATCAGCCACCAATTCCAGCAGCCGCTCGGACTCAACGCTGGCGATCGCCGCTATCACCCGCAACAGCTCTGGCAGTACGGATTGCTTCTTGAACGCCCGGCTCGCCTGCAGAGCCTCATAGACACGTTCAGGCGGACACTGCCGCCAGGTTGCCAGCACCCGGGCAAAGTTTGCCACCAGAACCGCCAATCGATCCGGGCCGCGTGGACACTTGATCCGTTCACCCAGCGATTGCACAGCGTCTGCACCCAGAGGACCCACCAGCGCTGCATAGCGATCACCCGGCTGGAGCAGCGACTCAGGGATCCGAATCGCGCAATCGACCAGCTCAGCGAACCAGGGTTCAAGAGCACCCGTTTCCTGCAGAACGCTGAAAAAAGCTTCCGGATGGGCACTGGACAGGGCTTTGTGGAGTTCTACCCAGACCCGTTCAGCTGACAGCTCCGCCAACGCACCCTGTCCGCTCATCTCGCGCATCAGCTGCAGCGTTTCCGGTGCCACGGAAAATCCGTCGAGCTGTGCTAAAAAACGGGCAACCCGGAAAACCCGCAACGGATCTTCAGAAAACGCAGGCGAAACGTGCCGCAGGATTCTTTCGTTGAGATCCGACTGGCCGCCATACGGATCGATGAGTTCGCCGTTACCGTCGCGCGCGATAGCGTTGATGGTCAGGTCTCGACGGATCAGATCTTCTTCCAGCGTCACATCCGTGTCAGCGTGGACGATAAAACCGGTATGACCCGGGCCCGACTTACGCTCGGTCCGCGCCAGCGCATACTCCTCGCCCGTTTCGGGATGCAGAAACACAGGAAAATCCCGTCCTACCTGCCGATAACCCAGACGGGTCATTTCAGCGGGCGTACTGCCGACAACCACCCAGTCACGCTCGTGCACGCTCCGCCCGAGCAGCTCATCGCGAACAGCGCCACCAACAAGATAAACTTCCATGGGAGAGAAGTTAGCAGAGCCGGAAGTAACTTTCCCGGCTCGAGGCGATGGCGCCACCAACCTGCAGCAACCGACAACACATTCGCACAGGCACCAGGCACAACCACGTGCCGGCCTGACCGCGCCCGGATGCTCTACTCATTGCGCCATCAATCAATGGAGTCTGGTCAATTGAAAACATCCATAACCGCAGCGTTGCTTATAGCCGCTGCCATCATAATCTGGAAATTCGGCCCACCCGCCGAGACCCTGCCCGAGGTTGAATCTTCACCAATCTCACTCCCGCAACACAGCCTCACCGACGCCGACCCCTTCAGAGCACTGCCAAGCGCCAGCGATCCGATTACTGCGCCCGTTGCCCAAGCGGACATCAATCCATTCGAGATGGTGCTGGGAATCGAAGTCCGTAAAGATAGGGATTGCACCGTGGAGGTCACCTACGCCGTCGACTCCAGCACCGGTGAGAGCCGCAAGATCTACTCCTGCATCCCGAATTCACCACGGGAAATTGATCCCTACACAACATACCCCGATGAAACCCTTGCCGGCATGGCTTACGGCAATGCCCATGCAGCGGAAGTTCTGGGTTTACGCAAACTGTTATCTCCAGATCCGGAAGTTGAAGCACAAGGATTGGAGCTGCTATTGAGGTCGGTGGCGTTATCTAACAACAGTCGGGGTATAGCTATCGCTATTAACGCCCGTTACAGCCTCGTCTCGTCTACTCAAAATTCATCCGACAGGGTAGTCGACGTGCCGAACGTGAAGCGCTTTTATACCCTGAGCCTCGTCTCCAATACCGTCTCTCCAGGCTCAATGACACCCGAAATCTATCGAGCGGAACTGAGCAATGCAGGTCTCGACGACAAAGAGCTAGACGCCCTGGCAGAGAAAAGCAGACAGATTCTGGAGGATCTTGCCGAGATACAAACGCAAATTACTGGTGATACCCACATTCGGGAGGCCATGGAAAATGCTTAAATTCCTCTCGATCGTATTTCTGCTGGCAGCGGTTGACGCCTTCGCCGGGCCCATGGAAATAAAATGTCTGCAATGCCGCGACCCACAGCTATATCCAAAAGATTATGGAAACTTTGCATTCAATCAGGTTTTTGGCGAGAACAGTTGGGTATCGCTGAGTCAGGGCAATCTACTGAAAATCAGCAATCGTGCAGACCGCTGGGCAATGGTGGACCTGAATCACACGCTAATCTACACACCGATCAATATTAACCTGGGAATCATCAGTACGGAGTTCGTGATGTTCTCTCCGGAGATCAGCATTGCCGTGTATTCGGACACCGGTAACAAACACACCTACGCGGCCATCCCTTCGGGTAGCGATCTGATCGTAGGTCGAACAGACGATCTGCCCTTATCGCCGGAGCTCGATTATGGCCAATCCTACTTCGATGCCCCGATAAAGGACCGTACGTCTGGCTCGGGTAGCTTCATTTTCGTCCCCCAGCTCTACGGCTACCCCGGCAGCCACAACGGAATCGTGATCGTCGGCCCCTCATACTGACCAGTAAGAGTGGTGTTCTGAGCAGAGCGGGTACCTGATCCAGCGACTAATCGCATTCAGATATCCGCTGCTGTCAATCCCAATCAGGCCACCTCAACTTCCGGCACACTTTGCGCCCACACTACTTCGTCTTCCCAGGAAGATTCCAGATGCACAGGAAACTTCCATAGCCGATGCAGGTGTTTGAGCACGTCGGCTGTATTACCAGCCAGTGGCTGACGGGCATGCTGGGTGTGTCGCAGAGTCAGACTCCGATCCCCACGCACGTCCACGTTAACAACCTGAATATTGGGTTCGCGATCACCGAGGTTGGACTGGCTGGCCAGCAGATTCCGCACCGCTCTGAAGCCACTGGCATCATGGATGGCACTGACTTCGATTTCGTTGTCCTTGTCGTCGTCGAGGATGCCAAACAGACGAAACTGCCGCATCACGTTCGGTGACAGGAACTGCTGTATGAACGACTCATCCTTGAAATCACGCATGGCCGCATGCACCACCTCAAGCCAGTCGCCGCCAGCGATGTCTGGAAACCACTCGCGATCTTCATCAGTCGGAGACTCACACATCCGGCGCAGATCAGAATAGATGGCAAAACCCAGAGCATAAGGATTCATGCCGCTGTAGCCCGGTTGATCAAAGTCCGGCTGATACAGAACTGCCGTATGTGACGACAGAAACTCCATCATGAATCCGTCGGTCACCAGGCGCTTGTCATACAGCTCGTTGAGCAGCGTGTAATGCCAGAAGGACGCCCAGCCTTCGTTCATGACCTGTGTCTGACGCTGAGGATAAAAGTACTGAGCCATCTTGCGAACAATCCGGACAACTTCCCGCTGCCAGGGTTCAAGCAGCGGTGCGTTCTTCTCGATGAAGTAGAGTAGATTTTCCTGCGGTTCAGATGGAAATCTGGCTTCATCATCCGCATCCATTCTGCGAGCTTGCGGCAGTGTCCGCCAGAGATCGTTCAGGTTCCGCTGCACGTATTCAGCCCGCTCGCACTGACGTCGCTTCTCCTCCTCAGCGGAGATGGGATAAGGCCGCTTATAGCGATCAACGCCGTAATTCATCAGCGCATGGCAGGAGTCCAGAATCTCCTCAACAGCAGCTACACCATGCCGTTCCTCACACTGACGCAGATAATTCTTGGCAAAAAGCAGGTAGTCGACAATGGCGCCGGCGTCTGTCCAGGTCTGAAACAGATAGTTACCTTTGAAAAAGGAGTTGTGACCGTAGCAGGCATGAGCAATTACCAGAGCCTGCATGGTCATCGTGTTCTCTTCCATCAGATAGCTGATGCACGGGTTGGAGTTGATCACAATTTCGTAGGCGAGACCCATCAGCCCGCGCTGATAATTGCGTTCAACATCCACGAAGTGTTTACCGAAAGACCAGTGGTTATAACCCACTGGCATCCCGATCGCCGCATAAGCATCCATCATCTGTTCCGAGCGGATAACTTCTATCTGATTGGGGTAGGTGTCGAGCTTGAAGCTTTCGGCAATCCTGCCAATTTCCTGGTCGTAGCGCTCAAGCAGCTCAAACGTCCAGGCGCTGCCTTCTGATAGGGGCTTATGCGTACTCATGCAGCATCCCTCCTCTGAAACAGATCCCGGAACACACCAAATATGTCGCCTACATCCTGAATGTGCCGTTGGGCAAAAGTCTCAGGATGTCGTGCGGTAACCTGTTCATATTCACGCCAGAGCGCCTGATGGTCGCGCTTGGTGATCTCGACATATGAAAAGTGCTGTACATGCGGCAGCAGCTGCTCTTCGAGTAGCTTGCGACAGACCGGGGAATCATCGTTCCAGTTGTCACCATCAGAAGCCTGAGCGCCATAGATGTTCCACTCGTCAGCCGAATATCGCTCGGCAATCACTTCCTGCATCAGCTTGAGCGCGCTCGAAACTACCGTTCCGCCCGTCTCCCTGGAATAGAAAAACTCCTGTTCATCAACTTCTTTGGCAACGGTGTGATGTCGAATGAAGACAATCTCTGTACGCTCGTAGTGACGCTTCAAGAACATGTAGAGCAACAGATAAAAACGTTTGGCCATATCTTTGATGTGCTGGTCCATTGAGCCTGAGACGTCCATCAGACAGAACATGACCGCCTGCGAAGTCGGCACCGGCTTTTTGAGATGCAGGTTGTAGCGCAGATCCGTGGTATCGAGAAACGGCACCCTTTCCACTCGGCGTGATAACCGCGCCACCTCTTCTTTCAGACGATAAGCGAGAAGCTCGTTGCCATCTTCTTCTGCTTCAGCCAGTTGCTGCCTCGCGGCTCGCAACAGTTTGCGACTTTCACCGCTGAGCGCCAGACGCCTGGCTTTTGCCGCCTTGAGCGAACGGACAACAGAGAGTTTCGCCGGGACACCGTCGGAGCTGAAGCCAGCCCGCTCATACTTGAAGCTGGCATTTCCTTTGAGATGCCGTTTGGTCATATTGGGCAGGGCGAGATCTTCAAAAAGAAATTCGAGGAATTCCTCCTGGGAGAGCTGAAACACGAAGTCGTCTTCACCTTCCCCACTATTCGATGCATCTCCGTCACCGGCTCCTCCGCCAGCGCCGCCTTGAGGTCGAGCGATACGATCCCCGGCAACAAACTCTTTGTTACCGGGATGCACAACACTGCGTCTGCCTCCCTGACCATGTCTGAAGACCGGCTCAGAAATATCGTCTGCAGGAATTGTGACTTCTTCGCCACGTTCCATATCAGTGATGCTGCGCGAGTCCACCGCATCCGCAACCGCCTTTTTGATGTGCTTCTTATAGCGGTCCAGGAAGCGCTGCCGGTTGACGGTGCTCTTGTTTCTGGCGTTCAACCGTCGATCGATGATGTAAGACATCTGTCACCCCCATGCTGGCTGTCGTTGGCAGAGTTCCTACTGCGACTTCCGAACTCTGAGGTACCACTCGGCGAGCAGACGCACCTGCTTTTCGGTGTAGCCTCGATCTACCATCCGGGCAACAAAGTCATTGTGCTTCTTCTGTTCATCACTCGATGACTTGGCGTTGAACGAGATGACCGGCAAAAGATCTTCGGTATTAGAGAACATCTTCTTCTCGATCACCGTCCGCAGTTTCTCGTAACTCAGCCAGGACGGGTTATTGCCTGCGTTATTGGCACGCGCCCTCAGCACAAAGTTCACAATCTCGTTACGGAAATCTTTGGGGTTACTGATACCCGCCGGCTTTTCGATTTTCTCCAGCTCTTCGTTCAGCGTGGATCGATCGAGAATGTCTCCGGTCTCCGGATCTCTGTATTCCTGATCCTGGATCCAGAAGTCCGCATAGGTGACATAGCGATCAAAGATGTTCTGGCCATATTCTGAATAGGATTCCAGATAAGCTGTCTGAATCTCTTTGCCAATGAACTCGATGTACTTCGGCGCCAGAAACTCTTTGATGTAGCGCAGCAACCGGTCCCGCGTTTCCTGGTCATATTGCTGCTGCTCGATCTGCTGTTCGAGCACATACATAAGATGCACAGGATTCGCGGCAACTTCAGTTGCGTCGAAATTGAATACCTTGGAGAGGATCTTGAAAGCAAATCGGGTGGACAACCCGTCCATGCCTTCATCAACACCGGCAGAGTCCCGGTACTCCTGCATGCTTTTCGCTTTCGGATCGGTGTCTTTCAGGTTTTCGCCATCGTAGACGCGCATCTTGGAAAACACATTGGAGTTTTCCGGTTCTTTGATTCTCGAAAGCACCGAAAACTGGGCCATCATATCCAGCGTATCCGGCGCGCAGGGAGAACGGCTCAAAGAGCTGCCGGAAATGAGCTTCTGATAGATCTTCACCTCTTCGCTGACTCGCAGGCAGTAGGGCACTTTGACGATGTACACCCGATCGATAAACGCTTCGTTATTTTTGTTGTTACGAAACGTTGTCCACTCCGACTCGTTGGAGTGCGCGAGCACAATGCCATCAAAAGGAACCGCGCCAATGGCTTCGGTGCCATTGTAGTTGCCTTCCTGAGTTGCAGTCAGCAGCGGATGCAGCACCTTGATTGGCGCTTTGAACATCTCGACAAATTCCAGCAGTCCCTGATTGGCTTTACACAGCCCGCCTGAATAGCTGTAGGCATCCGGATCGTTCTGTTCATACTCTTCGAGTTTGCGGATATCGACTTTACCCACCAGAGCCGAGATGTCCTGATTATTCTCATCTCCAGGCTCTGTCTTCGCGACCGCTTCCTGATCCAGGATCGAGGGATATTTTTTAACGACCGTGAACTGCGTGATGTCACCGTTGAACTCTTTCAACCGCTTGGCAGCCCAGGGGCTCATGATGCCGCGGACATATCGGCGCGGAATGCCATAATCCTCTTCAAGCAGAGCGGCGTCTTCAGACGGGTCAAACAGGCCCAGAGGGGATTCGTTTACCGGTGAGCCTTTGATCGCATAAAACGGCATGCGCTGCATCAGCGCTTTCAGTTTCTCCGCCAGAGAACTCTTGCCGCCGCCAACCGGACCGAGCAGGTAGAGAATCTGTTTACGTTCTTCGAGACCTTGAGCCGCGTGTCGGAAGAAAGACACCATCTGCTCGATGGCCTCCTCCATGCCATAAAACTCATCAAACGCCGGATATCGTTTGATGATCTTATTGGAAAAGATCCGCGACAATCTGGAGTCTTTGCTGGTATCGACAAACTCCGGCTCACCTATCGCCAACAGCAGACGTTCAGCGGCCGTAGCATAGACGCTGACATCAGACTTGCAGAGTTCTAAGTAATCCTGGAGGGACAGCTCTTCTTCAAGAGCCGCGTCGTATCGTTCCTGATAGCTTTCGAATACACCCATGGCCAGCTCTCCTTCGCTGATTGCGGTATGCACGGAGTAGAAACTACTAACGCATATACTTTTGATCGTAGAACTGGATCACAGTTTCGCAAGAAGACGGGTTGAGAAATTGGCTGAACGGTAGTTTCTATGCTATGAGCGGATTGATGCTCGAAGTTGTCCAACAATGGACGAAAAAAGACCGTGGAATCAGAGCCGCTGAGCGGCTACGCGGGTGTATTCGCCAGACTGAAGACACAATGCGGTCAGATCCCTGCCCCAGACGCAGCCGGTGTCCAGCGCCAGCACACCCTCGTATCCGGTTTCCCCTTCAAGGGCTGCCCAGTGTCCGAACAAGGTAGTCAACTCAAGGGGATATTCTGCCCGCAACTGATACCACGGCACGCAGTCATCTGGCGCTTCCGACAACGCACCTTTGTGGGCAAATTCCAGTGTTCCATCGGGTTTCATCAGGCGCATACGCGTGAAGTAGTTGGTGATGGAGCGAAGACGGTCCATACCTTTGAGGCGGTCAGACCAGCGCGCCGGTTCATTACCATACATGTCACGAAAATACTCGCTGCGTCGTTTACCACGAATAACCGTTTCAACTTCGCCCGCCAGCTCGACGGCTTGGGCAAGATCCCATAGATGCGGAACCCCGGCATGAGCCATGACAAATCCAAGGTTTTCGTCTTTCATCAGCAGCGGTTGCTGACAGTACCAGTCAACAATTTGGTCTACGTCTGATGCTTCAAGCACATCATTAAAGGTGTCGGACTTATTGAGTCGGTGCCCACCCAGCACGATGGCCAAAAAGTGCAGATCGTGGTTACCCAGCACTGTGCACGCCGACGACCCCAACGACATGATGTAACGAACCACCTCCAGATTTTCTGGTCCTCGATTAATCAGGTCACCAAGCAACCACAGCTGATCTTTTTTCGGATTGAAGACCAGCTTCTCAAGAAGCTCGCGGAGTTCCTGATAACAGCCCTGAACATCACCTATTGCATAAGTTGCCACCGAGTCAGTGCACCAGGTTCGGCACGGACAAAGAAAATGCCTGGATCGGAGCGAGGAAACGCTCACCTTCATCATCCACAAACTCGTAGTGTCCGTGCATGCTGCCTACCGGCGTAGTGAGCACCGCTGCACTGGTGTAGCGAAAGCTCTCACCCGGCTCCAGCCTGGGTTGCTGGCCAACCACCCCCGGTCCCTGCACTTCCTGCACATCACCCTGCGCATCGGTGATGTGCCAGTGACGGTTCAGCAGCTTCGCAGGCTGAGTTCCTGAGTTTTCGATCACAATCGTATAAGCGAACACAAAGCGGGACTGTTCAGCGTTCGACTCTTTGTCGATAAACCGTGTCTCGGTGCTGATGGTAATTGCTGGTTCCATATTTGATCCGATCCGCCTGCAGTTAATCGTTGGGATGACCTTCAGATGCGCCCTGCTGCTGGCCAGCCGCCTGCTCGACCGCACAGGCAATATTCACGTAGTCGTCAACACTCAGTTGATCCGGTCGTTGCGAAGGACTGATCCCAAGCGCTTCAAGCGCGTCCCAGTCAAGTGACAGAGATTTTAACGCATTGCTGAGCCGCTTGCGGCGGGCAGAAAACCCCGTCCTGAGTACCAGCGCCAATATCTGTTGATCAACAGGTCGTCGTTCAACACGCGGCCACAGCCTGATCACCTGAGATTCAACCTTCGGTGGCGGACTGAAGGCTTCCGGAGGCACATCAAACAGCGGCTGCACATGGCAGAAATACTGGGTCAGCACGCTCAAACGGCCCCAGTCTTTGGTGCCGGGCTGCGCCGCTAGACGCTCAGAAAGTTCCCGCTGAAACATGAAGTGCATGTCCCGGATGCGCTCGAGATGGCCATAAAGTTTGGCCAGCAGCGGCGAGGAAATGTTGTACGGCAGATTACCCACCAGCCGCCAGTCCGACCCGTGCAGGACTTCGTCCAGATCGACCTTGAGGATATCTGCATTCACCACTTCAAGCTCACTGAATCGGGCCCGCAGCATCGCAATGAGGTCTCGATCTATCTCCACCACAATCATGCTGCCCGCCTGCGGATACAACAATTCAGTGAGTGCTGCGTGACCAGGACCGATCTCCAGCAGCTTATCGTCGCCGCGCAGATTGACTGCTGCGACAATTCGGTCGAGAACGCTGGAATCGGTCAGAAAGTGTTGTCCAAACCGTTTCCGCGCTCTCATGAGCTGGCGCGACCATCAGAACGCGAAGACATAGCGCATAGTTGCGCCGCCAGCTGAAGCGCTGCAGCGAGACTTCCCGCCTCCGCACGCCCACTCCCGGCAAGATCCAATGCGGTCCCATGATCTACAGATGTTCTGATGTAGGGCAGACCCAGAGTCACATTCACAGCTTCTCCGAATCCATGGTGCTTGAGCACAGGCAACCCCTGATCGTGAAACATTGCCAGCACCGCATCCGCGGTATCCAGCCAGCGCGGCGTAAACAGCGTATCCGCAGGCAGAGGACCAACCAGGTCAACTCCCTGGGCGCGAAGCTTCTCACAAACCGGGGTGATGACTTCGATTTCCTCTCGGCCCAGGTGACCGCCTTCTCCGGCATGAGGATTCAGACCAGCCACCAGCACTCGCGGCCGTTCAATCCGAAAACGCGTGGACAGACCGGACAACAACAATCGCAACCGGCGCTCCAGCAGTTCTGGCGTAATTGCGTCCGGTACTTCCCGTAGCGGCAGGTGGGTCGTCACCAGCGCTACCCGCATCGTGCCGGCCACCAGCATCATCAGCACATCATCAACACCAGCGCGGTCGCGGAAGAACTCGGTGTGTCCGCTGAATGGGATGCCGTAATCATTGATTATCGACTTCTGCACGGGTCCAGTGACCAGAGCCTGAAAATCATCTCGCAAAGCCCCATCTGCAGCGATTTTCAGAGTCTCCAGCACGTAAGGCGCATTAGCAGCGTTGAGTTCCCCAGGGACGACGGCTTCATTCACGGCAACATGTCGCACCGTCAGAGTGCCTCCTGCACAACTCGGAGAATCCAGCTCTTCATTCAACAACAGGGGCAGAGATAAACGTTGTGCGACCAAAGCCAGCTCGTCACGATCAGCAATAGCGATCCAGCGCTGTTGGCGTGCCTGCTGAGCCAGAGTGACGAGCAGATCGCCACCTACCCCGGCCGGTTCGCCGGGTGTTATTGCGATCTTAATTGAGTCGGACTTCGACAAAAGCTTCGTCTCGAAGCTCTTTGACCCATTTTTCGAGCTCTTCTTCGAACCGCCTGCCATGCAGAATCTGCATCGCCATGTTACGACGGGCTTCCTGGCTCATATCCTGTTCACGACGCTCCTGAACCTCCAGAATATGCCAGCCATATTGGGACTCAAAAGGCGGGCTGATTTCTCCGGTAGCCGTTGCTGCCATGGCTGTCTGGAACGCGGGCACGAACTCTGTTCCCGACGTCCAGCCGAGATCACCGCCATTGAGTGCACTGCCCGGATCTTCCGAATATTCAATGGCCATCTCGGCAAAATCCGCACCGTCCAGCAGCTGACGGTACAGGTCATCTGCCAGCGCTGCGGTCTCGTCGTTGGTACGGATTTCAGAGGGCATCACCAGAATGTGACGAAGCAGCGTCTGTTGTTCGGTCTGGACACCGGCACCACGTTGATCGAGCAGTTTTACAATATGAATACCGCTGCCGCTGAGAATGGGATCCGCTACTTCGCCCACTTCCAGCTGCACCACCTGCTCTGCAAACAGGCTGGGCAACGCCGGGGCTTTACGCCAGCCCAGATCACCACCTTCAAGCGCGCGAGATCCTGCTGATGTGGCGATGGCCATCTGCGCAAAATCGTCACCCTGACGCAGCTGGTCAACGATGATGTCTGCCTCAGCCTGTGCCCTGGCGATGGTATCGTCGTCCGCGTCGTCCGCAAGCGCCAGCAGAATATGTCCAACCCGAAATTCATCTGAGAGCAATTCACTGTAATAAGGTGAGTTGAGCAGATCGTTGATCTCCTGATCACTGATCGCGACCCGGCGATTAACGATGCCCCGCTGCAGCCGCTGCATCATCATTTCCTTGCGGATCTGCTCACGGAATTCAATGTAGTTACGCCCCTCGGAGGTCAGTCGCTGGGCGAACTGCTCGAGCTCCATGCCGTTGTCACTAGCAAATTCGCTGACCGCGCGCGTGAGCGTCTCATCATCCACCGTCACACCGCGCCGTTCGGCTTCCTGGAGCTGCAGGTTTTCGATAATCAGGCGCTCCATGATCTGACTCAGCAGCACATTCTGCGGCGGCATCTGAGCGCCGGATGCAGTGATCTGCTCCTGGACGAGGCGCAACCGCTCCAGCAGCTCTGAGAAGAGAATCACGTCTTCTTCGACAACGGCGGCAATGGCATCAATTTCCTGATATTCCGCCTGCACCCAGCCAGCTTGGCACCACAGCAGCAACGCCATCAGGCATGCAGTAACCGAAAAGCCTCTCATCTGTCTGTCATCTCCAGTCACAGCCGTCTACTTCTCCGAACGATAACCGCGCACGCTCTTCTCCAGCAGCGATTCAATTTTGGTTCCAACTCCGGCGAGCCCTTTAAACACAACCTGCACAAAAGCGCCAATTTCAGCCTCGGTATCAACAATTTCCCGAGCTGAGGGACTGTCTATGAAGCGGCGGCCGACTACCCGCACCTGCCAGCAGCAGTTGTTGTACTCGATTCCACCCAGGCCCTCAATGGTTCGACCGCTCTCAACATCATAGTTCCAGCGGCCAATCAGCGAGTAGCGAGTCGATACCGGCCAGATGAAAGAAACGTCGGTCTGGTCAACGTCATCATCACTCCTGTAGCGATAGCCGACATTGAAGATATGATCATTGTCTGTCCGGTATTGAAGAAAGCCGCCTCCTTCATCCACATCGCTGTCGTGAGGGTCGTAGAGCATCGATCCGGTCAACCGCCAGTTGCCGAAGGTTGCCGCCAGCTCCGCGGCAATCTGAGAGGTATCCTCCCGGTCATCATCGGTCGGGTTTCCGACAATGGTCACTTCCCGATCTTCGAAATAGACGATCGTGCCGACGCTGGCGCGAAAAACTTCCCGACCGGTGGAAGGCTTCAGGAATCGGCTGGTCACTGCGGTGGAAAGCTGATTGGCGTCGCCAATGCGATCCAGCCCGGCAAATCTGTTGTCCCGGAACAACTGATTAAACTGGAAGGTCAGTTGACTGACATCAAATCTCGGCAGTTCGGACTGATCTTCATTTTCCTGGTACAGATAAAAGAGTCTGGGCTCGAGGGTCTGCACCAGGGGAGTATCAAACCAACTCAGATCGCGATCGAAGTACAGACCGGTATCGACACTGCCAAGCCCGATGGATCGATCCGGTTCATCATCAAACAGTCCTTCAGTATCATCCAGATCATATTGGGTATAGCGATAACCCGCGGTGGCCTTGAAGAAACCCCAGGTCCGATAGAAAGGCAGGCTCACCCGGGGATCAACGTGGTAGCGATTACCTACCACCTTCTCCAGCCCGATCAGGTCTTCATTGTCGCGATCCCAGCGCGATGCGGTTGCGCCCAGTGAAAACTCAAAGGGACCCGGCAGTTCACTGCGATAGTTGGCAGCGAGCTCCGGCAGCCTCTGATAATCGTCCCGAGGTATATCGTCGGTCCGGTCAAAACGCTGGGCCCACAGACGCAGCGACAGGTTACCCACGTCCATCAGCGCTTCGCCCCGCCGCTCGAGCTCCCGCTGACTGGATATCTTCAGCGTGGTGCCGAGATCACGAAAATAGTCCCGATCGCTGACCGCCGTATAATCCACCACAGTCCTGACCCGGCCAATCCGTCCGCGATGGTCCATCGCCAGCAGCCAGCGATCCGCAGGATCGAAGTCTCCGGTGACCAGGCCCTGTCTTTCCAGATCGTCCCAGTCGTCTTTCGCATAGATACCGTTGTAAATGTCATCTTCAGGCAGAAAGGCGCCGCTGACAGTGGTTTCCTGCCAGTTCGACAGCGTTCTGAATTCAGTCTCAACACCCAGCCCTCTATCCTGAATCCAGCGCGGGATGATGGTCGCGTCGTAGTTTTCAGCCAGATTCAGGTAATAGGGTATCGCGATGTCCATGCCATCGTTGTCTGAATAGGCTAACGCCGGAAACAGCCAGCCGGACTTGCGTTCGTCGGAAACGGGAAAGCTGAGATAGGGCGTGTAGAGAATGGGCACATCGCCAATTCTCAGCACAGCGTCCCGAGCAGTGCCGAAGATCGAATCCTCTTCAATGGTCAGGCTGCGTGCCGAGATCTCCCAGGTCTGATTGCCGGGCTCACAGCTGGTGAAGTTCACCCGCGTGACCTCCAGGTCCCGATTTTCGAGCTGAGCTACCTGTTCGGCTTCGCCGCGAATGGTCTTTTCGTTCTGTTCCTTGTAAAGAAACTGGGCCTTATCCATCTGCGACGCTGAAGTGTTCAGATTCATTTCCCCGGATACGCCACGGGCAATAAACGCCTCCTCTTCCACCTGCACCCCGGCATCGGCGCGTCCGATCATGGTGTTTCGGTTCAGACTGATCCGATCGGCCTTCAGAGTTCGGTTACCGCGACGGACCACCACATCACCGGTCAGGGTGATATCGCCGGATCTTAGATATTCGGCCGATCGGGCTTCAGCATTCGTCACCATGCCGCGATCATCGACACCAACTGCGTAGGGCAGTTCAGGCCAGCGATAGGTGCCGGCGCAGTACTCCGGCAGGCCAATCAGTTCAGCCGCGCTGAGCTGGGCTCGCGGCACCCAGAACTGGGCGGTCAGCGGTGGTTCGGGTTCGGCGATCTGCGCTGGAGCTGCGGTTTCTGCTGCGCTCGAGACAAACGCAGCCCAACTGAGTAGAAAGCCGGCCAGGCAGTTCATTTTCCGCGGTAGGAGAGGAATAGACATCGCGGCGCATGATAAAGGAATTACCCCGCTCACGCCTGAGCGGTGACAACTGGATCGCAGCGAATTTAGCGCTGGTCGGGATACAATGCCGCGGTGAACAGACTCTCGACACCCCTGACCGACTGGCTCCACCAGGTGCTGGCAGACGATCCGGAAACGCTGACCGTTGAACCGTTGGCCGCGGAGGCAAGTTTCCGGAGTTTCTACCGGATCAGTTCCACCAGAGCTGCCGGACGCAGCGCGACCTGGATCCTAATGGATTCACCCCCCGACAAAGAACACAACGACCAGTTCTGCCACCTGGCCAGAGTGTTCGCTAATGCCGGGCTCCCGGTCCCTGAAGTGCTCGAATCAAACCGCGGCTCAGGCTGGTTCCTGATGTCCGACCTGGGAGACCGGGATCTGGAAGCCGCCTATCAGCAGGGCCAACAAGATGCGGCCGTGAACGCGGCTATTACTGCACTGGTGCAATTGCAGCAGGTGCGGGATCCAGCCATTACGCCTTACACCGAGCAGAGATTTGCTGATGAACTCGAAATATTCAGCCAGTGGTTTCTGGATGGATTGCTGAATCAGTCGCTGCCGATCGCTCTGCAGTCCAGTTTCGACGCGTTAATCGACAGGACCGGCCAACAACCCCAGTGTTGTGTGCACCGGGACTACCACTGCCGCAACCTGCTGTTCTCCGATGACGGCAAACTCGGCATAGTCGATTTTCAGGACGCGTTGATAGGCCCCGCGGCCTACGATATGGCGTCGTTGCTGCACGACTGCTATCACCAGTTTCCTGAATCAGTCGTTTCAGCCGGGTGTGCCCAATACCTGGCCATCCGAAAAACGCCTGATGGACAGGACTACAATGCGGACAGATTCCGCCAGGACCTGGATTTCTGCGCAGTCCAGCGACAACTCAAAGCCATCGGCATTTTCGCCCGCCTGGCCCAGCGCGACGACAAGACCAGCCACCTGCGCTATATCAGCCCCCTGCTCGCACGCCTGACCCGGTTGTGTGGCGCCTACCCTGAACTCGCCACTCTGGGGGAATTCCTTGCAGAGCTATCTGATCGGGAATCTGTATGGCAAAACTGACCACAGCCATGCTGCTGGCCGCCGGGCGCGGCGAGCGGCTGCGACCATTGACCGAACAAACCCCCAAACCGCTGATCACCGTCAGGGGTAAACCGCTGCTGGAACATCAGCTGTGCTGGCTCGGTGAGGCAGACATCAATACCGTTGTCATCAATCTGCACCATCTGGCCGAACAGATTGTCGAGTTCTGCACCAATCGAACAGATCCAGCACCCAGTATCCGTTTCAGCACAGAGTCTGAGCTGCTCGAAACCGGCGGCGGCATCGTCAACGCTCTGCCTCTGCTGGGTGACGATCCTTTTCTTTTGATCAACGGCGATATCTTCACGGATTTCCCACTGGCCGAACTCGCAGAAATCCCCGACTGGGCGGACGTCCACCTGCTGGTCACGCCAACGCCAGCCTATCGGGAACACGGTGATTTCGAGTTTTCCGAAGGCCGCATATCCAGCCGCGGCGAGAGTTTCGTCTACTGTGGTATTGCGATAATTCGACCCAGTCTGTTCGAAGGTTCCACCAGATCCGCATTCTCTCTGCGCGAGCTGTATTTTCAGGCGATAGCCAAAGGCACCATCTCAGCGCAGATCTGGAGCGGCTACTGGATCGACATTGGTACCGCTGAACAGCTGGAAGCAGTGAACTCCGCCACGCTGTGACGTAGAATGCGCGCGCATGAAAGCAGCAGAAAACTGGATTGCTCCGTCAATCCTCTCCGCCGACTTCTCCCGCCTGGGTGAAGAAATCCATGATGTACTCGATGCCGGGGCAGACATCATCCACTTCGACGTGATGGACAATCACTATGTGCCCAATCTGACCATCGGTCCTCTGGTACTCAAATCGCTGCGTAAAGCCGGCATTGACTGCACAATGGATGTGCATCTGATGGTGAAGCCGGTGGATCGCCTGATTGGTGATTTTATTGACGCTGACGCTGACATCATCAGCGTCCATCCTGAAGCGACCGAACATCTGCACCGAACCCTGTCTGTAATCCGCGAAGGCGGTGCCAAGGCCGGGCTGGTCTTCAATCCGGCGACACCGGTGACGCTCCTGGCCGAAGTACTGGAGCTGGTGGACCTGGTTCTGATCATGTCGGTGAATCCAGGTTTCGGCGGCCAGGCCTTCATTCCTAGTGCGCTGAACAAGGTTGCACAGGCGCGCAAACTGATTGATACCGCCGACCAGCCGATTCGTCTGGAAATCGACGGCGGCATCAAGGCGGATAACATCGCCGAAGCCGCCGCAGCCGGCGCCGATACCTTTGTTGCCGGATCAGCAATATTCGGCAGCAGTGACTACGCGGCAACGATCGCCGCGATGCGCTCAGCTCTCGCCAGCACCTGAACGCCCCGAAGTGCAGCGCTACTCAGGCTACCTGTTCGATCTCGACGGTACTCTCGTTGATACTGCACCTGACCTGCATCAGGCGCTGAACCACGCGCTGACGACCCACGACTATATGGCTGTGGACATCCGGCATACCCGACACTGGATCGGACATGGGGCTCGCGCGATGGTCACCCAGGCGCTGCAGGCTGAACTTGAAGATGAGCCAGCGCAAGCCACCATTGACCGGGTCTGCGACAGCTTTCTGCCTTACTACCAGGACCACGTGGCCGACCACAGTCAGATCTACCCTGAAGTGCTCGAGACTCTGGAGATTCTGCTGCACCGCGGCGCCAGGCTGGCGGTGGTTACCAACAAAGTCGCCCGTTTCGCCACCCAGCTGCTCGAAGCTCTCGATTTGAGCAGCTATTTCGCAAGCATTGTCTGCGGAGATACCACCAGCCGCGCCAAACCCGCCGCCGACCCCGCACTGCACGCCTGCGCCGAGCTGGGACTTGAGGTCAACGAGGTACTGTTCGTCGGGGACTCAACCACAGACGTTGATTGCGCGCGCGCCGCAGGATGTGCGGTGGTCTGTGTCCGTGACGGCTATAACCACGGCATTGCTGCACAAGCGCTGGGTGCAGATGCCGTGATTGAATCGTTTCGGGACCTCGTTTAGGCTTGCCGGGCTTCAGACAACAGTTAAGAAAGCGTTCATGACCACCGAACACCGCGCCCCGCGAGGCAGCCAGGACCATTGGCGATAGCCAGCTGAAAGGACTCCGTGAGGATTCCACGTCCGGCGACACACGTCGCTACACCGGTGACAGCAGAGACCAACAATGAACGCTAAACAATTTGCCGAACTGGCTGGCCAAGGCTACAACCGCATCCCGGTATCAGTGACCGCGCTCGCGGATCTGGACACCCCTCTTTCGACCTATCTGAAAATCGCCAAGGGCCCTTATTCCTATCTGCTCGAGTCGTCTCACGGCGGCGAAAAATGGGGTCGCTACTCGATTATCGGTCTGCCCTGCAGAACCGTACTCAAGGTTCATGGCAATCACCTTGAGGTTCACAACGATGGAGAACTCAGCGAAGCAATCGAGACAGACGACCCGCTCGGCTTCATTGAAGACTTTCAGGCCCGCTACCGGGTGCCCGACCTGCCTGAATTTCCGAGGTTTTACGGCGGACTGGTGGGTTACTTCGGCTATGACTGTGTGCGCTATGTGGAAAAACGCCTCGCTGACAGCACACCGCCAGACCCACTGGGCACACCGGACATTGTGCTGATGGTATCGGAAGAGCTAGTCATCTTCGACAATCTCAAAGGCCACATGCAGCTGATTTCCCTTGTTGATCCGGAACACCCGGAGGTCTATCAGCAGACCGTCGAACGGTTGCAGCAGCGGGCTCGCAGTCTGATTTCTGCCGTGCCGGAAATTCCCGATACGCCAACCAATCAGCCGATTGAAGAAAGCGATTTTGTCTCAGAATTCGGCGAGGAGGCGTTCAAGCAGGCCGTCGAGAAAATCCGCGACTACACCCGGGCTGGAGACGTCATGCAGGTGGTACTGGCGCAACGTATGTCGCTGCCGTTTGCCTCTGAGCCGGTGAATCTTTATCGAGCTCTGCGCAGTCTGAACCCATCGCCCTACATGTATTTCATGGACCTCGACGACTTCCAGATCGTCAGTTCCTCGCCGGAAATTCTGGCGCGAGTCGAAGACGGAGAAATCACCAACAGACCGCTGGCCGGCACCCGCCGCAGAGGTCATACCCCTGAAGAAGATCGCGCGCTGGAAGCTGAACTGCTGGCGGATCCCAAAGAAATAGCCGAACACCTGATGCTGATTGATCTGGGCCGCAACGATGTCGGTCGCGTTGCTGACGTAGGCACTGTTGAGGTCACTGACAAATTTGTCATCGAGCGCTACAGCCACGTGATGCACATTTCCAGCAACGTCACCGGCAGGCTTCAGAAGGGCAAGTCGGCCATGGACGTGCTGCGCGCCACACTGCCGGTGGGCACTCTGTCTGGTGCGCCGAAAATCCGCGCGATGGAGATCATTGATGAGTTGGAGCCGGTAAAACGCGGTATTTACGGCGGTGCTGTCGGTTACCTCGCATGGAACGGCAATATGGACACTGCCATCGCCATCCGTACCGCGGTGATCAAAGACGGCACCCTCTATGTCGAAGCGGGCGGCGGCATCGTCAATGACTCGATTTCCCGGCTGGAGTGGAAAGAGAGCATGAACAAAGGCCGCGCCATCTTCCGGGCGGCGGCGTTGGCAGAAGGTAGATTTCAGGATCTGGAGTCGAACTAGTGCAGGCGATGCTGGAAAAGTGGGTCGCCAGCCCGTGGTTTCAACACACCATCACCGGCGTCATCATCGCCAACGCAATCGTGATCGGACTCGACACCAGTCAAACGCTCTACGCCTCGTACCACGACCTGTTTGTGCAGCTCAATCAGCTGTTCCTGGTGGTCTTCATTGTCGAAGCGTTGTGCAAGCTTGGTGCATTACTGCCGAAACCGGGCAGGTACTTTCGCGACGGCTGGAACATTTTCGACTTCTCAATCATCGTCGTCAGCCTGATCCCGGCAACCGGAGAGCTGGCCACGCTGGCCCGACTGGCGCGCCTGCTCAGGGTGCTGCGGCTGGTATCGAGCTTTCCTGAACTGCGTCTGATCGTTGCAACCCTGATTCGCTCAATCCCGAGCATGGGCCACGTGTTGATCCTGATGTCGATCATCTTCTATGTCTATGGAGTCGCCGGTTATCACCTCTTTCACGAAGCTGACCCCACACACTGGCGCACTCTGGGTATCTCGCTGCTGAGCCTGTTCCGCATCGTCACCCTCGAAGACTGGACTGACATCATGTACGCGGCCATGGCTGTCTATCCCTGGGCATGGGTCTTCTTCATCAGTTTTGTGGTGATGGGCACGTTCGTGGTGATCAACCTGTTCATCGCCGTAGTGCTGAACAATCTTGACGAAGCTAAAGCGGAACGTCTGCAGGAATTGAATCTGCCACCCACCAAAGACGAGATCATGGACGAACTGCGCAGCACTCAGCAGGCATTGCAGAGGCTGCAGTCACAGCTGGAACACTACGAGCCATCCGACAGCGAGCGCTCCGCAGCGCGTTAACACGATCACACCACCGGCGCCGCGGCTCGGCGCTCACCTTTACACAACACCAGCAATGCCGGTAAAAGACTCAGGTTAGCCACCAGCGCCAACAGCATGGCTACTGCAACCAGCAGCCCGAACAGAATGGTCGGCACGAAGTTGGAAAAACACAGCACCGAAAAGCCGATCATGATGGTCAGACTGGTGAAATACATGGCTCGTCCGATGGTCGCGTGACTCCAGGCCACTGCCAGGCGGGCGTCACCATTGTCATCAAATTCCTCTTTGAAACGATGCAGATAGTGAATGGCATCATCGACACCGATACCAATGCTGATCGAAGCAATCGTGATAGTCATCATATCCAGCGGAATGCCCGCATAGCCCATGAAGGCAATCACCAGTGACGCCGCCAGAATGTTCGGCAGCAACCCCAGTACCGCATAAAGAAACGACCGCATCAGAACCAGAAACATCGTGAAGGTGGCCAGCAGGACATAAGCCAGCGTATCCACCTGAGAACTGAACAGCTGATTGAGCATGCTGTTGAACAGCACCAGCATCCCGGTTATCTGAATTTCGTCGTCTTTAAACCCGCCGACTTCCACCGCGTGAGCACGAATGTCTTCAACCAGTGCGTCGCGGTCAAAACCCGGCCCGCTTTCGATCACCCTGGCATTGATTCGCAGTCGACCTGTTTCCGGATGAGCATAGGGTGCAACCAGTTCCGGAATCAGATCTGACGGCAGCAGACCGAGAATACCGGCAATCTCGATATTCGACAGCGGCTCTCCTTCAGTAAATTGCTTGGCCAGATCCTCCAGCGTCGTCAGCGACATGACCTTGCCGATCTCAGGCCGGCTTTCCATGTAACGGTGCACATGGGTGACTCGATCCAGCTTGTCTCGGGTGAACCAGTAGCGTTCGGGGAACGCATCCACCTCGCCATTAGAGAACTCGACGAAGTCATCGACAAACTCCTCGCCAGATGCGTCTTCGGCAAAGTCATCCTCGTCGTCGAATACGCCTTCACCGGTGAGCGGTTCATACACCGGAAATTCGAGCACAACATCAAACGGGACCGTGCCGCCCAGCGATTCATCAATGAAACGCATCCCTGCGTTGATCTCAGTATCCGCTTTGAAATAGTCGATAAAGCGGTTGTCTAAAGACACTTTCGAGACACCGTAAAAAGCCACAACTGACAAACCGAGACCGGCAATCACCACAATGGACGGACGCCAGCGGGCGTTGTGACTCAACACCCGGGTCAGCGCCAGTTCTTCATTCAGCGTGACTCCGGGATTACCCATCGGCAACAGCAGCAGCACGCTTGGATAGAGGAAGAAGGTCACCACAAAGCCAATGAGAATGCCTATGCACATCATCCAGCCGAAATCTTCTACCGGTACGATGGAGCTGGCCATCAGCGAACCAAAAGCGGCCATGGTAGTCAGCGTGTTGTACAGACAGGGGGCAAACTTGCTGAGCATGGTCTGCCGGACCAGATCCCGAACTGATGACTGAGGGTCGAGGTGATACAACTCTCGATAGCGAACAATCAGATGGATGTTCAGCGAGATCGTGATGATGGCCAGCAGTGCGACGTAGTTGCTGGATATCACCGTTGCCGGTTTGCCATAGAATCCGAGGAATCCGGTCGTCAGCAGGATAGTCAGCGCGCTGCCAACCACGGGCAGCACCACCCAGCGGACACTCCGGAAAAAACCATAAAGACAGAGCATCAGAAGCAGCAACACGGAACCGCCAAAGATCAGCAGATCGCCTTTCACAAAAGCGATCATATCCGCAGCAATCATCGGAACCCCACCGAGATAGAGCACTCCAACATCCGCAAACTCTTCCCGGGCTTCACGAATCTGCGCAATCAGCAGATCCCGCCGGACTAAAAACGCCTTTCGCGCCAGCCGATGCTCTTCCTCAACCTGACTGCGAGCGAACGATTGTTGCGGGGTCGGCTCAGCCAGCGCTTTGAGTTCCGCCCGCCGCACTTCAACGTCTCTGAGCGCAGGGTCAGGTGCGAGATCTATTCGAATGGCCGTGGTGCGGCCATCGGCAGTAATCAGCAGCTCACGAAACAACGGGCTGCTGCGGAGTTCCTCCCTGGCGAGGGCCAGATCCACATCGGGATGATCCAGTGTTTTGAAACCTTCAGCGAGCTCGTCGAGCGGCACAGGAGGACTTTTCAGCAGTGGCACATCCAGCACCGAAAAGGTACCGGCAACATTGTCAATTTCCACCAGTCTGGCCGTGAGCGCCGCCAGGGTCTCAAGATTTTCCGGATCCAGCGCATGACCCTGCGCAGGAGAGAAGGTCAACACCAGAAAATCATCACCTTTAAATGTCGAGGCAACATCGAGGTAAGCGGCCAGGTCCGGATCGCCGTCCACGACCAGGGTGTCGGAAGAGGCATCAAAGCTGAAACGCTGGGTATAAATCCCGGCGACCAGCGCGAACAAGACAATTACCGCCAGACACAAGCGCGGGAAGTCGAGTGCACGCAGATAGAGTGCAACTATCGGGTGAGCAACCATGGCGGTGGAATGTCTCTGGCGATTTTTTCGGCTATTGTTGGTCGTCAGGGCAATTTATTCAAATACCCATTTGTGCAGGATAATGCGGATAGTTTTCGTCCCGCTCGAAAAAACCTATGCCAGAGCAGCTCAACACCATTGACATGTCTGTCGCCCGTCAACTGGCGAACACGCTCCAGCAGCGTCAGCAACGGCTGATTTCAGTCGAATCCTGCACGGGTGGGATGGTGGCAGCGAGTCTGACCAGCCTGCCTGGCAGTTCTCAGTGGTTTGAAGGCGCTTTCGTCACCTATCGGCTGAGCGCTAAAATGCAGATGGTAGGGGTACCTGAAGCGACGTTAGAGCAGTACGGAGCAGTGAGTGAACCCACCGCCAGAGCCATGGCTGAAGGGGCTCTTAAGCACAGCAGCGCGGATATCAGCGTTGCAATTACTGGTGTCGCCGGGCCTGACGGGGGTGACATCGTCTCCCCCGTCGGCACGGTGTGGTTTGCCTGGGCGCTGCGCGATCCTGAAATCTGCTGCGTGCAGACCCTGGAAAGCCACTTCGACGGCGATCGCGAGTCAGTGCGAATTCAGGCTGTCAATCTCGCGTTACGCGGTCTGCTGGAGATAAGCCGCTGAGGTTCACCCTGCAGTGATCGTGATCTTCCGGGACCCTGGCGGCGCCACACGCGGCAGTTCAATACTGAGCACGCCTTTGCGATAGCTGGCCTTGGCGTTCTCCGCAGTCACCTGGTCAGGCAACGGCACAACACGCTGGAAGTGGCCGAACGCCCTCTCGCTGATTACCATGGAACCTTCGGTGCGCTCCGACTCATAACTCTTACGACCAGCAACAATCAGCTGGCGACCCTGCACATCAATGTCTATATCGTCCTTATCGAGCCCAGGCGCTTCCAGCTGAACCCGAATGCTCTCAGGTTGTTCACTGACGTCAACGGCCAGCAGGCCCCAGCGTATCCCGTCTTCCTGTTCACCCTGTCCGGGCGTGAAGTAGGTCAGCGCATTGGTTGCCCTGTCACTGATGTGACGCCAGCCTTCAGCCAGCCACTTCCAGGTGTGGCCAACGTCCTGTTTCAAACGATCCAGATCCATATTGTCCTCCTGATCGGATGATCACTCAGCTGATGGTTACTTTGCGGGCTTCAGGCCCATCTGACTTCGGAACCTCAATCGTCAGCACCCCATCGCTGACATTTGCGGTCAGCTGTTCGGCCTTACAGGATGTGGGCACACGAAACTGCCTGGCAAAGCTGCCCTTGCGGCGTTCAATCCTGACAAACCCTTTATCTTCTTCGCGTTTCTCTTCGTTGCGGGACCCGCGAATGGACAGAACACCATCGTGCAGTTCCACATCCAGATCTTCGGGTTTCAGGCCGGGCACATCCATATGAAATGTGAATCCCTCCGCGGATTCCTTGATATCCACTGCCGGCAGCCACTCAGTCCGACGCGCTGGCGCGAGCAGTGCATCCCGATCAAAAAAATCACCAAATCTACCCAGAACATCGAACGCATCGTTCCTTCTGATTAAATCATTCATCAACCGATCTCCTGTAATAACTGGTTTGAATCACCTACAGCAAAAATATGGGTTCACTGAACTCAAAAAAAAAGGGGTCGAACCGAGCTTTTTCTAGGTAATTCCCGAAGTGTTCACGACATTGTCAATCAAGCGAACGGTGCTATCTCCGCTTGGCAGGCTGGCCGCCACGAAGCGTCTCTCCTGCCGAGTGACAACATAGTCCACTTCAAAACCCATATCCTCCAGACTGCGGGCAACACAATCATCTGAACGTGAAGAACGGATAAGTCTGTTGATCAGCGTTGCGGCGCTTCTGGCTTTTTCATCAAGCAATTCGTTACGTGAACTCAAAGCCAGCCCATCCGACTCACGCACTGTTGCACAGGGCACGATGCTGACGTCCATGAAAAACGCTTCACACATGTCACGAATCAGCAGGTACTGCTGATAGTCCTTCTCGCCAAAGTAGGCACGGTCCGGCTTAATCAGATTGAGCAGCTTCATCACGACCGTCAGCACGCCGGTGAAGTGCCCGTCCCGATGCGCACCACACAGTTCCCGGCTGAACTGGTCCTCGCACACCTGATAGCGATATCCATCCGGATAGATGTCTTCGTAACGTGGCGTGAGCACACAGTCAGCACCCAGATCACAAGCCAGCGTCAGATCCCGTTCCAGGGTTTTCGGGTAGCCGGTCAGATCCGCGGGGTTATTGAACTGGGTGGGATTGAGATAGATGCTCAGCACAGTGTGATCGTTTTCCGCCACACTGCGTCGCAGCAGTGACGCATGGCCATCATGCAGAGCGCCCATAGTCGGCACAAAACCAACGCTACCGGTGAGGCTGTGCCGATGTTCACGCCAATCGGCGATGCTGGCGAAACGCTTCATCGATAACTCTCTGCGGCACTCGGAAAGCAGCCGCCGCAGGTGTCCGCATGAAACTCATTCACCGCGCCGCTGATCATCTCAAAGCCATTGGCGTAGTGGCGCAGAAACTTCGGTTTGAAATTCGGGTTCATCCCTAGCATATCCTGCAGCACCAGCACCTGACCGTCGGTGTGGGGTCCCGCCCCGATCCCGATGGTCGGAATTTCAAGCGCTGCGGTGATGCTGTGCGCAACAGCACTCGGCACACATTCCAGCACCAGGGCGCAACAACCGGCGTCAGCGAGTTTCCTGGAGGACTCCAGCAGCACCCGGGCAGCGGCGTCGTCCCGGGCCTGAACCTTGTGGCCTCCCAGCGCGTGAACTGATTGAGGCGTCAGGCCCAGATGACCGACCACCGGCACACCTGACTCAACGACATGAGCAATCAGTTCGACCTGACCAGCCTCTCCTTCGATTTTTACCGCACTGGCTCCAGCCTGCATCAGTGCCTGAACGGCATCCATGGTCGGCACCAGGCCTTTACGGGCAGAGAGAAAAGGCATGTCACCAACAATGAATTTGTTCGGCGCACCGCGCGCGACCGCACGAATATGCAGGGCCATGAGATCAACGTCTGCATGCACAGTGGAATCGAATCCGTGCATGACCATGGCCAGACTGTCGCCAACCAGCAATGTATCGACGTCACTTTCTGCAAGAATCTGGGCAGACCAGAAGTCATAACAGGTCACCATCGACAGCTTTCGACCCGCCTGTTTGCGCGCTTTGAATTCGAGAACATTCATTTCAACACCTCCAATCAGCTGTGGAGGCAGATACCCGGCACGGGCTACGCCCGGATGGGCGTGTTTATCGATGCGCTGAGCAGCCGAGCCCAGCACAACAATGAAGCCATCGGTACCTGTCCTGCACGGTTTCGTTAAACGAAAACCTGGATCAAGTCCTGCGGTTTTGCAGTTCACCGCCTCAATCAAGAGCAGAGGCGGATTTCAGTTATCGCTCTGTCGCAACGGGGTCTGTGTTTGTTCAGACACCCTGTCCCGACCACACTCGGTCTTCGTCGATTTCTCGCTCGAAGCCGAGACGGAATTTAAGTCAGATCAAGGTTCGGATACAAGGCCGAAACCCTCAAAATGGCGACCAAAACAGACGGGGTATCAGCGCTGATTTCCGCCCTTTTTAGCCTTTTTGCCCTTTTTGTCCATTTTGCCTTTGTTGCCACCATTGCCCTTTTTAGCCTGTTTGCCTTTTTGCCCCGCGCCCTGTCCGTTAGGTTCATGCACACGGTTCTGACTTTGCTCCATCTTTCGCGTCTGGTTGCGAGCCTGCACATCCTGGGCCTGCTGACTACCCACTTCACCGGCACGAACTCTGTTTTTCTCTTCAGCGCGGGCGGTTTCTCCCTTGCCATCGTTTTCACGCACCCGCTCAGTCACCTCAGCCTGCTGCTGGGCCGAAGCCGCCTGGGCGTTACCTTCTGCAGCAACAGCAGATGCTCCAATTAACAAACCTACTACCAGCAGCAAATTTCTCACCTTCATAGTCTTTCCTCAGCGACTTTCGGATTAATAGCCTTCAGTCAGATAGTGGGGCCAACAGAAAAAATCACGATACGCACTTCCACGGAGCCAAACCGCGCTGCTACCCAAGTCTGCCCACTGGCGTTACCATTACAAGGTGAACGCCTGCAAACACCTTTCAATCCCGGATCACCGTTGGTGGGCATAGCCCTGCCGGAATCCTTTCGACATCCGCATTTGCCACGATAACCCAGACTATCAGCCACTCGCTGTGACCAGGAGTAGACAGCCATGCTGCTCATGATTGATAACTATGATTCTTTTACCTTCAACGTTGTTCAGTACCTCGGTGAGCTGGGTGCTAACGTTGAAGTCCATCGCAACGACGAAATCACCTTAGAAGAGATTGCGGAGCGTGCGCCGGCACAGATTGTGATTTCTCCGGGACCCTGCACGCCGAATGAAGCCGGTATCTCAATGGCTGTCGTGGAAAGAT
The DNA here is from genome assembly GCA_937921865.1 of uncultured Pseudomonadales bacterium. GTDB lineage: Bacteria > Pseudomonadota > Gammaproteobacteria > Pseudomonadales > Azotimanducaceae > SZUA-309. The sequence continues at coordinate 21,990 of CAKZWF010000090.1, read as the reverse complement.
TTGCCGGTGAAATCCCCTTGCTGGGTATCTGCCTGGGCCATCAGAGCATCGGTCAGGTATTTGGCGGCAAAGTGGTCAGAGCCAGAGAAGTCATGCATGGCAAAACGTCACAGATTCACCACACTGGTCAGGGTGTGTTCACCGGATTACCGCAGCCGTTCGAGGCTACCCGCTATCATTCGCTGGTAGTCGCCCGTGACTCTCTGCCCGATTGTCTGGAAGTCACCGCCTGGACCGAGCGCGACAGTGAGTTCGATGAAATCATGGGATTCCGCCATCGGGAACTCGCGGTTGAAGGGGTCCAGTTCCACCCGGAATCCATATTCACCAGGAGTGGTCATGATCTGCTGAGGAACTTTCTCAACGGGAGTCAACAACATGCAGCTTGAAGAAGCCCTCGGCAGACTGGCGGAAGGCCACGATCTCAGCCAGGCAGAAACACGCGCGGTTTTCCAGCAGGTGATGTCCGGCGGGGCAACACCAGCACAGATCGGCGGATTGTTGATGGCAATGCGGGTCAAAGGTGAAACCGTTGCTGAAATCGCCGGCGCCGCCCAGACCATGCGCGAGCTTTCAACCAAGGTTAACGTCAGCGATCCGTATCTGGTCGATACCTGCGGGACCGGGGGGAGCAGCGGCGCCAAACTGTTCAATGTTTCCACCGCGGCTGCCTTCGTTGCCGCTGCTGCGGGGGCAAAGGTGGCCAAGCATGGCAATCGCAAGATGACCAGTCGCAGCGGCAGTGCCGATGTGCTTGAGGCCGCCGGTGTCAACCTGACGCTGCCACCGGACCAGATTGCCAGATGCATCAGCGATGTCGGTGTCGGCTTCATATTCGCTCAGGCACACCACAGCGCGATGCGCTTTGCCGCCCCGGTGCGCAAGGAACTGGGCGTGCGCACGATGATGAACGTGCTGGGCCCTCTGACCAATCCCGCCGGTACACGCCGGCAGGTCATCGGGGTGTTCAGCAACGTCTGGCAAAGACGCCTGGCCGAAGTGCTGCAGCTGTTAGATGCTCAACATGTCCTCGTTGTGCACAGCAATGGTCTGGACGAAATAGCGCTGGATGGCCCGAGTTACGTGGTTGAACTCAAAGATGGCCAGATCAGCGAGTATCAGGTGAGCCCGGAAGATTTCGGGATCAGCACACGCAGCTGTGAGGCTCTGACCGCGGAGTCACCCGAAGCCAGCCTGAAACTGATCAAACAGTCTCTGAACGAGCCCGACAGCGCTGCCGCAGACCTGGTCAGCCTCAATGCAGGGGCAGCTATTTACGCAGCCGGCGTCGCCACCAGCCTCGGCAACGGAGTGATTATGGCTCAGGACGCCATTTCTGCTGGCCTTGCGGACGAGAGGCTCAAAGAACTGGTACGGATCAGCAATCTGATGGCCGAATCATGAGTGCAACCATTCTCGATGAGATACTCGAAAACAAACGTGTGGAGGTCGCAGTCCGCAAGCGCAAGCAGCCGCTATCCGCACTGAAAGAACAGATCGTCGATTGCGCCCAGGCCCGTCCGTTCAGCTCAGCGCTGGCAACGCGAGCTGGCCGTCACAAAGCGGCCGTCATCGCTGAGGTGAAAAAAGCTTCGCCGAGCAAAGGTGTTATCCGCGCTGATTTTGATCCGGTCGCAATTGCCCGGAGCTACGCCGACGGTGGCGCCACCTGCCTGTCGGTACTGACTGACGAAAAGTACTTTCAGGGCAGTGATCATTATCTGAAGGCCGTTCGTGACGCCGTCGAGCTGCCACTGCTGCGCAAAGACTTTGTGGTCGACGACTATCAGCTCTATGAGGCTCGAGCCCTGGGTGCAGACTGCATTCTGCTCATTGTCTCGGCGCTGGACATCATGCAGCTGACAGTTCTGCATCAGTGTGCGGTTAACCTGGGCTTAGATGTACTGATCGAAGTCCACGATGCCGACGAACTCGCCGCCGCGATGACGCTTCGTCCAGACATGATAGGTATCAACAATCGCAACCTGAAGACCTTTGAAACCACACTGGACACTACCATCGAACTGCTCAGTGATATTCCTGAAGACACTCTGGTTGTGACCGAAAGCGGCATCCATAACCGCAGTGACGTCACCCGAATGCTCGATCACGGAGTTTATGCGTTTTTGGTCGGCGAAGCCTTTATGAGAGCCCCGAACCCGGGCCAGGCGCTGCAGAATCTATTCGATCCGGATTAACAAATTGGGGTCGAACCGAGGTTTTCCGCTGGCAGCCTGAGCGCCGCGAACTTTTCCAAGGAGATGCATATGGCCAACTCTGAATCTACAGAGCCGCAGATCGAGACCGATCGCAACCAGCTGTTGCTGCGTGCAGGGTTTCCTGAATCCGCATTGCCGAAGCCAGGCTTTGAAAAGCGACGCCTGGGCGCATTCGATGCCTACGTTGGGCTTGAATATCTTGCTGCTTTCGGCTGCTGGGACGACTTTCGGGATCTGCGCGGCGGAGAAATTTATCCAGCAGATACTTCAACTGCATTCGGCAACAAGCGGGCAATGGAGTGGAATAAGATTCTCTACCGCGCCTATGATCGCCAGGAGATGGACGGCTCAGCAAAATGTTTTGCACTGGTCGCAGTCGCAGCAGACGAAGACGCGGACGACAAAAAGGTAAAGCACTATCTCTACGACCCTGTTCCGATCCGAGTGTTCAAGAAAGGTGACCAGTACTTTTTTGAAGCTCTCGAAGTCGCCAGTTAGCGCTCTCAGATATTTCTGCTCGACACCGGTTTTCAAAAACCTCGGTTCGACCCCACTTTCTGCAAAAACCTCGGTTCGACCCTACTTTCTGAGTGTCAGAACAGTGCGCGATAGCCTGCACGGATGTAGGTGCCGGTGATATCCAGATCTCGGGTAACACTGCGTTGATGCTTGCAGCCAGCCGCAACGCAACAGCGGCGCCAAAGGAGCTGATCCAACAGAATGCAGAACTGGAAAGCCGCAACAGTGGCGGCGACACTGCCCTGATCCTGGCGACTATGGCTGGCGCGTACGAAAGCGCCGAACTGCTGCTGGCCACCGGGGTTGATGGCAACGCCAGAAACAACAAGTTCGAAAGCAGCCGGTCGATTGTTGAAAGACGCGAGGACGTTCGCTGGCTGGCTTTGCTCGACGGCAACCGCAAACCCGGTCTGATGGGTCTATTCAATTAGCCCGTTGAGCGAATCCCACAGTTACGAGCCGAATCCGGAAGTTGTTGGTTCCGCGGCACAGCAGATTCCTGAGCCCAGAAACAAAACGGGCCCCAGAGGGGCCCGCTCGCACATCCATGTGAAGCTATCCTTAGCGTGTTCCGTAAACCACCATGGTTTTACCTTTCACGGAGACCAGTCCTTGGTCTACCAGGGTCTTCAGAACGCGTCCAACCATCTCCCGAGAGCAACCAACAATCCTGCCGATTTCCTGGCGGGTAATCTTGATCTGCATACCATCGGGATGGGTCATTGCGTCCGGCTGCTTGGTGAGTTCGAGTAACGTCCTTGCTACTCGACCAGTGACGTCGAGAAACGCCAGGTCGCTCACTTTCTGCGTGGTACGACTCAGGCGATCTGCCATCTGTCGGCCCACTGCGTAGAGAAGGTCCGAGTGCTTTTCAGCCAGTTCTTTGAACTTGGCATAAGAAAGCTCTGCGACTTCACACTCTGTCTTGGCTTTCACCCAGGCAGAACGAGGTGTGTCGTCTGTGAACAAAGGCATCTCTCCGAAGAAGTCGCCTTTGTTAAGATACGATACGATGATTTCACGACCTGACTCATCTTCGACCAGGACGGTTACCGACCCTTTGAGGATAAAATAAATCGAATCACTCTTATCGCCCGCGTAGATCAGCGTGCTCTTCGCCGGATACTTCCGACGATGGGCTGCCGCTAAAAACGCGTCGAGATGGGTATTTTCTTCTGGTGCGGCCATCTGAAAGCCTTTAGCGGCCAGTGGTCGTGCTGCACCTACTCCTGAAACCTGCGAACTTTTGGTAGCAAGCATTTGGTAACGCTCCTTCGTGACATCTTGCAGGATTAATACTTGCACACGCTTGGCCAGTGTTGTGAGAACTGGTCGACAAACGGTATCTATTCACAGTCTGAGTGGTCACAGGTCACGCTCTGCAGCCTAAAAATGTCTCGCGATTACAAACTCAGAGCGCCAAACTGCTGACCATGCATGCAAAAATACAATGGCGAGACAAGGTCCACTTCGAAGCCACCGCTGACTCCGGACACACCGTTCTGATCGATGGCCCGCCGAATGGGGGTGGTGAAAATCGCGGTCCCCGACCTATGGAACTGGTGCTGATTGGTCTTGGCGGCTGCGCGTCTTACGATGTCGTCAACATTCTCGAAAAAGCGCGTCAGAATATTGTCGATTGTGTGACCGAGATCACAGCGACCCGGGCCGAATCTATCCCGCAGGTATTCGAAACCATTCATCTGCATTTTGTGGTGACCGGCAAAAGCCTGAAAGACGCGGTAGTAGAGCGGGCCATCCGATTATCCGCAGACAAGTACTGCTCTGCATCAAAGATGCTGGAAAGAGGCGGTGTGAAAATCACCCACGACTTCGAGATCATCGAAGTCGGCTAGGGATCAGCTGGCCTGGAAGAACACCCGCAGCTCTGGTCGCTGCGCCCCACTATCAATGACCTGCGCTCGGATCTGTTGTTCATAGTCTGCAACCGCGCCTGAAGGCGCGTCCGGTCGGTCTGCTTGCGCACTGGCCCGAACCGCACCGAGGAGAAAAATGGTCGCAAGCAGGATCGTCAACAGTCTGAAACGAACGCATCGATCCATTTCAGTCTCTCCCGGGGAATTGTCAGGTCACTAAAGTGCCACCAAGTCCGAGAGCATGACCAGGATAAGCACCAGGCACATCATCAGCGGCAGCGACGACTTATCGTAATCTGATTCCATGATAAAACGTTTGCTCGAGGTTGCGACAGAATCACACAGCCTACCTGGCAGAACGAGCATCTGCCGTGAACCAGTTGGGGATATTTAGGTCAGCTAGTCTGATCAGATTCGGTAGGTGGTTTCGGTCATGACCCGAGATACCGCGCTCATCAGCTGCTTAACCGGAGCTGGAAACTCAACGCCACCCGCAGCCATCGCCTCTTCACCGTGGCGGGCTTCGTCCTGATGCATCTGTTCAACAATGCGCCGACTACGCTGATCGTCTTCCGGCAGTGCCTGCAGATGTGCTTCCAGATGTTTGCACACCTGGTCTTCCGTCGCTTCGACAAATCCCAGGCTGACCCTGTCTCCGAGCAGACCGGTTACTGCACCCATTGCATATGAAGCGGCATAGAACAACGGGTTGAGTCGGCTGGGCACGCTGTCGAGCTCGTCGAGTCGCTGGGCACACCAGACCAGATGATCGGTCTCCTCGCGAGCTGCCGCCAACAGAGCCTGTTGGGTCTGAGGATCCCGAGCAACGGCGGCCTGGCCCTCATACAACGCCTGAGCACACACCTCGCCAGCATGATTCACTCGCATCAGTCCCGCAGCATGAGCGCGTTCGTTATCGTTCAACTCAACTTCGTCTACAGCAATAGAAGGGTTCTGGCGCTGCGCGGGCCGCACGCCATTCAAGGTGCGCAGAGCGCCATCCACCTGGGTGATCATCTGGTCAAAGAGTGACATGGTATTACCCCAGTGTGGTGAGCTGCCGCCCACCGAGCAGGTGCAGGTGGATGTGATAGACCGTCTGACCACCCTCAGGATTGCAGTTGAAGATAAGTCGATAGCCGCTTTCTGCGATGCCCTTCTCACCCGCCAGGGCTCTGGCTCGCAAAATCATTGCGCCCGGCAAGTTAATTTCCGCTTCAGTTAAGTCGTTCACCGTTGCAATGTGAATTTTGGGGATAATGAGTGTGTGTGTTGGCGCCTGGGGGCTGATGTCATTGAAAGCGAGCAGCTGCTCGTCTTCATATACGACGTCAGCCGGAAGCTCCCGATTGACAATCTTGCAAAACAGGCAATCTGTTTCCATTACCCAGGCTCCACGCACAGTTTCGAGTTAAAACACATATTGTGTGGACTTTAACCGATGCTGACAGGCAATCGTAGCGGGTCAGCAGGATAGATGGCGGACATGGATGGCTGAATCTAAAGATCTGGGCATGATCCTCGATGCGAGGATCCCGATAGTCGTCGTGGAATCTCCTGACGAGCGCCGGGTGCTGGCATTGTTGCTGCGTTTCGCGATGCAGCGGCAGCTGTCCTTCTATGAGTGGCGGATCACTCGGGGTCTGGAGCTTGGCGGATTCGGCACTGCGGTGGAAAACGCCGGTGAGCTGGCGGATCCGGAACTGCTGCTGGCACACATCGTCAGCACACCCGGACCAGCGCTCTATGTGCTCTGCGACTTTCATCCGTTTTTAAAAGATGACCCCAAAATCATCCGCTATCTGAAAGACGTTGCCCTGGATTCAGATCAGCTGAAGAACACCATTGTCCTGGTCAGCCATGAGCTGTCGGTACCGGCTGAGCTCGGACGCCTGACCGCAAAGTTTGACCTGCACCTGCCGAGTGACGAAGAGCTGATGGCCCTGATCAGAACTCAGGCAAAAGAGTGGGCGGCACATAATGCAGGTAAGAAGGTACGCACCGACAACGGCACTCTGAAACGGCTGATCGCCAACCTGCGGGGTGTTTCCCACGCCGATGCACAGGTTCTGGTCCGCCATGCGATATACAGCGACGGCGCGATCACCGAATCAGACCTGCCGGAAGTCAACAAGCTCAAGTTCGAACTGCTCGATTCAGAAGGCGTGCTGCGATTCGAGTACGACACCGAAGACTTCTCCCAGGTCGCCGGTCTGCCGAATCTGAAAGCCTGGCTGAAACTCCGCCAGCAAGCTTTTCTCTCGGCAACCGAAGACCGGCCCCGGGGCATCATGTTGCTCGGCGTCCAGGGTGGCGGTAAAAGCCTTGCGGCAAAAGCCGTTGCCGGCTTCTGGGGTTTACCCTTGTTGCGTCTGGACTTCGGTACGCTCTACAACAAGTTCTTCGGCGAAACCGAGCGCAATCTGCGCAATTCACTGAAACAGGCTGAACTGATGGCACCGTGTGTGTTGTGGATGGATGAAATCGAAAAAGGCATCGCTACCGGACAGTCTGACAATGCCACTTCGAAACGCGTGCTGAGCACTATGTTGACCTGGATGGCGGAGAACGACGCACCAGTCTTCATCGTTGCGACGTCAAATAACATCAGCGAGCTGCCTCCTGAGCTGGTGCGTAAAGGTCGACTCGATGAGGTGTTTTTCGTTGACCTGCCTGATAGCGAGGTGCGCGAAGAGATTTTCCGCATCCACCTCGATAAGCGCGGCATAGCTGTGGACGATTTTTCACGCCCGGAACTCGCCGCCGCCACTGAGGGTTTCACCGGCGCAGAAATCGAAGAAGCAGTGGTGTCAGCCCGCTACCTGGCAAGCTCCCGACAAGGGACGCTGACCCAGGCAGATCTGTTGGGTGCGGTGAATAGAACCTATCCCATGTCGGTAATGCGCGGTGAATCCATCAGCGCGCTGCGTACCTGGGCCAAAGATCGGACCGTTCTCGCCTGAACCAGAGCTGCCTGGGCCAGAGTTTTCTAGCAGGCGCAACTACCTCAATGTCGCTCTGATACCTCGCTGACGCAGCAGAAACACCGCTACTCTGGCCACTCGATCGATACCGGTGATCTTATAGTGACTGCAGGGATCCACTGCTTCGAGGCGCTCCCGCAGTTCGGCCGTTGAAGTCACGTGCAGTGAGCGCTGAGGTTGATTGCAGACCGGTTGATGCCTGCCTTCTGTTCCAGTCTCTGCGATCAGAAAGTCTGCAAGCCAGCGATGAAAAACCCGTTGATCCATAGCCATCACCACCCCTTGAGCAGACATTTTTACGCAGGCATTGCGACGTTCGCCGCTGAGCAACGCATCTTCGCCGAAGAAATCTCCGGGCGAGAGTCGGCGCAGAGCGACTCCCGCCCGAGTTACCAACGCGGCGCCACTGGCGAGGATGAAACATCGGTCGCCTCGATCACCTGATCTGATGATCCATTCACCAGCCTGGTGCGACTGTGCGCTCAGCGAGCGGAGAATTTCCTGCCAGTGCTGGTGCGACAATGCCGCCAGCATATGCGACTGCAGAAAACGGCTCTGCCAGCAATCGCTGCTCAGACTCGCTGGCTCAATATGCTCCACGGAGGAATCAAACAGAAACGCAATCGGATCGACATCCACGTGCAGCAACCGAACGGGCGTCAGCGTCACGATGTCTGCAAATCCGGGAAAGACCGGTTCAGGCGAGGGTGTGATTGTGTTCGGGAGGTATCGCGCCTTCAGTTTCCCGCGCAGCAGATAATACTGCCCGCTGAGGGTCTTACCCGGCGCCTGTATTGGCCTGCCCGCTGGAAGGTCAATCAGGGTAGCGTGTCGGGCCAGGGTTTGAAGCGCAGACCAATCCAGGTTCTGGAATGGCGCAAGGCGTTTGAGTTGCTGCAACATGGCTCACAGCTTATGTCTCCAAGCTGGCAGACAGCGCGCTCCATCAGCACTCAGCCCTGTGAGAATTCGCCGCGATTGATTGCCCGATGGCCAATGTCTTTTCGGTAATACACTCTATCCCAGCTGATTTTTTCGACGCCGGAATAGGCTTTACGTTGCGCTTCTAGGACATCGTCGCCGAGCCCCACAACACACAAAACCCGACCACCATCAGTGCAGACGTTACCCTGGTCATCCAGCCGGGTACCGGCGTGAAACACTTTCGTTGCGGAATCGTTGATCGCATCTATCCCCGAGATCACATCGCCTTTCTGGTAATCAAGCGGATAGCCGCCAGCAGCCAGCACCACGCCGAGCGCAGTGCGTGGATCCCACTCCAGTTCCACTCCGGCCAGGTCACCGGCTAAAGCCTGCTGACACAGGCCAACCAGGTCCGAACGCAGACGCATCATCACAGGCTGAGCTTCGGGATCGCCAAAGCGGCAATTGAACTCAATCACCTTGGGTGAGCCGTCCGGCATGATCATCAGACCGGCATAGAGAAATCCCGTGTAGGGCAAACCATCCGCAGCCATACCGGCAACGGTGGGTTCAATGATTTCCCGCATCACCCGCTCATGCACCTCAGCTGTCACTACCGGCGCAGGTGAATAAGCTCCCATGCCACCGGTGTTCGGGCCTGTATCACCATCGTCACGAGCTTTGTGATCCTGCGAAGTTGCGAAAGGCAGAGCCGTAGTGCCGTCACAGAGGCAGATGAAGCTCGCCTCTTCACCATCGAGAAACTCTTCAATCACTACCCGTCGACCAGCATCACCAAAACTGCCGTCATCGAGCATGTCAGCAATCGCCGCGAGCGCTTGGGCTTCGGTTCGCGCCACGACCACGCCTTTGCCAGCTGCCAGGCCGTCAGCCTTGATTACAATTGGTGCGCCCTGAGCGCGCACATAGGCACTGGCTTCGGCGGCATCTTCAAAGGTCTGATAAGCCCCGGTGGGAATACCATGTCGAGCCAGAAAGTCTTTGCTGAAGGCTTTTGACCCCTCGAGTTGCGCCGCTCCCCGGCTGGGACCAAAACAGGCCAGGCCCCGCTGCGCGAAGTAGTCACAGACACCTGCCACCAGCGGCGCTTCCGGGCCGATTACCGTCAGATCTACCGACTCCGCCCGCACCAGAGCTTCGAGACCGGCAAAGTCATCACCAGCAATATTCACGTTGACACATTTGTTTTCGGACGCTGTCCCGGCATTGCCTGGTGCAACAAATACCTTCTGTACCGCCGCGTTATCGGCCAGTTTCCAGGCCAGCGCATGCTCGCGCCCGCCATTGCCAACTACCAGAATATTCATCAGCTCTAACCCTCAAATAAACTTGATGCCGGACAAGTTTGGTCTTTTTTTATTTTGTTCAGTGACGGAAGTGGCGGATTCCGGTAAACACCATCGCCATGTCATGCTCATCCGCCGCCTCGATCACCTCACCGTCCCGCATGCTGCCACCTGGCTGCACAATGGCGGTGATTCCGGCTTCTGCCGCCGCATCAATACTGTCTCGAAACGGAAAGAACGCATCCGACGCCATAACCGAACCCGGCACCGACAGCCCTTCCTCAGCCGCTTTCAGTGCGGCGATTTTCGCGCTGACAACACGGCTCATCTGACCAGCACCAATGCCGATCGCCTGTCGGTTACGGGCATAAACAATCGCATTGGATTTAACAAACCAGGCCACCTTCCAGGCGAAGGCAAGATCAGCCAGTTCCGCTTCGCTGGGCGAACGCTGAGTGACCACCTTAAGACCCTCTTCATCCCAGCATTGTTCATCAGCCGTCTGCACCAGCAGACCGCCGCCAACCCGCTTGAATTCACGTCCGCGGCCACCTTGCGTCAGAGCCCCGGTTTGCAGCAGACGCACATTTTTTTTCTTTCTGGCCGCTGCCACCGCTGCATCGTCAACAGCAGGTGCAAGCACCACCTCGACAAACTGACGTTCCAGAATGTATTCCAGCGTGCCGCCATCCAGCGGGCGATTAAACGCAATGATTCCGCCAAACGCAGATGTCGGGTCAGCGGCAAACGCCCGCTCATAGGCGCTGCGGATATCGTCGCCTTCTGCAACACCGCAGGGATTGGCATGTTTCACGATCACGCAGGCAGGGGCTTCGAATACCTTGACGCACTCGAGCGCTGCATCTGTGTCCGCAACATTGTTGAATGACAGCGTCTTGCCCTGCAGCTGCTCAAGATTGGCAATGGTGCCGCTGACTGCGCCCGCTTCACGATAAAACGCCGCCTGCTGATGAGGATTTTCGCCATAGCGCATGTCTTCAATCTTCTCGAAGCTCATGGTCAGTGATTCCGGAAAGCGCTCTTCGGAGCCGAGATAGCCGGATACCTGGGCGTCGTAACGCGCGGTATGCCGGAACGCTTTCACTGCAAACTGGCGACGCACATCCAGAGTGATCGCATCGTTCGCAAAAGCCTCGAGGACCTGCGGATAATCTGCCGGATCGACCACCACAAGCACATCCTGATGGTTCTTCGCTGCAGAGCGGACCATCGCCGGACCACCGATATCAATATTCTCGATGGCCATTTCCAGCGTGCAATCTTCCCGGGCAATCGTCGCCTCAAACGGATAGAGGTTAACGACGACCAGATCGATACCGGAAATAGCGTGTTCGTCCATGACCTCGCTATCGACAGCGCGCCGGCCGAGAATCCCACCGTGAATCTTGGGATGTAGAGTTTTTACCCGACCGTCCATCATTTCCGGGAAGCCGGTGTGAGCGGATACCTCAACAACTTCGAGGCCCGCCTCTTTGATGGTCTTGTAGGTACCCCCGGTGGAAAGCAGCCGCACACCCTTTTCGGAGAGCGCAGCCGCCAGTGGCACAATGTCAGTTTTGTCGGAAACGCTGATCAGCGCCTGACGGATGGTGATGGCTTGTTGCATGAGACTCTGTCTGTTAACGGTTGTAGATCAGGCGGCCGCGTCGACCACCCGGACATCAAGCGCCAGCTGCTGCAGAAACTGCAGCTGGGCTTCAGCTTCGATCAAAGTGTTGAAAGTCCGCACCAGCGCCCGGCGTTCTTCCGCACCGCCGAAACCGTCGAGCTTTTCGAAATACCACATCATGTGTTTGCGCATGATTCGAACCCCGGCATCACCGTAGAATTGCTGACCAGCGTGCAGATGTTCAATCATTGTGTCGAATTTCTCGGCCAGGCTGAGCACGCCAGTCACGCCGGCGATCTGGCCGAGCAGCCATGGCGCACCGAGTGCTGCGCGCCCGATCATGACGGCATCCACGCCCGTGCCAGTCATCACCTGATGAACCTGCGCAGCATCCGAGATATCACCATTAGCGATGACCGGGATACTGACTTTATCTTTGATCGCCGCGACGGTGTCGTACTCGGCTGCGCCCAGGAAACGGCAGGCCCGGGTGCGACCATGCACAGTGACTGCCGCCGCCCCTTCTGATTCAGCGATTCCAGCTATCGTCAGACCGTTCCTGCGCTCGAGTGAATAGCCACTGCGGATTTTTACTGTGATCGGGATCGGCACGGCAGCCACCGCGGCAGCAATGATGCGGGCGACCAGATCTTCGTCAGCGAGTAACGCTGACCCTGCGGCTTTCCGGCAGACTTTCCTGGCCGGACAGCCGAAGTTGATGTCGACAATCTCGGCACCATCACGCCAGTGTCGTCGCGCAGCATCAGCGATAGTAGCCGGATCACCACCGGCAATCTGTACTGCAACCGGGGAGATACCGACAACACTCTGCCGGCGTAGGCGTGACTTGCTGGTATGCCAAAGATCAGCTTTGGCGCTGACCATTTCACCCACCACGTGGCCGGCGCCGAAGCGCCAGGCCAGCTGCCTGAACGGAGCGTCAGTAACACCCGCCATGGGCGCCAGCCAGACATGATTACGCAGCTGATAGGGACCGATACGAGGTGGGGGAACTGACCGCAAACTCAGGCTCTCGACGCAGTTTTGCGCCCCTTGAAAAAGCGCGACATCATACTCCTGAAGCCGCAGAAAATTAAGGTCATCGGAAGCTCAGAAAGTAGTTGACCGCATCGGCTCCAGGATCGGTAATCTCAAGCGCCAGCCTCACCGGCGTTTTTGGCACCATCAGCGTCACTCCAGCAAGCTCTCCTGACAGATACTCTTCCGGCTTGAAACGCCGACCTGCAACCAGGTCGCCGTCAATTGTCGTGAAACGCAGCTCCAGTTCAGGAAACGGCTGGGCAAAGTCAGCGCCATTAACGATCACAGCATCCACCACCAGCGCATCAGCGAGCTCCGGATGGCTGCGCACCAGCAGCTTCTGGGTTCGCATCGCCGCCAGTTCCCGCAGCACGGGCAGCTCACAGCCCAGCGTGCTACAGATAAATCCATAGACAGGTCGCAGCGTTGGATCACGCCCCCAGCTTTCAAACTGATACCAGAAGATCTGGCCGAGCAGCGCCAGCACGCCAAGACCCATCGCTATGCCCACCCACCAGCGACGCGGTTCCGGCGCAAAGCTGACTTCACCGCCACCAGGCTGCTCCAGCCCGAGCGGGTCGATCGCACCAACCGCTTGCTGCTCGTTGGCATTGTCGAGACTGACTGCCTGATCCGGCGGCGACAGGAGGACTGGTTCTTCAACCGGTAGCGTTTCCGCCGGGACTGCCGCTACTGTGTCTCCGCGCAGATCTGCGTCAGTAGCTTCGGATTCTGCCGCCGGCTCTGAATCAGCCGGTTGCGGGATTTCCGGAGCTCTGTCTGAACTGTCGTCGACCAACGCCTGCTGATCAGATGCGTTACTGATCAAATCCGCTGCCGCGCCTGCATCCAGCTCAGATTCTTTCGGCTGCTCGGGTTCCTCTTCATGGCCAACAAAAACCTGGGCAACTTCGGCGTCCCAGGCTTCAAGCGGATCGGCTTCGACAGATGAAGTATCGGTTGCTGTGGGGAACGACTCTCTATTGTCGGCTGAAGGCTCTTTATCCGCTGAGGGCTCTTTAGCCGCTGAAGGCTCTTCCTCTTTACCCGCCGAAGGCTCCGCTGAGGGCTCTTTAGCCGCTGAGGGCTCTTTAGCCGCTGAAGGCTCTTTAGCCGCTGAAGGCTCTTTAGCCGCTGAAGGCTCTAGTTCCAACCCCTGAGCCGCGAGTTCGCGTTCGTGGGGAGTGGGTTGTCCCGATGGCATCAGATCTTCGTGGGTGAGCTCGTTGAGGAGTTCGTCGAGGGCGTTTTTAGCCTGTTCAGCTGTTTCGAAGCCGGGACCGGATTCCCAGACCAGGTGGTCGATTCCGTGAAAAACTGTCAGACAGGCGCCGCAGCGAACCTTTCCCGTTGCCACCTGCAGCTGATTTTCCGTGACCCGGAATCGCGTGCTGCAGTTAGGGCACTCGGTGATTAACGGTTCTAGCTGATCTTCGGCCATTGGCTTATCTGTCAGGTTTACGAGCTACCAGCCTGGCCCAGTGACCACCCTGGTCGTCAGCTTGCAGCGCACTGGCTTGAAAGGCCAGCTCCGGATAGGCAGCGGCCACAGCTGCCGCCTGGTCTTCGAGAATGCCCGAAAGCACCAGCCTGCCGCCAGGTCGCAACAGACCAACAATTCTGGGCGCCAGTTCTATCAGCGGCGCGGCGAGTATGTTGGCCACAATTACGTCAAACGGAGCTTCACCGGTAAGTATGTCTGCATCGCCAATACGCAGTCGGGAGTCTGCCAGCGCATTGTAGGCAGCGTTATCCGCTGTGGCGAGCAAAGCCTGAGGGTCATGGTCGATGGCGATCACGTCGGTCGCGCCAAGCATAAGAGCTGCCAGCGCGAGTACCCCGGAACCGCAGCCGAAATCCAGCAATCGCAGCTCCTGCGAGCCGTTGGGTTCAGGCAACTCCTGCGCCAGCCACTCCATACACAATCGCGTGGTCGGGTGACTGCCGGAGCCAAACGCCAGTCCCGGATCCAGTCTCAACACGAACCGCTCCTGGGCACCCTCGGGCAACGGCGCGTCTTTGGGCGCTATCCACAGGCGATCGGCAAAACAGTACTCAACCGCATACTGTCGCCAGCGATTGAGCCAGTCATCGTCTTCGAGGAAATCAGCCTGGAGATCATCCGGTTGGAAACCAGCGGCAATAACCCGATGTCGAATGGCTTCGAAGTCGGCGGGCAGAGAGAACAGGGCTTCAACCCGGCACTGCTGCCAACGCGGCGTTGCGCCCGGATCCGGCTCTAAAATAGGTGTATCACCCGCATCCATCAAGGTGACCGCTACCGCACCCAGATCTTCCAGGAGCGCTTCTGCAGCCGGCGCCAGCGACTCAGCTAACTGAAAACGCAGTCTGAACCAGGCCATCTGAGAATCAGGCGAATCTGAACAATACGTCTCCGGAACCCACCGGCTGACCGTTCCCCACTGCTACAGCGGTGCAGACACCGGCTTTGTCGGCGGTGATTTCGTTCATCATCTTCATACTTTCGATGATACAGAGTACGTCTCCGGGCTCGACTGGCTGGCCAACCTCCACAAACGGCACGCCCCCCGGTTCCGATGAACGATAGAAGGTACCGGCAATGGGCGAGCGGAGCGGAAAACTGGCTGCCGAGGCACTCTGGGGCACGGGGATAGATTGTGTTGCTGCCGGCGGCTCAACCTGGAAGGCCGCAGCCTGAACTGTCGCAGCCTCGATAGCCGCAGCAGGGCCAGCAACCACCATGGGTCCAATCGGCCTGGCTATCCGAATGGTTTCTTCACCGTCGCGAACTTCCAGCTCGGCGATGCCGGATTCTTCCACCAGCTCTATGAGTTTCTTGATTTTTCTTAAGTCAACGGCCACCGGTCAGTCTCCTTCCACCAGCGCGATTGCACTGTTCAAAGCGTGTTCGTAGCCTCTGCGGCCAAGTCCAGTGATCACGCCGATTGCCACATCACTCAGATAAGATTGCGCTCGGAATGTCTCACGGGCGTGGACGTTGGACAGGTGAATCTCGATGAATGGAATCGACACGCCAAGCAGTGCATCGCGCAGGGCGATGCTGGTATGGGTAAACGCGCCAGGATTTATCACGATACAGGCCACCTGCTCTGCCTTGGCCTGCTGAACCCAGCCCACCAGTTCGTGTTCCGCATTGGACTGTCGGCAAACCAGGCTGTGGCCCGCACTCTGCGCCTGCTCAACCAGTGCGGAGTTGATGTCATCCAGGGTATCGTAGCCATAGACCTCTGGCTCACGGGTTCCCAGCATATTGAGGTTTGGCCCGTGCAGGACCAGTAGATTCGCCATATCGAAGTTCCGGGAGCGTCAGTTCAGCGGCAAAGTGTGCCGAATCCAGCGGCGAAAAGCCAGAATTGGTTAAATATCGGTATTTTGGCCGAAGTTGGCAGCAATTTCGCCGACGTTTGCATTACCAAACTGACCCAGAACAGCACCCAGATGCGCCGCGAGGGCGTCTGCACCGATCTCTCCCTGGACCCTTACTTCGCTCATCTCGCGGCCATCTTCGCCGAAAAACACCAGACTGGGCGGGCCGAAGAGGCCAAACGCCTCCAGCAGCTGTTGGTCCTGAGCGTTGTTTTCGGTCACGTCCGCTCGAAGCAGCCGGAACTGAGCCAGACGGGATGCCACATCGGGACGGGGGAAGACCTCACGCTCCATCACCTTGCAGGAGATACACCAGTCCGCGTAGAGATCCAGCAGCACCGGCTGCCCGACGGCGCCGGCGTCCCTGACCTGTGCTTCCAGTTCCGCCAGATTACGCACCGCGTACCAGCGCTGCTCTTGGTGAGAGATTCCAGTCCCACCGGCACCTGAAGCCCCTGCAGAGGCCACGCTCAAACCCTGCAGCGGCCGTAGCGGATTCTCTGCACCGCTGGCAGCGCCGACCAGCAGCAGCACCCCATAAATAAAGCTGACCGCTCCGCTGGCTTTCCACAGCTGACCCCAGCCCTGTCGGGGGGAAAAATCCATCGCGCCGAGGTAAACGCCCGCGCCAATGGCCAGCATCGCCCAGAGCGCCAGCGTTGCAGAAGGCGAGACGACACGTTCCAGCAACCAGACGGCAACGCCCAGCAGCAACACACCGAATACGGCTTTAACCGTATTCATCCAGGCGCCCGCTCTCGGCAGCAGATGTCCGCCGCTGGAACCAATCACCAGCAATGGCATACCCATCCCAAGACCGAGCGCCAGCAGCGCACCACCGCCGAGCACAGCGTCACCCGTCGAACTTATATAAATGAGCGCGCCCGCCAGCGGCGCAGACACACAGGGAGACACCACCAGACTCGACAGCGAACCCATTACCAGCACGCTGACGTGTTTGCCGCCACCGACCTTGTCACCGATGGCATTGAGATTGTTCTGCCAACTCGCAGGTAGCTGCAGCTCATAGAAACCGAACATCGAAAACGACAGCGCCACGAAAATCAGCGCAAAAGTGATCAGCACGCTCGGCGACTGCAATGCTGCCTGGAGGTTCAGGCTGGCACCAAACAGGCCGACCAGCACGCCAACGAACGCATAGGTGACCGCCATACCCAGCACGTAGGCCAGGGACAGAGAGAACGCCTTGCGCCGGGTAATATTTGCCGATTCGCCGACAATGATGCTGGACAGAATAGGCACCATCGGCAGCACGCAGGGCGTGAACGCCAGTGCGATACCACCCAGAAAAAACAACAGCAGAGCGGTCAGCAGCGAACCATCTGAAAGCACACCAGCCAGCACCTGCTCTTCGGTGTCCGGCACAACTGGAAGGCCAGATGTCGCGGCCGCCGGGCCAGCGGCCAGCGCTGCAACGTTGCCAGCGCCAGTTCCCGCACCGGGACCACCGTTAGCAGGGCCGGTCAGCGTTACCGGAACCCAGGTAACCTCCGGCGGATAGCACAGTCCCGCATCCGCACAGCCCTGATAGCCGATTCCGACCTCGACCAGTTCGCTACGACCGGTGCCGCTGATTACCGGCACTACAACCTCAGCGTTGTGGTAATAAACTTCGACTTCGCCGAAATAGTCGTCGATTTTTTTCTTGCCGTCAGGGATTTCCGCCTCACCCAGCGTGACCGGCGAGGAGCTCTGTTCAGCACTGGTGCGGATGTCAAACTCGAAACGATGGCGATACAGGTAATAGCCATCAGGCATCTCCCAACGGGCAACGAGACTGCCGTCAGCAGACACTTCGGCGGAGACGATAAAAGCCTCGTCGACAGGCAGAAATTCGTCTTCTTCCTCAGTCAGCCAGGGATCCGCCGCCCTGGTCGGCAGCTCTGCGGCCATCGAGCCCTGGCTCAGAAAGCCTGCCAGCAGCAGCACAAGCCACCGAAAATCCATGTTCACAATATTTTTCATGCCGTCGAAACCTGCCGCTGTCTTGGCTGCTGTTAATCGGACCAGAATCCTGCCCACGAGTTCGCCCACCAGCTCGTAATTAATTGGCGCACCCGCTCCGACCAGGCAATATAGCGGATCCGTGACCTGGCGAACGTGAACTGTACCCCGTGGAGTTTAGTGGAATTCAGTGCTGGACGGCGAAAACCCCTATCCTGCTGGGCATTTTCGCCGTGACCCTGATCACCGCGTCCAGCGCGGGTGCCCAGGCGGAGAAGTCTGCCGGGCACAGCGCTGAACAACTTGAGATCAGACAACTTCTCGATTACGCCGCTGCCGCAGTACGCGCCGGTCAGCTGATCTACCCGGCGAGGGGCAGCGCCATGTCGCTGTATCACGAAGCTCTGGTGTTAAACCCTGACAATCCCGAGGCCCGGCGCGGTCTGGAGCGGTTGGTTGATCACTTTCTCAGTGAAGCAACAGCGGCCATTGAGGTGGAACGTTACAGCAAAGCCAATGGTGCGCTGTCGAGGGCTCGGATGGTGGATCCTGACAATCCCAACATAGAACCAATTGCTGCAGAGCTGCGCCTACTTGAAAACGCCGAGCGTAGTCGCACGGTTCTGGACTGGCGTCTGGTCGCCGCGCGCAGCAGCGAGCTGACGCCGACACTTACCCGCGCTGGTGCCAGGGCGCGTAATGAAGGCTGCCGCGCCGTGATATCTGTGAGCAGCGATGCTGAAGGGCGCTGGATCTATGAGCAACTCAGCCGCGCTCCGGGTGAACGGCGCATTCAGGCACAAATTCGCATCGCATCACCGAGCGCAGTTGAAGTATTGTGCTTTCGAGAATCATAAGGAGCAGTAATGAACTGGAAGTTCTGGCAGAAAGCTGACGACGGAACATCCCAATCCGGTCTGGTTGGTCGAATCACCGGCGGTCTGATTGTCGCTTATTTCCTGCTCGCTCTGCTGGTCGGTTGGTGGTGGAACGCAACCCCGGAGCTGTTCGATGTCCGGGAACATGCGGCCGGTGATGCACAAGCCAACAATCGTCAACTGGTGACCGGCTACATCACGACAGCGACGCTGATCCACATGGCCGAATCACTGCTGGAAAAACGCGGCGGCTATCTTTCCAACGATTTATTCCCTCCGGGTGTATGGATGGACAACGTGCCGAACTGGGAATTCGGCGCGCTGACTCAGATCCGCGACGCTGCCCGGTCATTTCGCATCGACTTCTCCAGGTCACAAAGTCAGTCCAGTGAAGAGCCCGATCTTGCCGAGGCGGAAGGCAAGTTCTTTTTCGATAATGCCAGCTGGGCTTTTCCCGCCAGCGAGTCTGAATACCGCCAGGGCATCCGCCATCTTAATGCCTATCTCGCTAAGCTGGCCGATCCATCAAGGCCTGGCGCGCAGTTCTACAGCCGGGCTGACAATCTTCAGCAATGGCTGCAGGGCGTGGAAACCCGGCTGGGCAGTCTGTCCCAGCGCCTGTCGTCCAGCGTCGGCAAACGTCAGCTGAATCTGGATCTGGCCGGCGACGCCAATGCCCAACGCGCCACCGAGACTCCCGTTGAATCTGAGAACAAAACGCCCTGGCTGGAGATTGACGACGTGTTTTTTGAGGCCAGGGGCCAAACCTGGGCCCTGATTCTGCTGTTGCGGGCGATGGAACAGGATTTTGGCGATGTTCTGGACAACAAAAATGCCCGGGTGAGTCTCCAGCAGATCATTCGCGAGCTGGAACCCACTCAGGACACCGTCTGGAGCCCGATGATCCTGAACGGCAACGGCTTCGGATTCCTGGCAAATCACTCGCTGGTAATGGCCTCATATATCTCCCGGGCGAACGCCGCGATAACCGATCTGCGGGCGCTATTAGACCGGGGTTGAGCGTGCCACACGTAATTCCAACATAAAACCAGCAAATACACAGGTTTACGTGTTCTTATTCGTCCATTGCTTCGTTAGAATACGCGCCGCTCGCGGGAGACCAGGCTCAAGGTCCTGACCTCACCCGCTTTACTCGAGTCTTGAGATTGGGGATTTCAATGATAGATACAGCCTTGATACCGCCTGTGTTCGGTATCATCGGGATGATCGTGGCGTTCATCATATTTGGTCTGGTGATGCGTTACGACGCAGGCACCGACAAGGTCAAAAAGATCGGCGATGCCATCCACAGCGGTGCAATGGTTTTCATGCGCCGCGAATACTCGATGCTGGCGATGTTTTCTGCCGTGCTGGTTGTCGTCCTGTATTTGAGTCTGGGAACAGAAACGACCATCGCTTTCATCATTGGTGCCCTGGCTTCCGCCACCGCCGGCTGGATCGGTATGTACACGGCCACCCAGGCCAACGTCAGAACCACTACTGCCGCCCATAGCGATGGCGCTGCCGCCGCACTAAGCGTGGCATTCTTCGGCGGATCGATCATGGGCCTGACGGTTGCATCGATGGGTCTGATCGGCCTCGGTGTGCTCTACTACATGTACGGCGGCGACCCCGGCACCGCTCATCACATCCATGGCTTCGGTATGGGGGCTTCAGTAGTCGCCCTGTTTTCACGGGTTGGTGGTGGCATCTTCACCAAGAGCGCCGATGTCGGCGCTGACCTGGTCGGCAAGATCGAAGCCGGTATTCCTGAAGACGATCCCCGCAACCCCGGCGTGATTGCGGACAATGTCGGTGATAACGTCGGCGACGTCGCCGGCATGGGCTCTGACATTTTCGAAAGCTACTGCGGCGCGATGATCGCTTCCATTGCAATCGCGTCAACTCTAGGTCTGGCCATGATCAATGACCTGGTGCCCGGAGTTGCCGAAGGTCCCGCCCGCGCGGCGATGATGAGCCTGCCGCTGATGCTGGCATCAACTGGCCTCATTTGCGCACTGATAGGAATCGCCACCGTTCGCGCCATCTCAGCGCTTGAGCCTGGACTGGCCCTGCGCATTGGCACCATCGGTTCCCCGGCCCTGTTTATTGCCGCGGCCTGGTATGTGATCGAAGCCATGGGCATGACCAGCAACATCTGGTTCGCAGTTGTCTCTGGGGCTGTCGGCGGCATCATTATCGGCCTGGTCACCGAGTACTACACGTCCTCCAAACCCGTAGTGCGCATCGCCGAGGCCGGCAAAACCGGTTCAGCAACCGTGATGATCACCGGCCTGGCAGTGGGTATGCAGTCGGTTGTGGTACCTGTTCTGGCCATCTGTGGCATCATTTTCATCTCCACCAGCCTGGCTGGCCTCTATGGTGTCGGCATCGCTGCACTCGGCATGCTGGCAACTGTCGGCTACACAATGGCCATCGACGCGTACGGCCCGGTGGCAGACAATGCCGGCGGCATCGCCGAAATGGCTGGCCTGGGTGAAGATACCCGCAAGATCACTGACTCGCTGGACGAGCTTGGCAACACCACGGCAGCCATCGGTAAAGGCTTCGCAATTGGCGCGGCCGCCCTGGCCGCGCTGGCGATCATCGCCGCCTACATCGAGACCATCTCGCACAACCAACCGGATTTTATTCTGAACATCGGTGATCCCGAAGTTCTGATCGGCCTGTTCATCGGGGGCCTGGTGCCCTTTCTGATCGCTTCGATCACGATGACGGCTGTTGGTGATGCGGCGATGGAAATGATTCAGGAAATCCGTCGGCAGTTTCGTGAGATACCCGGGCTGCTGGAAGGCAATGCTGAGCCAGACAACGAAAAATGTGTCGATATCGCCACCAGAGCTGCGTTGCAACGCATGCTGCTACCCGGCGCCATAGCCGTGCTGGTACCGCCAATCGTCGGTTTCGGCATTGGTCCAGCCGCGTTAGGTGGCACCCTGGGCGGCGGTCTGCTCGGCTGTGTCCTGCTGGCTCTGACCATGGCTAACGCCGGTGGCGCCTGGGACAACGCCAAGAAGTACGTGGAGAAAGGTAACCTCGGCGGCAAAGGTTCAGACGTGCATGCGGCGGCCGTTGTCGGTGATACCGTCGGCGATCCCTTTAAAGACACCTCTGGTCCCGCGATGAACATCCTGATCAACGTGATGGCCATTGTCAGTCTGGTGATCGCGCCACTGCTGGTGTGACACTGCTATCCAGCTGATCTGATCTCAGATCAACAAGCAGCAAAAAGGGGAGCATCAGCTCCCCTTTTTTT
>CAKZWF010000089.1 GCA_937921865.1 uncultured Pseudomonadales bacterium | reverse complement strand
GACCGGCTGCGTTGCTCCGGCTGCGTTGCTAGCGACGAAAATCCAGAATGTGGCCCGAGTAGGGTTTGTTGAGGGCCTCAGTCTCGATGACCCTGCTGTCCGAATTGCTGTAACCCAGCTGCAACATCCGCCGTGAGAAATCGCCTCGATGACTGCGCCCCGGATCTATGATGATCACCTGGCAGCGAGGTTGCGCATGGGCATTGATGAAGTCGGAGAGCAGCGCAGCATGGTCTTGCTCATAGAGCAGGTCGCTACCCACAATCAGATCGAATTTCCCCAAAAGCCCATCAGCTTCCCCCCAACCGGTGCGCACAAATGGAATATCCGGATCCTGGTTCAGATGGGTGTTTTCAAGCAGAAAACTGGCGGCTTCCGGGTGGTGGTCAGTGGCGGTGATGTCCGCGCAGCGATGGTTGAGCACCAGACTGGTCAGACCGATACCGCAGCCGACTTCTAGAATGCGCAGATTGCTGACGTCGTGTTGCCACATCTGCCGGGCCAGCACCTCACCGGAGGCCCAGACCACGCCAAAAAGCGGCCATGATGCAGAACCGATGCCGACCGCTTCTGCATTGCCCTGGTCATCAGCAAACTGTTGCCGGTCGCGCAGCGTGCGCAGGTGAATGTCGACCTCCCCGAACTCCCCGAACTCAAAGGTCTGGTAGCGAACGCGGGCTCTAGCCATGAGATCTCTGTGCGGGCGCGTGGTAGAGAGCCTGGGGCTCTGCCTGACGCAGTGGGCCCACTATATAGGGAACAGTCTGACGGTGTTGGTGGCCGTCAGGTGGCGTCTAAAGCACATTGTTGTTGCTCGGGTGCAGCTGGCAAGATGTAGCCCATGCCCAGCGGTGTAAAGACTCAGGTGTCAGGTAAAGATCACCGCTCACAAATAGCGGCGATCTGGTTGTTGCTGGCAGCCGCGCTGCTGGCCGGATCGCGAGCTGCCGCCGACTCAGACTCACTGTCATTTCTGCCGGACAGCGGCGATGCAAACCTCACCGCCTATCTCGACAATGACCTGTTTGCAGATACCGATCAGGACTATACCAACGGTGCGCGGGTGTCCTGGATATCCGGCTCGAGAGACCCCGCTGAATTCGGTTGGCTTCAGCGTACTCTTGACCAGCTGTCAGAAGACCCGGTCAGCCGATTTCTGTTCAGTAAACTTTCCGGTTTTTCTGATCCAGGCGAGCTTGAGTATAACTACGGTTTTTCGCTGACCCAGCTGATGTTCACACCCGAGGAATGGGATCTGCTGGAAGCGCCGGAAGGGGAAAGGCCCTATGCCGGCTGGCTTGGCGTAGACATGTCGCTGCACACCAAAGACGATCAGGCGCTCAATTCAGTCAGCCTGGCGATCGGCACGACGGGCCCGCACTCTTATGCCCAGGAAGCCCAGAACCTGGTTCACGATATCCGGGGTCAGGACAAGTTTCAGGGTTGGAACAGTCAGATTCCCAACGAAGTCACCGTCAACGTCTACACTACCCAGCGCCGCCGGGTTGTGGTGATCGATCCCCGTTTCGGTCGGTTCGGCATTGATGGCTTCGTGGAAGGACGACTGGGACTTGGCACCTACGACACGGGTGCCAGCGTGGGTTCATTGATGCGCATTGGTTGGAATCTGCCTGTGGATTTTGCCGATGCCCGCCTGAGCGTGACCAGCTACTCCCATCAGTCCTTCAAAACTTCCCGGCGCGAGCGTAAAAGCTGGTCGTTCTACGGAATCACCGGGTTTCAGGGAGCCGCCGTCGGGCACAACATCACGCTGGATGGACCGGTGTTCAGCGACTTCAGCACTGGCACCAGCAGCAAACCGCTGGTTGGCGAAGTCTATGTGGGCTTCGGCGCGCGCTATCAGGATGTGAACTTCAGCTACGTTCACACCTACCGTTCGAAAGAGTTCGAAGGTCAGAACAGCGCCCAGTCCTTCGGTTCACTGACTCTTGGTGTGCGGCTGTAACGGGCGGCTTTCGCCGGCTATCAACCTGTGCGCACAATCAGTGCATCACAGTCACAGCCGTGCAGCACATTCTGAGTGGTGGAACCAATCAGCCAGCCGCTGCCGGCCGGTTGGCCGGAACCCATTGCGGCCAGATCAGCGCCAAGCTCCTGCAGCAGGCGTTTGATCTCTTTTGACGGTGTGCCCTGACGGATATGAACGGTCACGTCGCCGACATCCGCCTGGTTGATCAGCTGCTCCATCCGTTCACCAAGTTCTCCGCGGAGTCGGCCTTCGATGCTGTCCACGGGTAGCTCCTGGTTGAGATCAGCGATGGCGCTGCTGTAGCCAGCCAGCAGAGGTTTCATGACATGGATCGCGTGAAGTTGTGCGCCCGGTGCCAGTGCCCGGGCTTCGCGGAGCACGTCGATCGAGCTGGATTCCGCGTCCAGCGCCGCCAACAGACACTGGTATTTGCCTGAACGATCGCTGCGCACCCCCAGTACGTTGCAGTGGGCGGCGTGCAGCACGCCGGTCGCCGTGGTGCCCAGAAAGTACTCAAAGCCATGAAAACCGTGCGCACCGACGACGATCAGGTCAGCCTTCAGACGTCTGGCCATGCTCGCAATGGTGGCTGACTTATTGCCCAGTTCGACGACAGCGCTGTCGACGGGCGCTTTGACTTTTCGGCACAGCGTCTTTAATTCTTCGCGTGCATTGCTCAGCATCTCCGCTTCGAAGTCGGCTTCGCGGATTGTATCGAGACCGCCAAACAGTGCTGATACCGGCTCCAGTACCGCAAGTGTGGTCATTGCTGCCCGATGTTGCCTGGCAAGCTGGCTGGCTGCAGCCAGCGGTCGGGTGTCAGGGTGGAGCAGGTCTACAGTGGCCAGAATGTGATGAGACGTCATGATTCTCCGCAAATGCAGTGTTTATTTCAGGTAGTTCAGTGAGCAAAGCCGGTTGCGAGCTGCGACCTTATCAGTATTGACGGCGGTGCACTCAGCACGGTACCAGCCGACGGCCAAGATCCCGCACATGTTCTAAGACGATGTCTGCACCAGCTGCTATCAGCACATCCTCCTGATGTGATCCGGTCAGCACACCCACGCAGGTGAGCCCGAGCTGTTGGCCCAGCTGCATGTCCATGCGCCCATCACCAATCATCAGCGATGTCGCTGGGTCAGTACCCAGGCCTGCCAGCGCCTGAATCAGATGGCGAGGGTCGGGTTTGTAGTGTTCGACGTTGTCACGTGCCAGAACCAGATCCAGGTAGCCGTCAATATCGGGAAACGTATTGCGGACAGCCTGTTCGCAATTCCTGGTGACCACTGCGGTGCGGATATGGCGATCACGCAACTGGCTCAACAATTGCCTGACTTCCGGAAAGGGTTCCACACGGCTGGCGGCTTCAAGTTCGAAGTTGCTGATGTGGTCGTGGGCTTGTTGATGGAAAGCGGTGGCTTGTGAAGTATTGCAGCGCGCAAGCCAGGCTGTGGCCGCTTCGATGATTTCGATGATAAACAGATCTTCGACAACGTCACCGGGAACACCGGCTCTTGCGCTCAGCTCAATGACCTGCCGGCGCATTTCCGGCAGATCCAGATTGGGCGCCAGGGTGCCATCGAAGTCGAACACCACGCCGCGGATGTGAGAGAGATTCAATCCTGCAGCTCAACTCGGTCGTAGATTGCCGTTACCCGGACAAAATTGACGATCACGGTGTGCGACAGGCGTTGCTTCTGATCGTGAAGGTGATATTTGAATCGGGTCTGCGGGGAACCCTGGAGAAAAGCATCGTAGTCTTTGCTCAGCTCCCGGACGTCGCTGACGATGTCTGTGCTCCAGGTGGCTCGAAACGGCCCGAGAATCGCACCACCTTCTAGACAGATGGTGATTTCGTGATTGGTGAGTGCCTGGGTCATGGCTGGGTCAACTCCGTTGGTGGCAGATCTTATTCAGCATACTGCACAGAGTTTCTCAAGCATCAAGGCACAATTTTCCGGCGGTGGTGGTAACAGCGGTAAAACAGTCCGCCTGGTTGTACACTGCGCAGCTTGATCCATGGAGAGGGATAACGATGAAAGCTGTTGTTTACGGTCTGCTTTCAGGGTTTCTGTTGCTTGCATGTGGGGTTAGCGCTGCGCAATCCATAGCCGCTGAAACTCTGGAGATGTCAGAAAGCGATGAGATCGACGATGAAGCGATCGCGGTGTTGCGAGGCCTGAGTGATCATCTTGCCTCTCTGGAAAAATTCTCTTATCGCTATGAAGCCTCCCATGACACGGTTCAGAGTTCCGGGCTCAAGGTGGAATTCGGCAGTACTCGCAGGGTTGTAGTTGCCAGACCTGATCGTTTGAGGATGGATGGAGAGCGGCGTGATGGCGTACGCAACACCATCATCTTCAGTGGTGAACAGATCTACGCCTACGTTCCGGATCAGAAAATCTATGCTGCCGCCGAGCAGCCTGGAAAGCTGGATGACGCTATGGACTTTGCGATCCGAGAGTTGCGTTTGAAAGCGCCTGTGTCAGGGCTCGTATCATCGAACTTCTTCGACGATGCAATGCAGAATCTGAAACGTGCCTACTATCTAGGCGTAGCGACGGTGGCGGGTGAAGAGTGTGATCATCTGTTGATGAGCAACGATTTCACTGATTTTCAGTTGTGGGTGACTCGAACGCCAACCCCTCTGTTGAGACGTCTGGTGATTACCTACCGCGAAGAACCTGGCGAACCGCAATTCAGAGCACATTTCATGGATTGGGATCTCGATCCGGAAATAGAGGAGGGCACCTTGAGTTTTGTGCCCCCGGATGACGTCGCTCGCGTGAGATTTTACGTTGAAGCAAGGCTGTCTGAAGAAACCGCGGGAGATGATTCATGAAATCTACCGTAATGAAGACGATTGCTTTTACGGTCATGTTGACGACGCTGTGGTTGGCGACCTATGAAATTTCTGAGGCGGCTCGCCGGGGCGGAGGCGGCGGAGGACGGTCGATGAGTCGTGGTGGTCCTGCAGGGGGCGGCTCGATGCATCGTTCCCAGACCCGGCCGCAGAGCTCGTCAAGAGCAGGAACGATGGATCGGTCCCGGAATTCTTCGAGGTCACAGGTGAATAATCGTGCGGGTGATCGCCAGATTTCCGACCAAACCAGACAGAATGCGTCAGACCGTCGCGATAACAATCAGGATCGCATTGATAATCGCCAGGACAATCTATCGGATCGACAGGACTTCCGGCAGGACAGATACGATGATCGTAAGGAATACCGCAATGATCGGCAGGAATGGTATGAAGACTCCTGGCGCAGAGGTCGTTACATCACTGCGGTCCGATGGGGATCTGTCGGCTGCGCAAACGTCGTTTACGTGAATGGTATTCGATACTACCAATGTGGTGGCGTTCGCTATGAACAGGTTTATCGTGGTGGTGAGGTCACTTACATCATTGTGAACTGACGAGGTTCCTGGTGCGCTGACCTGAACAGCCAGCGCTGATCAAACTTCGAATAAAAGATGCCTAAGCGTTTCATCATACTGCTGCCGCCACTACTGCTGGTCGCGGTAGCGCTCAATCAGCTCAGATTGTCTGCAACCGAATCACTGTCACCCTGGTCGGGTGGTGGTTTTGGGATGTTTGCCAGCACGGATTCTCCAGGCAGTCGTCATCTGCATGTCTATGTGCACAACGCCGGCGCGCGTAAAGAGATTGCGTTTCCAGCTTCACTGGAAACTCAGGTGTTGCGCGCCACCACACTGCCCAGCCGTTACCGCCTTGAGCAGTTAGCACGTGCGGTGGCTGTTGCGGAGTCTGGATCTTCGTTCAGCTGGGATGAAATAGTCGTTGAAGTCTGGGCCAATGAATACCAGCCGGATACCTTGATGCCTCTGGCTGAGCTGCTGAGAGAAGAGCGTTTTGTTTTCTCGTCTTTTTGACACTGCCCGCTCGGCGGCAAGCTTTACTGCCATCGATCTGGCGCTGCGACTTACCCTGCTGGATCTGCTGTTACGTCCGGTTGGAAACTGGCTGATCCGGCCCCTTGTGCTCGGGCTGGCCGTCGCCGGTCTCATCAACGTCGCCTGGTTGCGCCAGCCTTTGGTTTGGCTGGTGCTGGCTGTTCTACTCGCACTTCGCGTCTACCTGGACTGGCCGTTAGCAGACAATCATGCCTATCTGCTGGTGTACTGGTGCCTGGCGGTCGCATTGGCCTGCTGCTATGCCGACCGGCAGATTCTGATCAGCAATGCCCGCCTGCTGATCGGGCTGGTGTTCGCTTTTGCCTGCGTCTGGAAGTTTGCCGTTTCCGGCGACTATATGAATGCCAGCTTCTTCAAATTCATTTTCATTGTCGATCCGCGCTTTGAAGGCTTCGTGCAGGTGGTTGCTAACATCGACCTGGAGGTGCTGGAACGACTGCGTGAACACGTCGAACAGCATCGTGATGGCGAGTTTTCGGTGCCCGATCTGCCGGAGATTCCCGCAGCGC
Source organism: uncultured Pseudomonadales bacterium (assembly GCA_937921865.1). Classification (GTDB taxonomy): domain Bacteria; phylum Pseudomonadota; class Gammaproteobacteria; order Pseudomonadales; family Azotimanducaceae; genus SZUA-309. The sequence continues at coordinate 17,693 of CAKZWF010000089.1, read as the reverse complement.
TTACCTACCTGGCAGTTGCGGCAACAATCTGGAATCTCTTTATCAACGCTGCATTGGCGTTGACGTTCCTGTGGCCAGGTGGTGGCAGATTAGTCGCGGTGCGTCATGGACTGCTATTGAGCTACTGTGTGGTCACCTACGCGATTGCCACCGTTGATGGTTTCGGCTGGCTGCTGCTGGCGATGGGAGTGGCGCTTTGTGGCGCTGAACAACGGCGCTGGCGAGTCGCCTATGTCAGCGTGTTTGTGCTGATACTGTTTTATCGGGAGGTACCGTGGGCGCAACTGCTGTCTGCTTGAGCGCCTCTTGGCAACGTCAGCTGCTGCGCTTGAGCTATCAACTCAGTTCCCCGGAGTGTCTCGATTCGCCCAACGGGCTTCGCGGGTGGCGATCATTGTCTGCCTGAACCGCTTTATTGCGATGGCGGCCAGCGCCACCGCCGCTGCGATGGCAATGACGGGATAAGCCAGCCTGGGCACCCAGTCACTTGCGCTGAAATCACTGTGAATTACTGCCAGGATCAGAGTGCCGAAGGCAACGGCCGCCAGGTTCTGGACCAGCGCCAGAGCGGCTGCGGCGATGACCAGTGGCAACAGCAGGGTCTGCCAGGGTTGCTGCGATCCGGTCTCAAAGACCACCAGTGATACTGCCAGGACCATCGTGCCCAGCGCTCTCAACCAGATCCCATCTTTATTCACGTCACGGTGCCCAGCGCTCCGCCATCGACGCGGATGTTCTGTCCATGGATACCATCCGCTCGCGGACTGCACAGATACACCACGAGATCCGCTACCTCCTCGCGAGTGACCAGACGGCGGATCGGTATGTCCCGCGCAACATGTTGCTGCACGGTTTCCCAGTCATCACCCCAGCCTTTGCGTTTGCCGGTTTGTAGATAGCTGGCGATGACCTCTGGGGTGGCGATCATGCCGGGTGATACCAGATTGACGCCGATGCCGCTGCCAGCCACTTCTTTCGCCAGACTGATGGTCATGGTCGCAAGAGCGCCTTTGGCAGCGTAGTAGTGGGGAGAACGGGCGTTGGGGCTCGTTGAGCCAACCGTGCCCAGATTGATGATGCGACCCCAGCCGCGATCGCGTAGATCGTTCAGGCAGTGTTGAATCAAACGCCCCGCGCTGAGCACGTTCTTCTGATAGAGATCCAGCCAGGCGCCGGTATCTGTAGTCTGCCATCGCCCGGGTTCAGCAGTGCCGTAATTGTTGATCAACAGATCGGGAATTTGCGGCAGCTGGTCTGTGAGTTCCCGGCTGCCGGCTTCGCTGCTGATGTCTCCGGAAACCGGTATCCCACCAGCCAGTTCTCCGACTGCGGCCTCAGCCTGAGCTGATGTCATGCCGTGGACGAATACCTCCACACCTTCAGCGAGGAGTGTCCGGGCGATAACCAGTCCGGTACCGCGATGGCTGCCGGTGACGAGCGCGCTGCGACCGGAAAGTTGCAGATCCAAGCTTGAACCCTCTATGGATTGTGTTCGATGCGCAACTATAACATCCGGGCAGGCACCTTCGGGATGGAGCGCAGCCTATACTGTGCCGATGATGGAAATCTCGGCCTGGCTGATTTTTTTGGGCGCAGTATTCGTCGGCAGCTATGTGCAGGCGGTCACTGGATTTGCGATGGGTATGATCGTGATTGCCGTGGTGGGTGCCAGCCAGACCATTGCATTGCCGGTGCTGACGGCGGCCGCGAGCCTGATCACCATGGTCAATGTGGTACTGGCGTTGCGCGGTCGGACCATGCACATCCACAAACCGCTGTTCGGCTGGCTGGCTATCGGTCAACTGCCGGCCATCTGGATCGGCGTGTGGCTGCTGAGCGTGCTGGATCAGCAGGCCGCTGGTCTGCTGCAGCTGCTGCTGGGTGCGTTCATTACCCTCGGCAGCCTGTCGATGATGTTGCGACCCAGGCCGCTGGCGCAGGTGTCTTCACCGCTGGTGTGCAGCGTTGCTGGTTTTGCCGCCGGTGTAGTTGGCGGTCTGTTCTCTGCTTCGGGTCCGATCATGGGCTGGTTCAACTATCGGCAACCGCTTGCGGTTGCGGTGATCCGTTCAACGCTGCTGTGTTCGTTTGCGTTAACAACCACCACGCGAACCGTGGTGGTGGGCGTTCAGGGCGGGCTGACCGCTGAGGTCTGGTGGCTGAGTGCGCTGGCACTGCCGCTGGTAATTGGCGGTACCTGGCTCGGCCGGCAAGCACCGCCACCGGTATCTGATGAGGTTCTCAAACAGCTGGCGTTTGCTCTGCTGCTGGCTATGGGGGTGTGGATACTTGCGACCGCGTCCTGACCGGTTCGGGTAACAGTCCGTGTAGCCTGCTCAGATGGGCAGCTGCAGCCAGACCACGTCCCAGTAGCGCTCGAATTTGTAGCCTACCTCGGTGAAGTGTGCGGCCTGCTGAAAGCCGAACTTTTCGTGCAGGCGGATTGATGCATCGTTTGGCAGCGCAATGCCTGCATAAACCCGATGTACGCCGTGCTGTGCCAGCTGTGGCAGCAGAACCTCATAGAGCCTTCGACCGATACCCCGGCCCTCGCTGCCGGGCGCAACGTAGACGCTGATTTCGACCGAGGTGTCGTAGGCAGGTTTGGTTTTGAAGGTGCCGGTGCAGGCATAGCCGACTACCTGTTCCCGATTACTGGCGAGCCAGCACTGATGACGCTTGCCGTTGAACTGCTCCCACCAGGGCTGGCGGGTGCTCAGATCGAATGGTGCAGTGTCGAAAGTACACTGGCTGCCGGTCACGTAGTGGTTGTAGATGTCGATCAGCCCCTGCAGATCTGCATCTGTGGCCGGTCGGATCACGAGATCAGCACTCACAGGCAGACACCCTGGCTGCCGGCGGTGCGTGTCTGCCAGGACTGCAGCCCAGGTCTTTGTCGAGTCTGATCAAACATCCGTGGCATGTTATTAGAAAATAACTGACCCGAGGTGACTTGTTTTCTGTGGCCCAGGCGCTACCGTGCCCGCATGCAGGAATTCGAATCCATCCGGCCCTACCAGGACGAAGAGGTCGAGCGTGTCATCGCCGGTTTGGTTCGCGATCACGGCTTGCGCCGGGCAGCAGCCCGTTTTCTGCTGCCTCGTCTTGCCCGGATCGCACCGGCATTTGCCGACCGGCTGGTGGGCTGGATCCTGCGGCGCAAAACCAGACGCATGCGCACGGTTGCCGAATTCCAGGTGTTCCTCGAAGGCTATATGCGGCGGCTCGTGGAAACTACGATTGCCGATCTGAGTTTCAGCGGGCTCGACTCGCTCACCCCCGGCACCGCCTATCTGTTCATTTCCAATCATCGCGATATTGTTCTGGATTCGGGCATTCTCAACTATGTGATTTATCACGCCGGACACCAGACTGCGCGAATGGCCGTTGGCGATAATCTGCTGACCGAACGTTTTGCCGCCGATCTGATGAGGCTGAACAAGAGTTTTGTTGTGGAGCGGAGTGCGACCGGTCGAAAAGCCATCTACCAGGCGATGAATCGAACCTCCAGCTACATCCGCCACTCGCTTGAGACCGGCAATTCGGTCTGGATCGCCCAGCGCGAAGGCCGTGCCAAAGATGGTTTCGATCGCACCGATCCGGCGCTGCTGAAAATGCTGGCACTGGCCTGGCGCGAGGATATCGAGACGTTTGGCGAGATGCTGCAGCGGATCAACCTGGTGCCTGTGTCCATTTCTTACGAGCTGGATCCCTGTGACCAGGATAAAGCCAGAGAGCTGACGCTGCTGGCGCGTGACGGTGAATACCGCAAAGCCCCGGACGAAGATCTCAACAGCATCGTTCACGGTCTGCTCGGCTTCAAAGGCCGTATGCATCTGCACTTTTCCGCGCCGGTTAAGGAGACTGTTGCGGACGCCGATGAGCTGGCAGCTATTGTCGACAAGGCCATTGTTGCTGGTCTGAAGGTGTTTCCGACCCAGGCGGCCGCGGCGCGTGAACTTGGAATCGATGGTGTGCCGGATGCGGGTGACTGGCTTGGTGACGTGCAGCAGGCCTACCAGCAGCGTCTGTCGTCCGCCCCGGCAGAAGAGCTGCCGCAACTGCTTGCCGCCTATGGCAACCTCATCCGCAACCGCAATGAGCTGGGTATCAGCGCAGATAGCTGAGTGGTTGTTCCTGCAGTATTGCCTGCTGCTCGCGCAGTTCCAGAATGTGCGAAGCCCAGTATTTCTCAGTGTCGAACCAGGGGAAAGCCAGCGGAAATGCCGGGTCGTTCCAGCGCCGCGCCAGCCAGGCGGCATGGTGCATGATGCGCAGTGTGCGCAGGCTTTCTATCGATCTCAGCGAGGCCAGATCGAGCTCGTAGAAGGGCAGATAGGCGTCGAGAAGGCGTTTCAACTGGCCTTCACGTTCGTCCCGTTCACCTGACAAAAGCATCCACAGATCCTGAACGGGGGGCCCGGACAGGCAGTCGTCGAGATCCACGAAATGTGGTGCGTCGTTGCGCCAGAGCACATTGCCCAGGTGGCAGTCGCCGTGGATTCGAATGTTGCTGCTGATCTGCGGGAGGCTGTCGTCAATCACTTCCAGCAGTGCCTGGGTGATGGTTTCGTAGGCCGGTTCCAGCTCCAGAGGCAGCCAGTTGTTTTCCAGCAGGAACTGGCGTGAGTCATGACCAAGCCGGCGCGCAGAAAACTCCGCGCGATGCTGGAACTGACCAGCTGCACCAACCGCATGAATTCTTGCCAGGGTTCGGGACAGTACGGTGAAGTGTTCTTCAATCTCCAGATCCGGAGGGTGACCTCCCTGGCGAGGGAATACGGCAAAGCGGAAATCGTTGTGAGCGAACAGTGTTTGCCCATCGCGAGTGAGTGGCGCGACGATCGGCAGATCGTGGTCGACAAGTTCAAAGCTGAAGGCGTGTTCTTCGTTGATGGCCGCATCACTCCAGCGGCCGGGTCGATAGAACTTCACCACCACGAAGCTGCCGTCTTCCTGGCGCAGCTGATAGACGCGGTTTTCGAAGCTGTTCAGAGCCAGCAGGCTGCCGTCGCAGTCGAACCCACAGGATTCCATCGCATCGAGGATGGTATCCGGGGTCAAGCCGTCATACGGCGTGGCGTTCTGCTCAGTCATCTGCGTGTGGCGGTCTGGTTGCTGGCGGACGCGGAGTGTATCAGCTTGATACGGCACGCGCGGCGCACCAGACATCCACCCGAGCGCAACCCGCCTGCAGCAGGCAATTGGCGGTAGCTGCGGCCGTGGCTCCAGAGGTCATGACGTCGTCGACAACGGCGACATGATCTCCGTGCCAGTGGCGTCGGCAGCAAAATGCGCCGCTCATGTTGGCATAGCGGGCGCTTTCCGACAGTCCCGGCTGTATCGGGGTGTGGCGTTGTCTGCGCAGCGCGCGCGGGTCAACCAGCAGGTTTAACTGGCGGGCAATCATGCTGGCCAGCACGAGTGCCTGATTGTGGCCGCGCTGCAGCAGGCGGCGCCACGATAACGGGACCGGCACCAGGACCTCGGGCAGCTGATTGGCTGGATAGGCATCGCTGATCGCGATTGCCAGACAGTCGGCCAGCAGGCGGGTTTCCGGGAGGCCGCCGCGCCGCTTGCTGCGCACTATCCACTGCGGTATCGGACCCTGATAGAGCAGTGGACTGATGGTTATTTCGAAGGGTAGAGCCGCACACTGGGTTGAGTCGTCCGGGTGCTCGCGCCGACCGCAGCGGCGGCAGGCACCGGTGTTCCAGGGTAGCGCGCGCAGGCAGTGCGGACACAGCGCCGGTTTGGCCGCTCCATGCAGCCACTTCCCGCACCACGCACACAGACCCGGTATCGCGTCGTGGGCAAGATACTTACGAATTTTCGTCAGATGCGTATGCATCAGCGCAGTCTGGATCAGTGCCTGTCGATCAGCGAGCCGTCATCAGGTTCGGTTTCTGTGCGACAGACTCCACAATTTTCGAGTCCCGATGACCGTGGCGCTGCAGGGTGTTCGTGGCGCGACAGAGGAAGTCGCGCAATCAAATTCTGCGGCCAGTTCAGGCTTCCGTTCAGCTGTGCAGGCTGGCTTCTAAGACGTTGCGGGGCTGGTTGATGCGCTCACCGTTTTCAAGCTCTACGAGCGCCGGTTTCAGGTCTCTGCGGAGGTTGTGGAAACTGCCGACGAACTGATTGGTTTTCTGCTCGGTGTGCACGCCTGAGTCCGTCTCCGGCGCCCGAACCGTTGGCCACTGCCAAAGCCCATCAGCGCCGTTTTGACAGCCCTGTGTCTGCGCATTAATGTCCTCCCTCCCGGGCAGCCGACTGACATGCGCAGTGTGGCGGAACCGCTGGCTGTGGCCGCGGTCCTAACAGGCTGGCCGGAAGAAGTTCTGCCAATTATTCTCTCATTATAGAGTCAGAAAAATGCCCGCTTCTCTCCGCGATATGCGCTTCCTGATGCACGACGTCTTCGACTATGCCGGTCACTACCAGTCCCTGGGTGTCGATGATGCTCCGGATCGTGCGCTGCTCGACAGCATACTCGACGAGGCGCACCGGTTTACCGAAGGGGAACTGGCACCGTTGAACCGGATTGGTGATGAACACGGCTGCCAGCTAAACGATGGTGTGGTGACCACACCGCCGGGCTTCAAAGCAGCCTATACAGGGTATGTTGAAGGCGGCTGGGCTTCGCTGAGCGGGGACAAAGCCTACGGCGGTCAGGGTCTGCCGGACAGCATCAGTCTGTTTTTAGAGGAACTGATGTGTTGCGCGTGTATGGCCTGGACCATGTATCCGGGTCTGTCCCGGGGTGCGGTCAGCGCGCTGGATGCCCATGGCAGCCCGGAACAGAAAGAACAGTTCTTAAGCCCTCTGCTAAGCGGCGAATGGACCGGGACGATGTGTCTGACCGAACCTCATGCGGGTTCCGACGTTGGGCTGGCAAGGACCCGTGCCGAGCCCCTTGCTGATGGGGCTTATGCAGTCACCGGCACTAAAATCTTCATATCCGCCGGGGAGCACGATCTGGCGGACAACATCGTGCATCTGGTCCTCGCCCGCTTGCCCGATGCGCCTGAAGGTACCCGAGGCATCAGCATGTTCATCGTCCCTAAGGTCGACCTGGACGGCAGCCGCAATTCGGTGACCTGTGGTGCGATTGAAAAGAAGATGGGCATGCACGGCAATGCGACCTGTGTGCTCAATTTCGAAGCCGCCCGTGGATATCTGGTCGGGGAGCCGAACCGGGGCATGAAGAACATGTTCACGATGATGAATGCCGCCCGGCTGGTAGTCGGTCTGCAGGGCATCTGTGGCGCGCAATCAGCGTTATCACTGGCGCTGGACTATGCCAATGAACGACTCCAGATGCGCTCTCTGAGCGGAGCCAAAGCTCCGGATAAGCCGGCGGATCCCATCATTGTGCATCCGGACGTACGCCGTCTGCTGTTGACCCAGCGCGCCATTGTAGAAGGCGGGCGAGCGCTGATTTACTACGCGGGTCAGGTGGCAGATCGAGCCACACAACTCGACGGCGAGGAGGCACAGCGTGCCACTCAGCTGCTCGACTTTCTGACGCCCATCATCAAAGGCACCCTGACCGAACTGGCATTTGAATCCGCAAACAATGCGATCCAGGTTTTTGGCGGCCACGGCTATATCCGGGAAACCGGCGTGGAACAGTATGTGCGGGATCTTCGGATCACGACGATTTATGAAGGCACCACGGGTATCCAGGGGCTTGATCTGCTGGGTCGCAAGATCCTCCAGGTGCAGGGCATAGGTCTGATGCATTATCTGGGCGAAGTCTCCGAGGCTGCTGCCGCACTTCAGCAATCGGCAACGCAGGCAGATCTGGGCGAGCGGCTGCAGGCGCTGGGCAACGAATGGGGTGAGCTGGCGCTGAATGTTGGTGGCAGTGCCCAGAAAAACTTAGAAGAGGTAGGTGCAGCCTCGGTCGATTTTCTGATGTACAGCGGTTACGCGGTGCTTGCCACCTGCTGGGCCCGGGTAGCCGTGGCTGCTGAGCGGGCGCTGGCCGATTCATCAGGCGGCGAACGTGACTATCTGGAAGGCAAACTGGCGACGGCCAGGTTCTATTTTGAACGTCTGCTGCCGCGCACGGCTGCCCACAAAGCAGCAATGGAATCGGGTGCTGACAACCTGATGGGGCTGAACGCCGAGTCCCTGTCAGCCTGCTGAACACCTATTTTTTACGACTCACGCCACACCAGCGCGTTGCGTGATGACAGATCAAATTTGATAAGAGGCCACTATGCTGGATTTCCAACCGCCGGAGCGGGACATCGAGTTTCTGCTGTTTTCAGTATTCAAAGTGCAGGAGCGTTGGGCCGACATTCCCGAATTTGCGGACTTCTCGCCCGAACTGGTCCGAGCCGTTGTGCGCGAAGGCGGGCGCCTGGCCAGTGAGGTCATGGCGCCGCTCAATCAGAGCGGTGATGAAGAAGGCTGCCACTGGGATAATGGCAGCGTCCGGACACCCGCAGGCTTCAAAGCCGCTTTCGATCAGTTGAGCCAGGGTGGTTGGCTGGCATTGTCGGGCAATCCTGAGTTCGATGGCCAGGGTATGCCTAAACTGCTGGGCTGCCTGATCGAAGAGATGTTCTGGGCGGCCAACGCCAGCCTTTATCTCTACGGGACTCTGACCGTAGGGGCGACGATCTGTATCGATGCCCATGGCTCAGCAGAACAGAAAGCGTTGTATCTACCGAAGCTCTACAGCGGTCAATGGACCGGGGCAATGGCGCTGACTGAAGCGCATGCCGGAACCGATCTCGGCATCATGCGCAGCAAAGCTGAGCCAGCTGCTGACGGCAGCTATCGCATCACCGGGACGAAAATTTTTATCACCAGCGGCGAGCATGATCTGGCAGAGAACATTGTTCATCTGGTGCTGGCTAAGCTGCCGGACGCGCCGGCAGGGACCCGAGGTATATCGTTGTTCATTGTGCCGAAATTTCTGCCCGACGAGCAGGGCAACCCGGGTGAGCGCAACTCACTGGCCAGTGGTTCGCTGGAACACAAGATGGGCATCCGTGGCAGCGCGACATCGGTGATGAACTACGACGGTGCGGTCGGCTATCTGATTGGTGAGGCCAACGCCGGACTCGCTGCGATGTTTACGATGATGAACTACGAACGCCTGTCCGTCGGGCTCCAGGGGCTGGGTGCTTCGGAGCTCGGCTATCAGCAGGCGGTGAAGTACGCGCGTGATCGACTGCAGGGGCGGGCGGCTTCCGGTCCGAAGCAGCCGCAGCAGGCGGCAGACCCGCTGCTCGTGCACGCAGATGTCCGGCGCATGCTGCTGACCATCCGCACTCTGACCGAAGCTGGTCGGGCGTTTGCAATGTATGTCGGCATGCAGCTAGATCTTGGTAAATACGGCAATGATGCGGAGGCGGAGCGTTTGTCTCAGCTGCTTACCCCGGTAGCAAAAGCTTTCTTCACAGATCGTGGTCTGGAGTGTGCCGTAATCGCGCAGCAGGTGTTTGGCGGACACGGCTTTGTGCGCGAGTGGGGCGTTGAGCAGATTGTCAGAGATGTGCGAATCGGCCAGATCTATGAAGGCACCAACGGTATCCAGGCTGCAGATCTGATTGGTCGCAAAGTGGTGCGGGACGGTGGCAACACTCTGGAACTGCTGCTCGAACGCCTTGGTCCGGAGCAGCTACCGGAGCGCTATAAAGCCGCAGTGAGCGACGCCTTTGAGCGTCTGCGTGCGGCCACTCGCCACGTACTGGAGCGGGCGGGTGACGACCCTGATCTACCGGGTGCGGTTGCCACCGACTATCTGGACCTCGTCGGCTATACGCTTTATGCCTGGTTCTGGGCGGAAATGGCGGGTGTTGCGCAAGGTGGTGATCTCGAAACCAGCAAACAGCACAGCGCGGATTTCTACTTCGCGCGGGTATTGCCGCGAACGGTCGGGCTGGCCGCTGGAGTCTGTTCGGCTGGCAGTGACGTCATGCAGATGGCTGAAGACAGTTTCTGACCGGCTGAAGCCAGCTTCAGCCCGTTTGCGGGCAGGGGTGATCGGCTGAGTCATTGCAGACTGAAATCGCTTTGAGATAGAGCGTCCAGCCGGCAATTTCTTCATCAGTGAGAGCGGCTGTGTCATCTGCCAGCGGTGGCCCACGCTGGGCCCGGGTGATCATATAAAAATTCTCTTCACCCCGAATGGCTTTCAGCATCGTTACCTGGGACTGGTTAATGATGTCACTGCGCTTGCAGACCATCAGGCGAACCATGGTCGGATAGCCGTTCTCCAGGCCTGAAAAGGTGTTGAATGACTCGAAGCCATCGCAGGTACCGCTCTGGTCGACGCTCAGGCCCTGGAGAAACTCGATTGGATCCGGCAGTGGATTTCCGCTCAAGGACTCGAAGGTTATTTTGTGTTGCCAGCTGGCATTGGCCTGGTCTTCCGGAATGAATTCGACCATTCGCAAGCCCGGATTGTTGCTGCTGAATACCTCTTTCCATCCGCTTGGTGCATCAGCCAGCAATCGTTCGCCGGTGCTGGAGCCGGTTTGCGCAGCCGGCTGCGCTGAATCTGTCACCTCGCTCTGACCGCAACCTGCAGTGATCGCCAGACTCAGGAGTAACATGATCCCGAACAGCGATCGGTGTGGTCTTTTCATATTCGTGGAAACACCCAGGGATGACTGGCAGACAGACCGCCATCGACGGGGATCGCCTGGCCGTTTACGTAGGATGCGCGGTCACTCAGCAGGAAACAGGCCATCTCAGCAATCTCCTGAGGCTGTCCGGCGCGTGCGGTCGGATTGATCTGGCCGATGCGATCGCGGCGACCGCGCTCGTCCGCCAGATCGAAAGTGGGTTTAGTCATGCCGGTTTCAATCAGTCCCGGGCAGACGGCATTCACTCGGATGCCGGTTCCATACAGCTGATAAGCGCTGGTCTGGGCAATACTGATCACACCCGCTTTGCTGGCACTGTAGTCAACGCCACCGGCATTGGCCCGCAGCCCGGCAACGGAAGCGGTGCAGACGATGGCGCCGCCACCCTGTTTTGTCATTTCCGGGACCACGGCTTTTATCGCGAGAAACACACCAATGGTGTTGACGGCCAGTGTTCGCTGCCAGTCGGCAACGGTGAGTTCAGTCAGCGTTTTCCGACCGCCGGAGACCCCGGCATTAGCGTAGAGACCGTCGACACCACCATACTCACTGACGCACCTGGCAACAAAAGCCGCCACAGCCTCTTCGTCGCTGACGTCAGCCTGAACGGCCATCGCCCGGCCGCCGGATTGTTCTATGGTTTGGACCGTCTCCAGGACTGAGTCGGACTGGTCTACGGCAACGATGGCGGCGCCTTCTTCGGCCGCGAGCAGAGCGCTGGCACGGCCGATGCCGCTACCCGCGCCGGTTATGATGATGCGTTTGTTCTGCAGCAGATTCACTGTCTCACGCCGTTGTTGGATTGCTGCTCAATATACGCTGGTCACCACGTCTTCGACAAAACGTCTGGCACCATCGGTAGCAAAACCTGTGCAGAAGGTCACGCGGCTGCCGGAAAAGTTCGGATCTGTTTCCAGCCAGTCGACCTTATCTTCGGAGTTATGACGGATCCGCCAGCCCCGGTCTTCGCTGACAAAGTAGTCCGGGTGCTTCAGCCAGGATATCGCCGCCGAATCCCAGGGATGAAAACCGGTATCGGCGGGAAAGGTGCTGGTCCAGTGACGACACCAGGCGAGCGAATTATCGTAGAAATAGCGCGCGGTCGGTGATGAGGAGGCGGCAATGGTTTCCAGGTCCGCTTCGGTAACGGCGACCTGACTGGTCAACTCGAAACCAGCCAGTACCAGCCGCACGCCACTTTCGAGCAGCAGGCGCGTCGCCGCAACATCATTTTCGAAGTTGAAGTCACGTACCGGTCCTTTGTCACCGAGGTGAAAACGGCGATCGCGGCTGCGACCGGCGACGATGATGACACTGTCGATGTTTCCCAGAACCTGCGGAAACTGCCCAACCAGCAGGCCCATGTTGGTCAACGGACCAATCGCCGCGATATGCGCGCGTCGGGAGGCCAGGATCTCTGCCATCGCGGTCACAGCGGCGTTCGGCGTCGTGTCAGCTTCACCGGGATCCATGGCGACTGCTGCACCGGAGTGGACGGGCACAGCCACGCCTTTCAAATCGATGATTTCACGGGCAACCCGATCGACTTCGCTAAGAGGTCCATTGCCGAACACGGTGGTGACAGCCAGCAGGTCGATAGCATCCGAGTTGATGGCCTCGACGATGGCAAAACCATCATCGATATCCCGGGGTCGACCTTCGTGGTGCACGCCAAGGGCAACGTCGGTGTCGATGATCAATGGAATCATGCGGAGACCTTGTCATAGCCCCAGTCCAGCCATTCACTTAAGGTAGCTTCAGAAGCGGTCAGGGGGAGTTGAGCGACGCCGAGCAGACGCCTGATGATCTCGATACCGGCAAAAGCCAGCGCCAGAGCCGGATCGTACGGCGCCGGAGCAGAGTAAGCTTCCAGCAGGTCTAAGAGTGTGTCCGGTGGATGACCGGACATCAGGCAATGGCCTAAGAACACCCCGAGATCGAACTCAACAGGACCGATAAACGCGAATTCGAAATCGATGATTCGAATGCCTGCTTCGGTAGCCAGCCAACTGCCGGGGTAGAAGTCACCGTGCAGCAGACGACTGCTGGTGCTCGGAGGCGCCAGATACAGTCTGCCCAGTTCGGCAGCTTTGTCCCGCAGAATCCGATCGGTCGCGAAGCGTCGGGCGATGGCCGCTCGCGCCGCTGGGAATTCGAGGCCATTGTCGGCTGTCAGCGGGATTTCGAATATGTGGGCGTGGTTGAGCCTGCGCATCGCCTGATTGTCGAAGACGGTCACATCCAGGTGCGCGGGATCTAAGGTGTGCAGTCTGCCAAGCCAGTTCAACAGCTCAGCGCTCGGCAGGCCATTTCCCTGAGCATGACTGCCGCTATCGTACAGATGACTGAAATCGGCGCTGGCACCGAGGTCCTCCAGGGCCAGCAGATGATTGGCCGGATCATACCCCAGCAGTTCGGACATCTGGCCGGCAACCGCCGGGCTTGCTGATACTGCGCCGTAAAACGCCGCTTCGACATCGAGCCTTTCGAGCGGCGCCGGGATATCAGGATATTTGGCGACAAAAGGCCGCGACTGTTTCAGGATCAGGCTGCGATCGGCGAGCGTGGCTCGCAGGGTGACGTTCATATTGCCTTCACCAGCGGGCTCGATTCGCACGATCCGGTTAACCGGTTGCAGCCAGCCTAGTGAGATCAGGTGCTGTTGCACCTCGACAGCGTTGTCGCAGGTCAGCTCCACTAGCGAATAGCTACCGGGTTGATCACCGCCTGGACGGAGCCGACGAAACGCGGCTGGCCAAGAACAAATAGAAACTCACTGACACCATCTGCTGCCAAAGCCCGGGTGTCCATATTCTCCAGGATGTAGACGCCGTTTTTTGCCAGCAGTTCCGGGTGGACGGGAAACGCCTGGTTGGGGTCTTCTGACGGCAGCACTTCCACAGCCCAGGAATCCGAACCGACAGCAACCACGCCGAGTTGCGCCAGATAGCGAGCGCCGTCCACACCGATACCCGGTTCACCGGCCATGAAGCGAACCTTGTCCTGATCCGCCACGTTCAACCAGCCGGTATGAAACAGGACCACATCGCCTGACTCTATGGTCACATTTTGTGCGGCTGCGGCGGCTTTTATCTCAGCGCTGTTGAAGGCGGTGCCTTCCGGGAGGATCGGCTTGCCGAAGTGTTTGGCCATGTCCAGCAGCACGCCGCGGCTGACAATGGGCGGCAGTCTGTCGACGCTCAACTTGGTCAGTCCGGTCACGGAGACAAAGTCGTTGGCGTGATTGCCGTTGTAATATACGTGGTCGATGCCCATGTGGCCCAGGCCATCAATCTGGCTGCCGATGCCCATCCACAACATCATCAGATCGTCGTTACCGGTGGCGCGATTGCTGCCCATCGGTTCTGACGCTCCGGAGTCGAGCTGCAACACGGTCATCGAATACTGTCGCGGCGGATAAGCGGGCGAATCCGGTCCGGTTTCGACGCCCAGCGCGTAGGTTTTGCCGGTTTTCACGAGTCGCGCGGCCTGGACCACCTTCTCGGGCGACAGATTGTTGATTGCACCCAGGGTATCGCCAGCACCATATTTTGACGGGTGCCAGGATTCGGCCGCGAAACATTGCGCGGCGATCAGCCAGCTTCCCAGAAAAAACCCAGTGAATTGTCGTATTGCCATTCTCCGCCCCTCGCGATGATTCAATTTGAGCAAGGGAGTTTAGCGGGAGCGCAATAACTCTGGGAGTTTTTCGTAGATACCGCCAAATGCGCCATTGCTCATGATGACGATGTGCCGCTGTTTGTCGGGTTTGCGATCGAGTTTGACCAGCTTTGCCATCAGCCGGTCAAGATTGTCATGCTGATGGGCGGGGATAACACAGCCCTGGACGACTTCAGTCAGATCCCATTTGATGTTTTCGCCGCGAAACCAGAACACCTGGTCAGCGGGCGCGCAACAGGTCTTCAGTTCCCCGCGCAGGGTGCCAAGCGACATCGTGTGTGAGCGGGGTTCGATTACTGCGATGATTTCGTCGCTGCCAACCCGTTTGCGCAGACCCTGGAGGGTTTTGCGGATTGCGGTGGGATGGTGGGCAAAGTCATCGTAGATGAAGATACCGTCGCTTTGCGCAATGAGATCCATGCGCCGCGTTACACCAGTGAAGCCGCAGAGCGCTTCGATGGCTTGCGCCGGTGCAACTCCGGCATGGCGGGCGGCAGCAATGGCCGACAGCGCATTGTCGACATTGTGTTCGCCAAACTGGGACCAGGTGACTGTGCCCAGCTGTTCATCCCCCAGACTGACCGTGAAGGTGCTGCCATCAGCAACATCAAGGCTGGCTGCAAATCTTTCGCCGTTGTCCTGTTCCAGCGGCTGGCGTGTTGCCGGTGGGCCAAATCGACTGATCGGCGTCCAGCAGCCCTGCTGCAGTGTCTCCTGAACGTTGTCATCCAGGCTGGGTGCGATGATCAGACCGGATCCGGGTACTGTCCGGATCAGCTGATGAAACTGAGTTTGAATGGCTGCCAGATCAGGAAAAATATCTGCGTGGTCGTATTCGAGATTGTTGATGATCAGCGTTTGCGGCCGATAGTGAACAAATTTGGAGCGTCGATCGAAGTAGGAGGTGTCGTACTCGTCTGCTTCGACAACGAAGAAGGGGCTATCGCCCAGTCGGGCTGAACTGGGAAAGTTCTTCGGCACGCCGCCGATCAGGTATCCCGGATTCAATCCGGCCTGGTCGAGAATCCAGGTCAACATGCTGGCGGTAGTGGTTTTGCCATGGGTGCCGGTCACGGCCAGCACCCAGCGATCGGGCAGGATATCGCGACCCAGCCACTCAGCGCCGGACGTATAGGGCAGGCGGTTGTCTAGGACATATTCGACAGCCGGGTGACCCCTCGGCAGACCGGCGTTGCCAATCACCACCAGATCCGGCGCGGGTTGCAGCTGTTTCGGATCGAAGCCTTCGAACAGTTCGATGTCTGCGTCAGCCAGCTGGTCACTCATGGGCGGATACAGAACTTTGTCCGACCCTGACACCCGATAACCTTTTTCGCGTGCCAGCAGCGCCAGGCTGCCCATCAGCGTCCCGCCGATGCCTAGAAAATAGATGTGTCTGCTCATACCGGGTTTACCGCAACTTCACTGGTGGCAACGCTGAGCACCATCATAGCAACGGCAATCAGAATGCCGATGCCGAGCGGCACGCTGAGCGCACGGTGCATGATGAAGCCGGCGACCGCCACTGACCAGATCATGAACCCGAGAAAAATGAAGGTGCTGCCACCTTCACCGATTATCGAAACGACCGGCACCAGGGTTGCGAAACAGACGGTTATGATCAGATCGCAGCCGAACAGTGCGGTGACGGTGGCGGGAAAACGATTGCCTTGCTCCCGCAGAAAAAGTGCCAGCCAGACCAGTGCCGCGGTTGTGGCCTGGGTGACTACCAGACGGGTCAGCACGCTGATGAAGCTGCTGCTGTCATCCAGGACTAAAGACAGCGCCAGACTGCAGAGGATGTTGGCGCTGACAACAGTGGCAATGAACCAGTTTTGGGTTGGGACATGTTCGGGTCCCTGGCGCAGCAGACAGATCTGCCAGAACAGCTGTAAGACGACTTTCATAAGTGCATAGAAATGATTTGCGGAAATTGTCGCACAATTCCTGTCGATCGCGGAAAATGCGCGGCGTTGTCGGTTGACCCTCTGCCGACCGTGTTGAGGAGCCAGCCATGACCAGACGAAACGCTTTTTATGCTCAATCCGGCGGGGTCACCGCAGTGATCAACGCCTCCGCCTGTGGGGTGATTGAAACTGCCCGGAAACACAAAAAGCAGATTGGCAAGGTGTTCGCTGGCAACAATGGCATTCTTGGCGCGCTCACTGAAGAGCTGATTGATACTTCGAAAGAGTCCGCCAGCGTAATTGCCGGACTCCGGCATACGCCAAGCGGAGCATTCGGGTCCTGTCGCTACAAACTGAAATCTTTAGAAGAAAACGAACGGGAATATCGTCGGCTGATCGAGGTGTTCGAAGCTCATGACATCGGCTACTTCTTCTACAACGGCGGCGGCGATTCTCAAGACACCGCGCATAAGGTCTCTCAGCTTGGTGAGCGGCTCGGCTATCCAATAACCTGTATCGGTATTCCGAAAACCGTAGACAACGACCTGCCTTTTACTGACACCTGCCCCGGCTTCGGGTCGGTGGCGAAGTATGTTGCCATCTCGACTCGCGAAGCTGCGCTCGATGTCGCCTCAATGTGCGAAACCTCCACCAAGGTGTTTATTTTAGAGGTGATGGGTCGGCACGCAGGTTGGATCGCGGCGGCTGGGGCGCTGGCTCAGGATGCTGCCGGTGATCCTCCGCATATTATTCTGCTGCCGGAAGTTCCGTTTTCGAAACAGAAATTTCTGGCCAAGGTGAAAACCACGGTGGCAAAAAACGGCTATTGCGTGATCGTGGTTTCAGAAGGTACGCACTATGCCGATGGCACCTTTGTCGCGGACGCCGGCAGTAAAGATGCATTTGGTCACACTCAACTTGGCGGGGTAGCGCCGACCATCGCTCAGATGATTAAAGACAAGCACGGCTACAAATATCACTGGGCGGTCGCCGACTATCTGCAGCGGGCTGCGCGGCACATTGCCTCAAAAACCGATGTGGAGCAGGCCTATGCGGTCGGCAAAGCGGCGGTGGAGTTCGCTTTGGCAGGAAAAAACAGCCTCATGCCGGTGATTGTGCGGACCAGTGATCAGCCGTATCGGTGGAAGATTGGTGAAGCGGCGCTGGCGAAAGTAGCCAATGTTGAACGCAAGATGCCGAAGAGCTTCATCAGCGCGGATGGGTTCGGGATCACTGCGAAGGGCAAACGGTACCTCGCGCCGCTGATTGCGGGAGAAGACTACCCGCCATACCGCAACGGCATGCCTGCCTACGTCTCACTGAAGAAGCAGCTGACGCCGAAGAAGTTACCACCGTTCAAGGTCTGAGCGCCTGCGGCGGCTGGAAAGAGCGCCTGCGGCGTCAGGAAAGAGCGCCTGCGGCTGATAAAAGGAGCGGCTGATAAAAGCGCCTGCGGCGGCTTTAAAGAGAGCGGCGGCTTTAAAGAGAGCGGCGG
>CAKZWF010000088.1 GCA_937921865.1 uncultured Pseudomonadales bacterium | reverse complement strand
TCTTTGAACTCACCACCGCGCGCTTCCGCACATACCTTTGTCAGCGCCGCTGTCAGCGTCGTCTTACCGTGGTCTACGTGACCAATCGTGCCCACATTTACGTGGGGTTTGGTTCGTTCAAATTTCTCTTTGGCCATTTCCAATAGTCTCCAGTATGTCAGCCAGAATTAGTCAGATCGCAATCTAACGTTTGATGATTCCTTCAGCGATGCTAGCCGGAACCTCAGCGTATTTTTGGAACTCCATGGTATAGGTCGCGCGGCCCTGAGTGGCCGAACGCAGATCAGTGGAATAGCCAAACATTTCAGACAGCGGAACGTCTGCCCGGACAATTTTGCCCGCCGGGTTTTCATCCATGCCTGCAATCATGCCACGCCGTCGGTTGAGATCACCGACCACGTCTCCCATGTAATCTTCAGGAGTGACGACTTCCACGTTCATGATCGGTTCCAGAATGACCGGATCGGCATTCAGAGCACCCTCTTTCATCGCCATTGACCCGGCAATCTTGAAGGCCATTTCCGATGAATCCACTTCGTGGAATGAACCATCATACAAAGTCGCTTTGACATTGATCAGCGGATAGCCGGCAAGCACACCGTTCTGCATCTGCTCAGCGATACCTTTTCCAACTGCCGGAATGTACTCGCGAGGTACAACACCGCCAACAATCTCGTCGACGAACTCGAAGTTCTCTTCGTCATTCGGCTCCAGCTTGACCCAGACGTGCCCATACTGACCACGGCCGCCGGACTGACGAACGAATTTTCCTTCCTGGTTGACAGCTTTACGAATCGTCTCGCGATAGGCAACCTGCGGTTTACCAATGTTGGCCTCAACGCTGAATTCACGCTTCATACGGTCAACGATGATATCGAGGTGCAATTCACCCATTCCGGAAATGATAGTCTGACCGGACTCTTCATCAGTCTTGACGCGGAAAGACGGGTCTTCCTGAGCCAGCTTGCCGAGTGCAACACCCATTTTTTCCTGGTCAGCCACTGACTTCGGCTCAACGGCAACACTGATTACCGGATCCGGGAATTCCATGCGTTCCAGCGTGATGATGTCACTCTGCGCACACAAGGTATCACCAGTAGTGACGTCTTTCAGGCCAATGGCCGCCGCAATGTCACCAGCGCGCACTTCTTTGATTTCGTTACGGTCGTTGGAGTGCATCTGCACCATCCGACCGACGCGCTCCCGCTTGCTTTTGACCGGGTTGTACACCTGATCACCGGAGTTGAGCACCCCCGAGTAAACCCGGAAGAAGGTCAGCGTACCGACAAACGGATCAGTAGCGATTTTGAATGCCAGTGCGGCAAATGGCGCGTCGTCATCGGCAGGACGCGTCTCAATCGTTTCTTCGTCCTCCAGCGTGCCTTCAATCGGCTTAACTTCCGGAGGTGCGGGCAGATATTCGATAACGGCATCGAGCATTGCCTGAACGCCTTTGTTCTTGAACGCTGAGCCACACAGCGCCAGAACGATTTCGTTGCTCAGAGTACGGATCCGCAGACCCTGCTTGATTTCTGCCTCGGTGAGCTCACCGCCTTCGAGGTACTTTTCCATCAGTTCTTCGGTGGCTTCAGCAGCATTCTCAACCATCTGCTCACGCCAATGCTCAGCATCGGCCTGCATATCCTCCGGGATTTCACCCAGGTCGTAGCTCAGGCCCTGGTCTTCTTCATTCCAGTAGATGGCTTTCATCCGAATAAGATCGACCACACCCTTGAAGTTTTCTTCAGCTCCAATGGCCAGCTGGATCGGCACAGGGTTAGCGCCAAGCCGGTCTTTAATCTGTTCAACCACACGCAGGAAATCAGCACCTGCGCGGTCCATCTTGTTGACGAACACCATGCGAGGGACTTCGTAGCGATTAGCCTGACGCCAGACAGTTTCTGACTGAGGCTCAACACCTGAGGTTGCGCAGAAGACGACAACAGCACCGTCGAGAACCCGGAGACTCCGCTCGACTTCAATGGTGAAGTCAACGTGTCCGGGGGTGTCAATAATATTGACCCGGTGCTCGTCGAACTGCTGGTTCATTCCACTCCAGAAACAGGTCGTCGCAGCGGAGGTAATCGTGATGCCCCGCTCTTGTTCCTGCTCCATCCAGTCCATGGTGGCAGCACCGTCGTGAACTTCGCCGATCTTATGCGAAAGCCCAGTGTAGAAGAGGACCCGCTCAGTTGTGGTGGTTTTTCCAGCGTCCACGTGAGCGACGATACCGATATTGCGATACCGGGATAGGGGAGTCTTACGAGCCATGAGATGCTCCGAATATTCCTAGGGTTAAAGGAAAAGGTAAAAGGGTGATCAGTAGCGGTAGTGAGCAAACGCCCGGTTGGCTTCAGCCATACGGTGAGTGTCTTCGCGCTTCTTCACTGCCGAGCCACGGCCTTCTGCGGCGTCCATCAGTTCGCCCGCCAGACGAGCAGCCATGGACTTCTCGCCACGCTTGCGTGCTGCGTCAACCAGCCAGCGCATTGCCAGAGCTTCGCGACGGGAAGGTCGAACTTCAACAGGTACCTGATAGGTTGCGCCACCGACACGTCGGGATTTCACCTCAACAAACGGCGCGATAGCTTCCAGTGCCTTTTCGAAAGTCTCGACAGGGTCTCCACTATCACGTTCGATAATTCGATCGAAAGCGCCATATACAATACGCTCGGCAACAGCTTTCTTGCCGCTGACCATTACGTGGTTCATGAACTTGGCAACCGTCTGGTTGTGGTATTTAGGATCCGGGAGGATTTCCCGTTTGGCAACAACTCTACGTCTTGGCATTAGTTTCTCCTTGGCTTCAGGGTTTTCCCCGAGACTGATCCGGGGCCTTACTGGGAATGCATCCTGATGAGCCGCACCAGGAGGCAACCGCTTACGCGGCAGTAATTCTGTAAATCTGAGTTAGTCTGAGCTTTGCCCCACTATCTCCATGTGTTTGAAGTTACCTACTTCGGTCGCTTGGCGCCGTACTTCGATCGGCCCTGGCGGCGATCGGGTACACCTGAGGTATCCAGAGTGCCGCGAACGGTGTGATAACGAACACCTGGCAGATCTTTCACCCGACCACCACGAATCAGGACCACGGAGTGTTCCTGCAGGTTATGGCCTTCACCACCGATATAGGAGGTCACTTCATAACCGTTGGTCAACCGTACCCGGCAGACTTTACGCAGTGCGGAGTTCGGCTTCTTTGGTGTGGTTGTATACACACGGGTGCAGACACCGCGACGCTGCGGACAGCTCTGCAAAGCCGGAACGATACTTTTTTCCGCTTTACGCTTGCGGGGCTTTCTCACCAACTGGCTGATACGGGCCATTGATATCCTCTAAGTACGCAGACCACCCAAGTGGGCTGCTGTGCAATTTAATTGCGAACTCTCTGCATTGGCCTTGACCTCAACCTCAAGGGTTGCGAGCCAGGCCTGCGGATCGCAATACGATCGACGTTTAGCCGGTTCCGCGGAGCGCGGCATTTTAATCACCTCGACCGCAAGACGCAATGCCTCATCTGTCCCTGATCTGCGAGAGTGTCCAATCCGGAAACTCTCGCTTTTTCAGGCCTCTTTAGTTCGTCAGACGTTAGTCGGACTCGCCACTCAGAGCTTCAGACAGTGCCTGTTCGACTTCGTCCGCGGTAGCGCCCTGCTCCTTGGCAATGCGCGCCGCCAGCTCGTCTTCACGGCGGCGCTTGCGCTCGCTGTGATAGGTCAGTCCTGTACCCGCCGGAATCAGACGGCCAACAACAACGTTTTCCTTGAGACCACGCAGATGGTCCTTCTTGCCGGTCACCGCAGCTTCGGTGAGCACCCGGGTGGTTTCCTGGAATGACGCCGCAGAGATGAACGACTCAGTTGCCAGAGATGCCTTGGTAATACCCAGCAGCACCCGCAGATGCTGAGGCTTCTCTTTGCCTTCCGCTTCCATCTCTTCGGTGACTTCCAGCAAACGCGTGTACTCAACCTGCTCACCACGAATCAGCGTCGACTCACCCGAATTGACAATTTCTGCCTTACGAAGCATCTGACGAACAATCACTTCAATGTGTTTGTCGTTAATCGTCACGCCCTGAAGTCGATAGACTTCCTGGATTTCGTTGATGATGTACTTGGCAAGTTCTTCCACACCCTTGAGACGCAGAATGTCATGGGGATTGGACGGTCCGTCCACAACCACTTCACCCTTCTCAACGTGTTCACCTTCGAAAACGCCGATGTTTCGCCATTTGGGAATCAGTGTTTCGACTGTTTCGCCGTTCGCCAGCGTAACCACCAGACGGCGCTTACCTTTGGTTTCTTTACCAAAGCTGACCGTGCCGGTTTCCTCCGCAAGGATCGAGTGTTCCTTAGGTTTGCGCGCTTCAAACAGATCAGCAACACGCGGCAGACCACCGGTAATGTCGCGGGTCTTAGACCCTTCCTGCGGAATTCGAGCAATGACATCACCAATACCAATAGTGTCATTGTTCTCCAGATTCAGGATGGCGTTGTTCGGCAGGAAGTAGTGCGCCGGTACATCGCTGCCGGGCAGCATGATCGGTTCACCAGCGCTATCCACCAGCTGAATAGCCGGGCGCAGATCTTTACCCGCACTGGGCCGGTCTTTCGGATCAAGTACCGTAATGTTGGTAAGACCCGTCAGCTCGTCAGTCTGACGATTGATCGACAGACCTTCTTCCATGTTTTCAAACAGCACGGTACCCGTGACTTCTGTCACGATGGGGTGCGTATGCGGATCCCACTGGGCGATTACCTGCCCGGCTTCCACCGAGTCACTTTCCCCGACTGAGATTACCGCACCATAGGGGAGCTTGTAGCGCTCGCGCTCACGGCCAACATCATCGGCCAGCGCAATTTCACCTGAGCGCGATACCGCAACCAGTTCACCGCTTTCGCGCGACACGGTCTTGAGGTTGTGCAGGCGGACCGTGCCACCGTGCTTGACCTGGATGCTGTCGATAGCGGTTGCCCGCGATGCCGCACCACCAATATGGAAAGTACGCATGGTCAGCTGAGTGCCGGGCTCACCAATTGATTGAGCAGCGATAACGCCGACGGCTTCGCCGACATTCACCAGATGACCGCGAGCGAGGTCGCGACCATAACAGTTCTTA
Organism: uncultured Pseudomonadales bacterium; assembly: GCA_937921865.1. Lineage (GTDB taxonomy): Bacteria > Pseudomonadota > Gammaproteobacteria > Pseudomonadales > Azotimanducaceae > SZUA-309. The sequence goes on along the minus strand of CAKZWF010000088.1, from coordinate 11,735 downwards.
CAGACACCAAAACGGGTATCACAGGTAATCGCCGAGCGAACAATCATCTCGTCAACGCCAAGGCTGTCGAGTTGCTCGACCCAGGCTTCATCCAGCATCGTGCCTTCCGGGATGATCACTGTTTTGCCATCTGCGTCGTAGACTGGCTGAGCAACAATCCGGCCCAGAACCCGGTCACCCAATGGCTCAACAACATCACCACCTTCGATGATCGCCGATACCAGCAGGCCGTTTTCCGTACCGCAATCCAAATCGGTCACAACAACGTCCTGAGCAACGTCTACCAGTCGTCGAGTCAGGTATCCGGAGTTGGCCGTCTTTAAAGCCGTATCCGCCAGACCTTTTCGAGCACCGTGCGTCGAGATGAAGTACTCGTTCACGTTCAGGCCTTCACGGAAGTTAGCCGTAATGGCGTTTTCGATGATGCTGCCATCCGGGCGAGTCATGAGGCCACGCATACCAGCGAGCTGACGAATCTGCGCGGGGGAACCCCGTGCTCCTGAATCCGCGTAGATGAACACAGAGTTGAAAGAATCCTGGTCTTCGTCCTCACCATCGCTATTTTTCACGGTTTCTCTGGAGATCCCGTCCATCATCGAACGCGCAACCAGATCATTCGCTCGAGACCAGATGTCCACAACCTTGTTGTACTTCTCACCCTGAGTCACCAGACCGGACGCGTATTGCGATTCGATCTCCGCCACCTCATCTTTCGCCTCAGCGATGATATTGGCTTTTTCGACAGGAATGACGAAGTCATCAACACCAATCGACGCGCCAGAAGAAGTAGAGTGCGCGAATCCGGTATACATCAGCTGGTCGGCAAAAATGACAGTGTCTTTCAGGCCAACGTTCCGATAGCAGACGTTGATCAACTGAGAGATCGCTTTCTTATCAAGCGGACGGTTAACCATTTCAAAAGGCATGCCATCAGGAACGATGTCAAAGAACAGTGCCCGGCCAACAGTGGTGTCTTTCACCGATCGATGAATCGCCAGGCCGCCATCTTCCTGCTCGAGGTGCTCGACAATACGCACCTTCACACGGGCGTGCAGATCAATCTGCCCAGCGTAGTAGGCACGGTGCACTTCTTCGGTATCAGCGAAAGACATGCCTTCGCCTTTGGCGTTCACGCGCTCACGGGTCATGTAGTAGAGACCCAGAACAACGTCCTGTGAGGGCACGATGATCGGCTCACCACTTGCCGGTGAAAGGATGTTGTTGGTAGACATCATCAGCGCACGGCTTTCCAGCTGAGCTTCAAGTGTCAGCGGCACGTGCACGGCCATCTGATCACCGTCGAAGTCAGCGTTGTATGCAGTACAGACCAGCGGGTGCAGCTGGATGGCTTTACCTTCAATCAGTACTGGCTCGAATGCCTGGATACCAAGTCGGTGCAATGTAGGTGCGCGGTTCAGCAGCACAGGGTGCTCGCGAATGACCTCTGCCAGGATATCCCAGACTTCGGGAGTCTCCCGCTCGACCATTTTCTTCGCAGCTTTGATCGTGGTTGCCAGGCCTCGGCCTTCAAGCTTGCCGAAAATAAATGGCTTGAACAGCTCGAGAGCCATCTTTTTGGGCAGACCACACTGGTGCAGTCGCAGCGTCGGGCCAACCACGATCACTGAACGACCAGAATAGTCGACGCGCTTGCCGAGCAGGTTCTGACGGAAGCGACCCTGTTTACCCTTGATCATATCCGCAAGCGACTTCAAAGGACGCTTATTGGAGCCGGTGATGGCCCGACCGCGACGTCCATTGTCCAGCAGCGCGTCTACAGATTCCTGCAGCATCCGCTTTTCGTTACGGACGATAATATCCGGTGCTGACAGATCCAGCAGACGCTTGAGTCGATTGTTGCGGTTGATTACCCGCCGATACAGATCGTTGAGATCCGAAGTCGCGAACCGACCGCCGTCCAGCGGAACCAGCGGCCGCAGATCCGGCGGCAGCACTGGCAGTACTGTCATGATCATCCAGTCCGGCTTATTACCGGAACTGACGAAGGCTTCCATCAGCTTCAGGCGCTTGGACAGCTTTTTAATCTTGGTTTCAGAATTGGTGGCCGGAATTTCTTCACGCAGCGTGGCGACTTCCGCATCGAGATCCAAAGCCAGAAGCAGGGCTTCAACCGCTTCTGCACCCATCCGTGCATCAAACTCGTCACCGTATTCTTCTAGCTTCTGGAAATACTCTTCGTCAGTCAGCAGCTGACCGATTTCCAGATCAGTCATGCCGGGTTCAACAACAACGAAAGATTCGAAGTAGAGCACCCGCTCGATATCCCGAAGGGTCATGTCGAGCAGCAGGCCAATGCGAGATGGCAGAGACTTCAGGAACCAGATGTGGGCAACCGGACTGGCCAGCTCAATATGCCCCATGCGCTCACGACGCACCTTGGTCAGCGTAACTTCAACGCCACACTTTTCGCAGATCACGCCACGATGCTTGAGTCGCTTATATTTACCGCACAGACACTCGTAGTCTTTGATCGGTCCAAATATCCGCGCGCAGAACAGACCGTCACGCTCGGGCTTGAAGGTCCGATAGTTGATGGTCTCCGGTTTTTTCACTTCGCCGAAAGACCACGAACGGATCATTTCAGGCGACGCCAGACCAATTCTCAGCGCATCAAATTCATCAACGTTGCCCTGTGATTTCAGCAGGTTCAGTAGGTCTTTCAAGATCTCACCTCCGCTTGTGGAATTGAGCTAACTGATTGGAAGTACACGTTTGCTTGCATTCGCTTCATCCTGCTCATTCGCTCTCCAACTCGATGTCGATGCCAAGTGATCGGATCTCCTTGACCAGGACGTTGAAAGATTCAGGCATGCCCGGCTCCATTCGGAAATCGCTGTCGACAATGTTCTTGTACATCTTGGTTCGACCGCTGACATCATCCGATTTGACCGTCAGCATTTCCTGCAGCGTGTACGCTGCGCCATACGCTTCCAGTGCCCACACTTCCATTTCTCCGAAGCGCTGGCCACCAAACTGGGCTTTACCGCCCAGTGGCTGCTGGGTCACCAGACTGTACGATCCGGTAGAACGTGCGTGCATCTTATCGTCAACCAGGTGGTTGAGCTTGAGCATGTACATGTAACCGACCGTCACGGGACGGTCAAACTGATCACCGGTGCGGCCGTCCCAGAGTCTGGACTGGCCGCTGGACGGCATATCGGCAAGCTCAAGCATCTTCTTGATCTCAGATTCCGCAGCGCCATCAAATACCGGCGTTGCCATCGGTACACCGGCTACCAGATTGGCAGCCAGCTCAAGGATCTCTGCGTCACTGAAAGACTTGAGGTCTTCCTGACGTTCGCCAACGCCATTGTAAACGTCTTCCAGGAAGCCGCGAATTTCCTGGGCTTTCTGCTGGGCTTCCAGCATTTTGCCAATTTTTTCGCCGATCCCTTTAGCCGCCCAGCCGAGGTGGGTTTCCAGTACCTGCCCGACATTCATGCGAGAGGGTACGCCGAGTGGATTCAATACCACGTCGACCGGCTCACCGTTGGCATCAAACGGCATGTCTTCAACCGGCATGATTACTGAAATCACACCTTTGTTGCCGTGCCGGCCAGCCATTTTGTCACCAGGCTGAATACGGCGTTTGATGGCCAGATAAACTTTGACAATCTTCAACACGCCCGGGGCGAGGTCGTCGCCGGTTTCCAGTTTCTGGCGCTTATCTGCGTAGATCGCATCCAGCGCTTCTTTGCGCTCTTTCAGCTGCTCTTCAGCACGCTCCAACTGGGCATTCAGCGCGTCATCGGACATCCGCAGCTTGAACCAGTCATCATGAGCAGTTGCGGAGAGAAACTCCACGTCCACTGTAAAAGCTTTGCTTTGTCCGGGCCCGCTTGCGGCCTTCTGACCCTCCAGGGCCTGCTGCAGGCGTTCGAAGGTTGCAGCTTCGACAATTCGATACTCATCGTCCAGATCTTTGCGGATCTGCGACAACTGAGATTGCTCGATATCTTTAGCGCGCTGGTCCTTTTCGACACCGTCCCGGGTAAACACCTGAACGTCGATGACCGTACCCTTGACGCTGCTGGGCACCCGCTGAGAAGTGTCTTTCACATCAGACGCCTTCTCACCAAAGATGGCTCTCAGCAGTTTTTCTTCCGGGGTCAGCTGGGTTTCGCCTTTAGGCGTGACCTTACCGACCAGAATGTCGCCAGCATTTACCTCAGCACCAATATAGACAATGCCTGACTCGTCCAGCTTGGAGAGCGCGCCTTCGCCAACATTAGGAATGTCGCAGGTGATCTCTTCCGGACCAAGCTTGGTATCGCGGGCAATACAGGTGAGTTCCTGAATGTGCACACTGGTGAACCGATCTTCCTGAACAACCCGCTCAGACACCAGGATCGAATCTTCGTAGTTGTAGCCATTCCAGGGCATGAACGCGATACGCATGTTCTGGCCAAGCGCCAGCTCACCTACGTCACATGAAGGTCCATCCGCCAGGATGTCACCGCGGGCAATTCTGTCACCCGGCTTCACCAGCGGACGCTGATTGATACAGGTGTTCTGATTGGAACGGGTGAACTTGGTCAGATTGTAGATTTCCACGCCCGCTTCACCGGCCAGCGTTTCTTCATCAGAGACTCGAACCACGATACGGCTGGCATCAACACTGTCGATCACGCCACCTCGCTCGGAGATCACACAGACCCCTGAGTCGCGAGCCACGTTACGCTCCATGCCAGTTCCAACCAGCGGCTTTTCAGCGCGGATAGTCGGTACCGCCTGGCGCTGCATGTTCGAGCCCATCAGTGCGCGGTTCGCATCGTCATGCTCGAGGAACGGAATCAACGCTGCCGCTACGGAAACCACCTGTTTAGGCGATACATCCATATAATTGACGTTCTCAGCCGGCGTCTTCTGGAACTCATTTTGATGCCGAACATCAACGAGCTCTTCAGCAAATTCGTTTGTGTCCGTCAGCTGAGCACTGGCCTGCGCGATAACGTACTGGGCTTCGTCAATAGCCGACAGAAATTCAATTTTTTCCGTGACCTTGCCGTCTTCTACCCGACGATAGGGTGTTTCCAGGAAGCCATAATTGTTGGTCCGGGCAAACGTTGCCAGGGAGTTAATAAGACCAATATTAGGGCCTTCAGGTGTTTCAATCGGGCATACCCGACCATAATGGGTCGGGTGTACGTCACGAACTTCGAATCCGGCGCGTTCACGGGTAAGACCACCTGGCCCGAGTGCTGAGACACGGCGTTTGTGGGTGACTTCCGAAAGCGGATTGTTCTGGTCCATGAACTGAGACAGCTGGCTGGAGCCAAAAAATTCTTTGATCGCAGCGGCAACGGGCTTGGCGTTGATCATATCCTGCGGCATCAGGCCTTCAGATTCTGCCAGGCTCAGTCTTTCTTTGACTGCTCGCTCAACTCGGATGACACCAACGCGAAACGCGTTTTCGGCCATCTCACCTACAGAGCGAACACGCCGGTTACCCAGGTGATCAATGTCGTCCACCGCACCGTTACCGTTGCGAATTTCGATCAGAGTTCGAAGCACATCAATGATGTCGTTGTTGGTGAGTGTACCTTCACCCTCAATTTCTTCGCGGCCCAGGCGGCGATTGAACTTCATGCGACCAACCGCAGAAAGATCATATCGTTCACTGGAGAAGAACAGGTTCGTGAACAGGTTTTCCGCCGCTTCTTTAGTTGGCGGCTCACCGGGACGCATCATCCGATAGATTTCCACCAGCGCTTCCAGCTTGGTGGTAGTCGGATCAATCCGCAGGGTATCCGAGATATACGGACCACAGTCCAGGTCATTGGTATAGATCGTTTCGATCTCTTTCACGCCAGCTTCAAGCAGCTGGTCAAGAGCCTCTTCACCAATGATCGAATTACACGGCAGAATGATCTCGCCGGTCGACTCATCGATCAGATCCCGGGCAATGACTCGGTCCATCATGTATTCACGGGGGACATCAAGCCGCTTGATACCAGTGTCTTCGAGCTGACGAACATGGCGCGCAGTAATACGCCGACCCATTTCGACGATGACTTTACCGTCTTTGCCTTTAATGTCGAAAGACGCGACGTCACCACGCATCCGCTCAGGAATGAGATCAACTGAGAAGCCGTCTTTCTTGACGTGAAATATCGTCTTTTCAAAAAACATGCTGAGAATATCTTCAGAAGAATATTCCAGCGCGCGCAGAATAATGGTCGCAGGAAGCTTACGACGACGGTCTATCCGAACGAACACGCAGTCTTTGGGATCGAACTCAAAATCGAGCCAGGAGCCACGGTAAGGAATGACCCGTGCTGAATACAGCAGTTTGCCCGACGAGTGGGTTTTGCCCCGGTCATGATCAAAAAATACGCCAGGAGAACGATGCAGCTGTGAAACAACGACCCGTTCCGTACCGTTAATGACAAAGGTGCCGTTTTCGGTCATGAGCGGGATTTCGCCCATGTAGACTTCCTGCTCCTTGACGTCTTTAACAGCTTTGTTGGAAGACTCTTTGTCGTAGATAATCAGTCTGACCTTCACCCGCAGCGGAGCTGCATAGGTGATACCGCGAAGTACACACTCTTTCACGTCGAAAGTGGGTTCGCCGAGACGGTACTCAACATATTCGAGTGCCGCATTCCCGGAATAGCTGACGATCGGGAACACTGAACGGAAGGCTGCATGCAGACCAACGTCCTGACGTTCACGCGCCACCTTGTCCAGCTGCAGAAACTTGTCGAAAGAATCGACTTGAATCGACAATAGGTAGGGCATTTCCATGACCTGGGAAAATTTCCCGAAGTCTTTGCGGATGCGTTTCTTCTCGGTAAAGCTATAGGCCATTCGATTCTCCTAACATTGGAGGTAACGGAATCTCACCGTCGGTTGGTGACTCGAAGTCACCTGCGTATCGCGACTGGTCAACTGACCAGCAACGACAAAAGGCCGGGACCCGAAGATCCCAGCCAGTCGTCTCATTTTGAGCTCCGACTACTTGAGCTCAACCGCAGCGCCGGCTTCTTCCAGTTGCTTCTGGAGGTCTTCGGCTTCGGCTTTAGTAGCGCCTTCCTTGATGGGAGAGGGAGCTTCGTCAACAAGCGCCTTGGCTTCTTTCAGACCAAGACCGGTGATCGCGCGAACCGCTTTGATCACGTTGACTTTCTTTTCGCCGGCAGAAGTCAGGATGACGTCGAATTCATCTTTCTCTTCCGCGGCAGCGCCTGCATCACCGCCAGCGGCAGCTGGAGCTGCGGCTACTGCGGCGGCTGCGGATACGCCAAACTTCTCTTCCATGGACCCTACGAGTTCCACTACTTCCATCACGCTCATCTCAGCGATGGCGTTCAAAATATCGTCTTTGGACAATGCCATTTCTAATTTCTCCTTTGAGAACCTGTTACCTGTCAGGCTTCAGCCTGTTTCTGATCGCGAACCGCGGCTATCGTGCGCACCAACTTGCCTGGCACTTCGTTCATGGTGCGGGCCAGTTTCACAACCGGCGCCTGCATCACGGACATGAGCAGAGATATCGCTTGGTCTCTGGTCGGTAGTGAGGCCACCCGGTCAAGGTCACCGGCTGCCAGCAGCTGTCCACCGATGGACAGAGCTTTGACTTCAAGAGCATCAAACTCTTTTGAATAGTCTTTCAGCAGCCGAGCAGCAGAGCCCGGATCTTCGGTTGAGAATGCAAACATCGTTGGACCAACAAGTGCCTCAGAGAGACATTCGTATTCAGTACCTTCGATGGCCCGCTTCGCCAGAGTATTTCGGACAACCCGCAGATAGACGCCCGATTCACGCGCTTTCGCACGCATCTGGGTCATCTGATCGACAGTCAGTCCGCGATAGTCACTGACAACGGCAGACAGTGCATTCGACGCGGCTTCGTTAACCTCGGCAACAATGGCTTGTTTATCTGCAAGACCTAATGCCATGGTTTTCTCCTTTGGAATGTCACCGGACATTCATGAGGGGAATCTTTCGATCCCCAATCCGCGAAGCTTTCACTTCGCACCGATCACGGCGACCCAAATCGCGCGACATAAGCCAACGCATTTCCAGGTAACGCCATCTGCGTAGGAAATTAAGTCTGGCATTTGCCGCGCATGCGGCGAAAGACACAGACACCTACGGTTTTTGACAGCACCGGGTTGCCCCGGCCCTTCAAAATCTCTCTATTACAGCGACGAGCCGCTAACTTCCCGGCTCAGCTGTGCAGCTTTGTTGTTCGTTGATTCAGACTTCGAGTGACGAACTATCAATCGACAAACCCGGCCCCATCGTCGTAGACAGCGTGATCTTCTGAAGATAAACACCTTTTGCCGATGCCGGCTTGCCCTTCTTAAGATCGTCGAGCAGAGCTTCGACGTTCTCTTTAATCTTGTCGCTGTCGAAGCCAACCTTGCCGACTCGACCATGGATAATCCCGGCACGATCAGTTCGAAACTGAATCTGTCCGGCTTTGGCATTAGCTACCGCAGTTTCGACATCCGGGGTTACCGTGCCGGTCTTCGGGTTCGGCATGAGGCCGCGAGGTCCCAGTATTTTGCCGAGCTGGCCTACCAGGCGCATGGCATCCGGTGTGGCAATGAGTACATCAAAGTCCAGCTGCCCGCCTTTAATGGACTCCGCCAGATCTTCAAAACCGACCAGATCAGCACCAGCGGCCGTTGCCTTGTCGGCATTTTCACCCTGCGCAAAAACAGCAATCCGAACTGTCTTACCGGTGCCGTGCGGCAGCGTCGTAGCGCCACGGACAACCTGGTCGGATTTCTTTGGATCGACGCCCAGATTGACTGACACGTCAAACGACTCTTCAAATTTGGTATTCGCCAGCTCACTCAGCAGACTGACGGCTTCTGAGATCGGATAAAACTTCTGGACCTCAACCTTTTCGGCGATGAGTTTCGCGCGCTTGGTCAGCTTGGCCATTTACACACCCTCCACGTCGATTCCAGCGCTGCGAGCACTGCCCGCAATCGTGCGCACTGCCGCATCCATGTCTGCGGCTGTCAGGTCCGGCATTTTCAGCTGGGCGATCTCTTCGAGCTGTGCACGGTTAACTTTGCCAACTTTGCTGGTGTTCGGCGTGCCGCTGCCTTTACTGATGTTCAATGCTTTTCGCAACAACACCGAGGCTGGTGGCGTTTTAGTAATAAAAGTAAAACTGCGATCTGCGTATACCGTAATGACTACCGGAATAGGCATGCCCTGCTCAAGCGTTTGTGTTTGAGCGTTGAACGCTTTGCAGAAGTCCATGATATTGACACCATGCTGACCCAGCGCTGGACCAACCGGCGGACTCGGGTTTGCCTGGCCCGCTGGCACCTGCAGCTTGATATAAGCTTCGACTTTCTTAGCCATCTGTCTCTTTTCTCCTAGTGGGTTCGAGCGTGGGTTGGGTCACAGGACCCGACGTCACTCCCCATGCAGGCTGACTGCCTGCTGTTTAATCACCCGTGGTGATCGTTTATCAGCCTTTCTCGACCTGATCGAAGTCGAGCTCAACTGGTGTAGACCGCCCGAAGATGGTGACAGCCACCTGCAGCCGGTTCTTGTCGTAATTCACTTCTTCGACGACGCCGTTGAAATCGTTGAACGGCCCATCAATAACCCGAACAATTTCACCGGGTTCAAATACCGTTTTAGGAGTCGCTTTTTCGCTGCCCTGGGCAACCCGGTCGAGGATTGCCTGAGCCTCGGCAGGACTCAGCGGCGCTGGCTGATCGGCCTTGCCACCAATGAAACCCATGACCCTGGGCGTTTCCTTCACCAGGTGCCAGGTATCATCGTTCAATTCCATTTCCACCAGCACATAGCCGGGAAAGAACTTTCGTTCGCTGCGCCGTTTCTGGCCGGCACGCATCTCGACCACTTCTTCTGTGGGAACCAGAATCTCGCCAAACAGATCTTTATGCGGAGACAAACCCACCCGCTCGGTCAACGCACGGGCAACATTCTTCTCGAACCCCGAGTAGGCGTGGACGACGTACCATCTTTTTGACATCAACGATTACCCGATTATAGAACGCACAAACAGACTCAGACCTGAATCCAGAGCCCAGAGGATTAACGCAAAGATCAACACAAGGACCAGAACAATCATGGTGGTCTGCAGAGTTTCATCCCACGTAGGCCAGACAACGCGGCGTATTTCGCTGCGCGCTTCCTTCATCAGATTCCAGGCGCTTCCACCCTTTTCCGTTTGTATCGCCAAGGCCAACGCACTGCCACCGAGCACAATCATCGCAATGACCCGGTACAGCACCGACTGGTCCTGGTAATACCAGTTGCCGAAGATCCCTGCGCCCAGAATGCCGATAACCAGCATCCATTTGAGCCAGTCCAGGGAACTGCCAGCTGTTGTGTCTGAATTCGTACTCAAATCCGAATCCTAAATAGTGGCAGGCCAGGAGGGAATCGAACCCCCAACCTGCGGTTTTGGAGACCGCTGCTCTGCCAATTGAGCTACTGGCCTATGGTCGTGATCGCTTCGCGATCACTTAGCGAGATTTGCCGCCAACGGCGGCAAACTCGATGCTTCGTAAGGAGGTTACTCCTTGATCTTTGCTACCACGCCGGCGCCAACCGTTCGGCCACCCTCACGGATCGCAAAACGCTGACCTTCTTCCATCGCAATCGGTGAGATCAATGTCACCACCATGTTCACGTTGTCTCCAGGCATCACCATCTCAACATCCTGAGGCAGCTCACACGCGCCGGTCACATCCGTCGTCTCAAAGAAAAACTGCGGACGATAGCCCTTGAAGAACGGCGTATGACGACCACCTTCATCTTTCGACAAGACGTAAACTTCGCAATCAAATTCCGTATGCGGCTTGATCGAACCCGGCTGCGCCAGGACCTGACCACGCTCTACTTCTTCACGCTTGGTACCACGCAGCAGAACACCAACGTTCTCGCCCGCGCGACCTTCGTCCAGAAGCTTCCGGAACATCTCAACACCCGTGCACGTCGTCGTCTGCGTGTCACGGATACCAACAATCTCGATCTCGTCACCAACTTTCACGATGCCACGTGCCACTCGACCCGTAACTACCGTGCCTCGGCCGGAGATCGAGAACACGTCTTCAATCGGCATCAGGAACGGCAGATCAACCGGCCGCTCTGGCTCAGGAATGTATTCATCCAGCGCATCAACCAGCTTCTGTACTGCAGGTACACCAATGTCACTGGCATCACCTTCCAGCGCCTTCAGCGCACTGCCGATGATCACCGGAGTGTCGTCACCCGGGAACTCGTACTGGTCCAGAAGTTCGCGAACTTCCATTTCAACCAGCTCTAAAAGCTCATCATCATCAACCATGTCGGCTTTGTTCATGAACACGACAATCTTCGGTACACCAACCTGGCGCGACAGCAGAATGTGTTCACGAGTCTGTGGCATCGGGCCATCAGCTGCAGAAACAACCAGAATCGCTCCGTCCATCTGAGCCGCACCCGTGATCATGTTCTTCACATAGTCAGCGTGTCCCGGACAGTCAACGTGCGCGTAGTGGCGACCTTCACTTTCGTATTCAACGTGTGAGGTCGCAATCGTGATACCACGCTCACGCTCTTCTGGCGCATTATCAATCTGAGCAAAGTCTTTGAACTCACCACCGCGCGCTTCCGCACATACCTTTGTCAGCGCCGCTGTCAGCGTCGTCTTACCGTGGTCTACGTGACCAATCGTGCCCACATTTACGTGGGGTTTGGTTCGTTCAAATTTCTCTTTGGCCATTTCC
>CAKZWF010000087.1 GCA_937921865.1 uncultured Pseudomonadales bacterium | reverse complement strand
GTCAGGGTGATCTGGCCAGCCAGGATAGCCTGGTGTCCTCATGTACAGCGATCGTTGGCGGATAGTCTTCTGGTGCGTCGAGGCTGCACGAGGTGACATCAACAATCCCTTGATGGGTCGTGTTGATGCATGCCAGTGGGGTGCCGCAACTGGAACAGAAATAACGGGTCCCGTGTTCGGAGGAGTTCAGGATCTGGGGTTCGCCTTTAACGTAGTGAAAAGCTGATTCAGGTACGACAACCCAGGTGACGAATGCTGCAGCGCTGGTTTTTCGACACATCGAGCAATGGCAGTTGGCCACCAGGTAGTCGCCGGGATCAACCGTGTAGCGGATATTGCCACAGAAACAGCCGCCTTCAATCATAAGCTTTCTCTGAAGTCTGAAAGGATGCTTAGTTTTAACGCCAGTTACGCGTCAACACCAGAGAATCCTAAGCTTCAGGCACAAGGGGTTCCAGATAGTGAATTTCTCCGTCGATTACGCCGGATTTGTCGCCAATCTCCTGAGACTCAGGCCTGGCGATAAATGCGTTGGCTCGCTCGATATCCTCGACGTTGAGAATGAAGAACACGCTATTCGGATCGTCAGCCACCTGCCAGAGAGCCGCCAGCGTCAGTCCATATTCGGCGGCCGCTGCACGGTCCGCGTTGAAATAGACATACCACTGTGAAAAGTCTCTGACCCGGTTCCGAACCAGCATCTGCATAGAAATTCTCCGCGAGGCTGCAAACTGATTAACCGATTGTATGTGCCTGCATCTCCCGGCATCTATCCAGTTGCCCGAGCAAAGACCGATGGTCAGGCAGACTCATCGTAATATGGGGTCGAACCGAGGTTTCAGACAAGAAAATCTCGGTTCGACCCCGATTTGCTAAGTGCCCGTCCACTTTGGCGCTCGTTTCTCGGCAAACGCTTTCGGACCTTCCTTTGCGTCGTTAGAGCTGAACACTTTAGCGCTGAGAGGTTGCTGCATCTTCCACAGGGAGTCTTCGTCGTGCCCTTGCGCCGCTGCTCGGACCAGCTGTTTAGAGGCTGCCACCGCAAGTGGTGCGTTTTCAGCGATACGTTCCGCCCAAGCGATTGCGGCTGCCAGCGCACCGCCGGGCTCGGTCAGTTCACTCAACATGCCCGACTCCATCGCTGCTTCTGCGGTGATCGGTTCACCGGTGAGCGCCATTTCCATCGCTCGAGCGTAGCCCACTCGTGCGGGCAACCGGAATACCCCGCCTGCTGCTGCGAACAAGCCAACTTTGACCTCGCGAATACCAATTTTGGCGCCTTTCGCCGCTACCAGCAGATCGCAGGTCAGCGCGATCTCACAGCCACCGGCAATTGCAAAGCCTTCAATGGCCGCGATCAGTGGTTTGGAGCAACCACCACGGATAAATGTGGTCAGTGGTCCAATGTCTTCGCCGCGAGAAAATGCTTTCAGGTCCATGCCCGAGCAGAAACCCCGCCCGTTGCCGGTGATCACGCCTGCGGTCAACGAATCGTCCTCATCCAGCTCGCGAACTGCGTTCAGCAATCCATGCGAAAGTGCGCCGTTGATCGCATTCATGGCTTCAGGACGATTCAGGGTAATCACCATGACTCTGCCTTGTCGTTCAACCAGCACTGCCTGTTCTGTGGATTCTTCGCTCATTTTTAGTCTCCTTCGTTTAAACCTCGGTTCGACTGCGGTTTGTTCAGTTAACAGCAGGCATTGCCAAGCTGAATTGGCGGGCACTTCACATCACCGTATGAGCAATACACACAGCAATCGCCTGGCTGTGGTTTCAGCAGTTCACCGCAGCCCTTGCAGTCATAGTAAAACTGACAGGCATCGGTTGGCATCTGTTCTTTTTCGATATGGCCACACTCAGGGCAGGTGAGTGTCGAATGGGATATGTATGGGTCTTCGATCATGGCTCTAGCCTAACAGCTGCGGTTCGGATTCAGGAGGGTGCGGAAAATCTCTGCAGACAAGTCAACACTCCGCGATCAGTCAGAAACGGACTCGAATTTCGCTACTGTGCACCCACTCTCTAAAGTCCCAGATCGGGTCGTAACTGGTAATGCGAGAGCAGAAACTTCGGTTCGACCCTGGTTTTACTTTACGAGGGCAGAAACCTCGGTTCGACCCTGGTTTTATTCCTGGTCAAATGAGGGGTGAGTTGGACTGCGCTGGCGAGCTATGGCGGATCGTCATGCTGCGTGGTCTCGGCAACGAAAACACCCATTTCTGCTGTTGCATGCATCATGAGCAGCACAAGCACAGCCGCATACCACGCGTGCTGTGGTCCTGGAAGTAATCCCAGGCCTGCCGAAAGCGCACCTGCGATGATCACAAATGCCGATACTGACATTGCTACCCCGATCCGGCCTGGTCCCGTTGCTGACCTCCACAAGGAGCGAGATTGCCAGTCTCCTTCCTTAACAATTCTGTTTCGCACATACCCCAGAAATCCACCCACCATAAATATGTAAGCAGAGGTAGAAAACAGCCCAATTTGCGCAGCAGCGGATAACGTCAACCCGAATTCGACGAGAACAATTGGCAACAGCGACAGGAACACACTGCCGATACTCCAGGATAGAACGTATCCGAAGCTCAGATATTCCCTGCGGCTCCAATCACTGGAGGTGCCACGAAAAATGATAATCAACGATGAGAAACCCGTTATCGCAACCGACACTTCGGCGAGAGTGTGAAATACATCCACGACATGTTTCTCCAAGGATTTAGGGAGTGCTATCTACTGCCAATTTGTGATTCACGCTTGACGAGTTTTCAACTACGGCATCCACCAGAACCACGCACGCCTTTTGAGCAGCGAACGCATGCACGACTGCTCGACCGATATTGAAAACTCGACCAGTGACAACAACTGTTTTGTCAGCAAGCCCTGAATCAAGCATCAGGCACCTCTAAATCGCATATTGAACGTAGCTGCGCTTGGTGGAAGAAACATACCACCGCATCCAGATAGGGCTGCATCCTCGAAGTCTCCGGTGTCTCCGAGTCAATAACTCAAGCACCTGAAGATTGACTATGTTCCAGTACCTCCATCGACATGTGACACAGCTTGGTAGATAAGTCTTACTCTCCCGGCGTATACCAGATGGGAGAGGTGTAGGCTCGTTCCTGGGTGATCATCGGAACTTCTTCGCTCATGCTGATGCCGAAGTTTCTGACGTCGTAAGCTGTCCAGCGAGGCGTTGGTATCTCAATCACGCGCGCGTAGTAGAAAGATGGAAGCTCAGGATCGAAGTCCGGATCCGACCACACGGTATTGAGTTCCGGCTCGCCAATGGTGTTGGTCCAGGTGGCCTTTTTTAAATTAACGGTATTGCCCACCGGAGGCAGGTGTCCGCTCGAACCCGGTACCCGTTCATCTGCGTCGCTCCAGGCCACATCGTAGACTTTTTCGTGTAGCTGACCGCGTTTGTCCTGCCAGCCTTTGACTATCTGGATGCGGTCCAAATTGCCTGAGAGCGGATCCTTCAGTGCTGCGACGAGGAAGCTGGGTGCTTTTCCGTCTGGTGCGTTTGTCAGATCACCGCCCATTGGTACTCCCTTGGCGTAGCCAACATCGGCGGGAAGACGATAGGACGCATCTCCGTCGGTGAATTCCCAGCCGCCGAAGAAACGCACCATCATTCTCGAGCCTGTGGTTGCGTAGGTCTCTTTGCGCATCATCGCGTCGAACAAGGCTTTACGGGTGTTTTCCTTAGCCCAGACTCCAGCTAAACCTGAAGCCACCATCGACCAACCCGGATACTCTTTGTCGCCTACCTTCGCCATCGGGTGTTCCCAGCGTTCGGGGCTGGGTTCTGCACCTGAGTGTTTACCGAAGAAGTTGTCTTCCTGGGCAGTGGCCAGCCCTGTGTGGGAATCTGTGGCTCCGATCAAGCCGAATTTGTATGGGTTCGTGCCGAGATTGTTTTCCAGCTGAAGTCCGAGTTTTAGTGCGCTACGAGCGTATTCATACTGCAGCATGTCGTTTTTCTTCGGTACGCTTAGATCCAGGTTGCCTTGATCCCAGGTCTCGTAGTCTGCGAATTCGTCATCCGGCGAAAGGAAGGGGTGAGTCTCACCGTCGCCTTTGATCTGTGTTGCTTCGTAAAGCGGCTCCCACTTTGCCCGATTCTCTGCATAGGCACGGTCGATTTTTTTGCCGGTCCATGGATTGACAGCAGGGAACATCACACCGTTACTGAGGTTCCCATTGTGCGCAATTGCCAGAATGTCCCCACCGGTTTTTTCTTCGTAATCTGCCATCCAGGCCCAGAGGTCACTTTCATCTGGGCTGCCGAGCGGAGGCAATGTGGTGTATGGCTCCATTCGTGAAGCTTTGTTGATTCCGTCACGATAGATGAGAACGCGATGGCGATTGTCGCCAGCTTTGTTGGACGTCCACTCATAGCCTATGAAGGCGGTGAAACTGCCTGGATCGTTGTACTTTTCTGCGGCGTCCATAGTCAGTTCCCAAGCTGCACCGTAGGCATCAGTTCCTGGCACCGACGCCAGTGCTTCCGGAAACTTCCCATCAGAGAAGGCAACGATAATTTCAATCGCTGCCTCTACACCACTCTGTCCACCAGCCTGCACCAGGTCATACCAGCGTTTGCCGGTTGGATCGGCCAGCATTCCTGGTTCTCCCTGGTAAAGTCTGGGAAAGAAACCCATATTGTCCGAATGATCCGCTACAACCAGCCAGTCGAGGGGGCGTGACAACTTGGCGTTCAGCCCGGTGGATGACGTCAGTTCTTCACCTCTGGCAAAACGATAGGCGTCTTCTGGCATCAGGCGTGCGCCGAAAGCGCCCGCGTCCATTGACATGCCTGTGTGCAGGTGACTGTCGCCCCAGTAAACCTGAGTCGGGAAGTTGCGGCCGGCGTAAGGCGAGTAGTGGTCGCGGGCTGGAAAAGCGCTTTTGACATCAGAGTGGGGAGGTGACAGCCCGGGAGGGCTCTCTGCCAGGACCGGTGTAGACAACAAGGCGGTCCACAAGACAAATACGTACAAGTTAGCTAGCTGGTTTTTGGCAATCATTGCGGTCTCTTGTTTCGGGTAATGAGCCTGGTAATCCAGACTGTACAGTTATAGTTCGAAGAATAATGCTCAGTGCACAAGAATATACTAGAGTTCGGGAAATTTTTGCGTTTCGCTACGGGTGCGTTCAGGTGGTTCAGTTTTCCAACTTTATTAATGAAGCGGGAATAGATGATAAGAACGCCTTAATCACCGCGCTGTGTCGAGACTGGACGCCCAGAGCGTCGCCCACTCGTTAAGCAGGGTGTCGCGGAGTCGGTCCACAGTCGCACCCCGCTGAACCACAGACAGATAATACAGCCAGCCGCCAAACACACTGATGGCCAAAGCTGATGTCTGTTTCCTCGACAGGCCCTTCGCGGCCGGCTTGCCCTTTATCCACGCCACAAGCGCACCCATCATGTCTGAATCAAGATCGTTTTGCAGTTCAGCACCGAAATCAAGCAGGCGCACTTCCTCGATCAGCCGCGCAAAAGGTTTCTGCCGGATCATCGCCTCTTCATATTTCAGCGCTATCGCGATCAGTTCAGACCTTGTGTCGCCAAAGTCTGCCAGCCGCTCGAGGTCGAAATCCTCCGGCGTTTCCGAGACATAGGTTCTGGCAAGCTCCACAAGGAGTGCCTGTTTGCTTTCAAAGTGGCGGTAGAAAGCCCCGGCTCGCGGTACCAGACCCGCTTCCGTCTCAATACCTGCAATCGAGGTTTTTTGATAGCCCTGCGCCATAAACAACTTGAGGGCTGCCTGGATGATCCGATCTTTGGTGTTGACTCTTGTCATATAACGGTGTTATTTATTTGTATATCGTTGTTATTTATTGATGTTGAAATTACACCGACCAATAGGAAATGTCCAATATGATTAGTGACGCCATATCCGTAGACAGTCGTGATTCTGCAGCAAAGCCAGCCAAACAGCTGATTGATATCATGATCGTGTTTGCTGTTTCGGGCTTCGCCTTTCTTCTCGAAGATATTGCTATTGCCCGGGAATGGATACCTTTCGGAACGGAAGTGCGTGGTGCAGCCTCCATGGTCGCCGGTGCCATCGCTGCGATCGGTGTGGTTGTGGCCCGTGGCGGAGCTCTCTCCGATCTGGGGTTCAGGCAGCCGGAGCGCTGGGCAATAGTTCCCATTCAGGTCGCCGGTGTCCTTGGTGCTTTCATTGCAGTGCAAACTCTAGCGCCGATGCTTGTCTCATCGTTTATCTCCATGCCGGAACCGGACCTGTCTCGATACGAATCGATTGCCGGTAATCTCAGCGCTGCCATCGCCATGGTGCTGATTCTGCCGCTGACTGCGTCAATCCCTGAAGAGATCATCTTCCGGGGATTTCTCATGGGGCGGCTTTCAGATATTTTTGGACGGAACACTGGCGGCGCCGTCCTAACGGTCACACTTCAGGCACTCGTGTTCGGCGCGATCCATTTCCAGTGGGGCATCGGCGGCGTGATCATGACGGTCATGATGGGAATTGTCTGGGGTATTGCCTACCTGTTGTGCGGCCGAAACCTTTGGATTGTCATCCTGGCGCATTCGACCGGGCACATCCTGTTTGTCATTCAGCTCTATCTGGCAAAATCGATTATTGTCTAGCCGGGAACCGCCTGCCGTTGCTAGGTTAGGCTCGTCTGACAGGGAGAGAGAAATGCCGGAAAACAACTATGAGGCCAGTGCCGGACTGAGTTTCGGGCAACAAAACTCGCTACTGCTTATTCGGTGGCTATTGCTGATGTTCTTTACGTCAGGATTACTGGCCTGTGACACATCGGAGTCGACATCCGCTCCCGTGATCTCGGAGGAGGAAGCAGCTTCCGGGAACGCTCGGCTGACAAGTGCAGCAGCGGCGGAGAGTCCAGCACCAACAGGCACCGTTGCACCCCGGGAAGCTTACTTCGGTGATCTGCACGTCCACACAAGCTGGTCGACGGATGCCTACTCTGGCGGGAATCGTGTCGGCCCACGGGATGCTTATCGGTTTGCGCGGGGTGACGCGGTGAAGCTGCCGAACGGTATTGTTACTCAGCTGGCTGTTCCCTTGGACTTTGCCGCGGTAACAGATCATGCCGAAGGCTTTGACTCGATTGCCGCCTGCACCTATCCGGATCATCCGCAATACTTGTCAGCCGCCTGCGAAAACATGCGAAATCCCCAGATGACACAGGCGGATTACCTGCGTGGGGCGTTTGAGCGTGGGACAGCCCGGCCAGCGAAACGGCTGCCCGGACTCTGCCCGGAGCCTGAGGCATGTCTCGAGTACGCTCGGAGCACCTGGCAGCGCACCCAGGAAGTTGCGGCTGAATTCAACGCACCAGGTCAATTCACTGCGTTGATAGGTTATGAATTTTCGGCGTTGCTGCCGGAATTCGGGATGTTGCATCGAAATGTGATCTTTCGTGGCAGCGATGTCATTCCTCATGCGTACTCGTCTCTTGATGTAACGGGTCAGGCAGACTTTTTCGCTAAACTCGATGCAGCCTGTCAGGAGCCCTGTGAAGTACTGACTATTCCGCACAACAGCAACTACTCCTGGGGCCTGATGTTTTCGCGCAACGACGAAGATGGTTCCAGGTACACGGCTGAAGATCTGGAGCGACGTGCGCGCATTGATCGCCTGGTTGAAGTGACTCAGGCCAAAGGCAATTCTGAATGTCAGTTCGGGGTGGGTGCAGCGGACGAGGACTGTGACTTCGGCAATATGTTTCCGATCTGTGCGCCGGATCAGTTCGGTCGCTGCGCAACGGAATCATCCTTCGTACGTGATGCGCTTCTGGATGGCATGCAGATGGCCAATGAAGGCAGAACTAACCCGTTCAAGCTCGGCATGATCGGCTCTACGGATACCCATCAGTCAGATCCGGGAAACGCGGATGCTGAGAATCCCGCGCGTTTTGCCCAGGCAGTTGGTAACGCAAAGGCGGTCGAACGGATTTTCCAGCAGGTCCATCCTGTTGCCGGACCGTTTCGCCGGTTCAGTGATGGAGGCCTTGCGGGAGTCTGGGCGAACGCCAACACACGTGCCGACATCTTTGACGCTCTGCAGCGAAGAGAGGCGTTTGCCACCAGCGGTTCGAGAATACGGGTACGCTTTTTTGCTGGTGATCTACCGAAAGATCTGAGCACGCGGAGCGATCCGATAGCGGTGGCGTATGAGTGGGGTGTGCCGATGGGCAGCGATCTCGAAACGAGCGTGCCTCCGTCTTTCTGGGTCTGGGCAGCGCAGGACCCGGCTGGCGCTACGCTGGACAGAGTACAGGTAGTAAAAGGCTGGCTTGATGGCGATGAAAAAAGACAGCGGGTCTGGGATGTGGCCTGCTCGGGTAATCGTGTGCCCGATTCTGATGGGCATTGCCCCAGTACGGAGGCGACGGTTGACGTGACCAGCTGCAGTCGCGATGACGACTCAGGTGCTGGCGAATTACAGGCCATTTTCTCTGACCCTGACTTCAGTGCTGATGAGCGTGCGTTCTACTACCTAAGGGTCCTGGAAAATCCGAGCTGCCGCTGGACTACCTGGCTCGCCAACAGCGCCGAGGTCGATGTGCCCGACGATGTGCCTGTCACCGTGCAACATCGAGCCTGGTCTTCACCCATATGGCTGAATAGCCAGTAACGCACTAGCGACATGACACCGTTGGAGGAGCAAGACGTACGCAACATCGACGGGCATGCGCTGCCGAACACCGGCCAGAGAAGTCCAGCTTTTCTGCGTCGACAGGCTGTTCGATTGGAGGAGCTGATCATCCGCACCACGATTAATCTGTCTAGTTCAACAAACGGACAGTGTTACTCGGCAGCGCATTGACCAAACCGCAGAAGGATAAGCCAACGTGCCGAGCGTAGAACATGAGGATGTAGTCGCCATGCTCAGTGGGGGCCTTGGCCTCAATGAACTGTCGAGCAGTTTGGTATCACTGGCGAGATCGGTCTCGCGATAGTAGTAGTCGCTACGCTCCCATACGCTCATACTGCGTTCATGACCCCTCGGAGCGCAATGAATGCAGACCCCAGAGCCCTATCAGCCTGCCTCAATATACGCACCACAAGGAGACGGCGACGCCGTAACGCCGCGCGTCTTCATCGCACCGCAACGGTATATTCAGGGTCCAGGCGTACTCGATAGCATTGGTCGCTATCTGACACTTGTGAACGTGCGTAGGGTCGCAATCCTCATCAGTGATCGCGGCCGGGCGAGCGAGGGCCCAAGATTGCTGTCGAGCCTGGATTCCGAGAACATGGATGCTGTGTTCTGTCGTTTCGGCGGTGAGACCAGCATAGAGGAGATCGAATCGCATCAGGCCGAACTTGACGGTCGGGTCGATTGTCTGATGGCCGTCGGTGGTGGCAAATGTGTGGATGCCGGCAAATCCATCGCGTTCCGTCTTGGTATCCCCGTTGTCATTGTGCCGACTCTCGCCTCGAACGATGCGCCTTGCTCGGCCGCCTCCGTGCTCTACTTGCCTTCCGGGGTCTATTCACACTTCGAGTTCGTCCCCCAGAGTCCTGCCCTCGTTGTCGTGGACACCGGGGTTGTAGCCGCCGCCCCGGAGCGCTACCTCGCGGCCGGCATGGGTGATGCCATGGCTACCTGGTACGAGGCACAAGCCTGCCTGAAGAATCCGAACGGCATCAACGTTCTTTCCGGGCGACCGACGCTCGCCTCCGCAGCTATGGGAGAAATCTGCGCGCACACCCTGTTCGAACATGGTGTCGCCGCCTCGTCAGCCGTTCGCGATCGGAACGTCGATGCGCCGCTCGAAGCCGTGGTGGAGGCAAACACGCTCTTGAGCGGTCTCGGTTTCGAGAGCGGTGGAGTCGCCGTTGCGCACGGAGTCGCTCAGACCTGTACCTCTTTGCCCGGCATTCCCGAGCGCTACCACCATGGAGAGATGGTCGCCATCGGTACACTCGTTCAGCTAGCGCTGGAGGAGCGCCTCGACGAAACGGCAAAGGTTGCCCGTTTCTTTGCTCAAGTCGGCTTGCCGGCGCACTTAGGGCAGCTGTCAATCGGTACCGGCGATGCGGCGGCTATGGGCACGCTCATCGAGGGTACGCTGGATTGGCCTTTCACGGTGAACATGCCATTCGACGTCGATGCGTCAATGCTGCGGCGCGCGCTGTTTGAGGTGCAGGAGATCGGCGAATCGGTGGTGACAGAGGTCGGTGACGTGGCTTATCGGCGGCTCCAGGACGGCTAGCTGCTGATAGCTGCATCGATTCACGAGCAATTGGGGATACCGGGACGACGTGAGATTGATTCGCCGCCGGAATTCGTAAACGTCGGCTTTTGACCGAAAGTGGACATTCAGGGGAATCGAAGAAATGGCTGCTTCTGACCCTGAGCGGTGATCAGAGTTGTTCGAATTTCAATCGTCATTAGAGTTTGAATGCTCCGGCTGATTTAGAAATAGGAGGATCAGCGCAACGGATGTGCCAAGCTCGAATGCCCAGGTCGCCGACGCACGCCCAAACTCTGTCCGAAAACCACCAAAAAAATTGGCGGCAAGATACATAAACCCGCCGAAAAATAGGACCAGCAACACGACACATCCCAACACCGCATAGGACTTCGATTCATCAAATTCC
>CAKZWF010000086.1 GCA_937921865.1 uncultured Pseudomonadales bacterium | reverse complement strand
TGATCAGGCTGCTCGCAAACGGGTAAGCCACCAAGATCGGCTTCATTGATGGAAAATCCGATCAGATAGGCAGCGATCAATCGATTCCGATCGGGTCCATCAGCGATCTTTTCTGCGACTAGGCGGCTTGCATGGAGGCTGCCCTGGGAGTGGCCGGCAATGATGAACGGTTGCTGAGGATCCAGTTGCCGGAGAAACTGATCGAATGCACTGATGACATCCTGATAAGCCAGGTCAAGCGCAGCATCACCACTGCCGCTGCTATCAATGAACGAATAGATCGTTGCCTGGCGGTAGCGTGGTGCGTAGATCTCACAGCAGCTGTTGAACACGGAAGCCTGGTGTCTCAGCACTCTCTGATCGGTGATCCAGTTTGCCTTGCTGTCGTCCAGGGACTGATTCCACCCACGCTTGCCGATCAGTGTGGTTGGGTGGATAAAAAACACGGCGGGCGCATTGACCGCCGGCGGTATGGTCTCTAAGGGGCGCTCGTCCGCCGCGTCCGGGGTCTCTGGCAGCGCAGCCCAGGCGTTAGCCAGAGTGTAGTCCGGTGGGGTAGGCGCCAGGTCCACAGCGAACTTGGCGTCCGGTTTGAGCAGGGTGGCAGCGGCCTGTTCGAACAGGCTGTCGCGGTTCAGATAGCCGACCAGCAGCAGGAGGCTGATGGTGAGTGCAATCGCAATCAGAATTTTTTTCAGCATTGGAGGCCGTATGGAACAGTTGGGTGGCAGGTGGATGATACCCGAGTAGAATCCGTAATGATGAGAGGGAAGGGCGGAAACAGGGTATGGTCATGAGGGCATTCGGTGGTGACACACTCAATGTGCTGCGGATATCTCCGAATGTTGAGTCTGACGTTGCGGACCTGCACTACCTCGTGCGCGAGATAAGTTGAAGACGATGAGTCGAGTCGAAATCAAGCTGGCTGAGAAAGACGATCTGGCGGAACTGGTCGAAATTGAACGAGCGGCCGATGAGCTGTTCCCGGCTGATCGGCTGCCTGACGGGTTGGCTGCACGCACGCCAGCACAGCTTATGCAGGGTATCGAGCAGCAACTGTTGTGGACTGCTGCTCTGAAGGATCGAATTTGCGGGTTCGCGCTGGCTCAGCCGCAGGATGACTGGCTATACCTGGAACAGGTATCCGTGCATCCTCGAGCCGGACGGCGTGGCATCGGGCGGTTGCTGGTGGAGCAGGTGATGTCCAGCGCTCGTGCCAGATGCCTGCTGGGCGTGAACCTGACCACGTTTGCAGACTTCTCCTGGAACGCGCCTTTCTACCGTTCACTGGGCTTTGTAGACTGGTCGGAGTCTGCCGGGTTCCTGGAAGAACAGCTGGCTCAACAGGCTGCAGCCGGAATGACCAATCGGGTGGCAATGATCTGGCTGGCGGATTGATCGGGCTCAGAGCGCGCCACACATCAACAGGGATGGCTTAAGGATATGGATAAATACGAGAAGGTTGGCTACGCCTGCCTGGGGCTGGTGGCGCTCTGTTACCTGCTGGCGATGTTTATCGGGGTCATCGCAGCATTTCCATTCGGTCTGCTGATTCTGATAGGGATAGTTGGAGTGGGTGCTCTGCTGATTAAGGTTTTCAAAGAACGCCTCGCCAGTACCGAAGATGATTACTACGACAAGAACGTGGAGAAGTAGCCGTGCACATGACCACGCAGGATGAATTCAATGATATGACTGTGCTGCAGACCCTTGGGCTGGTCCGCGGTAACACCATTCGAGCCAGACACATCGGCAAGGATATCATCGCCGGGCTGCGTAACCTGGTAGGTGGGGAGATCGGCGAATACACCAAGATGCTGGCTGAAGCGCGGGAGCAGTCTCTCGATAGGATGATTGCCGAAGCCAACGCGCTGGGTGCGGATGGCATCGTCGCAATCCGTTTTGTTACCTCGCCGGTGATGCAGGGTGCGGCAGAGCTGCTTGCTTATGGCACAGCGGTCAAGCTGCAGGCACAACGCTGATATCACGCTGAAACGCTGGTTGGCAGTCTGATGAACAAGCCTCTTGCTGACGAAGTGGTGATTGTGGATTACACACCACAACATCATGCCGCCTTCCGCGATCTGAACCTCGCCTGGATCGAGGAATACTTTGCAGTTGAGTCAGCTGATCGTGAGCAGCTGAGTGATCCGGAATCGTCGCTGCTCGCCGATGGCGGGGTGATCCTGATTGCTCAGCAGGGTGACCGGACGGTTGGTGTTGGTGCGCTGCGCTATGAGGCTCCCGGTTGTTTTGAAGTGACCAAGATGGCGGTCGACAAAAACCTCCGGGCTGCCGGGGTCGGGCGCAAGGTGCTGGTGGCGCTGCTTGCGCGTGCGCGTCAGTTGGCGGCTGACGAGGTTTTTCTGATCTGCAACACTTCGCTTACTCCTGCAATTGGTCTCTATAAGAGCGTTGGTTTTGTCGAGATCCCGCTGCGCGGTTCAAAACAATATGAGCGGGGTAATATTGCCTTCGGGCTGAGGTTTGATAGCTGAAGGGCTAGCTGGCCTTTCGAGCGAGTTCGCTGACCAGCCCGAGCAGGTCTTCGTGTGACTGAGCGTCCTTCTCGAATACCTGCTCCACCCGCCCACTTAACACCCGTTTCTCTTCTTCGCTGAGATCCTTGGCTGTGAGTACGATGACCGGAATGTCTCTCCAGCGGGCGTCAGCCTGTTTTTCGATCAGGAAATCGAACCCGTCCATAACCGGCATCATCAGATCGAGCAGGATAAGTGTTGGTGTTGCGTCGGTAAGACTGTCAAGCGCCTCCTGACCATTGCTTGCCTGTCGCACATTCCAGCCGCTACCCGTCAGTGCGTGTGACACCGTGTCACGGACCGCCTCATCGTCATCAACGAGCAGTGCGGTTGCTGATTTTTCCGGGGTGTGGTAGCGGGAAACCACGCGCCTGAGCTGCTCGCGTTCCACCGGTTTTACCAGATAATCGGTTGCTCCCAGTGAGTAGGCTTTGGTCTTGTCTTCCATCATTGTCAGCATGATCACGGGGATGTCGTGCAGCTGTGGATCTGCCTTCAGTGCTCTGATCACTGACCACCCATCCATCTGGGGCATCATGACGTCCAGAGTAATCACGGCCGGCTTGAGTTCATGTGCCAGGCGAAGTCCTTCTTCGCCCGAACTCGCACAGACGACATTAAAGCCATCGCGGGTTAACAGTCGACTGACAATGGTCCTGGCGTCTTCTTCATCATCGATAACCAAAATGGTTGAGCCCGCGGGAGCGGCTGAGGCCAGCCGGATGCGATCGTCGTGGCGCGTTGGGGCGACAGTCTGGTCGGCTGTTCTTTTTGAGCCAGGCAGCGCGACCGGGATCTCGATGGTAAACGTTGATCCGACACCGGGCTCGCTGGACGCGGTCAAGTCGCCGCCGAGCAGCTGGCACAGCCGGCGCGAGATCGGCAGCCCAAGTCCGGTGCCACCATAGTCCCGGGTCGTTGAGTCATCCGCCTGGCCGAATTCTTCAAATATCTGATCGATCTTGTCTTCTGGGATTCCGATGCCGGAATCAATCACGGCCAGTTGCAGATATTCACTATCACCGCGAGCAAACCGATCGATCTTCAGAGTGATATCGCCATTGTCGGTAAATTTGGCTGCGTTGGAGAGCAGGTTGAGCAGCGCCTGGATCAGTTTTGATCTGTCCTGGTGCAGATCGCCAAGCTCCATACGCCGGTCGATGTGCAGGGTGTTCTGCTTCTTCTTCAGCAATGGTTGTGCGGTGGCGGTGACTTCTTCGATGAGCGCTTCCACAGGGAAATCTTCGGCCAGTGCGACCAGCTTTCCGGCCTCGACCTTGGCAAGATCGAGTACGTCGTTGATCAATGACAGAAGATGGTTGCCGGAGGCGTGGATACGTTCAAGGTCAGGGATGAAATCGTCCTGACCGACGTCCTCGGCTTCTTCCATCAGCATTTCGGTGTAGCCGAGGATGGCATTCATGGGGGTGCGCAGTTCGTGGCTCATGTTAGCCAGGAATGTACTCTTGGCCCGGTTCGCTGCCTGGGCGGCTTCACTTGCCGCTGCAAGCTCGGAGGTGCGGGCAGTGACCTTGTTTTCCAGTTCTTCGTTCAGCGTTTCCAGGGCTTCCTTGGCTTGTCGAATCTCTTCAGTGGCTCGACTCTGCTCAGCGGCGAGTTCGCGAACCTGAATCATGCTGCGTCGAAAGACTTCCAGTGCTTCAGCCATTTCCCTGATTTCGTCGTCACGGTCAGGGAAGTCGACGTTGGTTTCGAGATCGCCGCCTGCCAGTTCGCGCATATGTCGGGTCATGGTGCGGATCGGTCGGGATACGCCAAAACCAATCAGCCAGGCAGCCAGTGTGCCAAACAGAATAGACGCCACCGCGAAGAACAGCGTCAGTGAGACGGCCTGACTGGTGGCGGCTTCAGCCTTCGGGCCAAGTTCGTCCTGTTCTGCTTTGATAGCCAGTTTCAAACGTTCGATCTGGTCGGCGACTTTTGGACCGATCGTATCCAGCTGATTACGGATGATGTCGTTGCGGCTGACGATCACGTCATGTACGTCTTCGAAAGCCCGGGAATAGAGTCTCAACTCCTCTCGCAGCTGGTTGGCAATAGTAACCCGCTGGGGATTTTCCAGTGCGTCCAGCAGCGAGTCCAGATTGTCTTCCATCTGGACGAATTCGACGATTACTCGTCGATAAGAGTCATCGTCGTTCTGAATAAGAAAACGATTGGCGTAAAGTCTGGCCAGCAGCAGATTGCGCATGGTGATGCCACCGCGGTAGGCCGCTTCGGTATCACCATCTTCAAATGCGCTGTCCATGATGGCGGTCAGGTTCGATTCCATCTGTGGACCAACGACGTTCAGACGATTGAAGACGATATCGTCGCGTGTGGCCTGAAGTTCGGTTACCAGGCCAAAGTATCTGACATAGGTCGCCAGTTCCTGGTCCGCCGCGTCGAGTATCAGCTGGTAGCCCGAGTTGTCGGTTAAGTCGCGAGCTTCAGCAAGCATCGCAATCGTCAGTTCGGCCCGATCCTGAATCTTATCGATGTTCTCGGCATTGGCGCTGATGATGAAGTCTTTGGCATAGATCCGGGTCATCAGCATATTGGCCTGCACGCGGCCGTCGGCGTTAGTCTGGCGCGCCAGGGAGCGGTAGCTCTTCAGATTGTCTTCCGCGCGCAGCAGTCCAACCAGACTGACAATGGAGATAGTCAGCAGCAGCCCGAGAATGATGCCAAAACCGAGGAAAACCTTGGTTGAGATGTTGATCCGATTCAGAAAATGCATGGCTCAGGGAGTAATATGCGGGAGACAAGTGTACCAGTTTGCGTTTGCCCGGCGCTGTGTCATCTTGGGTTGTTGTGGATGAGCAGGAGAAACAGGATTTGACGGATTCCCACCAGCCTCTGGTCGCACAGATGGCGAAGGCTATCGTCGCGGATAAGCCGCTGCCGGCGATCACTGAAACCCTGACTCTGGAACAGGCCTATCAAGTTCAAGTGGAATTGGTCCGGAAGGTATCACCCGGGGGTATTGCCGGGCTAAAAGCGGGGGTGACCACGGCTGCCGCCCGTAAACACTTCGGGTTGACCCATGGGCTGATGGGTGAACTCTATGCGTTCGGGTCCCTGGATCCCGACGATCCAATCACGGTCAATCCAGAGTCGGTCATTGAGTGTGAGATCGGCATCCTCATTGATGGCGCAGGCAACCCGCTGTCCGCCGGCCCGGCCATCGAGTTTGCGTGCGCGAACTTCGCCCGGCCGCAGGATCTCACAGCCGCTAATCTGGTAGCCGGAAATCTCGGCGCCTATCGCTTTATCCGTGGATCTCAGCAGCCCTGGCGGAACACATTCAATGATGTTCGCGTACAGCTGAGTCGTGACGGCGAACTGATCAACGAAGCCTCAATGCAGGAGGCGCTGGGTGGCCCCGAACGGGCGCTGCCGTGGATGCTTGAAGAAGCGGCGCTGCGAGGCCTGCCGATAGAGCAGGGGATGCTGCTGATGACCGGCACCTGTGGTCAACCGGCGCCAGCGCTGCCTGGACACTATGTCGCCGACTATGGAGACTTCGGCCAGGTCAGCTTCACGATTGTGGAAGCGCCCGCGGCGAAATAATAAGCGCGGCGGAACGAAAAACGGCGGCTCAATGCCGCCGTTTCTCTACTTGTCGATGAGCGGTTCTGTTTGTGTCAGAACTGGTTCATCGTGTTGGCGGTACCGCCGGCAAGCAGCGCTTTCTCACCCAGGAAGTACTCCTTGTGATCGTCGCCGATGTTGGAGCCGGCCAGATCCTGGTGCTTCACAGCAGCCAGATCGCGGCGGATTTCCTGGCGCTGAACGTCCCGCACGTAGGCGAGCATGCCAAGTTCACCAAAGTAACCTTCACTGAGCACGTCGGTAGACAGCGCCGCGGTGTGATAGGTTGGCAGGGTGATCAGGTGATGGAAGATACCGGCATGTGCGGCGGCGTCCTTCTGGAAGTTCTGGATCAGTCGATCCGCTTCCTGGCCGAGTTCGGTATCGTCAATCTCGACGGCCATCAGACCGCGTTCGTTTACCGCTGGATCCGGATAAGCGGATACGTCTTTGCCTGCTGCCTGCCACTCTTCGAATACCTGCTGACGGAACTTCATCGTCCAGTTGAATGACGGTGAGTTGTTGTACACAAGCTTGGCTTCCGGACGAACTTCCCTTACTGCGTCAACCATCTCTTTGATCTGCAGCAGGTTGGGCTTTTCGGTCTCGATCCACAGCAGATCAGCGCCGTGTTCCAGACTGGTGATGCAATCCAGCACGACCCGGTCGAAGCCGGTGTCTTCTTTGAACGCATACAGACCATTGTCCAGACGGGTTGGTTTGCACAGCTGGCCCCCCTGATGAATGGTTACGTCGCCTTCATTCAACTCTGAAAGATCGTTGATTGCCTGAACTTCCAGGAAATCGTTGTATTTGCTGCCGAGATCACCAGGTTCGATGGAGACCGGAATCTTCTGGGTCAGACCGGCGCCAAGTGAGTCGGTGCGAGCAACGATGATGCCATTGGTGATACCGAGTTCGAGGAATGCGTAGCGGACCGCGTTTATCTTGGAGACAAAATCTTCGTGCGGTACGGTGACTTTACCGGCCTGGTGTCCACACTGTTTAGCGTCTGATACCTGGTTTTCGATCTGAATCGCGCAGGCACCCGCTTCGATCATGCGTTTGGCCAGCAGGTAGGTGGCTTCTTCGTTGCCGAAGCCGGCGTCGATGTCCGCGATGATCGGTACCACGTGGGTTTCGAAGTTATCGATGCGATCAATGATTGCGTTGACGTCACCGCCATTGGCACGGGCTTCGTCGAGCTCGATGAACATATGACGCAGTTCGCGGGCATCTGCCTGGCGCAGGAAGGTGTAAATCTCTTCGATCAGATCAGACACCGTGGTCTTTTCGTGCATGGACTGGTCCGGGAGAGGACCGAACTGCGAACGCAGGGCAGCAACCATCCAGCCGGACAGGTAGATGTAGCGACGGTCGAGAGACTTCAGGTGTTTTTTAACAGACATCATCTCCTGCTGAGCGATGAAGCCGTGCCAGGCGCCCAGGGACTGGGTGTACTGGCTGGGATCGGAATCATAGCGGGCCATGTCTTTGCGCATGATATCCGCCGTGTACTGAGCAATTTCGATACCGTCGCGGAAGCGATTCTGCAGCTGCATGCGGGTGACGTATTCTGGATTGATGGCGCGCCAGTTTTCGTGGCCTTTCAGCTCACCGGCGTTGGTTTCGATATCTGCAAGGTACCCCATGACTTTGAGTGCTCCCGTTGAATTGAGCCGCGCAATTTATACAAATTCCTCTGGAATGGGTGGATAGTAATATATTCCTGAAAGTGTGGTGTTGAAAGGCCCCTGGATCGACCCTGGTTTGGTAGTGAAGTTTGAATCATTATCCAGGCGATTGGGGTCAGCAGGGACAGTGGACCAGGGGTCCAAGGGCAAAAGGTAAAGGGGAACAGCATGAAAACAGGCAACACGGCAACCCTGGAACAATGGCTGGTGGCCCGGCGCGAGCTGCTGGAGCGAGAAAAGGCGCTTACCCGGCTGCGTGATGAGGTGACGAAACTGCGCACCCAACTACCCTGGGTCAAAGTCACCGAGAGCTATCGGTTTGAGTCGCCTGAAGGTCCAGTGTCGCTGGCTGATCTGTTTGGCGAGCACGACCAGCTGATTGTCCAGCACTTCATGTATGGCGCAGACTGGAGCGAAGGCTGTTCGAGCTGTTCGTTCTGGAGTGACAGTTTTCAAGGTGCGCTGGCTCATCTGCCAGCACGGGACGCAGCCTTTGTTGCGGTCTCTCAGGCACCGCTGGCAAACCTGTTGGACTACCGCCAGCGGATGGGCTGGAAACATCGCTGGGTGTCAGCGCGCAACTCTAGCTTCAGCAATGATTACCATGTCTTCTATACCCCCGATCAGCTTGCGGCGGGTGAGACCGCATACAACTTTCAGCCCGGTCACCACTACGGCGAACACGCGCCCGGGATTAGCGTGTTTGCAAAAGCTGACGATGGGCACGTCTATCACACCTATTCGGTTTACGCTCGAGGGCTTGATGCTTTGAATGTTACTTATCAGCTGCTCGATCTGTTGCCTGCCGGGCGCAATGAACGCGACCTCGAATATCCGATGGCCTGGTTGCGGCGGGCTGATCAATACGATTGATCGTTGATGCTGCTCTGTTCGACAGTGCTGATGTGATTGACGATAGCCGCAATGGTCGCCGCGCTCCGCGTCTGCAATAGCCAGTGACCGGTATCCAGGGCGACTTCGCGGTAGTCACCAAGCAGGTATTGCTGTTGCGCAGCCAGTGCCCGTTGCCCCACTACCGGATCTTCGGTGCCCCAGACCAGCAGCACGGGAATATCGATCTTCGGTTCCAGCTGAGCAGCTGAGTCATCTGTCTCGGCCGTGAGATCACCGGCACGATACCAGTTCAGCGCAGCAGTGAGCGCTCCTGGTTCTGCCAGGACCTGCAGATACTCGTCCATGATTCGAGCTTCATGATCGGCGTAGACACTGGTGACCAGCAGATTCAGTCTGTTGAAGCTGAACAGCGTTTCCGGCAACCAGGGCAAGCGAAAGAAACTGATGTAGCTACTGCGCTGCTGTTGATCCGGATCGCTGCGCATGGCTTCTCGATAGGCTTTGAGATGAGGAATCGACAGAGCGCTCCATGAGTCCACATCCTGGGCATCCTCCATCACCAGCGTCCAGCCGACCGCAGCCCCCCAGTCGTGGCCAACCAGGTGATAGTGATCAAAACCAACTGCGCGAGCAACGGCGCGAACGTCACTCACCAGACGGTCGACCGAATAGTCGGAAACCGCCTCAGGTCTTGCACCGGGCGAATAACCGCGTTGGTCGAAGGCGACAACCGCATAGCCGGCGGCGGCCAGGGTGGTCATGGTGTCATCAAACATGATGGATGTTTCGGGGAAACCGTGCAGCAGGATCACGTTGCCAGCCCGGCCGGGAAAACCTGCTGCGCGGGTACGGAACACGTAGCCATTGGCTTCGAGCTGAAACAGTCTGGCAGTTGGTTGTTTCGCCGCTAGAGCGTCGAACTCTGGCAGTGCTGCGGTTACCGAGGTGTGCTGTCGATTGTGATCGAGTGAGGTCACTGCGCCAATCCACAGCACCCCGATGGTGCCTGAAATCAGAAACAGGCTGACTATAATGAGCTTTCTGATCATCAGGGCTCCAGCAGGTGTTCGTAACGTTGGTCGGTGAGTGTTCTCAGGAAGGCAACAAGCTGACGGACGCGATTGTGTTCCAGCGGCTGGCCTTGAGGCAGGAAACGGTCGTCGACGGTGTCTGCCACTTCGGGTGGTTGCCAGCGCACTCTGGTTTCCGGATTGATCTCAGCGATTGAGTTGCTGGCGAGGTGGCGTCCGTAGAACACCACCGCTGTCTCCAGCCGGGCAAAGACGCCGTTGTGCATATAGGGTGCAGTCACGGCAACGTTGCGCAAAGATGGCACGCGAAACTTACCGACCTGCTCGGCTGTTGTCTGTGGATTTGCCGCCAGTCCTGCATCCACAAATGTGCTACCCAGACCATTAGCTTTGCGGGCGAGCTGATTCACCGGGGTGCCGACATTGTGGTATTGAAAATTGCTGAAGGTTTCGCGTCTGGATATTTTATCGGGGTGGGCGAGATGGCAGTTGCGACAGTTGGTGAGATCAGAAAAGAACAGCTCCCGACCAATGGCTTCGTCCCTGGTCATCTGGTACTCACCGGCGAGATAGCGATCGTATTTCGAATCGAAGGCAAAGAATTCCTTCGAGCGCTCGAATGCGGCAATGGCCTGACGCGCCCCTGCGACCAGTGATTGATCGTCGCCGACTGCGGCAGGACCAAGCAGTCGGCGTAGCTCAGAAAGATAATGGGCGTTTTCCCGCAGCCGTTCGGCAATCGCTGCACGATCGGGCATTGCCATTTCCAGCGGGTCGAGAATGGGCTGTTCCGATTGCAGGGCAAGGGTCGCAGCACGGCCGTCGCTGAAGAAACCACCGATAAAAGTGCCGTCCCGGCGGATGTGAAAGTCCGGAGTCATCGCAGCATAGGTCAGCGTCGGGGTATTTCGGTCCCCCAGCGACTGACCGTCAGCGCCCAATGAGACCGCTGCGGAGGTTGCCGGGGCTGAACTCGCGTTGTGGCGATTGTCGGAGTAGGCGGTAGCAGGATTGTGGCAGGTTGCGCAGGACGCTGACCGGTTGAAGGAAAGGTTGGCATCAAAGAACAGCTGCTGGCCGAGGCTGATGAGTTGTTCCTGACCGGTATCGGCGCGAGCGGAGGCGCCGGTGTGCAGTAGTGCATAGAGGACAACTGCCACAGGAACAAGCAACCGAAGCTGGACGGAACGGGTGATGGTGAGGACTACTCGGCACAGATGAACACGCCAGCCATCATCCGGCAAAATGCCAGACCTGGCAAAGCTTCCTGCGAACGTGTCTGATCGGGTGGATGGTCGGAATGTGTGTAGCGCTCACAGCTCGCGTTGACCGCAGCCTGCGTGGACTTCATTAGGGTCCGGACTTATGCTGGCCAGCCGCTTCGTGTCATCAGGAATTTGACGGATGCCTCTCCGGCCGACCCTACACTCCAAACATTCTGTTACCCGGCGCATCGCCCGCGCATGCAGTGCGCTGATGCTGCTGAGCGTACTTGTCCAGTCTCCTCTGGCTCAGGCGCAGCAACCCGATCTCAGTGGCACCTACGATGTCGCCACGCTCACCCAACTGCAGCGACCCAAACAGTTTGGCGAGAAAAAGACCATCAGCCAGGCGGAAGCTGAAGGCATCGCCGCGTACTGGGCAAAGAATCTGGAAGCTGGTTCGCAGCCGAGTGATCCAGATCGCGAAGCGCCTGAAGCCGGTGGCACTGAATTTGCCATTCCCGGTTTTGCTGCAGCAGCCGGTGGGGTGGGTGGCTACAACACCTTCTATGTGGATCTCGGCGACAGCAATTTTCAGCTCGACGGTGAATATCGAACGTCCATCATCGTGTCGCCGGAAAACGGCCGACTGCCGTCGCCGTCTCAGGAGGGCAAGCGACGAGCAGCCGAGCGCGCCGGATTCTTTCGCGAAAACACCGGTACCGCCTGGTGGCTGGACATGCCGGTTGGCCCCTATGACGATCCAGAGCTGCGGCCGCTGGGTGAACGCTGCATCATGGGCTTTGGATCCACAGCTGGACCACCCGCGTTGCCGGTGATGTACAACAACATGAAGCGCATCGTGCAGACTGATGACTATGTGATGATTCTCAACGAGATGAACCATGATGCCCGGGTGATCCGCCTGAACTCCGAACATCGACCCGCGGAAATTCGCAGCTGGATGGGGGATTCCATCGGTCACTGGGAAGATGACACGCTGGTAGTGGAAACCATCAACTTCAGGGCTCAGACCGCGCTGCGTGGCGCATCGGAAGATCTGCACGTAGTGGAGCGGTTCTCAAGGATTGATGCGTCGACCCTGCTGTATCAGTTCACCGTGGAAGATCCCAACTGGGAGACAGCCTGGTCGGGAGAGTACCCGTGGCCTGCCAGTGATCAGCAGGTTTACGAATATGCCTGCCACGAGGGTAACTATGCGCTGGGTGGAATTCTGCGCGGTGCCAGGCTGCTCGAGCAGGAGGCTCTGGCGGAGCAGAATTCTTCAGACTAGTTTTATAGAGCCTCTAAATATATTAAAAGCGTTATATAGAACTATACGATGCAAAAAATAGCATATCATTGTTTATACCTGACAGAGTGTCTCAGCACTATGGCCAGGTCATGAGTCTCGATAGCCACCGCCGCGAATATCGTTCGGGTGAACTGCGCCGCGCCCAGCTCGAGGCGGATCCGCTGATCCAGTTTCGCGGCTGGCTGGAGCTTGCCCTCGAACTGGATCTGAAGGACGCCACAGCGATGGCGCTGGCTACCGCCTCTCCCGAAGCGGTCCCATCGGTTCGCATTGTGCTGCTGAAATCCTGCGATGCAGAAGGTTTCTCTTTCTTTACCGATTATCGAAGCCAGAAAGGTCACGATCTGGCAGCCAATCCGGTGGCGTCGGCGCTATTTCACTGGCGGGAACTGGATCGCCAGGTCCGATTGACTGGAACGGTGGTAAAGGTGCCTGCCGCCACCTCCCGGGAATACTTCGAAAGCCGGCCCTATACCAGCAGACTGGCTGCCAGCGCGTCAGACCAGTCCAGTCCGATCTCAGATCGTGCGGCGCTTGAAGCGGCGCTCGAGCAGGCCGGCAGACAATATCCAATGGAGCAGGTGCCGGTGCCGGATCAGTGGGGCGGTTATCTGCTGCGTCCTGAGGCTTTTGAGTTCTGGCAGGGTCGGGAAGGACGCCTGCACGATAGATTCCGCTACACTCGTATTTCATCCGGCTGGCGTATCGAACGACTACAACCGTAGCTCCAGCCCAGCCTCAGTCAACGCGGAATTTAGGCACGTCGGCGGCCGCGGCCAGCACCAGAGGATCTGGTGGGACGGCGACTTTTTTATCTTTGCCTTCGTAGTCGAACTGTTGCAGCACGTAGCGCATGGTTTCCAGGCGCGCGCGCATTTTGTCTTCGGATTTGACGATGATCCAGGGCGCTTCAGGAATATCGGTCTTGCGGAATGCGGCTTCTTTTGCCTCGGTGTAGTCATCCCAGCGCGCCTGGGCTTCTTTGTCGATCGGGGACAGCTTCCAGCGTTTCAGCGGGTTAATTTCTCTCTCATTGAATCTGCGCGCCTGTTCTTCGCGGCTCACGGAAAGATAAAACTTGATCATGTGGATACCGCTGCGAGCCAGCATCCGTTCAAAGCGAGGTGCCTGGCGGACGAACTCGTTGTACTCGTCATCGGTGCAGAAACCCATGACCCGCTCGACGCCAGCACGGTTGTACCAGGAGCGATCGAAGAAGACGATCTCCCCGGTGGTCGGCAGGTGTTGCACATAGCGCTGCAGGTACCACTGTCCGCGTTCTTCGTCCGTTGGTTTGACCAGCGCCACAACCCGGGCGCCGCGCGGGTTGAGATGTTCCATGAAGCGCTTGATGGTGCTGCCTTTACCGGCCGCATCCCGGCCTTCGAATACCAGCACGACACGGCTGCCGGTGTCTTTAATCCAGTTCTGCAGTTTGACCAGTTCTATCTGCAGCGCCAGCTTCTGCTGGTAGTAGGACTTCATGTCCAGGCGGGTGGCATAGGGATATTCGTTTTTGACAAAGTACTGCCGGATCAGCTTGTCACTTATTTCCGTTCCAGGCTGCAGCGGCTTGGCGTTGTGCAGCTCGCCGCCCGATTCTTCGGCTTCGAGAGAATCAACGAGGTATTCATACCATTCCGTCTTGGTGGCCATGGGTGAGTTGTTAGATCCCTGTATCTGGTTGGTTTTGCTGTTTCACACTGCTGCTCGTCAGCGCTTGTGTATCCTCGTCAGGATACGCGGACGGCTGCGTGTCGTTCAATCGTACTGCGTCACGGTTTCCCGGATATGACAATTTCCAGCACGCGCGCTGCATTGGCATTGAAGGCGCGGCTCAACGCTGCAGCAATGTCGTCGGGGTTTTCGACCACTTCGCCCTCAACCCCCATGCCACTGGCCATCGCCGGGAAGTTCAGTGCCGGGTTGCCTAAATCCATGTGCGGGTAAGGTTTGTTCGAACCGATCTCAAAGCGGGCCCGGTAAATGTCCAGGTTGTGTTTCAGTACCCGATACTCCCGGTTGGCGAGAATGATGAACACGATCGGCAGATTGTGATGAGCAGCGCTCCAGAAAGCCTGGACGCTGTACATCGCGGAGCCGTCGCCGGAAATGGCGATGACCCGCCGGTCCGGATGCGCAAGCTGTACACCCAGCGCACCGGCGATGCCCTGGCCGATGCCGCCACCACGAGCACCATAGTAGTCGCCCGGCTGTGCGTAGTTGAGGCGACCGCCAACTTCCAGCGACGTGGTGATGGATTCATCGACCACAATTGTCTGCTCGGGTAGCGCCAGGCTGATTTCGTGCAGTGCCCGGGCGGGTGACATGGGGCTTGAGTCCCAGAGTTTCTTTAACTGGGCTGTGGCGGATGTGGCAACTTGCTCATGGGCGGCGGCAAGGTTCCGATTACGTTCTGATGCCGCATCGCGCCAGACGTCATCTGCCTGCTCAAGGGCGGTATTCAATGCCGGGAGAATCAGCGCACTGTGCCCTGCGAGTCCCAGCGTGACCGGAAAGTTCCGGCCTATTCGGGCAGCGTCCGCGTTGATCTGCAGGACGCTGGCGCCGTCGGGAAACGCGCTGACGCCGTCAAACCAGACGTCTTCGAAAAAACTGCCGCCGAGCAGAATCACCAGGTCGTGGCCGGCCAGTAGTTTCGCGGTTGCGGCGGCTTCGAACGGCACCCGTCCGGCATAGCTGGGATGCCTGTTGGGGAAGCTGACCTGGGCGTGCAGCCCTTCGTGAAATACCGGCGCGCCGATGGTTTCTGCAAGCCGTACCACAGACTCGAAAGCGCCTTCCCGGGCTGGTTCGTCACCGGTGATGATCGCGGGATTCTCAGCGCCCAGGATTAATGCGGCAGCCTGGTCAATCGCCATGGGGCTTGCGGTTGGATCACTCAGAGCGCCGCTGCGGGTGGCGTGGATCTGGGTCTCCTGTTCCATCACATCAACAGGCAGCGCAACGAAAACCGGGCCTGCTGGTGCCTGGGTGGCAATTTTGAACGCCCGTTGCAGGATGGGCCCGATTTCGTCTGCGGTCGCGGGCTGCGCTGCCCACTTGACTACTGGTTCAGCCATTGCAACCAGGTCGTGGGACAGTAACGGCTCGGTCAGGCGCATGCGGGTGTCCTGGGCTCCGGCGGTAATGATCAGGGGCGATTGTGCTTTCAGCGCGCCGTAGATCATGCCGATGCCATTACCCAGCCCCGGCGCGACGTGCAGATTGACAACCGCCGGACGACCGGTCGCCTGAGCGTAGAAGCTGGCAGCGCCGAC
Source organism: uncultured Pseudomonadales bacterium (assembly GCA_937921865.1). Taxonomy (GTDB): domain Bacteria; phylum Pseudomonadota; class Gammaproteobacteria; order Pseudomonadales; family Azotimanducaceae; genus SZUA-309. The sequence goes on along the minus strand of CAKZWF010000086.1, from coordinate 25,892 downwards.
AGCGACACCTTCGTGCAGTGCCACAACATAGCCAATGTCCGGATAGTCGATAAGCCGGTCCAGCAGAGGATTTTCTGTGGTACCCGGATTACCGAAAATTGCATCGACACCGTGAAGCGCTAACGCTTCCATGAACACCTGACCGCCTCTCATCTGTCGCTCCTGCGCTGCTTTCAGATTCGATTGTATACTGGTGCGCATCGATGAGAGGGGCATTCACGAGTCCCCTGGGGAGATTTACAGATGCAGCTGCGATGGTCACATGCGGTGGTTTATGTTCGCGACATGGAGCTCATGCTCGATTTCTATAGTCAGGTGCTCGGTTTCGAGATAACTGATCGCGGTCCGCTGGGACCGTCCGGCGGGCCTGAAATCGTTTTTTTAAGTCAGGTCGCAACTGATCATCATCAGCTGGCTTTTCTGAATACCCGGCAGGATGACCAGGCGTCCAACTCGGTCAATCATTTCGCGTTCCGCGTAGACTCGCTCGGTGACGTCAGGCAGATGATTACGCTGCTACAAACAGATGGCAGAGCCGATAAGCTGAATCCGCTGACACATGGCAACGCCTGGTCCATCTACTGCAACGACCCTGAAGGTAACGGTCTGGAGGTTTTCTGTGATACTCCCTGGCACGTCCAGCAGCCCCAGGCCCGACCCTGGGATACCACGCTTTCTGATGAAGCGCTGCTGAACTGGACCCGGGAGACCTTCGAGAAGGAACCTGGCTTTGCTGATTTGAGTGACTTTTACCAGACCAGAAAAGCCCAGCTCGATACGCGCAAGCCGGATGCTTGAGGTTGCTTTGACCCGGCGTTGGCCTGACGAGGTGGAAGACCTGCTCGATCAGGAGTTCACTCTGCACCGCAATACCGCTGATGATCCGTTAAACCAGCAGCAGCTTAAAACTCTGATGGAGCAGGTCGACGTGGTCGGCGTCACGGTCACCGATCGTCTGGACGCCAGCGTATTCGATGTTCCCGACCTGCGGGTCAAACTGCTGGCCAATTTTGGCGTGGGGTTCAATCATATTGACCTTGAGGCTGCCGCGGCCGCCGGGATCGCGGTGACCAACACCCCTGGAGTGTTAACTGACTGCACGGCAGATCTGGCGATGACGCTGTTGCTGATGACCGCCCGCAGAGCGGGTGAGGGTGAACGGGAACTTCGTTCCGGGGGCTGGTCCGGCTGGCGTCCAACACACCTGCTGGGCAGTCGGGTTAGTGGCAAAACCCTCGGCATCATTGGTGCCGGACGGATTGGCCTGGCGACTGCACGGCGGGCGCGCTTCGGCTTCGGAATGAAGGTGCTGCTGAACTCACGCTCCGAAGTGCCGGCAGAACACCTCAATGAGCTGCAGGCTGAGCAGCTGCCGATTGATGAACTGTTACAGCGTTCAGACTTCGTGTCGCTGCATGCGCCGAGTTCTGCGGAAACCTTCCATCTGATCGATCAGCGGCGCCTGGCGTTGCTGGGTCCGTCCGGCATTCTGATCAACACGGCGCGGGGCGATCTGATTGATGAGGCGGCGTTGACTGCGGCATTGCGGAGCGGTGGGATCGCGGCTGCCGGACTCGACGTCTTTGAACACGAGCCCAGAGTTCCGGCTGAATTACTCGAGTGTGAAAATCTGGTGGCATTGCCCCATATGGGCAGCGGAACTGTGGAAACGAGAACCGCGATGGGCATGTGTGCGCTGGCGAATATCCGCGCCTATGCGGCTGACGAACGGCTGCCTGATCTGCTGACATAATGCTGTCAGGAGTGTTGATGCATACTTCGGCTGCCTGGCTGAACGCTGCGTTGAGATGAGGAGAAACCTGATGAATCGGTCTGGATCATGTCTTTGTGGGGCGGTGAAGTTCACTGCAATTGATGTCAGTTCTGAAGTGCATGCCTGTCATTGCACCATGTGCCGTCGCTGGTCGGGTGGTCCCGGGCTTGCGGTCAATGTGGCGGGTCTGGAATTTCAGCAGGATGAGCAGTTGCGGTTGTTTGCCTCTTCAGACTGGGCCCAGCGAGGGTTCTGTCAGCAGTGCGGAACTAACCTGTTTTATCTTCTCACGGAGCCGCCGCAGTACATGGTCTGGATGGGCGCTCTGGACGATCAGTCCGGTCTGACTTTAAGCGGAGAAATCTTCGTGGATGAGAAACCGCCCGGCTACGAATTTGCCGGTGATCATCAGCGCATGACCGGCGAGGAGTTTCTCGCCAGTCTGGGCTAACCCGCGGCCTGACGCGTTCGGTCAGTCAAACTGCTGCTGGTAAGACTCGACGGACGCATATACCTCCGCACTTCCGTCTGCTTTTAGCAGCAGGACGTCGTAGCGCATGAACTGTTCTTTGTACTCCATGCCTGGGCTGCCGACCGGCATCGCCGGCACTGTGAGACCCAGCGCGTCCTCGGGGGGGTTGTTCAGGAATTGCCGCACGTACCGGGCAGGAACATGACCTTCGAACACGAAGCCTTCTCTGCTTACGCCGGTGTGACAGGAGCCGTAACGAACGGGCACATTAAGCTCGCGCTTGAGGGCCCCGAGTTCTTCCGGGTGGTGGGCTGTGCTGGTGAAGCCGTTTTCGGCCATGTGGTCGATCCAGAGGGTGCAGCAACCGCAGGTGGGCGATTTATATACGTCCAGGTGTATGGTTGACGCATCCTGCGCTGCAGCGACCGTCCCGGTCAGTGTGCACCACAGTGCCAGTGCCGCAGCGAACGGTTTGATCTGAATCGTCATGATGAACTCCTTGGACGTGGTTGCTTAGTCCCCGGCCGATAGTAGCGCGACCGCCGTCATCCCGGCAGTAGATTATGGCACTAAAATTCCTGAGCTATGGCTTGCTCCTTTGTCGTTTGTGCGTGAATCAGCAGGCATCAGGCGTGCAAATTGCGTTGCCGCAGACCAGGTGATTTCGCTCGGTAGATCATTCATTGACAACCATTCTCTGTGCATTACTTAGAGTTGAAATGAAATCTTAGGATAGTCTTGTTAGACTTCGGTTTGTTTTAAGAAGAATGAGCTGCTCAACACCCAATTTGATCGTTAGAGCACTAACAATTATGGAGAGAATTCTTGCATTTTGAGCGCAGCAAAATCAGCCAGGCGGTCATCACCGCCATAGCTACGATGTCAACCGCATACGCGACTGGACAGGAAGTCCGAGAGATTGAAGAAATTGTCGTAACGGCGACAAAGCGAGCCATGCCACTGCAGGACGTGCCGGTCGCTGTTCAGGCGCTTACTGGTCAAGATATGGACGATCTGGGAATCTCAAACTTCCAGGACTACCTGATCCAATTGCCTGGCGTTACCGCAGGAGGTAGTGGTCCGGGACAGAACACCATCTATATTCGCGGGCTGGCGTCGACCACACCCAACCTGACGACGGCGGGTGTAGCTGGTCTGGCACCTAACGTCGCCTTTTATCTCGATGAGCAGCCGCTGGCTCAACCCGGACGTAATCTGGATGTCTATGCCGCAGACCTCAACCGGATTGAGGTGCTGTCCGGCCCGCAGGGTACCTTGTTTGGTGCGAGTTCCCAGGCCGGTAATGTAAGGCTGATTACCAACAAACCGGACACGACCGACACTTACGGCAGCATTGATGCTGGTACTGCCTTTACCGAAGGTGGTGACCCCAGCCGCAATATCGAAGCGATGTTCAATCTCTCCGTGGCCGACAACTTTGCGTTGCGGCTGGTGGGTTACAACGATAAGCAGGGTGGTTACATCGATAGCGTCGATGGCACGCGCGATGCCAGCGAGAGCGCGCGTTTCCGACCGGCTGGCACAGTGCGGGACAACGGTGTGCCGGTATCGGAGAATCGCGCCGGATTTCAGGCGGGGGATGATCTGAGCGGAGTTACCTTTCTGGAGGCTGACTCGCGCAGGAAAAAAGATATCAATGAGACAACCTATCAGGGCGGACGTCTGAGCGCGCTTTGGGACGTAAACGAAGACTGGAGCGTTAACGCCTCCGTCATGCGGCAGACTCTGGATGCTGATGGCGTCTTCTTTGCTGACCCGGATCTGGACGATATGGAAATTCAGCGGTTTTCTGATGATGACACCGACGATGATTTCACCAACGTCAACTGGACCATTGAAGGGCGAATTGCCGCGTTGAACGTACTCTACACGGGCGCCTATACCGATCGAGACACGGACCAGATGGTCGACTACACCGATTACCTGTTTGTTGGTCAGTACTTGCCCTACTACATCTGCGATGGGTCAGTATCTTATCCGGGCGATGCGGACCCGAGTGGAACCTGTCAGGCTCCGAATCTCTTCGTCGACTCCAGCACAGATACCGAAGTCTGGTCCCACGAAATTCGGGTCACCACACCGATGGAGTACGCGGTACGTGCCACGGGTGGATTGTTCTATAGTGATCTTGAACTGAAAGAGCGCAATGATTTCACTTACCCCGGTTCGGTCGCGGCGGAGCCGTTCGGACCGTTTGCACCGAATTTCGCATTCGATACCGGGTACCGGTCAGATTCGGGCGCGTTTCCTGAAGGTGTTATTTTCCGCAACGATGTAAAGCGCACAGACAAGCAGAAGGGCGTGTTCGGTGAGTTGACCTGGGATATCAACGAAGCCTGGTCGGTTACGGCAGGCGCCCGTTACTACGACATCGAGGTTGAGTTTGACGGCAGTGCCAACAGCTCATTCTGTAACTCAGGCGCTGCGGCTGACATCAATGCCTTCGGCACCGATATTGCCGATCTCTACAATGGCGATGGAGAGTTTACCTTCACCAGTACCTGCGCCACCCCCCAGATCACATATACCCTGGACGACATTGACGATCCTGACACGCCAGCGTCGGTAGTCGGCGCGCTTCTGGCTCCGGATTCAGCAGAGAAAGACGGTGTCATCGGTAAGTTTACAGCGGCCTGGACGCCCACGGAGGACTACCTTTTCTATGCAACCTGGTCTCAGGGTTTTCGCCCCGGTCTGTTGAATCGTCCCGGTGGCGCCGCTGGGCCGAACGGATACACCGTACCCTTCGCGCTGGAAACTGATGAAGTAGATAATTGGGAGGCAGGGTTCAAGCTCGATCTGTTCGATCGTACGCTGCGCTTCAATGGCAGTATCTTCTACGTGGACATCAGCGATCTGCAAACTACGATTTTCGATCCGAGCATTACCAATCTGTTCTTTTCTGACAACGCCGCCGACGCTGAAATCAAAGGTTTCGAAGGCGACGTCGTGTGGAATGCCACTGCTAATCTGACCCTGAGTGGTGCCTTCTCGATTCTCGATACTGAGATCACCGATGTTAAGACGCCGACCGACGATGTGCGCGAAGGCGACGACTTGGCGTACGCGCCGGACTATCAGGGAAACCTGCGGGCGCGTTACGAGTGGTATCTGAACTCAGGCCTGACCGCTCACGTCATGCCGAGTGTGTCGTTTTCCTCCAGTGCGCAGAGCGACGTGGTGGTCATCAACAATTCGGAAGTCGACAGCTGGACGCTGGTGGGTCTGACGATGGGCCTGGCAAAAAACCAATGGTCAGCCGAGCTGTTTGTTGAAAATCTCTTCGATGAAGATGCAGAGCTTGCGAGGAACTTCGTCTTTGACCGGGAGCGGGTGACCTATGCACGACCTCGAACGGCGGGCCTACGAGCCTCTTTCGACTTCTGAGGCATTCCTCACCATATCTCAACATACCGAGCCGCGCCCTGAATGAAGGGCGCGAAGGCGTCCGGGATGGAGCTTTCGAAATAAGCCGATGAAACAAACCATTGAAAGCGCCGGTACCAATCTGACGGAAGTGAAGCGGAAGATTGTTGAGCGGAGTTTCTCTTCGGCGCTTACAGATCTGCAGAACATTCTATCCAGTGCGCCTGAAGATACCGAGGCGCTCTATATGCTGGCAGTTGCCCAACGTTACAGTGGCGACAGTCGAGGGGCTCTTGACACGTTGGAACAGCTCAAGCGGTTATCCCCTTCCCACGGCCGCGCTCATCAGGAGGAGGGCCATGTTCATCGGGATGCTGGTGAACCTGAGGCTGCGCTTAGAGCATACACGCGTGCAATACAGTTAAACCCGGGATTGGCAGCCAGTTTGCGTGGCCAAGTTGCGGCTCTAAAAGATCTGGGGTGGGAGCGAGCAGCCATCCGTGCCCAGGCGCAGCTGGAACGATTGCAGGCACTACCCGAACCGCTGGTACTGGCCATGGATCTGATGGCGCAGAACAAGCTGCTCAAAGCGGAAGTACTGTGTCGGGCGTTCCTGCAGAAAAATCCCAGTCACGTGGAAGCGATAAGGCTGCTTGCCGATATCGCGATTCGGCTGGGTATATTGGAAGATGCCGAATTTCTGCTGGAAAGCGCCGTTGACTTCGAGCCAGACAATTCCCAGGCTCGGATGGACTACATTCAGGCACTGCGTAAACGTCAGAAGTTTGCTGCTGCACTGAGTCAGGCTGAGCATCTGCTCAGTAAGGCGCCTGACAATCCTCAATTCCGATCGTTGTGTGCGATCCAGCTCATGCAGACCGGCGATTTCGACGCAGCCTTGAGCATGCTTGATGAAGTTTTGTCGGTCGTGCCCGGAGACGCAGTGACGCTCACGACGAAGGGCCATGCTCTGAAAACGCACGGGCGCTCGAGCGAAGCAGTGCAAGCCTATCGCGATGCGATGGTGCACAACCCCGAACATGGCGAAGCTTATTATTCGCTGGCAAATCTCAAAACCTATCGCTTCTCCGATGATGAACTTGCCCGCATGCAGGATCAGGAGCAGAACAGCAATCTTGGCGATATGGCCAGGGTTTACGTCAACTTCGCGCTTGCAAAGGCTTACGAAGATCGTCATGAATACCAGACATCTTTCGATTACTACGCTCGAGGCAACCGACTTAAGAAGGCACAGAGTCGCTATGATGCGCAGCTCATGCACGAGGAGTTCGAGGCGATGAAAAGCGTCTGTACAGCAGAGCTTTTCGAGCGGCATTCGGGTCACGGATTCCCGGCACCTGATCCAATCTTCATTCTGGGACTGCCCAGAGCCGGTTCCACACTGCTGGAGCAGATATTGTCGTCGCACAGTCAGGTCGACGGTACTCTGGAGCTGCCCAATATACTGTCGCTGTCGCAACGTCTGCGTCGAAAGAAGGGTCGGCGGGAGGGCGGCTACCCTGCGATACTCGACGAATTGCAGGCAGATGAGATCGCCCGATTCGGCGCGGAGTACATCGAAGACACTCGAATTCATCGCGGCGACGCAGCCTATTTCATCGATAAGATGCCGAATAACTTCAGGCACATAGGGCTGATAAAGCTAATACTGCCGAACGCCAAAATCATTGATGCCCGTCGTTCGGCGATGGCGTGTTGTGTGAGCGGCTTCAAACAACTTTTTGCTGAAGGCCAGGAGTTTTCCTACGATCTCGAAGACATTGGTCGTTACTATCGCGAATATGTCGATCTCATGGAGCACTGGGGCGCGGTCTTGCCGGGGCACGTGCTGCGAGTCAATCACGAGGACGTGGTCGATGATCTGGAAGGAGAGGTCGGACGAATTCTGCAATTCTGTGGCCTGCCTTTTGAAACCGCCTGCCTGAATTACTACGAAACCGTTCGCGACGTGCGAACGCCGAGCTCAGAGCAGGTACGGCAACCAATCTTTCGCGATGGTGTGGATCAATGGCGGCATTTTGAGCCCTGGCTTGCGCCTCTGAAAGCGGCTCTGGGTCAGAAACTCGTGGCTCGCGGGTAGATGGAGCGTCTTCGACAGTCTGCAGAGCAGCGTCGAAACAGCGCGCCGCTTGATCCCCCGGTTTTTTATGTGTCTGTCATATTGCTGATGGTGGTCCTTGGTGGATCCGCGCTTGCGCCGGAGTTCGCTGATCAACTGTTCAGCAGTATGCAGAACGGCATCGTCACAAACGGCAGTTGGTACTACGTGCTGGTGGTGGCGATCATTCTGGTGAGCTGCGTTGTCATTGCCTTGACACGCTATGGCGATATAAAGCTCGGCCCGGATCATGCAGAACCCGAGTATTCGATTGTTTCGTGGTTTGCGATGCTGTTTGCTGCAGGAATGGGTATCGGGCTTATGTTTTTCGGCGTCGCCGAGCCTGTTATGCACTTCCTGGCGCCACCGAACGGAGCCGGTGGTTCAGTTGCCGCTGCTAAAGAGGCGATGACACTCACCTTTTTTCACTGGGGCCTGCATGCGTGGGCCACTTACGCCATCGTCGCAGTCATTCTTGCTTACTTTGGCTTTCGCCACGGCCTGCCGCTGACCCTGCGTTCTGCGCTATATCCGCTGATAGGTGAGCGTATCTACGGTCCGATTGGCGCGACGGTGGACATTTTCGCTGTAGTGAGCACGACCTTTGGTGTGGCCACATCGCTGGGGTTTGGGGTTGAACAGATCAATTCGGGTCTCAACTTTCTGTTTGACGTGCCGAAGTCTCTCAGCGTTCAAGTTGCGCTGATCGTCTTCACCACTGGATTAGCAGCCGTGTCTGTGGGTCTTGGCCTGGATGCAGGCATCAAGCGCTTATCCGAGATCAACATTGCCCTGGCGGTGGCTTTGCTCGCCGGAATACTGCTATTGGGCCCCACGGTCTACCTGCTGCAGACATTTATGCAGAACACCGGCGAATATATGGCCGATCTTGTTGGCAAAACCTTCAATCTGTATGCCTATGAGCCGACAGATTGGCTGGGTGGATGGACAATATTTTACTGGGGCTGGTGGATCAGCTGGGCGCCATTTGTCGGGATATTCATCGCCCGAATTTCACGTGGTCGGACCCTGCGGGAATTTATCCTGGGAGTGCTTGTGGCTCCGACGCTGTTCACACTGCTTTGGATGGCGGTGTTCGGCAACTCTGCCATCGAACTCATCATGGGGCAGGGTGCGGCAGAGTTAGGCGCGGCAGTTCAGCAGGACGAATCTGTCGCGTTGTTCAAATTCATGGAGTACTTCCCCCTGTCGCAGTTGCTGTCGGGGCTGGCAATTGTGATGGTGCTGGTGTTCTTTGTGACATCGGCTGATTCAGGGGCGATGGTGCTCAACATGCTGTCTTCAAACGGTCGCGACGACACGCCATTATCCCGGCGCATGTTCTGGATGGCGATGATCGGCGTATCTGCACTGGTGTTGCTTTTTGTGGGCGGGATGTCGGCTCTGCAGACCGCGGCTATTGCCAGCGCGCTGCCGTTTTCACTGGTCATCCTGATCGCAATCTGGGGTTTTGTTCGAGCCTTGTCCATTGATCATACCAAGCGACAGACACAGTTACTGAGCAGCGTTGCACCTTCAGGAGGGCATGGCTCCACCGACTGGAAGGCGCGACTGCAGAATCTGCTGCATTTCCCTGATGAGTCAGACGTTACAGAATTTCTCAGGAACACCGTACACCCGGCCATGCACGAGTTCGCGGATGAGTTGCGCAGCAATGGGTCGGATGCACGAATCGAAGCAACGGACGCCTGGGACGAAGTATCCCTGAGCGTCATGCACCGCGAGGAGATTGACTTTCGGTACCTGGTGGTTGCGCGTTGGCACCCACTACCGAGTGAAGCCTCTTCTGATGCAGCAGATGGAGTAAGTGCGGGATATTTTAGAGCCGAGGTGTACCTGAACGAAGGCAGTCAGGACTATGATCTTATGGGCTGGACCCGGCAGCAGGTCCTTCACGATCTGTTGGAGCAGTACGAGAAACATCTGCACTTTCTACACGTCTTGCGTTAAACGCCGGACGTTATTCGCAGACGGCGAATTTGGAGTCTGCGGGGCTAATCCCGCGTCTCGGTTACTTATTGATAGACATAGAATCAGAGGCTAGTTTGTCCGGCTCATCTAGCCCTCGCAGTCGCCAATCCTGGTGCCGGACACTGTGGCCGTCGTGGTCATACGGGTTTCACCGGCGCTGATCACAATCGTGCTGTTCATCGAATAGCTGGATTCTGTGTAGGCACCTTCGGTATTCATCTCCAGGCCGCCTTCGTCTGAGTTGCAGACCATGTGCATGGACATGATGCCGCCGGCCATCTCGAATTCTTCCAGTTCGCAGTTTTCCGCAGCGGCTGTGTCGGCGAAAACGCTGGCAGGATCCTGATCCAGATCTTCGGCAGTGATGCAGTTTGTTGTCGTTACAGTCACCGGCAGATTGTTGAAATTGCTGGTCGTGGTGACCTCGTACTCGCCAGCCGCTGGCAGGTGGTTATCGGCATGGCTGAAACTGGCGAAGCTGAGCAATCCGGCGGTAATGCACAGGTGCAGCCACCTGGCTTCGATGTGTGTCGGCTGGGCTTGCCGAGGGCAATGCTGGCTGGTTTTGGCGGTCACTGGGTTTTCCTCCTGGCAACGAATCCTCAGCTTAGCTGAAGATCCGGCATTCTGGCGAGTGGTCGAAGCACTCCTCGTAAGGTGTTATCGATGGTTCGCAGTGACTTACACTGTCTGGCGAAGCGAGAGGGTGGGAATACAACACCGATGCCGGTAATTACCTGTATTGAAGATCTGCGACGTCTCTACAAGCGCCGTGTTCCGAAGATGTTTTACGACTACGCGGAATCCGGCTCCTGGAGCGAATCAACCTTTCGCGCCAATGTGCGCGATTTCGAGGCGCTGCGGCTGCACCAGCGGGTAGCCGTGAATATGGACAATCGCTCGATTGCGGGTGAAATGGTGGGTCAGCCGGTGGCTATGCCGGTGGCACTCGCACCCGTCGGGCTCACCGGCATGCAGTGGGCGGATGGTGAGATTCTCGCAGCCAGAGCGGCTGAACAGTTTGGCGTACCGTTCATTCTTTCGACGATGAGCATCTGCTCCATCGAAGACGTCGCCAGCCACACCAGCAAACCCTTCTGGTTTCAGCTCTATGTGATGCGGGATCGTGATTTTATCGGCCGTCTGATCGACCGGGCGCGGGCGGCGGAGTGCTCGGCACTGGTGCTGACGCTGGACCTGCAGATACTCGGTCAGCGCCACAAAGATCTGAAAAATGGTCTGAGCACTCCGCCCAGGCCAACGCTGCGCAATCTGCTCGACCTGGCTACCAAACCAAGCTGGTGTATCGGCATGTTGGGCACCAGCAGGCGTCAGTTTGGCAACATTGTCGGTCATGCCAGCGGCGTGGAAAACCTGACTTCGCTGTCGCAGTGGTCGGCACAGCAGCTGGATCCAACGCTGGACTGGGATGACGTTGCGTGGATCAAAGACCGTTGGGGAGGCAAGCTGATTCTGAAAGGCATCTTAAGCGCTGAGGATGCCCGACTGGCGGTGCGTAGCGGTGCTGATGCAATTGTGGTCTCCAATCATGGTGGCCGCCAGCTGGATGGTGCGCCGTCGTCGATTGCCGCGCTGCCGGAAATCATTGCCGCGGTAGGCGCGGACATTGAAGTCTGGCTCGATGGCGGCATCCGCTCCGGCCAGGATGTATTCAAAGCGCTGGCGCTGGGCGCCAGAGGTACTCTGATTGGCCGGGCGTTTGTCTATGGGCTTGGCGCGATGGGGGAAGCGGGTGTCAGTAAATGCCTTGAGCTGATTGCCAACGAGCTTGATCTGACGATGGCATTCTGCGGACTGCGCAATCTGGACAGTATCAGTGCAGAAGCGATCTGGCCGCCGGACCGGCTGTGAATGTGAGCTCTACAACACGACTTAAACGACAAGCAACGTCCGTGAGCCGAGGATAGCGACATGAACATAGACAACTACGAGTCTTTTGACTTCAGCCACGGTGAGTGGCAGCGGCCCGTTTTTCGCCGCGGCACCGGTCCAGCCGTGATCATCATGCATGAGATGCCTGGCCTGCACCCGCTGGTGATCAGATTCGCCGACCGGGTGGTTGCGGCTGGGATGAGCGTCTATCTGCCCAGCCTGTTCGGGGTGCCGGGCAAAGAAGTCTCGCCCGGCTACCTGGCGCGGGAAATGCTCAAAGGTGTCTGTATCCGTCGGGAGTTCTCAACCTGGGCATCAGACCGCTCCAGCCCGATTGTCGACTGGCTTCGGGCCCTGGCTCGTCGCGCCCACTCCGACTGTGGCGGCCGCGGTGTCGGGGCTGTAGGGATGTGTTTCACTGGCGGATTTGCGCTGGCGATGATGACCGAACCTTCCGTTGTTGCTCCGGTGCTGTCGCAACCCTCGCTGCCGTTGGCTATCGGACCAGGCGCAGCCAGGCGCAGCAGTGCGATTGATGCTTCTCCGGAAGAAATCGCCCGGGTCCGCCAGCGACTGGAAGACGAAGACCTGACCCTGCTCGGGTTACGGTTCAAAGGTGACAAACTGGTACCGCCGGAACGCTTCAGCTGCCTGAAAGCTGCCTTTGGGGAGCGTTTTGAGACCATTGAACTCAATGATGAGGATGCCCGACCCGACACCGGGATGGCTCCCCACTCGGTTTTAACGATCCATCTTGATGACGATGACCCCGAGGGTCCAACCCGTCAGGCTGAAAAACGCACGATTGCCCACTTTGCGACCAGTCTTGGATTGTCAGACTGACTATCTTCAATTTCGAAAAGCTCGCGAATTCAACACCTTCGGGCGTAAATACAATCTTGATTCCTGCCTGCGGACTGGGGTAGCGTTGTACTCATGTCAAACGTCGAGCGTAATACGCCTCGGGTGCCGCGGAAGATTGTTGTGATCAATCCGAAAGGCGGCTCTGGCAAAACAACCATAGCCACCAACCTGGCCGCATACTATGCCGCCAATGGATTGCCGTCTGCGCTCATGGATTTCGACTCTCAGGGATCCAGTACCCGGTGGTTGTCGAAAAGAACCCTGGAAAATCCGAAAATCCACGGCATTGCATCTTTCGAAAATCATGCCGGTGTAACCCGTTCATTTGCGATGCGGGTTCCTGACAATGTGGTGCGGATTATTGTTGATACGCCGGCAGCCCTGAAAAAGCATGAGTTGATTGACCTCACTCGAAGGGCCGACAAGATCATTGTGCCGGTGCTGCCGTCCGACATTGATATCCACGCGGCAACACGGATCATTGCCGATCTGCTGCTGTCCGCAAAAATCTCCCGTAGCGAAGGCCGCCTGGCGGTGGTCGCCAACCGCGTGAAGAGTAATACCGTGGTATTCCGCTCGCTGATGCGTTTCTTAGATTCTCTCGAAATTCCGGTAGCCGCGATTTTGAGAGATTCCCAGAACTACATCCGCTCTGCAGAAAGTGGACTTGGCATGCATGAACTCAGCAAGGTCGACAACGCCAAAGATATCGCCCAGTGGAAGCGGCTGACCAACTGGGCGGAGGACTATCAGCATGTCGATTCTTCCGGTCAGCCTTTGGGCGGGTTGCGCTCGGTAGTCAACGGACTCAGCCGCTGACGGCGTAGCGCCCTGAAGTCCCCGAACACTTTGTCGCCGCGATCGATACGGAGCCGGCGGAAGACCACAGATCTCTTGCACATTCCTGCCCAGTTAACCCAGTCCGGTATGCGCCTGATCCCTGCAGCGTCTGAGTCTACCTAGACGGATGCGTATCTGACTGTTCCTGTCTCTTCGCCAGTGATAGGATGCCGTCCGTTTTCGTATACACATGGAGTGTCAGATGAGATTTGTTAAGCGCAGCGTGTTGCTGCTGATCGTGGCCGTGCTGCCTATGTCGCAAGCCTGGGCGGGCGATGTTCTAGATAGAATTGCTAAAACCAACACCCTGCGGGTAGGTATGTCCGGTAGCCAACCGCCGTTCAACGTTGTGAACCGTGATGGCGATCTGATCGGCATGGAAGTTGATCTGGCCAATCTGCTGGCTTCGGCCATGGGCGTTGAGCTGAAGATTGTGCAGAAGCCATTTGGTGAACTCCTTGGTGCGCTGGAAGACGGTGACGTGGATCTGGTGATGTCTCAGGTAACGGCAACCCTCGAACGCAATCGCCGAGTGGCTTTCGTAGGTCCTTACTACATCTCCGGCAAGTCTCTGCTGACCAAGTCGAGCACTGTCGCAGCCGTACAGGAAGCCCAGGAAATCAACCAGGAGACGATGCGTATCGCGACGCTGAAAGGCTCCACGGGCGAGAATTTTGTTGGCCGCCGTCTGCCGAAAGCGGCTCTGACGCCAACCGAAGACTATGCGGCGGCCGTTGACCTGCTGCTCAATGATCAGGTCGATGCGTTTTTAGCTGATGCACCTATTGTCAAACTGACCGCGATGCGCTACCCGAATGCGGGTCTTGCAGTTCTGCGCAAGCCGCTCACCATTGAGCCGATAGGGATTGCGGTACCGCCGAACGATCCGTTGCTGCTGAATCTGGTGCAGAACTATGTGCGCGCGCTGGAAGCCAGCGGTGGACTCGAAGCGCTGTTGAAGAAGTGGTTCGAAAACGCAGGCTGGTTGACTCAGCTGCCATGACAGATAGCTACGCCAGACCCGAATACCTGATCGAGCCGGCTGAGCTTTCAGCCAGGCTCGCCGAAGGAACGGTGCGAGTTTTTGACGGCACCGTTTTTTTAGAACCCGCACCGCGGGGCTATCGAGCCCGTTCGGGTCTGGAAGACTATCAACGCGCTCACATTCCTGGAGCGGCGTTTATTGATCAGCTCAGTGCGCTATCTGATAGCGCAAGCGGGCTGGGCTTCACTCTGCCGGAATCCGGTCGGTTGCAGCAGGCGTTTGCCGAGCTGGGCGCGTGCTCTGACGTGCCGCTGGTGGTTTACAGCAGTGGCCACACGATGTGGGCCACCAGGCTCTGGTGGCTGCTGCACTATGCCGGCCATGACCATGTCTCGGTGCTCAATGGTGGTTTTGCCGCCTGGCAGAAACTCAATCTGCCGGTGAGCGATGAGATAATCGTTCATCCCGCAGGGGACTTTGTAGCTGAGATTCGGCACCACAGATTTGCCACCCAGTCGAAAGTTCTGGCAGCCATCGGCAACCCCGAAGTCTGTACGGTAAATGCGCTGGCGCCCGGCGTTTACAGTGGCGAATCGCAGATGAGCTATGGTCGCAAAGGCCACATCACCGGTTCCGTTAACGTCTATTACGACCAGCTGCTTGAAGAAGAAGGGCGTTATCGCAGCGCTACGGACTTGAAAGCGGCCCTTGCTGACAAGGGACTGATGGATGCCGGCCAGGTGATCGCCTACTGTGGCGGCGGTATCTCAGCGACGATAGATGCGCTGGCGTGTCTGTTGGTGGGGCAGGACCAGATTGCCGTTTACGACGGTTCGATGTCCGAATGGGTGGCAGACGAGCAGCTGCCGATGACCCTGGGTGATGAACCCGGCTGACTGCCTACCTGCCCATTGCCCTATCTGCCCATTGCATAGAACTCGTCGTTCGGCTGCAGTCCGGTCAGGTTGGCCATTCGGTTGCTCAAGGCGAAGAACGATGCAATGGCGCCAATGTCCCAGATGTCCTCAGCGCTGAAGTCATGTTTAAGCAGTTCAGCATAGTCGGCCGGTTCGAGTTCAGCTGAGTGCTGCGAAACCTTCAGCGCGAACTCCAGCATCGCGCGCTGTCGATCACTCAGATCTGCTTTGCGGTAGTTGGTCGCCAGCTGATCGGCAAGCAGCGGTGCTTTGGCACGAATGCGCAGAATAGCGCCATGGGCAACCACGCAATACAGGCAGCCGTTTTCGGCTGAAGTGGCGACGACGATCATTTCCCGTTCGGCTTTGCTCAAGCCACTTTCTTTCATCATCAATGAATCGTGATAAGCGAAAAACGCCCGAAACTCCTCGGGACGTCTCGCGAAAGTCAGGAAGACATTGGGCACAAATCCAGATTTTTCCTGGACATCGAGAATTTTCTGGCGAACATCTTCAGGCAGGTCCTGCAGATCGGGTAACGGAAACAGTTCGTTGACTGTCATGTTGAGGGTTCCATCAGCATTGCAGTGCGTAGTCGGTTAAGCTGCCTGTTTTGTTCTGTCGACGTCAAGCTGTTATAACGAATCATCAACGGGATCGGGACCTAATCAGTGAACAAAGCACGAGCTCTTGCGGCACTGGCAATCATACAGTGCCTGTTGCTGACTTCTGCGCATGGGTCGATTTCCGACTCTATCCAGCAGCGCATCGAACACATGATGTACACCGAACAGGTGGACGTGGACGGGGTGCCCATTCTCGCCGATGAGATACTGGCCGAACTCTATGCCGCGAGAGCGTATCAGCCGCTGTGGTCGGATTCCGCCAAGATCCGTCAACTCAGCAGTCTTGCCGATCTGGCCTACGCAAATGGACTGGATCCAGCCGACTATCCGCTTGCAGCGGTGCAACGGCTGCTTGATGCACCTCAACCTCTCGGCAATCAGGATTCGGCTGATCTCGATATTCTGGCCACGGAAACCCTGATACGGATTGGTTATCAGCTGCGTTTCGGCAAGGTCAACCCGAATGGGCTGTTCAGCGACTGGAATTTCATCAGAGAACTGCAGGCCGGGGTGAAGCGCAATCAGACAATTGAAGGGTTTGTGCAAGCGCCTTCGCTGGTTGATGCTATGGACGACTGGGTTTCTGATGCGCCAATTTATGAGTTCATGCGGGATGCGCTGGCCAGATATCGTGAAATTGCGGCCAATGGCGGTTGGCCGCTGGTGCCTGACGGTGCGACGCTCAGGGTCGGGGACTCCGATCCAAGAATTCCTGCATTACGCGAACGACTCCAGGCCGAAGGAGATCTCGCGGCAGGTAATGATGAATCTGAGCAGTTCGATGACAATCTGAAGAGCGCGGTGATCCGATTTCAAGGCCGTCACGGACTTGATGCAGACGGGGTGGTTGGCAAACGCAGCTTTCAGGCTCTCAATGTCAGCATCGATAACCGCGTTGATCAGCTCCGGGCGTCGCTGGAGCGGGGACGCTGGGTCATGGAGCAGGCTCAGGCGGCTGAAAACCACTTTGTGCTGGTCAATATCGCATCAGCACAGCTGGCCGTGATGCGGGGTGGCAAAGCCGATTTCATCACCCGGGTTCAGGTCGGTAAGCCTTACCGGCAGACGCCTGTGTTTCACGGCGATATTCAGTATCTTGTGGTGAATCCTACCTGGACTGTGCCGCCAACCATCCTTCGTCAGGACGTGTTGCCCAAGCTGAAAGCGGATGCTGACGCCTATCTGACGTCAAAGAACATGGATCTGCTGGATCGGGATGGCAACAAGGTCGATCACACGCAGATTGACTGGACTGCGATCTCAGCGCGTAGCTTTCCTTACATCGTCCGGCAGCGGCCCGGGCCCTGGAATGCATTGGGGCAGATAAAGTTCATTTTCCCTAATTCCCATTTTGTTTTCGTTCACGACACACCCTCCCGTCAACTCTTCGAGCGGACTGGGCGGGCTTTCAGTTCCGGCTGCATTCGGGTAGAAAAACCCTGGGAGCTGGCGCAACTGGTGATGAATGACGCTAAATGGGACCGTGCAGCGTTCCAGGATGTGCTTGACACTCAAAAGCAGAAAACTATCCACCTGAACAAACCCCTGCCGGTGTTCCTGATGTACTGGACCGGCATGGCCGATGCCGACGGCACAGTGCGTTTCTATGAAGACATCTATGGGCGTGATGAGGTCTTGTTGAAGGCCATGGCGCAACCGCCGAGTATCGATCTCACGCCGTCAGATTCGACCTGAATCGGGCTACCAGGTCCGAAACCTGCCGGTATCCAGATGCACAAAGTTCGATCTTGTGTAGAAGCCGACGCCGCCAACACCCAGGTTGTAGGCAATCCGACGAATCGTTTCGATCGGCACATCGGTCAGCCGCACGTCAATCGCTTTGCCGAGCAGATGCTGACTCTGCTTGGCGACTCCATTGCTGCGATTGCGCAACATCTCATTGGTCTTAGGTGATCGATAGGCGGAAATTATCTCGAATTGACCATTGCTGCCTGTCTGCTGATAGACCGTGTAGAGCAGATCGAGCAGTTCCGGATCCATCTGAGCTTTGTCGCCGGTCCGGAAGTCACGCAGAAAACTATTGATGGTTTCCAGGGCATCAGAACGATACTCGCCATCCTGCCAGTACACCACGGTCAGCGACTCACCGGTATGAGTGTGTTTGAAGCTGAGTTCCCTTGGCGTGTCTGTTGTTGCGGCCACTTCGAACCCGATCAGGCTGCAGACCAACAGACTCGCAGCCGCTGTGGCGCGACGCCAGGATAATGTTCGCCGGCTGTTTCGATTCATCTTTAAACCTCCTTCAGGTCACACATTCTTCAGACACGCTCACGTCGTTGCAGAAGTTTTCTGACAATGCTTGGCGACCGTATTTTACCAAGTGTGCTCATGGCAGGGGTGGGACGCTGGTCCCACCAGGCCATGTTTCAGTCCTGCCGGGCCACTGCTGGAAATGGGCCGCGGAAGACCATCGCATCAGGCAGCAGCTGATTAACCTTCGACCAGGCCGACCAGATCCGCGGGGGACAACTGCAGACCATCAGCGATCTGATTGAAGAAGCCGATTTCCCTGGAGCTGATCCGATCATCCGAGCGAATTACTTCCGCGAGCGCCAGGCTGATGTCGACCCGCTCGGCGAGAGCCAGCTTGCGGCTGGCGCTGGCGACGTATTTCTGCAGCGGTGCTTTTTCGAACAACACGGAATTGGCAGCAACCCGGATCTCGGAAGGTTCAAAATCCACGCCGGTGTGTTTGTTGATGATCTCTCGAACGGTATCGATCTCGATGTTCTTGATGTTGCTGTCTGCCGCGGTTGCGCGTGCCAGGACCATGAGCATGACTTCCTGGGCGAGCTGGGTGCGTTCCTCGTCGGTGAGTTCGGTCTCGCCGAAAATCTTCAGCACGCCTTTGAGGCTGGCAATACTCATGTCTGTCTCCCTAACTGGATCTCTTTGTTGAGCGGCTATTGTCGGGACTTGTTGCGCTGCGTTCAACCAGTCGTTGCGAAACCTTTTTTCGGCTTCAGTCTTTTGAAAACAGCGAATCGAGACGCGAACGGGCAGCGTCCGCCTGGCTTTCGGCAGAGTCTGTCGCTGCTGGCTGGGTGGGAACAGCATCCGGATCCGGTTCGTCAGCGGCGGCTCCAAACAGGCTTTCAAGCTGCGACCGGGCAACTTTACTGCGCGTCCCTCGATGTTCTGAGAAAGCTCGCGGCCTGGGTTTGAACCAGTCGCAGAAATTGGCGTTGTCATGATTCACCGGTGGATCGGCGCGGTCTTCCGCACAGCCGATTGCCGCATCTGGCTGATAGTGCCGGCACATTCGGCAGCAGTGCACGGCTTCAAAACACCTGGGACAGTGTTCGTGCCGACTGATCGGCTGCGGCAGCGCCTGCAGAGATTCGCCGCAATTCCAGCACTGCACTCCCGGGTGTGGAATCTGGTTCATCGGCGGCTCCTTAGTGGTTCAGCGATCAGAATCATCCACTTTATCGTGCGCTCGGAGGAAATCGAGATCCGGAGTGTCTTTTGCCAGAGTATCCACGTCGCGGGCGCGGCGTAGCGCAGAATCCCCGAATTTCTCGGCAACTGCGTCGAGGGTGGTTTCCAGCTGTCTTTTGTCAGAGTTGTCGAGCAGACCGAGCTGGGCGCCTGAGTCGGCTGATGTTAAAGAATGGGCGGCAAGCCCAACCAGTCGGAAAGGTCCCGGATCATCAAAGCGGTCCAGCAGTGCAGCGCCTGCCGCATACAGAGTGGCGGCCACATCACTGGGTTCAGCAAGCGTGCACTGCCTGCTGAGCAGCTTGAACTGACTGGTTTTCAGGCGCACGCGCACTCCGCCCGCCAGCAGATTTTTCCCCCGCAGTCGTCGTCCAATCCGCTCCGCAGAGCGTTTCAGGTGAGATTCGATGTCTTTGCGAGCGGTGATGTCATGATTCAGAGTACGGTCCGAACCCATGCTGCTGGCGCGTTGTGAGCGCGCAACCTGGCGGGGATCCCGGGCGTTGGCAAGGGCATGAAAATGTGGCCCCATGCTGCCGAACTGGCGCTCGAGGGTTCTGGGGTCGGTTGCCGCGATAGCACCGATTGTGTTGTAACCTGCGGCGTGCAGCCTGGCCTGGGTCTTTGGTCCAGCACCCCACAGCCGTGATATCGGCAGCGGCGCCAGCCAGCTGACTGCCTTATCTGGAGGCACCACCAGCAAGCCATCCGGTTTGCCGAGATCACTGGCCACCTTGGCGACATATTTGATGTGGGATACGCCCACTGAGACCCGCAGTCCACCGGTGGCTTCGAAAACGTCCTGTTTCAACTTCAGGGCCATCGCCTCAGGCGGGCCAAACAGATGCTCGGCGCCGCTCATATTGATGAAGGCTTCATCCAGGCTCAACGCTTCGACGTCGGGGGAGAAGTCGGCGAAGACTTCCATGATGCGGGCGGAGACTGAGGTGTAGCGCTCGAAGCGCGGTGGTACCACGATCGCCTGGGGGCAGCGTTTTAATGCCTGCGCCATTGGCATAGCGCTGCCGACCTTGAAAGGACGGGCCTCATAGCTTGCGGTGAGCACCACACCCCGGCCGCTGCGCGAACCAATCAGGACGGGTTGCCCGCGCAGCTTGGGATTGTCGTTCTGTTCCACTGCGGCATAGAACGCATCCATATCCGCGTGGATGATGATGCGTTCCCAGGTTCGCAGCAGATTGCTCATGCCTGTATATAAATACCGGAATCTCGCAGGAGCAAGTTTCCCGGACCAGGCGGTGGCGGTTCGGGATAAGTATTGTTTATGCCCTTTTTGGGGCGCCGCACCGGGATCACTCTACTAACTCCAGAACATATATATTCTTTTATTATCAATGGATTAGGAATTTTTATTATAAGTGGTTCTAGTATATCAGGTCGTGTAATCATGTTGATCCTGTCAACGGTTTCAGAACGCATAAGCGTTTCAATCAGCTCACCGCAACGATTAACGCTCACCGTATAGCGCTTCGAGGGGTTCGTGACGTGGGCCGTTGTCGTCACAAACGGCATAGTTTCTTCCTGAGCCGCCGTAGAAGCAGACACCGGCATGGTCACCGTTGCTGGCCAGTACATAGAAGTTCACGTTGAAGGCCGGCTGCCGCCCGGCTTGCCGGGTCAGGACAGTGCCGGGGGTCGGTGCGGCGTTTCCACTTGAGCCACAGAGCCCGGGAACGGTCGGTATTCAGATCGTCTTCGATTTTGAAACCCAGAATTCGCGCGAAACGCTGTGCGCCTTCGTCGACCAGCAGATGATGATCGGTAGTGTCTGCGACTGCTCTGGCAACCAGAGACGGCGTGCGCACACCTTTGAGGCAGGCCACAGCACCGGCGCGTTTTTTTGGCCCGTGCATGTAACAGGAATCCAGCGTTACGACGCCGTCTGCGTCGGGCAGTCCACCGTATCCGACGCTGGTATCTTCCGGGTCGAGTTCAACAATGTTGACACCGGCAATGAGTGCATCGAGAACATCGCTGCCACCGGTCATCTGTTGGAAAGCCGGCTGCACGCAGGAGACTGCGTCGCTGTTTTTCGATGTCAGACCGTTACCGGACGAAATGACCACGGGTCTGATGCGCTGCCGGGTTGCCGCTCGGCTGATACTGCTTGCTGATGCTGCCGCAGCGGCGACGCTGGTGGTTTTCAGAAAGCTGCGCCGGTTGATGGGTGCTGGCACGAACGGCTCCTCGGATTGCGGAAATGTTGGCAATGAGCATGCCATAAACTATCTTGGCCACAAGCTGATATGGAGATCCAGATGCGTGTCGAACGTCTGCTCGATGCACCCATCATTTCTGCTGTGCTGGACGCCAGCATAGGTCAGAACATCCAGGGACCCAGCCTGATCAGGGTTCCGGATTGGATAGAAAATCCGCTGGGGGTTTATTACCTGTATTTTGCTGACCACAAGGGCAGCTACATCCGTTTGGCTTATGCAGACGAACTCACCGGTCCCTGGTATATCTACCAGCCGGGTAGCCTGCAGCTGGCGCAGTCTCAATTCCCCGAGCAGCCGCCGGAGGTACCTGACGACGGACTTGAGCGGGTCGAAGCCGCCTATGCTGCGGCGGGTATTGATCTGCGTTCACTTCAGCATGATCCGCTGCTGGAACTGACCGCGCCGCATATTGCATCTCCCGATGTTCATGTCGTTGATGATCATCAGCGAATTGTCATGTATTTCCATGGTCTGGAGGATTTTGGCACTCAGCTCAGTCGGGTGGCGACGTCGACGGATGGCATTCATTTTCATGCCCGACCAGAAATTCTAGGCCGCACTTATATGCGTGCGTTCGAGTACGCAGGTTTTGTCTATGCGCTGGCAATGCCTGGTCAGTTCTATCGCTCCAATGATGGCCTCAGTCGCTTTGAGCGGGGACCCAGACTGTTCGACCAGAACATGCGGCACAGCGCTGTGCTGGTGCGGGGAGATCAACTGCTGGTGTTCTGGACTCGAGTTGGAGACGCGCCCGAGTGCATTGTGTTGAGCAGAATTGATCTGTCGCAACCCTGGGATGAGTGGCAGGAATCGAGCGCCGTTGAAGTATTGCGTCCGGAGCGAGCCTGGGAAGGAGCCGATCAGCCGCTGGAGCCTTCGGTGCGCAGTGTTGCGTACGGTCCGGTTAATCAGCTGCGGGACCCTGCGGTGTTCTGCGAGCACGGGCGAACATATCTGCTGTACGCCGTGGCCGGTGAGTCCGGTATCGCAATCGCTGAGTTGTGCCTGGATGATTTGCCCCAGGGTTGAATGCACACCAGGCTGCGCTAAATGCCGAGTTGGCCGCGCCGGTACAGTACTGCCACCGCCAGCAGCAGCAGGATTCCCCACAAGGCAACCTGCAGCGTCCAGGACTGCCGGGCTTTGCGTCGGGCAAGCCAGGTTCTGGGGCGGATACCTTTTGCCAGAAACACAATGTTGGCTGCCAGCGCGACACAGATGACATTGACGGCCAGCAGCAGCGCGGCTCCGGTGGCTGCTGGATAAGCGCCGGATCCGAGCAGAATGCCGACGGTCGCCGTTGGTGGCAGCAGCGCGACGGCGACCATGACCCCTACCAGCGTGCTGGACAGGCCAGTGGTCAGGGACAGGACTGCTGCAGCACCGGAGGCCAGGGCCAGCGCGATGTCGGCAAATCCAACCTGGGTTCTGGACATCAGCTGATCGCTGTTCAGATCAGCGCTCCACAAGAAACCGATGCCGCAGGACACAGCAAACGCCAGACCAAGTCCGAGCAGGTTGGCCTGCAGCGCTTTCCAGGCGAGTTTACGATCACCCAGCACCGTGGCCAGCGCCAGCGCGATGTTCGGACCCAGCAGTGGTGCAATGACCATCGCGCCGATGACCACGGCGACGCTGTCTTCCAGCAGCCCGACCGCGGCGACTATGGTCGACAGACAAACCAGCATCACATAATTGCGGTCGGTCCTGGCACCTTTGCTCACTTCGCTGAACAGTTCTTCCCGGGTAGCTGCGAGCGACGTCGAGGTGTCTTCTTCGCCAGCGGGTTCGTTCAATCGCAGGCTGGCGTCAACGCTCATCACCAGCACCCGGCTGTCTTCAGTGTTGCCGAGACAGTTCTGCAGCGCGTCCATCACGGCCTGTCGGCGATCATCGCTCACCAGCATGTGGCAGACCCGTCGACCGTCTTCAGCGGTTGCACCCCACCAGATGTCTTTGGCCTCGTGCTGCTCGGCAATGCCCGCAAGCGTTGCGCTATGGCCCTCGTTAGCAATGATCTGAATAAGACGCATCGTGGTTCAGGTTTCCTGTGAGAGGGCTTTAAGCATGCGTTTTAAAGCGAAGTGCCGGTAGCTGGTCAGCATCAGCGCTTCGATTTCATCCCATGGCGCATGATCTTCCACGTCCAGCTCAATCCAGCCGTTGTGACCAGTGAACGGTGGAATGGTGAATCTTGGATCGAGCGACAACGCCTGCTGTTGTTCTGCGCCGACCCGGAATGACAGCTGCAGCCGACCCTGGCGGTGATGGGTGCTGCAGAAGGTTTTCTTACCGGCTTTCCAGACCGGGCTGCCGAATTGACTGGCACGGAGTGTTTCCGGCAGCGCCAGGCAAAGTTCTTCGAGTTTGGCTACGACGGTCATCGCACGTTTACGCAGGTAAGGATCGATTTGTTCAGGGCGCAGAGGCGTCACCTTGCCGGCCACGATCGGCGGGTCGCCAAGCGTTTTCCCGAGCGATGCCGGTGCAACTTCCAGATAGGCTTCCTGCACTCGAGTAGCGATACCTTTCCAGCTTAGTCCTGTGTTCAGCTCTACACCCAGCCAGCCTTTCGGTCCGACGTAAGGGGGTACGAAGTAGTATTCGGGTTCCATTTCTGTGTAGAGCTGCTGTGCGCCGGGTGGCGAGCGTAACCACAGTGCCACATGGCCATCGCCGTGATGGTTGATCACATAGGTTGCGAAATTTTTACCGGATACTCTGAAATCGGGTGAACCATGGGACAGCACTTCTTCGGTGTCGGGAAAACTCAGACACACTTCCCTTACGGCGGCTGACACGTCACGCGTTTTCCCTGCCACTGAATTCTCTCCCGGCGCTGATTGCGGCGTTGATTGCGGCGTTGATGAAAACATGTCCAGACCGAAAAGCAAGTAGAGGGGATTCCGGTATGATGCCGAACATTCCCCAATCCGGTGTGTTTTGATGCAGTCACTGCCCTTTGACCCGTTCATGCCTTCAGCAGGAGCGGAGTTGATTGTCTACCTCGACATAAAAAGTCCGTATGCATTCATTGCCAAGGATCCTACCCGGGCGATGGCAAGAACCCTTGGTGTCACTGTGGACTGGCGCCCGCTGACCCTGGATATTCCCAGCTATCTGGGTTCAGCAAAACTCGATAAGCAAGGCAAAGTCACGCAAAGCAAGCGCAGCGCGAGCCAGTGGTCGAGTGTGAAGTATGCCTATCGCGACGCTCGGCGCTATGCCGGCTATCAGGGCTATATATTGCGGGGGACAGAGAAGATATGGGATACCACGTTGGCACACATTGGATTCAGCTGGGCCAAGGCCCAGGATGAAAAAGTGCTGATGGATTATCTCGACCATGTTTATGAGCGCTTCTGGCAGCGTGACTTTGATGCAGAAGACATTGCGGAGGTCTCCCAGGCGCTGGCGCATGCTGGTGCTGACGTCGGTGGATTCGAAGCTTTCGCGGTGGGACCCGGGCTCGAAGAACACGCCCATAATCAGGCAGCTATTTTCGCTGCGGGGATTTTTGGTGTACCGAGCTACGTCCTCGACGGGGAGGTCTACTTTGGGCGCGAACATCTGCCCACTGTCTCCTGGATTCTCAACGGCCGTCGCGGGCCGCAGCCGGATATATCGCTGGCTGCAGGAGAGACCGGCTGATGTCAGCGTTGACGATTCTGTTTGATTTTAAAAGCCCTCACGCTTACCTGGCACTGGCTCCCACTCTGGCGATGCTTGATGAGTTATCGGTTACCGCCGACTGGCAACCGTTACTGGTCGCACCCCAGCAGCGACCCGAGCAACCCGACCAGGCAGATGATCGCGGTGCTGCGCACCGCTGGCATCGTGCCTGCTATCGGCTTATGGACCTGCGTCGCTATGCGGCTGTGCAGAAGTTCGGCGAAGGCTGTTTCAGCGATGCCCGGTTGTTTGATTGTGGACCGGGACGAGTGGCAGCCGCTGGCTATCTGTGGGGTCAGCAGCGATTCCCGCAGTCGCAGTCAGGTTTGTTGACCGGTTTGTTTGAGCGTTTCTGGCAGGGAGAGCTCGATATCAATTCCATTGCGCAAGTCGACCAGGCGATCACCGAGCTTACCAAAGCAGACACTGGCTTTGCCGACAATGCACAGCTGGCTCTGACGCAGCTGGATGTCCAGCAGAGCACTCTGCAGGAGGCCGGTATGTTCGACGTACCCGGCTATCTGGTTGATGACAATCTTTACTATGGCCGACAGCACCTGCCGGTGGTGCGGTGGCTGCTGCAGGGCGCGCAAGGCCACCCACCGGCCTGGGGAAAATACGACTCATGAATCAACTGAACTGGTCTCAG
>CAKZWF010000085.1 GCA_937921865.1 uncultured Pseudomonadales bacterium | reverse complement strand
ATCGTTTCGCTCGATCAGGTTTCTGAGCCACTCACCATGACCGAACTGCCGGTCCCGGTAGCGGGGCCGGGTGAACTGCTGCTCGCTGTAAGCGCATGCGGGGTCTGCCATACTGAACTTGATGAGATCGAAGGCCGTACTGCACCGCCGGTACTGCCGATCATTCCAGGTCATGAGGTTATCGGTCGGGTAGCCGCGCTCGGACCTGGGTGTTGCGAACATGAATTAGGCGATCGGGTTGGCGTTGGCTGGATTCATTCCTCAACTGGTGGAGTCGACGAAAACGTCAGCGATCAGTTCGTGGCTACCGGCCGCGACGTGAACGGCGGCTATGCTGAGTACATGACCGTTCCGGAAGCCTACGCCGTCCCCATTCCGGAGCGCCTCGAAGACATTCAGGCCGCCCCACTGCTGTGTGCGGGCGCAATCGGCTACCGGGCGCTGAAGCTGTGCAACCTTCGCGACGGCGATCGCCTTGGCCTGACGGGGTTCGGTGGTTCCGCACATCTGGTGCTGCAGACTGTGCGACATCTGCTGCCGCGCTGCGAAATCTTTGTATTCGCTCGAGATGCCGCAAGTCGGGAGTTTGCCGGTTCACTGGGGGCTGACTGGGTTGGTGCGACTGAAGCAACGTCGCCAAAACAGCTTGATGCGATCATCGATACCACTCCAGCGTGGCGGCCGATTGTTTGTGCACTGAACAACCTGCGACCCGGCGGACGACTGGTGATAAATGCCATTCGTAAAGAAGACGCTGACAAAACCGCACTGCTTGAGCTTTCCTATCACCAGCACCTGTGGCTGGAACGCGAAATCAAAACCGTCGCCAATATTACTGCCGCCGACATCCGCGAGTTCCTGCCCATTGCTGCAGACATTCCGATCGAAACCACCGTCACCGTCTATCCGCTCGAACAG
The DNA here is from genome assembly GCA_937921865.1 of uncultured Pseudomonadales bacterium. Classification (GTDB taxonomy): domain Bacteria; phylum Pseudomonadota; class Gammaproteobacteria; order Pseudomonadales; family Azotimanducaceae; genus SZUA-309. Next base: position 45,086 of record CAKZWF010000085.1, on the reverse strand, counting down.
GCAAACGACGCTTTGTTGAGCCTGAAACATCAGCCAGTTAGAGGCGCAAAGGTTCTGGTAACTTCAAATTATTCTTGAATATGTTCATAACTATTTGATTTAAATATAATTATTTACATAATCTGTATTCGAGAATAGCTTCGATCAGCGTCAGCGGATCCAACGCTCTTTCAGGCTTCAAACCGTACGATCTACACCTGCAGCACGACGTGTTTAGGTCTGGAAATTTGACAGTCTGATGCGCCTGAGTTGCCGCACAGATCACACTTTCCCGGCATCGCCTTCGCCACACTCAGCTACGAGGTTGCCGCACAGCACCTAAAGGGACCGAGTCTCACTCATCCGGGACTCACAAGTTTTAGGGGAAATCTGATGGAAATGTTCACGCTTGTGGACAGCACACCGCTGTCTGCTCTGGTCTGGCTGTTGCTGGGAATTACTGCCCTGTATCTCGCCAGAAACTCTGCGCACAAAGCTATCCGCTCTTCAGCCGTGCTGCTGCATAACGTGTTGCGTCTCGCCGCTCGAGCGCTTGATGTCACCTGCGAACGTCTGAAACTGCGTAACCGGGAAGTCCTTCTGGCCCAGGGTCGGGAGGCCAAAGAGCGCCTGATCAGCCGGGAATTCGGGCGCATTACTGCCACCGTGAATCGCGACCTGGCCCGTTATCCGGAAGCTCAGCGGGTGCTGTCGGAAACGATCCAGCGGATTGACGAAGACCACCACTCCAGCACTGAAGTGCCACCCGAGGTGCCCGGTTGGGCGCGCTGTTGAAGCAGTAGCAAAAGTGTCCGGCAAAGCCGATCCAACCGTGCGGGACATGCTTGAAGCCATTCACGGAGCCCTGCAGAAGGCTAACCGGCGAGCGCTGGAGGCGTATCGCACCGCCAGCCGGGAACGCCATCAGCTGTTGAGCCGGATGCTGCCATGCTGGCAGACCATCCAGAACACTCTGGTGAAAATGGATCGCGCGGTCGCATCCATTCTCGAACGGGCGCGCAGCATCGATCGCCACATGGACGAATATCACGACATGGTTGCCGGCAGCGATGAGCAACGAAGCGCTGTGGATCACCACCGCAGCCCAGATGGGCATGGGCTTCATTCTGCCGTTTGCGCTGACCTTCGTGGCGATCCCGTTGGAGACCTTTGTGCTGAGCCTGAAAATCGCAGCACCGGCGTATACATGCTGCTTGATACTTCAGGTACCTAAACGCACGAGATCGAGAAAGCCCAGCAGATCGTGAACTTTGCGCTGTCCCGGCTGGATCCTGGTGATTCGTTTGCGCTGGCGCGCATCGACACCGCCAGCTTCAGCGAGAAAGACATCATCGCCAGGGTGACTTTCGACCCGAGACCGAGCACGGCCAATGGCCAGAAACGTCAGTTCCAGACTCAATTAAACGAGTTTGTGGCAGGCGTGCGGCCATCGAGTCACACCGACATATCCGGTGGTCTGCTGCAGGCACTCGAATACCTGAACGAAAAATCTCCCGCGGAAAAGACCATCTTTATTTTTTCAGACCTTCAGGAGGACCTGCCGGAAGGTTATGTCCGGGATTTTCCCATGACCTTCGCGGACGTTAGGGTGGTTGCGCTGAACGTGACCAAGCTGCGCAGCGACAATGTCGATCCCAGGGAATACCTCAACCGTCTGTCCGACTGGCAGCAGCGCGTTGAGCTCAGCGGCGGGCACTGGCAGATCATCAACGACCTTGAGGCGCTCGAGAAGCTCTTTACTGGCTGAGTTCAGCTTCATCGAACCGGCACGGGCTGTATACTACGGCCCGCTCCAGTTTGAGGACTGTCTGTGTCTGCCCAACATCATCGACTCATCGTGCTCGGATCCGGTCCGGCCGGCTACACGGCTGCGCTCTATGCCGCCCGGGCGAATCTGAAACCGGTGCTGATTACCGGTATTGAAGTGGGCGGTCAGCTGACCACAACCACCGAAGTGGAAAACTGGCCTGGCGGTCATGCCGAGCTGCAGGGTCCGGAACTTATGACTCAGATGGCGGATCATGTGGCCCGGTTCGATGCCAGCATCATCAACGACCACATTCATACCTCCGCGCTGACTGAATCACCGCTGACGCTCACCGGAGATTCAGGCACCTACACCTGCGATGCGCTGATCATCGCGACCGGTGCTTCGGCCAAATACCTGGGCCTGCCTTCAGAAGAGGCGTTCAAAGGTCGCGGTGTCAGTGCCTGTGCTACCTGTGACGGGTTCTTCTATCGCAACCAGGAAGTTGCCGTCATCGGCGGCGGCAATACCGCAGTGGAGGAAGCCCTGTATCTCTCCAACATCTGTTCCAAAGTGCACCTGGTGCATCGTCGGGACGAACTGCGCGCCGAAAAAATCCTGCAGGACCGATTGTTCAACCGCGAGAACATCGAGCCGATCTGGAATCACAATCTGGCTGAAGTCCTCGGTGATGACAGCGGCGTAACAGGCATGGCGATTCAGGACAAAGCCGGTGAACGGCGGGAAATCGATCTCACCGGAGTGTTCATAGCCATCGGTCACCAGCCGAATACCAGTATGTTCGAAGGCCAGCTGGATATGTCCGGCGGCTACATCCGCACCCACAGCGGCATCGATGGCAACGCCACCGCGACCAGCCTGCCTGGCGTATTCGCCGCCGGCGACGTCTCAGACCATGTCTATCGTCAGGCCATTACCTCAGCCGGCTTCGGCTGTATGGCGGCGCTGGATGCTGAACGTTATCTCGATGCGGCCGGGGACTAGCGCCTTCGGATGTTTATTCTGACGCCGCAGGCGCTATCGCCGCAGTCAGTTTATATGGCGCCTTCGGCTGTTTATTCTGACGCCGCAGGCGCTATCGCCGCAGGCGCTCAATCAAACTGGAGGTGTCCCAGCGGCCGCCGTCGTAGCTCTGGACGTCGGCATAGAACTGGTCGACGAGCGCTGTGAGCGGCAGGCGGGCGTCGAGCGTGCGGCCAGCATCCAGCGCAATCTGCAGATCTTTACGCATCCAGTTAACCGCAAAGCCGAACTCAAACTCACCTTTCGCCATCGTTGCGGAACGATTCTCCATCTGCCAGGACTGGGCGGCTCCTTTAGAAATCACGGCAACAACGTCGGTCAGATCAAGTCCCGCCTGCTCCGCAAAATGCAGCCCTTCTGAAAGCCCCTGCAGTATCCCGGCAATACAGATCTGATTAACCATCTTGGTCAGCTGACCACTACCCACTGGCCCCATCAGGCGGGCGGCCTTTGCATAGACTTCAATTACCGGCCGGGCTCGTTCGAAGCTGGCTTCATCTCCACCCACCATCACAGTCAGCTGACCGTTTTCGGCACCCGCCTGGCCACCGGAAACCGGCGCATCGAGGAATCCCAATGAACGTTGCGCGGCTGCAGCAGCGAGTTCCCGAGCCAGACTGGCTGATGCAGTGGTGTGATCCACTAAAGTAGCCCCCGGCTGCATGGTTGCGAGTACACCCTGATCGCCAAACACCACAGACCGAACGTCATCGTCGTTGCCAACACAGACAAACACCAGATCCGCATCCTTCGCAGCTTCAGCAGGCGTAGCGGCAACGGCTGCGGGATCTGCGTGATCCTGAGCCCACGAATCTGCTCGTGTCGTGGTGCGATTGAAAACCCGCACCGGATGACCTGCCTTTGCCAGGTGTCCGGCCATTGGATAGCCCATCACGCCCAGGCCTATAAATGCCGTTTTCAACACACTCATGCTGATGCTCCAGAGGTATGTTCCGCCAGAAAAGCCTCTACCTCCGCCTTCGCAGCGATCATTGCGTCACCCTCTTTCCAGTGTTCGATCAGTTTTGCGTTCGGCGCCAGTTCGGCCAGTTCCCGCGAACTGACTTCGGGGTGATAAAGATCACGACCACACAGCACCAGCAATGGCGTCGTGCACGCAGCGGCAAACTCCCGATCGACGGTGAACAGAAAGTCTCCGCCATACATCGACTGGCGGAAGGTTGACCAGGCAGAGTCTTTTACTTCAGGGCGCTGCGGCTTGAGCTGATCCGCCCAGCTGTCGAACATGTCGAAGAAAGCCTGCCGATTGTTATCGAGCCCGATGGTCTGAAACACCACCGCTGACGCCACCCGTTCCGGGGCACTATCTATCAGGCCCATTATGTAGGACCCACCGATACACATTCCGGCTACGTGGAAACGATCCACTCCCAGGTGATCCAACAGCTTGAGCTGGTCGTCGGTATACACATTCCAGCTGTCGGTAGCCGCAATCGGTGCAGTGGATTGACCCGCATTGCGCTGATCCATTGCGATCACCTGATAGTGCTTCGAGAGCTGCTCTATCGGGTTCCAGGGGGTGTTCTGCCAGAAAGACACTGCTGACAGCATGCCGCCCGGTGCAATCAGCAGCACCGGAAATCCTTCGCCATGCACTTCGTAGTAGATCCTGACGTCATCGTGTTCGAAGAAAGCCACGTACTTCCCCTCCTGGTTTTTCAGTTCATATAAGCGGATGCAGTATAACGTTGCCGGTACCGTTGTGGCCTGCGCTCAGGAAGGTTCCTGATAAGCGCTCAACAACGAGATTCTGCCGGAGTGCTGATGAGTTACTCTTAGCCCGATGATCAGCCTGCTGTCCTGCGTGTTCTTCATGGCTCTCGTGGCCTGGATTTCCTATCGGAAAAGCCGAGGTCAGACCCAGTCCCGGGACGGCTACTTTCTCGCCGGACACGGCCTGAGCGGGACCTTCATTGCCGGATCGCTGCTGCTGACCAATCTGTCTGCGGAGCAGCTCATCGGGCTCAACGGTTCAGCCTATGCGTTCAATCTGTCCAGCATGGCCTGGGAGGTGACCGCGGCGGTGGCGATCGTACTGATGGCCGTCGTTCTGTTGCCCCGCTATCTCAGCGGTGGTTTCACGACTCTGCCTGAGTTTCTCGAAACCCGCTTCGATGCCCGAGTCCGCCGCGCCACAGCCATTCTGTTTTTACTTGGCTATGGTCTGGTCACCATTCCTTCGGTTCTGTATTCAGGCGCTCTGGCCGTTCTGCAGCTCTACGACGTCCCCGCAGTCATCGCGCTACCCCGTGCGGATGCGCTGGTTGTCACAGTCGCCATCATCGGTTTTATCGGCGCCGCCTACGCAATTTTCGGCGGACTGAAGGCGGTTGCCGTGTCGGACACCCTTAACGGGTTCGGTCTGCTCGCTATTGGCGTCGCAGTCCCGGTTCTTGCCCTGATAAAACTGGGCGATGGCAGCCTGGCAGAAGGTCTGACAACACTCACCACGCAACACACTCAGAAACTCAATGCCATCGGCAGCACCAGCGACCCGACGCCGTTCGGTACCCTGTTCACCGGCATGATTCTGGCCAACCTCTTCTACTGGGGGACCAATCAATACGTTATTCAGCGCACCCTCGGCGCACGAAACCTCGCTGAGGGTCAGAAAGGGGTACTGATTTCCGGTGCCTTCAAACTGCTCGTGCCCTTTTTCATGATGTTCCCGGGCATCATCGCCTACCACCTGTATGGCGACACACTGACCTCGATGGACGATGCCTATCCGCGTCTGGTCCGCGATGTGGTACCCGGCTATCTGGCGGGCTTCTTTCTTGCGGTACTGCTCGGCGCAGTGCTCAGCTCATTCAACTCACTGTTGAACAGCGCTTCGACCCTTTTTGCCATAGACATGTATCAACCACTGCGCCCTGCCGCGACAGACCGGGAGCTGATCCGGGTTGCTCGCATTGTTGGCACCTGCCTGGCAATTGCCTCGATCAGCCTCGCCCCGCTGCTGCAATATGCCCCGGAGGGTCTGTGGCAGCTGATCCGGAAATTCACTGGTTTCTACAACATTCCGATTATCGCCATCGTGGTCGCAGCGCTGTTCAGCTGGCATCGCAGCCGCCCGGTGCCGGCGAGCGGCGCCCTGGCGGCAATCGGATTCCATTTGCCGGTTTATGGGTTGCTGACTTTTGTGTTCGATACCGGCATCCATTTCATCCACCTGTATGCGCTGCTGTTTGCCTGCGAACTGGCGATCATGGCCGGATTTGCCCGGTGGCGACCGGCCACTGTGCAACAGTCGCTGCAAACGCCGGACGTTGATCTCACACCCTGGCGCTACACGCCCGTCGCCAGCGTGCTGTTACTTGCCGCGATGGTTGGACTCTATGCGCTGTTTTCGCCCTGGGGTCTGGCCAGCTGAGCCAGCGCAGTTTCAAGCCCACGTGGGCCGGTGAGTACTTCTCTGAGCAGCAGTCGGTTATCAGCGTCTAACGCCACTAGTGCAGGCAGCTCGCGAATACCCAGCTGAAGACCGAGATCCTGAGACAGTAGAGCACGTTCAGGAGCAATGGCCTGCGCGTGGACATAGTCAGCAAACCGCTGTGCATCACTGCCATCGCCAACCCACCAGCCGGATAGCTGGGAGTCTGCCGTCAGCGCTTGCTGGTAGGCGGGCAATACTGAGCGACAGATTGGACAATCTGCCGACACGAACAGCAGCGTTGTCGTTTCCCGACGTGCACCGGGCGCGAGCAGCAGCCCTGCATTGGACAGCGTGGTCAGCTGGATGGCTGCCAGAGACCCGCCGACGGGCAGCGAGTCTGCAGCTTTGGTGTTTAAACCGGCGGGGGCAGTGCGCTCATGAAGAATACCCACCTGACGAGCCAGCGACAGCACCACCAGCGCCAGAACCGCTATCACGATAAACTGCACAACTACCGCAGCAATCAACCACACTAGCTTTTACCGCTGATGAACAGTTCTGCAAACGTTTCACGCAACTGCTTTTTCTGCACCTTGCCCATCGCATTTCTTGGCAGTTCCTCGACATGGCAGATTTTCTTGGGCTGCTTGAAGCGCGCCAGTTGACCATCGAGGGCCGCAGCGACTTCAGCGTCCGCAACCGGTTGGCCCTCGGCTACCAGTACCGCAACTACAGCCTCACCGAAATCTTCGTGGGGCACTCCGATCACCGCACTCTCTTTCACCCCAGGCAGAGCGTCGAGCAGCCGTTCAACCTCTTTCGGATAGACGTTGTAGCCACCCGAGATCACCAGATCTTTCGCCCGGCCTACTAAAGTGATGCGACCGTGATTGTCCTGAGAAGCGAGATCGCCGGTGATGAAATAACCATCGGGACGAAACTCAGCAGCGGTTTTTTCCGGCATACGCCAGTAGCCGGAGAAGACATTCGGACCTTTAACTTCCAGCGTGCCAACTTCACCGGCTGCCAGCTCCTGACCAGCATCGTCTGCTATCCGCGTCAGCACACCCGGCAGCGGAAAGCCAACGGTACCCGGCACCCGCTCACCAACCAGCGGGTTGCTGGTATTCATCATGGTCTCGCTCATGCCATAGCGCTCAAGAATTCTGTGGCCGGTGCGAGCCTCCCACTCGGCAAACGTCTGCTCCGTCAAGGGTGCTGAGCCGGAAATGAACAGTCTCATGTTGCTGGACGCGCTCTGGGACAGACCCGCAACGCCGAGCATCCGGGTGTAAAAAGTCGGCACCCCCATCATCACAGTCGCTCGCGGCAGTTGAGCAACCATTTCCTCAGCATTGAATGACGCCAGAAAAATCATTCGAGTACCGGTCAGCAGCGCGCAATGCAGCGCCACAAACAAACCGTGGACGTGAAAGATCGGCAACGCGTGGAGCAACACATCATCAGAGCGCCATCCCCAGGCGTCAATCAGCATGACAGCGCTGATCGCCAGATTACTGTGAGACAACATCGCACCTTTCGAGCGCCCCGTGGTCCCCGAGGTATAAAGAATGGCGGCCAGATCGTCACCCCGGCGCAGACAGATTTCGCTGCGGGGTGTATCCGGAAGATCGGCCAGCAGCGAACCACCGCCACTGTCAGAGAGCGTCAGAACCTGACAGTTGTCGTTCAGCGCAGGCAGTCTGGCCTTGACCCCCGAGGTGTCGGCTGCCCCCGCAGCATCACGACAAACAAACAAACGGGGTTGTGCATCGAGCAGAAAATAGTCTACTTCCGGATCAGTGTAGGCGGTGTTAATCGGCACAAAGACAGCGCCAACCTGCAGACAGGCCAGATACAGCGCGACCGCTTCCGGTGACTTTTCCACCTGCACCAGAATTCGATCACCCGGCTCAACATCAAGCGAGATCAACCGCCCGGCGAGGCGCCCGGTTAGGCTCTCGAGATCCTGATAGGTCCAGTTCTGCTCATCACCCGGCCGCTCAAAAACGGTCGCCCCATGCTGCCGACGGGAAGCCAGTGCCATAAGCCAATACAGATTTTCATTATTCATCTTTTTCACGCGCCCAGTTTACCACCCAATCCCCCAGGGAACCGCGCCAGAAAAACCGGGGTCAGACCGAGGTTTTCTCAGACAGCAGAAAACTGGGGTCAGACCGAGGTTTCTCGATACCGCGGCCACGCGGCGATTGGCGTCTCCTGGTCTGGCGAAAAACCGCGGTCTGACCCCAGTTTTTCGGGACCGGTTTTTTGCGGAAGTGGTACTCTTAGCCTCTTTTTTTCGAAGAGAACCCACTTGAGGTCTGCCCCCCTCCTCACTGTCGTTGTTACTGCCTCATTGCTGATGTCAGCTTGCGATAGCACCGATACGGCTGCGCAACGCGGCGGCGCCCCAGGCAGCGGTGGTTTCAGCCGGGCGCCGACGCTGGTGGTGATGGAAGCAGCCAGCCGCAGAATTATTCGCACTGAGGTAGAAGCCATTGGTACCACGGTGGCCAACGAGTCGATCACCCTGACTGCTCAGGTCACCGACACTATCAGCGTGATCCACTTTGAAGACGGCCAGTTCGTCAACGCTGGTGAAGTTCTGGTTGAACTTACCAACCAGGAAGAGACTGCGCTGCTGGCGGAATCCAGAGCCAATCGCGACGATGCCACCACACAGTTCAAGCGGCTGGAAAACCTGGGCATTGATGGCAGCGTGCCAATGTCGGATGTCGACGAGGCAAGATCCCGTATGGAAGCAGAGCAAGCCCGCTATCAATCGGTGGTGGCACGCCTGGACGATCGCCTGATCCGGGCGCCATTTTCGGGCCTGCTGGGTTTTCGCCAGGTCAGCACCGGCACCCTGCTCTCACCCGGCACAGCCATTACCACCCTGGATGATATCAGCGTCATCAAGCTGGATTTTTCGATACCCGAAGTCTACCTGGGACTGGTCGAAGCAGGGCTGGAACTTGAAGCCACCAGCTCAGCATTCGCGGATACCCGTTTCGATGCCACGGTACGAACAGTGGGTTCCCGAGTAGATCCAATCACTCGGGCAGCCATCGTCCGTGCCCACATCGACAATAAAGATCGGCTGCTGCGCCCGGGGATGTTGCTGACCGTGCGCCTGACCACCGCGGAGCGGGAAGCGCTGATGATTCCGGAAGCGGCAATGCTGCAACGGGCATCCCAGGCGTATGTCTACACCATCAACGATGGTCAGGCAGAAATGCTGCAGATCGAAAACGGCGAGCGTTACCAGGGCTGGGTCGAAGTACGCAGTGGCCTGGCCGAAGGCACCCCGGTGATTGCTGAAGGAGTGATCAAAATCCGCAACGGCTCCGCGGTCACCACCACGCCTGCACTGGCACCCGGGAGCTAGGTTCCGACCATGTGGTTATCAGACATATCCGTCAAACGGCCGGTCTTCGCCACAGTAATCAGCATGATGCTGGTTGCCTTTGGCGTGCTGTCCTTCAGCTACCTGCCGCTGCGTGAGTATCCCGACATCAATTCGCCCGTTGTCTCGGTGAACACAACTTACATAGGCGCTTCAGCCGAAGTCATCGAAACCCGCATAACCCAGCTGATCGAAGATCAGATCAGCGGCATAGAAGGCATCAAATCGATTCGCTCTTCCAGCCGCGATGAGCGCTCCAACATCAATATCGAATTCGAGCTGTCGCGAAACATCGATGAGGCCGCCAACGATGTGCGTGACCGCGTTTCGAGGGTGCTCAATCGGCTTCCAGAAGACGTTGAAACCCCTATCGTTGCGAAACGGGACTCTGACGCCCGACCGGTAATGTATACCAACATTTCCAGCAGCAAATTCTCGCTGATGGAACTGCATGACTATGTCGAGCGCTACATTGCGGACCGATTTTCAGTCATTCCCGGGGTATCCACAGTCGATGTCGGTGGTGGCGCCCGGCCGTCAATGCGAATCTGGCTGGACCGCCTGGAACTAGCCGCCCGCAATCTCACCGTCGCCGACATCGAACAGGCCCTGCGCCGGGAAAACGTTGAGCTACCCGCTGGTCGGATTGAAGGAGCTGAGCGGGAATTCAGGATACGTCTGGAACGCAGCTACCAGACCCCGGAAGACTTCCGCGCGCTGGTTCTGAGGAAAGGCGAAGACGGTCACCTGATACGCCTGGGTGAAGTGGCGAGTGTCGAACTCGCCCCACGCAACACGAGGGAAACCTTTCGCTCCAACGGACAGATCACTGTTGGCATGTACATCAGCAAACAGTCCAACGCCAACACTCTGGAAACACTGGAGGCCGTCAAGGCGGAAATCGCGCTGGTTCAGAAGAGCCTGCCCGAACACATGGAGCTGATTACCAGCTCTGACGATTCTCTGTTCATCCGCGAGGCCATCAATTCTGTCTACGAGACCATTGGCCTGACCACCATTCTGGTCAGCCTGGTGATTCTCGCCTTCCTCGGCACTTTCAGAACCATGCTGATACCGGCAGTGACCATCCCGATCTGCCTGACTTCAGCATTCATAGCCCTGGCATTATTCGGCTATTCGGTAAACCTGATTACCCTGCTGGCGCTGGTACTGTCGATTGGCCTGGTCGTTGACGATGCCATCGTTGTGCTGGAGAACATCTACCGGCGCATTGAAAAAGGTGAAGAACCACTGCTGGCTGCCTATAACGGCGCCCGCCAGGTGGCGTTTGCGGTGATCGCCACTACCGCGGTGCTGGTCGCCGTATTCACGCCGATCATCTTTCTTCAGGACAACATGGGCGTGATCTTCAGCGAACTGGCCGTTACCGTCTGCGCCGCCGTGGTGTTCTCTAGCGTCCTGGCGCTGACCCTGACGCCGGTCATGTGCTCCAAATTTCTGACCCTGAAGGCCGAAATCAATCCGCTGACCCGCACTGTGCACGCCGTATTTGACCGGCTCGAAGCCGGATATCAAATCGCCCTCGGCCGGTTTCTGCAGCACAGCTGGCTGGCGGTCGTCATCACCATCGCCATCGTCGCTGGCAGCTGGTGGCTGGTGCAGCAGGTACCCAGGGAATATGCGCCGAAAGAAGACCAGGGTTCGTTCTTTGCCCGGGTAACAGCTGCAGAAGGCACCAGCATTTCGCGTATGCAGAAGCATATGGCACAGCTTGAAGCGCCGCTGCTGCGGCTGCGGGAACGCGGAGAAGTCACCCGAGTACTGACCCGCGTACCCAGCTGGGGAAGTTCTGCAACCAACAGCGGCCTGGTGATCGGCACCATGGCACCGTGGACAGAGCGTACCCTGACCACTCAGCAAGCGGTTGATCAGATCATGGACGAATGGAAGAACATTCCATCGGTGCGGGCATTCGCTTTCGTGCGCTCAGGGTTGTCCCGAGGTGGCGGCGACAGACCCGTGCAGTTTGTCCTGGGTGGACCAAACTACGAGACGCTGGCCGAATGGCGCGACATCATCATCGAGCGTGCAGAAAGCTATCCCGGTCTGGCTCGCATCGACAGCAACTACAAAGAAACCCAGCCGCAGGTTGTGGTGCGTATCGACAAAAACCGGGCCGCGGCACTCGGCGTATCGGTTCAGAACCTGGGGCGAACTCTCGGGGCGATGATGAGCGAGCAGCGCATCACCAGTTTTGTTCAGGATGGCGAAGAATATGACGTCATACTTCAGGCGAAAGAGGATCAGCGGGCCAGCGCAGGCGATCTGCAGAACATCTATGTCCGCTCGGATATCAACGGCGCGCTGATTCCTTTGTCGAACCTGATTTACCTGGAAGAAGTCGCCGGAGCGGCAACGCTGAACCGCTACAACCGTCTACGCACAATTACGCTTACCGCCGGCCTCGAACCCGGTTACGCGCTCGGAGAAGCGCTGGCGTTTCTCGAATCAACCGTCGCTCAGGAGCTACCGGAAACGGCACAGATCGATTACCAGGGGGAGTCTTTAGAATTCAAAGAAGCTTCCGGCAGTCTGATCTTCACCTTCGGTATTGCGCTGCTGATCGTGTTTCTGGTCCTCGCTGCACAATTCGAAAGTTTCATTCATCCTTTTGTGATTCTGCTGGCGGTACCGATGGCAATAGCCGGTGCTCTGCTGGGTCTGTATCTCAACGGGTCAACGCTGAACATTTACAGCCAGATCGGCTTTGTGATGCTGATTGGTATCGCCTCGAAAAACGGCGTGCTGATTGTCGAGTTCATCAACCAGCTGCGCGATGCCGGTCGGGATTTCGAGACCGCAATTCTGGAGGCGGCGAGCATCAGACTCCGACCAGTGCTGATGACCACACTGGCGACCGTCATGGGCTCTATTCCGCTGCTGCTGGCAACAGGCGCTGGCTCCGAAAGCCGCAATGTTCTCGGCGTAGTGATCTTTTCCGGAGTGTCGCTGGCCACTCTGCTGACCCTGTTTGTCGTTCCGGCCTTCTATCAGCTGCTGGCGCGCAACACCGGTTCCCCCCGCACAGTCAGCCGCATGCTCGAGCAACTCTCCGCCGCGCCATGAGCCCTCAGCGGTTACATTATAAAGAGCCCTCAGCGGCTTTCTATAAAGAGCCCTCAGCGGCTATCTTATAAAGAGCCCTTAGCGGAGTAAGAGCCCTCAGCGGCTACCTTATAAAGAGCCCTCAGCGGATAAAGAGCCTTCAGCGGCGAGAATACACCTGCTCGGGCGCGCGAATGATCTCCGCGAACGCGATCGCGTTGCTGATCAGACGCTGCCCCACCCACCAGACGGCCCGGAACGCCGGATCATCAGCGAACGCGACGATGACCCCATCGCCTCTGGGGACTGCGAGGATAGCCGGTTCACCAGCAAGCTCGGATTCATAACCATCAGGCAGATAACCGTCCAGCAGCGGTGAGGAACTGTAGGCACCTGCCACAGTGAACGGATTACCGGCTGGTGCCACCAGAGCGGTTCGGCCTCGGCGCATCAGACCAATCGACGACAGATCAATACCAAAAGCCAGAGGATGAGAGGCGTCCAATTCAACTTCCAACACCGCGCCACCGACCTGCTCGGCCCCGTCTCTCGCAGCCATGTCGCCATAGGGGAAGCGGCTAGTGCCAGGTTCTGCAACCTCAGCGGCAGGCAACCACTGCAGTGTCTGCGCCCAGGTCACCGCGCCGCGGGTGAGAATCAGCACCCCGCCTGCATTGACCCAGCGGTCCAGCGCCAGCTGAGCCTCTTCGCCAATGGTCAGATATTCTCCATCCACCATGATGAGATGAGTGTGCCGCGCCAGCAGTGCCTCGTTCAGGGCTTCCGGCTGCACCAGCGCCAGAGGGATACCCAGACGATAATCCAACTGATGCCAGATACTTCCGGCCGCGTAGCCGTTTACCCCGGTACCAGCGACCATGGCCACTCGGGAGGGTTGCAGCGGGCGCACCCGCGGGCTGCCCAGTTCAGGTCCAGAGCCGGTCATAGCTGAGTCGACGCCGACAACGGGCGACAGTCCGTCAACAACCCTGTTGAGCAGATCTATCGGTCGTTCGTCGCTTTCCGGAAAATCAGCCGCATGAATGACGATGCTGCCGCGCTCGAACTTCACCGCATCGCCGTCGCTGGTCGCGGTGAATGGTGCCAGCGCAACACGGGTTCTGACACCTGCGCGCTGCAGCCGGTCCAGAGCTGCAGGGGCATAGTAATCCTGCCAGGGTAATACCCAGGCAACCGCACTACGCGGCCCGCTGATCCTGTAGTCACGGTTGACCGTCGGCTCCAGCTCGAGACCGGTCGGCATCCTTTGTACGGACACCGAATTAACTCCAAATGCATACGGCAGCGACCAGCCGGAGACATCATAAAATGTTGAGTCTTCAAAACTGTCGTTGCTGGCAAACAGCGCCTGCGCCAGCGCAGCCCGCGGACCGAGCACAGGCACCACCCAGGCGTTACCCGGCAGGAAGCTGCGGTTGCCAATTCGAACCGGACTGGTAATGCCGAAAACATCCAGACCAAATCCGCTGATCACCTCGAGCAGCGCTTCGGCCCGGGCCGGGTCGCCGCCATCATCAAAAATCCATCCGGCCGGAAGGTTTTTCGGCACCAGATCCCCACCGCTATAGGCGCGACGATAAGCGCGAAGATCAGCAGCGTGCGCTCGCGCACCTTCGATGGACGACAGCGAAGTCAGCACGTGGTTGTGCACAGCCATTGGCAGGGTGATCGTGCCTTGAGCCGTGTCCCGCACAAGTCCACTAGTCGAAGCCTGCTCAAAGAGAATACCGACAGTACCCTGCAGATCAGGCCAGGTAGAACCTTTGCCGGGGTAAAAGTCGTCAAAAGTTTCCTCGCTGTAGTAAAGACGCTGCGCCCGGTCCAGGGCTCTGGCATGAAAACGCCCGAGATCAGCTGTCAGTTTTCTGTTGGTTTCCGGAATCAGAGGATTCCACCGGCTCGGTACTCCAGGCATAAAGAAGAATGTGCCATCCGCACCCATCTCATGATGGTCAGTCATCACATGGGGGCGCCATTCCCGGAGAAAACTCACGCGGTTTCGAGACTCGGGGTGCTGCAGCAGCAACCAGTCGCGATTGAGATCGAAGAAATAGTGGTTGGTTCGACCGCCAGGCCAGGGTTCGGTGCGATCCCGGTTGGCGGGCTCAGCAACCGGTACCCGGCCGCTGGCCTGATTCCCCCAGTTCGAAAACCGTCCATAGCCGTCCGGATTCAGCGACGGATCAATCATCACCACCACGTCTTTAAGCAGCGCATCGACATCCGGATCCTGGCTGGCCGCCAGATACCAGGCCACCGCGAGCGATGCCTGAGTACCGCTGGACTCGTTGCCGTGAACGCTGTAACCGTGCCAGGTAAAGATCGGCGCAGACTGATCGCCATCCATGTGGCGCTCCTGCAGGAGATTCAGTTTGCGCTGATTGGCTGGACTGGTAATGATGGCAGTGACCTGCGGGCGCCCCTCGTAGGTGCGACCCAGATCAACCAGCGTGACTCTGGGAGACACCTCGGCGAGCTGACGGAACCAGGCAACAATCAGATCGTGACGCGCAAAGCCGGCTCCGATTTCATGCCCCAGCACACTGGCTGGCCGGGGGATGTTCTCATCAAAACCCTCGGTGGCAACCGGCAGGTAGTCTTCCAGCGCAATCGAGCGCGGATCTGCAAAAGGTCCCCTGGCCGGATCTGCCGACCAGCCCTGCGCAGTAAACATCAGCATAACCAAACCCGCGATCAGCCGGCTGATGAAATTAACCTGTGTTCCAGCCACAGTTGAACTAACTGTCATCAAACCCGTTCTCTCATTCATTCTTAGAAAAAATGTCCTGCAACTTGTGCTCTACAGCCTCTGCCCCAGACTGAGAAAATACTGAAAGCTATCGAGTTTCAGCTTACCGCCATCATCAAAATCGAATTCATGCGGAGCGTATCTGGCATGACCACCAAATGTGAAGCCGCTGGCGGTTTCAAACTCGAATCCGGCGCGCCCGTAGAGCGTAAAGGACAGCGAATGATTGTCGGAACTGATATCAACATTGCTCGAAGCCCGGGAAACCTCATCAGGCGGCGAATCATCGTCATCATCGCTCAGGTAACCATAAGCCACGGCAGGACCACCCCCAGCATAAATCCGCAGCCACTGTGCGAGCCGGACACTGAGCACTCCCCCCATGTAAAACTCGGTCGAAAACAGGGTGTTGTCGATCTCAATCCTGACGCCGCCATTGTTCCCGTAGAATCTGGTGGAATCGTTTTTCCACGTGACCAGACCACCACCTTCGTAGCCAAACTGCAAACGATCACCATAGAGGCGCTGCGCACCACCGCCAAAGTAAGGCAGCGTTCCAATGTCTCCAGTCAGATCACTGCCATCCGCAGGATCACTCAGATCCCAATCTTCGTCCGTATCAATCGCACCCACCCATACCTGCAGATATTCTTCGGCCACACGTTGTGCCTCCTGAGGTTCTGTCGCAGATTGTGCAGCCGCGGCTCCCGCA
This sequence comes from uncultured Pseudomonadales bacterium, assembly GCA_937921865.1. Taxonomy (GTDB): domain Bacteria; phylum Pseudomonadota; class Gammaproteobacteria; order Pseudomonadales; family Azotimanducaceae; genus SZUA-309. The sequence continues at coordinate 28,941 of CAKZWF010000085.1, read as the reverse complement.
GTCATAGCGGACAACACCAGCAGCATTCCGGGGACACACGCAGACTTCCGTTTAGACAATTGTTTACCAGCCTGTTTCGACAATTCAATGAGACGGCACACCTGTTACGTTGACATTGCCAGGCACCGCGGTAATTCTCCTGCCAGCAGCCTGAAAGTAAAGGTTGGACCGGGGAGCAGCTGGGGAGTAACTATAGTGCGTTTTCTGTCGTTCAGGATTGATAACCAACACAGTTTTGGTGCGCTCATCGAGAATCGAGTGGTCGACCTCGGCAGACGGATGAGCGGCTATCAGAACCTGCGTGAAGTGATCGCCGCTGGGGCACTGGTTCGCGCCAAAGATATCGCCGCAGAGTCTTCGGCGGACTATGAGCTTGCGGAGCTGACGCTGGTACCGCCGGTTCCTGAGCCGAGCAAAGTGATCTGTATCGAGGCTGGCAACCTTAGCGGCGCAGACAGGGAATCTGACCACCCGCACGTCTACCTGCGAACGGCAGAAAGCCTCGTTGGCCATCTGCAGCATCTGCTGATTCCTCTGGAATCGACAAGTCTCGATTGCCGCGGTGCCCTGGCGCTGATCGTTGGCAGCGGCGGTCGGCGAATCACTGAGAAAGCAGCCAGAGACGCAATTGCCGGCATCACGCTGGCAAACGACACAACAGTCAGAGACTGGCCACTGCCTGGAGGCCAGCACTCAGCTCTGGCCAGGAACTTTCCTCAGATCGGATCCATCGGCCCCTGGCTGGTGACGCTCGATGACATCACCGATTTTGACGACCTTATCGTCACTACCAGGATAAACGACGATGAAAAGCAACAGTCTTCCAGCGCCCGTCTAGAATTTTCACTGAGCTATCTGATCAGCTATCTATCCAGCTTCCTGTTACTCAAGCCAGGCGACGTCATCCTGATCGCCCCCCCGCAGCAGGCACCTGGCGATCAACTGGCTGACTGCACGCTGGCGCCGGGCGATCAGGTGGAGATCGAAAACCCGGACCTGGGCAAGTTGAGCAACTCTGTCGTCGCTGAGAGCGAGTCCATTAATGCAGACTAACGCCCAGCTGCTCATCGCGACGCTGCGCGCTCTGGGCATCAGCCATGTATTTACCAATGCCGGGACAGATACCGCGCCCATCATCGAAGCGCTCACACAGCAGAAACCCGTCGGTTTGGAATTTCACGTTGTGCCACACGAAAACCTCGCGCTGGCAATGGCCTACGGCTACTACCGAGCCAGCGGTGCAATGGCCGCCGTTCTGGTTCATACCACCGTCGGCACGGCGAACGCGCTGATGGGCACAATGAATGCGAGTCGCGACCGAACCCCGGTGCTGGTGCTCGCGGGTCGTACACCCAATACCGAAGGTGGTCAGCTCGGCTCGAGATCAGCGCACATTCACTGGGGCCAGGACAGTTTTGATCAGGGCGCCGGTATTCGTGAGTGGTGCAAGTGGGACGGCGAATTGCGCAGCGGTCAGGCGCTGGCACCGATGCTCTCCAGAGCGGTCGCGATTGCCAGAAGTGAACCCTGCGGACCTGTTTATCTGACTCTACCGAGGGAGGTGCTGGCCGCGCCTGCCAGCAGCGAGCACGCCGAATTTGCCATGGTGCATGGCAGCGCACCGGACCCGGATTCATTGCAGGAAATCGCCAGCGCTCTGCTCAAGGCCGAATTTCCACTGCTGATCACCTCAGCGGGCGGCAGGGATCCAGCTGCGTTTGCCGCAATCGAAACGCTGAGCAGCGAATATGCCGTTCCGGTAGCTCAGCCTTTTGCCACCGACGCCAACCTCAGCTCAGACAAAACCATGAATTTCGGCATGGAAGGTATGAACCTGGTTCGGGAGGCAGATCTGGTGCTGGTCCTGGAGGCGGCAGTGCCCTGGCTGCAAGAACAACCGAAAGCCTACGCACAGGTTGTGCAGATCGCGGCTGATCCGCTCTATGCCGATTATCCGGTGAAAGGGCATCGCGCCTCGCTGAGCGTGGCCGCAACGCCGCGTTTGTTTCTGCAGTCGCTGCTCACACTGCTCGGGACCCTGCCAAAGCCAGACGTCAGCCGACGCCGCCAACTGCTTGCAGAACTCGCTGCCAAACGCCGGAAACGGCAGCTGGCACAGATTCAACGGGTTAAGACAACACGGCCCATTGACCCCGCCTGGCTGGCACACTGTCTGAATGCAGCAAAATCAGACAACAGCATTGTGATTAACGAAATGGGCGTGAATCCCGATCTGCTCGAGCTTCGCCAGCCGCGCAGTTATCTGCGCGAGCCAACCTCCGGCGGGCTGGGCTTCGGTCTGGGCGCTGCACTCGGAGCAAAACTTGCACAGCCGGAACGGCAGGTTACTGCCATTGTCGGCGATGGGTCATACATGTTCGGCAATCCCACTCCGGCTCACTTCACCGCCGCGGCGCTGAAGCTCGGCACCCTGACGGTAATTAACAATAACGGCAGCTGGAAGGCGGTCGCTGATGCCGCCAGGGCCATGTATCCGCAGGGCGCTTTAGCTGCTGCAACCGACATCCCGTTAAGCCGGCTGACTCCGGCACCCGCGTACGAGAAACTGGTTGAAGCCTGCGATGGTCATGGTGAACGTGTCGAAAAACCCTCGGAACTGCAGGCCGCCATCGAGCGCGGCCTGAAAGCCGCGGACCAGGGCATACCGTCGGTGCTCAACGTCATCACCGGCAATTGATGATCCAATCGATCACCACAATGTTGTTCATTGTTTACGGTTCACACGTAATCGAGCCCGATATCTGCGGAATGCTTCACTGGCGGCGAACTCTGGATACCCGGCTATCACCTGACTGAGAATCTCCAAGCCTCTGGTTCCATCTTTGAGCAGCTCAATGTTGATCCGCGCCTGTCGAAACAGAGCTTCGGGAATGTCTTCGCTGCCGGGATAAGTGGCTTTGGCATCACCAAGCAGAGATTCAACCAGACGTGCATCAGCTTTTTCCGCTGTACTGGTCAAGATCAGCAGGCTGGCGAGTTCCGACGGCCGAAAGCGGTCGTCAATGGCATGACAGTCTTTGAAGAGAGTCCAGGCTTTCTTGTTCTCGCCGCGCTCGAGCAAACGTCGCAGATAGCGAAAACCGTGTTCCAGGAAAAGGCGGGAGTCCTGAAAACTGCGCAGGCGTTCGTGGACCTGAGCATCATCGGCAAAGCTCTTATCTGCCAGATACACGTCGAGCCTGGTGCTGGCCTGCTGGACATTGCCGCTACCACACAACCGCTGCAACTCTTCGAGCAGCCGATCGAATGTGCGTGCTTCTTCGAGCGCCTGGGCGGCTCTGCGCTGTTCAGGACTGTCCAGCGTGTGCAGGTCCAGCATTCCCCGGCAAGTGAATACCAGTAACCCAACCAACGGGTGCACCAGTAGAAACAATCCTGCCGACATGGCAATGGAGAGGAACCGCTGATCGAATAGCAGCACGTAGGCAAGCCATCCGGCGGAACCGGAAACCATAACCGCCACCACCGGATACAGAAGGTTCAAGCCTTTGACAAGTTTCCACAACAGGGCAGGATTGAACATACCCCGAAAGGAGCCTTCGAGGACCAGAGCTAGAAACAGACCCGGATAAACAACCGCCGCCACGCTCAGCCACAGCTGTGGTTCGGGCAGGAGAAAAAGCGCCCCGCCAGCCACGAAGAGCAAAGCCAGCTTCGCTGCCATCAAACTCTGAAACGGATTCAGCGCAGTGCGCTCATACTCCGGCTCGGTAAAACGTCCCCTGGCAACGTCGTTTAAACGCAGCTGGCCGTTCAGTGCCAGCATGCCGAAAATGCCATAGAACACAGGTGTTAACACCAGGAGCATCAACTCAAAAAGCACTTCGCTGCTATGGCGGAGCATGGCCAGCAGGATATAGGCCATCACCGTGAACACCACCAGCACAATATTCTGGGGGAGTTGCAGCGGCCAGCGCAGCATCTGCAGAATCAGCATCAGCAGTGCTGCTTCAACCTCGGATCCGATGCACTAACGGTCCAGCCCGCCGAGACACATATATTTGATCTCCAGATATTCGTCCATGCCATATCGGGAACCTTCCCGACCGTTCCCGGACTCTTTCATACCGCCAAAGGGAGCCGCCGCATTCGAAATCAATCCCTCGTTGATCCCGACAATGCCATAGTCCAGGCCTTCTGCAACCCGCCATATCCTGCCGATGTCGCGAGAGTAAAAATACGACGCGAGTCCAAACTCAGTATCGTTGGCAAGCGCAATCGCTTCGGCTTCGGTGTCGAAGGCAATCAGGGGTGCAACCGGGCCAAAAATCTCCTCCCGAAAAACTCGCATCTGGTCGGTGACACCGGTCAATATCGCCGGTTCAATAAATGCATCACCAATGTCACTGCGTCGACCACCGATCACCAGTCGCGCACCCTGACGGGTGGCGTCGTCAATCATCTCCAGAACAGAATCCGCGGCCTGACGATCGATCAGCGGGCCGATGGTGGTCTGCTCATCGACGCCGTCACCAACCCGCAGTTGTGCCACTGCTGCCTCTAGTCTGGTCGCAAACTCCTCGTAGACACCGCGCTGGATCAGCATTCGATTTGCACATACACAGGTCTGTCCGGCATTCCGATACTTCGAGGCAATTGCACCAACCACAGCCGCATCCAGATCCGCATCGTCAAAGACGATGAATGGGGCATTGCCACCCAACTCCATAGACGTGCGCTTTACCGTACCGGCGCAGGCACGGATCAACTCTTTACCAACTTCAGTGGAACCCGTGAAGGTCAGTTTGCGTACCCGAGGACTGCTGGTCAGCGCTTCACCAATCTCGCCAGTCTTACCGGCAAGCACATTCACCACACCAGGCGGAATGCCCGCACGATCAGCAAGCTCGGCGATGGCCAGCGCAGACAGCGGCGTTGCGCCGGCGGGTTTGCAGACCACCGTGCAGCCACTGGCCAGAGCCGGGCCGATTTTCCGCGTCAACATGGCATTGGGGAAATTCCAGGGAGTGATGCACGCCACTACACCGACCGGCTGCCGGGTACAGACGATGCGCTTGTCCGCTGAGGGCGCTGGAATGGTATCTCCATACACCCGCTTCGCCTCTTCGGCGAACCACTCCAGAAAGCTGGCGCCATAAGCAATCTCACCCCGGGACTCGGTGATGGGTTTACCCTGCTCAGCCGTCATCAGCTGGGCGAGGTCCTCCTGGGCGGCCATCATCAGATCAAACAGCTTGCGCACATACCGGGAGCGCTCAGCAGCCGGTCGGGCCCGCCAGTCCGCAAGCGCACGATCCGCAGCGGCAATTGCCTGCTGGGTTTCAGCGTGGCCACAACGGGCTACCTCGGCAATACTCTGCCCTGTCGCCGGATTGATCACAGCTGTTGTCTCGCCGCTGTCCGCCGCCTGCCATTTACCATCAATGTAGGCACCCGTCTTCAACAAACCCGCATCCTGCAATTGCATCGCACCAACTCCTTTCACTAAGCTGCCGAGGATACTCAATGCGGATTTGGACAGCCATGAGCGGTTATTAAACAGCCATGAGCGGCTGTTAAAAAGCCATGAGCGGCTACTAAACAACCAGGAGCGAGTTAAACAAAGTGAGCGCAAGCAGACAGGCTTTCGACTACCGACAATCGCCCTTTCCCATTCCCAGGGAAAAGAGCGACGCTTACAGGGCTGCCTGGCGCTACATTGCCAGCCCGGGCAACTGGTGGACAGGCAGCGAGCGTCTGGCGATCGCCCAGACTGCTCGCGCCGCAGAAAATTGTTCCCTGTGCGACAGGCGTGCTGCCGAGCTGTCGCCGCTTGCAGTAAGTGGCGCCCATGATCCGGCGGAATCCCAGGACCTGCTGGCAGACGAGGTCGTTGATACAATTCACCGCATCTGCACGGATTCCGCCCGATTTACCGGCAGCCGGGTGGCTGAACTGATCAACGACAACTTCAGCTATGGGCACTATGTCGAAATGCTCAGTGTGGTCGTGACGGTGGTGTCGATCGACAGCTTCCATCAGGTCCTCGGGTTGCCCGTGCCACTTCTCCCGGAACCTCTCGACGGTATACCCGACAACTACCTTCCTGCAGGTGCTGCAATTGATGTTGCCTGGGTGCCGATGATCTATCCGGAGAACCTGACTGAAACTGAGGCAGACATTTACTTCGGTGCGCCGCGGATGGGTAACGTGATCCGTGCGATGAGTCTGATACCGGATGCGGTTCGAATGCTGCACACGTTGTCTGCGGCGCAGTATCTGCCCACACCGCAGGTGATGGATATGGGCGCGACAGGTTCCCTGACCCTGCAACGTCCGCAGACTGAACTGGTGGCCGCAAGAACCTCCGCCCTCAACGACTGCTTCTACTGAACCAGTGCCCATTCGATGATGCTCCGTGGGAGCATCGAGCAGCGCGGCGAAGCAGTAGAACTGAGAACCATAATTGCCGGTGCAGATATCGACAGCGGCATCAAAGGCAGTGCGGTACTGGTGGGACTGGTCGAGGCGGCGTTAAAGAATCCAGCCGAACTGGCCAGCGCCAGAGCCGCCCTGGTGGACGTTCTGGGTGTTCCAGCACTCGTTGATGCCGCCGGTGTGATCGGCAACTTTCAGCGCATGGTGCGCATTGCCGACGCTACCGGAATCCCTGTAGACACAGCTACCGCGGCGGTCACTGCTGACATTCGCGAGGAGCTGGGTCTGAACGCTTTTGTGTCCGCCCGGCTGGAAACCTGACTACCAGCTGCGACGGGCTGTAATCACGTTGGCTGCATCGAACGCCCTGCTGCGCAGCAGGGTCAGCCGCGAATTGAGATTTCGATAGCGCAGCGGATCCTCAACCTGCCAGCGTTCGCCCAGACGGAAGTCGGAGAATGTCTCGAAGCCGCCATAGCAGCCGAGAATAAAGGTCACTCCGGACAGACGATTTTCGCCGACCTGACGCAAACCCCGCCGTAAATAACTGCTCCAGAAAGTCTCATCTTCTTCCTGGAGCAGGGCGACGAGTTCTTCAACACTGCGTTCGAGCGTACGGAACTCCTGATCGAGATCACCCACTTTTTGTTGTCCTGTATTTTTCCTGCCGATCAATCATATGCGAACACCGGCGCAGTTTACCCGAGTTGGCATGTCGCAACCGCGCGTCTATATACGCTCCGCATCTGGTCAGACAAGAGTACTCGTGTTCAGCCTCTGGTATGCTCGCCGGATGCACTCACCCCAACCGCTTGCTCCTGCTGCTGACCCTTTTTTCCAGCCTTTCCTGATCGCGCTTGTTGTGCTCAGCCTGACGGGTCTTGTGGGTTGTGGTGCCGACGAAACCCAACCAGAACAACTCACCGAAACTGCAGCGGACAGCACAGCCGCCGGGCAATCGGAACCAGCCGAATATCTGGGTTCGGCAAGCTGTGCCGAATGTCACGAGCAACAGTGGCAGAGCTGGCAGGATTCTCACCATGATCTGGCGCTGCAGGAGGCAACCCCGGAAACGGTACTGGCTGATTTCAACAGCAGCCATGAAACGGTCAGCTTTGCGCATGACGGCGAACGTTTTTTCATCACCCCGGACACCAACAGCGAGCCTGTGGAAGTTGTTTATACCTTTGGCGTTGAGCCGTTGCAGCAGTACGTGGTGGCGCTGGACTCTGGTCAGCTGCAGGTGATGCCCACGCCCTGGGATACCCGGGACGCCAGTCGCGGCGGCCAGCGCTGGTACGACCTGTATCCCGGCGAATACCCGGCGGGAGATCCGATGCACTGGCAGGGCCGGGCTAACAACTGGAACGGTATGTGCGCAGATTGCCACTCCACCGATGTCCGCAAGAATTACGATCATGAAACCGGCACCTACAACACCACTTTCAGCGAAGCCGATGTCGGCTGCGAAGCCTGCCATGGACCAGGTTCTGCGCACGTAGCAGCGGCAAAAGGCGGCGACCTCGTGGCGCTGCCAGCACTGAACAGCCAACAGACGCAAATCAACGTCTGCGCACAATGTCATTCCCGGCGCAGTCAGCTGGCAGAGGGTTTCACCGCGAGCGCATCTTATTTCGACCATTATCTGCCAAGCCTGCTGCGCCCGGGCCTGTATCACCCGGACGGTCAGATTCTCGATGAAGTCTATGTCTATGGATCGTTTCTGCAGAGTCGCATGCACCTGGCTGGCGTCACCTGCAGCAACTGTCACGATGCGCACAGCGCAACGCTGAAACTCCCGGACAACCAGACCTGCACCCAGTGCCACAATCCACAGGGCCGTCCGGATTTTCCGACGTTACCGCTCGCGAGCTACGACGACCCGAGCCACCATCATCACCCGGTCGACAGCGCGGCCGCTAAATGCGTGAACTGTCACATGACCAGTGAAGTGTATATGGGCGTAGACGCAAGGCGGGACCACAGCTTTCGAATTCCCAGACCCGATCTCAGCGAAGCTCTGGGCACCCCGAACGCCTGCAGCAGCTGCCACCAGGACCTGGATAACGCCGAACTGGTTAGCGCTTTCGAACAGTGGTTCAGGCCGCAGCCCGCACATTTCGGGGAAACCTTCGCCCGGGCCCAGCGTCAGGATCCAGCAGCCGAAGCAGGGCTGGCGGCCCTGGCGAATGACGACAACGTGCCGATCATGGTTAGAGCCAACGCAGTTGCACTGATGGCAGGTTATGCGCGGGGTTATTCGCTGGACAGCGTGCGGGCAGCCTCCCGTGCTGACCATCCGCTGTTGCGCATTGCTGCAGCTGAAGGCGTCGCCGGGCTGTCGGCGCAGACCCAGTGGCGCTATCTGCTGCCACTGCTTGAAGACGAGCGACTGGCGGTACGTAATGCAGCGTTCACCGCGCTGATGCCGATCGTCAACAGCCCGGAACGGATCGCACAGCTGCAGCCGTACCTTGGCGAGTATCTCGCAACCCAGGCCTTGACCAGCGATTTTCCGGAGTCACTGGTAAATGGTGCCAATGCCCAGATGGCGATGGGTAATATGGCCGACGCAGAAGCAGCACTCGACCGGGCCCTGGCGATCCAAGCCAACTGGGTACCGGCACTGCTGAACCTCGCTGACCTGTATCGCGCCACCCTGCGTGATCCTCAAAGTAAGCGACTTCTGAACACCGCGTTGGAGGCAGCTCCTGAGTCACCGGAAACACACTACAGCTACGCACTGTGGCTGACCCGTAATACCCGCTCAGCCGACGCTGTAGCATATTTTCAGCAGGCCGCTGCGCTGGCCCCAGACGATCCGCGCTATAGCTACACTCTGGCGCTGGCTCTGAACGGCACAGGCGACAGCTCCGCTGCCGTTGCGCAGCTGACGTCCATGTTGGAGCGCTGGCCGGAAAACGACACCGTCGCGATCGCACTGGTGACCATTCTCCGGGATATGGGCGATAGCGAAGCGGCGCTGCGCTACCTGGAACCTCTGCTGCAACGCAATCCTGAAAACACCGAGCTGAGGACCTTACGGCAGCAGCTGTTACGCAGCTGATTCAGCCGGCAGCCTGTCCAGTCTGGCGACCATCGCGCACGACCCCGGACTCAATGAGCGCCTGAGTTTGTGCTGCGGTGAAACCGAGCTCAGCGAGAACTTCCGTTAAGCGCGCGGACGGACTCATAGTCGAGTTGAAATCTGACAAGTTGATCATCGAAGAACTTCACAATCAGCACATCGGCATCTGCTATCAGGCGCGAAGTGACCTCACGGGCCGATTCTGCAGGTTTTGATGACCTGCGCATCGCAATCGGCCATCACTGTGGCGGCACCGGGACCAGCCCGAAACGACGCAGCATCAGTCACCTTAAGATCGTTCAACAGGTAGTCCACTTGGCATCCTTACTTGCGCTCCGGATCATCTTCCAAGTCATCACCGTGCAACCAGATCTGTGTCGACACCCAGTCGCCGTGCCTGAGCCAGCAAGCCTTCAAAGACACCAGGATAGAGGTCGACACCTTCAGCAAGACGCTGCCGACGCATCGACCAGGACCGCTCTCCCGGCACACGCACCGGTTCGTCTGCATCATCAGGCGCACTGTTCCGAATACTCTCCAGGAGATAATCCATTTCGTGGAGATAATCAGCATGGCCCGCGATCAAGCGGGGATCGATGATCTGCAAAAGCACCGAGTTAGCTTCTCCATCGCCAGCGCCGCGGCCCCGACCGTAACCCGCCAGCACCTGAGTCAGAATCTCTGTCAGCACGGTCAGTGCATAGCCTTTGTGGCCATGCCCTTCACCCCCAACCGGCATCACCGAACCACCCTTCCCGAGCACGGTCGGGTCAGCGGTCACCCGTCCTGAAGCATCTTTGAGGCAGGCTTCCGGGAGTTGCCGGCCTTCTCTGGCTGCACGGGCAACCTGGCCACCTGCGGTCACTGCCGTACTGACGTCGAAAAGTACAGGGTCAGCACTGGTGGGCGCACAGAACGCAATCGGGTTATTGGAAAACAAAGGTGTTCTGCCCTTGAACGGGCTGACAAACGCTTCATCCGGGGTACTGGCCATGATGATCCCAACCAGGCCGAGTTCGACAATCGGCACCAGATAACTGGCCAGGCAGGCAATGTGTTGCGCCCGGCGCAGCGTCATAAGATAGACCCCCTGCTGACTTGCCCGTTGCGCAGCATGATCTATCGCCACGTGCATCACATACGGTCCCGGCAGGAAACAGGCATCCCAACTGGCGGCCGCTGGCGCATCATATAGAACCACCGGCTCACCATGAGCCCGGGTGGTACCCGATTCCAGCCACTTCACATTCGCCGGCACACGAGACAGACCATGAGTGGAGAAGCCCATCAGATCAGCTTCGAGAAAACCCCGGGCGATCAGCTCGGCCCTGGAGCGTTCGAGACCGGCCGCAACAAATATATCCGACGCAAGATTCTGCAGTTGCCGGGCGGGATAGTGGCGAGTCATGTCCCGTCTACCGGCACAATCAGTTCACCGCTCGATCCACGCCTTCCCAGAAAGGCGCGCGCAGCTGCCGTTTCAGAACTTTCCCCGGTCCGGATTTCGGCAGTGGCTCAGTCTGGATGTCTATGCCTTTCGGAGTTTTGTATCCGGCAATATTGTCGTGGCAGAAGGCAATCAGCTCCGCCGGGTCGATGTTGGAGTGATCGGCCCTCGGCACCACCACTGCCCAGACCGCCTCACCCCATTTCTCATCGGGAACGCCAAACACCGCAGCCTCCAGAACCGCCGGATGCCGGTAAAGGACATCTTCGACTTCCGTGGAATAGACGTTCTCACCGCCACTGACAATCATGTCTTTGCTGCGATCAACTAAAAACAGATAACCATTTTCATCGAGATAGCCGAGATCACCAGTCCAGTAGGCACCATCGCGCAATACCGCTTCAGTCTGCTCAGGTTTGTTCCAGTAGCCCTGCATGACATTGGTGCCGCGCACCACTACTTCACCAATCTCACCCTGGCTCACCGGCTCGCCGTCGACGTTGAGAATTTCCACGTGATTGCCGAGAACCGGCTGCCCACAGGAACGTGCCAGCGGCAGATCCACAAGCTTTTCTTCATCAACCAGCACGGTGCATAGCGGTGACAGTTCCGTCGCCCCGTAGACCTCGACCATTGTCGCAGAAGGCAGGGCACTGCTGGTCCGGCGTATGACTTCGGTGGCGATTGGCGAGCCGCCGTGGGCAATCATGCGCAGGCTGTCGGTGTTACGAGGTCGGACGTGCTGTTCTTCCGCGATGGCTGCCAGCATGGTCGGCACGCCAAGCGATTCGGTCACCGAATGCTCTTCGATCAGATCGAGGGCAACTGCCGGGTCGAAGGCGCCAAGCGTCACCTGAGTGCCCGTGGTCCAGATGTTTGCCAGAATGCCATTGGATCCTGCGGCGTGAAACATCGGCGCCATTACCAGCATGACATCGTCGGCCCGCTGCGGGACAGCCATCAGATAGTTGAACGTATTGGCGATCAGGTTGCGGTGACTGAGCATGACGCCTTTGGACTTTCCGGTGGTCCCGCCGGTATAGAACAGCCCGGCCAGATCATCCTCCGTCACCCCCTGGCCAAGCTGGCGTGGTGTCGATGCACTTAATCGCCCCTCGTAATCATCACCCAGAGTAATGACCACAGGCACTACCTCGGCGAGCGCACCAGGGTCACGATCGGTGATCAGCACCTTGGTGCCGGAATCCTCCAGCGCATAGTGCAGTTCCGGCTCAGCGTGACGGGTATTCAGCGGCACTACAACAAAGCCGGCAGCCGGGGCACCAACAAGGACCTCCACGTAAGCGTGGCCATTCGCAGCCAGGATCGCGACTCGATCACCTTTGCGAATACCCAGATCATGCAACAGACCCGCCAGCCGACTGCAACGCTCGTGGAGCTGACGAAAGGTAAAGCGATCGGCTCCGTCAATCACAGCCGTTTTCTCCGGCGCCTGTTGAAGCGCAGCTTCTAATGGGCTGACAAAGGTATGCACCAGATTCTCTCCACTATCAGATATGACTGTCGGAGTTTCCCAGAAACCCCGGCAATTGGGAATCGCCGTGGAACTGGCATAGGATAAAATGGTATGGGGAGGTGAATATGTTACGTCTACTGCAGATCTACCTCCTTCCGGGGGCGATACTTCAGTCTGTGAACGTCGGTGGCGGCTATGGCACCGGTCGTGAACTGGTCGAGTTCTTTACCCGCTTCGGCATGGGTGGTGGTTTGCTCGGGATGGCTGTCGCCACGCTGTGCATGTCGTTGACCTTCGCGCTGACTCTGGCACTCGCCACACAGTTCAACGCCTACGACTACCGCACCTTCTTCAAGCTGCTGCTCGGGCGCTTCTGGTTTCTGTTCGAAATCCTGGGCGTCACGCTGTTTGTTGTAGTCCTGGCGGTGATGGGTGCAGCGGCCGGACAGATCATCGAAGAAGAACTGGGTCTGCCGTCAATCATCGGCGGCATCATCATGCTGATCGCCGTGGTACTGCTGAATTTCTTCGGTCGAGAGTGGGTGACCCGGGTGCTGGCGTCCTGGAGCGTGCTGCTCTATGCGGTGTTCATTACCTACTTCATCGCGGTGCTTTCGAATCAGGATACAAGCGGCGCTGACCATCTGTTCGATTTTTCTTTTCACAGCGACTGGCTGATCGGTGGTTTCCAGTACGCCCTGTACAACGTCGCCGGGATTCCGATCATTCTGTATGCAGCGCGAGCGATTGAAACCCGCGCCCAGGCGATCACCGCCGGGCTGCTGGGTGGCGTGATCACAATGGTCCCCGCACTGCTGTTTCATCTGAGCTTCGCCGGCGCCTACCCGGAAATTCTCAACCAGGAACTACCCGTTTACTTCATGTTCGACGGACTTACTGTACCCATGCTGCAGGGTTTTTATCTGCTGGTGCTGTTCGGTACCTTCATCGAAACCGGCGCCGGCAATATTCAGGGTTTCATCGAACGTCTCGACACCTGGTGGCGCGAGCGCACCGGCAGAGCTCTGCATCGGCTACAGCACGGTGCGGTTGCCCTGGTGGCGCTGCTGCTGTCAGGGACGCTGTCTTCTGTTGGCATTGTGAACCTGATCGCGGAAGGTTATGGCACCCTGGCATGGGGTTATCTGGTGATTTTTCTGTTGCCTCTGTTCACCGTGGGGTTGTTACGCCTGCATCGATCGCGAAAAACTGCGCCACAATAGAGCTGATGCTGTTAAAGCAAATGAGGAAGTAAAGGAAATGAGGAAGACCAGAAGGAAGTGAGGGGTAAGGCGGATACGCAAGGCGCAATAAGAACCAGCAAAGAACGTGGGTCCCGCAACGGGACCCACGCGGGAGTACAGTTAGGAAACCGTTCCCCCTACTGCAATCACTGCAGATAATAGATTCACAATCACCTCCTTAATGTTTGCCCGACACGCGCACGATCTTAGATAAGCCGCCGGGCTTTGCAAGCACTTTCCTTTACCGCCTGACAATTCCCTGTTCACCAAAATTCGCTACACTGAGCGGTTCCGATGGTTCTGCTGAGACCTGCCATGGCCCAGGCTTTTACCGGCGTGCGCATACTCGACTTTACCCAGGTGCTGGCTGGTCCATTTGCCACCCAGCAACTGGCCCTGCTGGGTGCTGACGTCATCAAGATCGAACAGCCCGGCGTTGGCGATCAGACCCGGGGATTGATGAACGATCCGGATGATCCAGCCGCAGGCATGGCGCCCGCTTTTTTAAGCTGCAACCTCGGTAAGAGAAGCCTGACCGTGAATCTGAAGGACCCGGCCGCCAGGGACATCATTGAGCGACTGGTGGAACAGGCTGATGTGGTGGTAGAAAACTTCCGCGCCGGGGTCATGGAGCGGCTTGGCTTCGGCTACCAGGCACTCAAGGATATTCGCGCAGATCTGATTTACTGCTCGATATCCGGTTACGGCCAGACAGGTCCCAAAGCCGGTGTTGCCGCCTACGACGGTGCGATTCAAGCAGACTCCGGGATGATGGCAATTACCGGACATCCGACCACGGGTCCTACCCGAACCGGCTACATGCCGGTGGATATGGGTACTGCCCTGACCGCAGCCTTTGCAATCAGCAGTTCGCTGTTCCGACGTCAGGCAACCGGTCTCGGGCAGTATCTTGACGTCGCGATGATGGATACCGCAATGGTTCTGCAGACCGTCCAGGTCAGCAACTATCTCGCCCACGGTAAAACACCCGAACTGCTTGGTAATCGCTCGCCCACCGGCCACCCTACCGCCAACAGCTTCGCGACTGCCGATGGTCACGTAAACGTGCTCGCACTGCGTGATCATCAGGTCGAAAAGCTGTTCATCGCCCTGGGCATACCCGGCACCCTCGAGGATCCGAGGTTTTCAACCGCTGGGGCTCGGGTAAAAAACTACCAGGCCACACGCAGCCTGATCGCCGAACTGATGCAGCAGAAAACCAGCGCCCGGTGGCTGGAAGTATTCGCCGAGGCGGGGGTTCCCGCAGCGGCCATCCGCAGTTATCCCGAGGTGCTGGCAGACAAGCAGTTCGATCATCGCCACACCTTTATCGACTTCCCGAAACCTTCAGACCCTGATCAGCAGTCTCGCCTGATTCGCGCCAGCTATCAGACCGATGCGGACAGCCCCGACACCGATCTGCCGCCGCCATGGCTGGGTGAGCACAGTCGGGAGATTCTTGTCAGCATCGGCTATACGGAAGACCAGATCGACGCACTGCAAGCACAGGGCGTTGTATAGACGTTTGCCGGCACTTCCGGCAGCTGCAATCATTCCCGGCTGAGCCAACTCCAGACAAAGGAAACACCTGCAATGTTCCAGGCCCCCGATCGTCGACGGATCTACCTGCTGCGACACGCTGAAGCCGCCTATATCAGTGAAGAAGGCACTGTCACAGACGATCCCAGGAACGTACCTCTGACTGCCACCGGTCGTATTCAGGCCCGCAAGCAGTCGGCCATTTTAGCCAGCGTCGAATTCGACCGCGCGATCTGCTCAGGCCTGCCGAGGACAATCGAAACCGCCCGGACTGTGCTCTCCAGCAGAACGTCACCGACCCTGGAAACTCTGCCGGCACTCGAAGAAATACAAGGGGGTGGTCGTGATCAGCCGGTCGCCGACCGCAGGCAGTGGCTTGCCCATGTCGCCAATCCCTGGGCAGGCGCTGAACAACCCGAGGCCCGCTTCATGGGTGGCGAAAAGTTTACGGACTTTGCCGACAGAATCATCCCGGCATTCGAATCCATCCTTGAAGACCTTAACTGGCGATGTCTGCTGCTGGTGCTGCACGGCGCAGTCAACCGGACGTTGCTGGCTCACATGCTTGGCCTGAGCTGGCACGGCAACGCCTCAATCGAGCAGGACAACTGCTGTATCAACGTAGTCGACGTCGACACCGCAACAGCCAGCCATCCCCGGCGCTTCCTGATCAGAACACTGAATCTGACCGGCTATGACCTGAACAAATCCAATATGCACCTGACCACCATGGAGCAGACTGCCTCGCGCATCGCCGAACAGATGGCCGAACAGCTGGATGCCTGAGTTTTGGCAGTGATGAACTTGTCGATGCTGCGTCAGGAAGCAGGGGAACTGTTCCGGCTCGGCGCGCCCATGGTGGCAACCCAGTTTTTTATCATGGCCATGGGTTTCCTGGACACCGCAATGGCTGGTCATTACTCCTCGACTGACCTGGCCGGCGTCGCTCTTGGCGGCAACGTGTTCTGGCCGACCTTCATGCTGTTTTCCGGTCTGACCATGGCGCTGACACCAATGGTTGCGCAGCTGCGCGGTGCCAATCGGATTGGCGATGCCGGTCCGATTATCCGCCAGGGCCTCTGGGCATCTGGCGCCGCAGCAATACTGTGTGTCGCCGTGGTGACCAACGCAGCGCCCCTCTACCAGTGGGCGGGCGTTGACCCTGATGCCGCCGACGTTGCGGTGCGCTATCTCAAAGCGGCCGCCTGGGGTATGCCGGCGGTACTGTTTTACGTGGCTTTGCGCTACACATCCGAAGGACTGGGTAAAACTCTGCCGCCGATGCTGATTGCCGGCAGCGCGCTGCCGCTGAACGGTCTGCTCAACTGGATCTTCATCTATGGCAAATTCGGCATGCCGGCAATGGGCGGCGAAGGCTGCGGCTGGGCCACTGCTGTAGTGATGTGGTTCGAGCTGATCCTGATTCTGTTTCTGCTGCGCAGCCGCTATTTCAAAGCCACCGGAGTCACCAGTCAGTTCAGCTGGCCGGATCCGAAGATACTGAAAGACATCGTCAGAATCGGCCTGCCCATTGGTCTGACTATATTTCTGGAAATGGCGGTGTTTTCGGTTGTCGGCTTTCTGGTGGCATCACTCGGCGTGATTTCCCTCGCCGCCCACAGCATCGCCGGCAACGTTAACTGGGCCACCTATGTGATTCCCATGGCTCTGGGTTCGGCAGCCAGCATCAGGGTGGGCTTTTTTGTCGGCGCTGGAGACTTTGAACAATCGCGAAAAGTCGCGCTAACTGCAGTCACCATTTCACTGGGTTACGCCATCATGGTCAGCGTGTTACTGGTGGTCGGGCGCCATGGCATTGTCAGTATCTACTCCACGGACCCCGAGGTATTGGCCCTGGCGGCAACCCTGCTGCTGTTCATCGCGGTCTATCAGATTGTCGACGACACTCAGGCAACCATCGTCGGCGCATTGCGAGGCTACAAAGACACCCGCGCGCCAATGCTGTTCTCGCTGGTCGGTTACTGGGCTATTGCGATGCCGCTGGGCGCAGCACTCGGTTTCGGCTGGCTGGGCTATGAACCCTGGGGGGTATATGGCTTCTGGGCGGGCATGACGATCGGGCTGACCATCGTCGCTGTCTGCGTCGGCTGGCGTCTGTTGATCACCAGCCGAAGCGACCGCCGCATCCGACTGCTGGCGGGGATTTAATCCCCGCCGCAGTCATCAGCTGATGCGTTCGGTTGCGATCAGCCGATTCGCTCGATAATCGTGCCGGTGCCGAGGCCGCCACCACAGCACATTGCGACCAGACCGTAACGGCCGCCGGTGCGCTCAAGTTCATGCAGCGCGGTGGTCAGCAGGCGAGCTCCGGTAGATCCGGTCGGATGACCGAGCGCAATGGCGCCACCGTTCGGATTGACCTTGCTCTCATCCACACCGAGATCTTTCTGCCAGGCCAGTACCACCGAGGCGAATGCTTCGTTGACCTCATATGTGTCTATGTCGTCAACGCTCAGACCGGTCTGATCCAGCACTTTGCGTGACGCCGGGATTGGACCTTTGAGCATGGTCACCGGATCAACACCAACCAGCGTGGTGGCGATGATCTTGGCGCGTGGTTTCAAGCCCAGGCGATCAACGGCGTCCTGATTCGCGAGAATCACGACAGACGCACCATCAGACACCTGCGAACTGGATCCTGCGGTATGAATCTCCTGGTCCGGCACTGGCGCCAGGCCAGCAAGTGCTTCCATGGAAGTTGCACGCAGACCTTCATCTTTACTGATCGTCTGAGTCTTACCGGTAGGTTTCCCTTCCGCATCCAGGACCGGTGCTTCGATAGGAATGATTTCCCGGTCAAAGCGCCCTTCTTCCCAGGCCCGGATCGCATTTTCCTGGCTCTTCAGGCCGAAAGCGTCGGCATCCTGACGGGTGATCTGATACTCCTCGGCAATCATCGCTGCGCCCTGGAACTGGCTGGTGGGCTGATAGTGAGCCATGTAGCTTTCGCCCATCGGCACCCCGCCTTTCATGTTTGAACCCAGCGGTACCCGGGTCATCATTTCCACCCCACAGGCCATCACGATGTCTTCCATGCCGCTGGCGACCATCGCAGCGCCCATAGAAGTTGCCTGCTGGCTGGAACCACACTGAGAATCCACCGTGGTGGCAGCGATTTCTTCCGGGAGTCCCTGCGACAGCCAGGCAATCCGGGCAATATTGAAGGACTGCTCACCGACCTGAGAAACACAGCCGCCAATGACCTGACCAATCTGCTCCGGGGCAATGCCGCTGCGGTCTAAAGCACCTTTCTGCACCGCGCCAAGCAGATCTGCGGGCATCAGGCCCGCCAGTCCTTTACCTCTTTTACCGATAGGGCTGCGCGCGGCTTCAACGATATAAACGTCCTGCATGAATGACTTCCGATAAATTATTTGAGCCGCGCATTGTAGCCGCTTGCGCAGGACGCGAAAATGCATGTTGATCACAAGAGGAATTCCTCATCAGTCTGATATCAACCGTCCATGGCCTGCGGGCTCGACTGGGACCCGGATTGCTGTTTGCTGCGGCCGCAGTAGGCACTTCACATCTGGTGCAGTCGACACGTGCCGGCGCCGCCTACGGGCTGACCCTGGGCCTGCTGATCGTCGCTGTCTGTTTCCTGAAGTACCCGCTGTTCCGGTTTGCCGCAGACTATGCGGCCGCGACCGGTGAATCACTGGTCACCGGCTACGGCCGGCGCGGCCGAGCGCTGGTCTGGCTGATGTTTGTTGCCGCCGCGATCGAAGCCGTTGCCGCGGTGGCTGGTGTGTCACTGGTGACCGCCGGTATGGCCCGCTGGCTGTTCAATCTGCAGATATCAGATCTGGCGACTGCGCTGACGATCCTCTGCGCAACCGCGCTGCTGGTGGCCATCGGTCGCTATCGGCTGCTGGAGTCATTTGCCGGCGTATTTGTTGTGCTGTTTTCCATGCTGATTCTGATTGCCACTGCAGCCAGCCTGCCGGTCATGGCTGAGGCATCTGGCCCGCTCTTCGCAGCTTTCCCAATGACCACGGCAAATCTATCGTTCGCGACCGCGGTCGCCGGCTGGATGCCCATCGGCAACACCGCGGCCATTATGCTGTCGGCCTGGATTCTGGCCAGACACGCAAGCCCCGGCACCGCAACCGTGGCCAAGGCCAGATTCGACTTCAATGTCGGCTACCTGGCCAGCACGGTCCTGGCGCTGTGTTTTCTGATCATGGGCGCGACAGCGTTGCACAACCAGCAGATCACCCTGCCTGCCGGCGGAGCTGCGTATGCGGCCACGTTTGTTGATATGTTTGCCACCACAGTGGGCGACTGGTCACGATCACTGGTCGCGCTCGCCGCACTCGCGGTGATGTATTCTACGCTGCTGGCCATAGTCGACGGCTTCCCACGAATGCTGGAGAACTTCCTCGCAGAACTGGGCTGGGTCAACACTACCCCGGAATCCCATCGCCGAAACTATCTGTTGTTGCTGGCCATCGTAGTCCTGGCCGCAGCCGGGTTTCTGAGCTTCTTCTTAAGCTCTTTCACCGCCTTCATCGATCTGGTCACCATCATCGGCTTTATCGCGGCACCAGTTGTGGCCCTGGCAAACTACCTGGTGATTAACGGCAGCAACGTTCCCGAATCAGCCAGACCTGGTCCAGCCCTGAAGCTGTGGAGCCACTGCGCAGTGCTTGCACTGCTTGTGGCGAGTCTCAGCTTCCTCTACTTTCGCTTTGTAAACTGACCCAGGGTAAATCACTCGGATGGCGATCAAAAAAGAGCGCGGCCTGCGGGAACTGTATCAGGATCCACACCACGCAGACGCGGTGCTGTGGTCCCGACGGCGGGTGTTACAGGGAGCCGGTGCAATGACTCTGGCGCGAACGCTGGGAGCAGCCATTCCGTACCTGCGCTACCTGCCTGCGGGTATCGCGCCGGTTGCGCTGGCCCAGTCCAGCGAAGTTGTGCTGGATCTGCCGGGCTTGAGAGTCCTCAACGATCGACCGCTGAACGCAGAAACTCCCGCACACCTGCTCGATGATGAAATCACCCCGGCGCAACGATTGTTCATTCGCAACAACGGTCTGCCGCCCGTCGACATCTCGGTGGATGACTGGGAGCTTACGATCGACGGCGAAGCCTGTCTCGCACCCCGCAGCTTCAGCATCGCCCAGCTGAAAAAAGATTTTGCACACCACACCTATTCACTTCAGCTCGAGTGTGGCGGCAACGGCCGGGCTGAGTTCCGGCCGCGGGTACCTGGCAATCAGTGGAGTACCGGCGCGATCGGCTGCCCACAGTGGACCGGGGTACGGCTCCGAGACGTCCTTGAGGTCTGTGGCATTGCTGACAGCGCCGTCTATGTTGGCTTTAAAGGCGCCGATAGCCATTTATCCGGCGACCCGAACAAGACCGTGATCTCCCGCGGTGTACCGATGGCCAAAGCGCTTGAGGATGAATCTCTGATCGCGTTTGCGATGAATGGCGAGGACATTCCGATGCAGCATGGCGCCCCGCTGCGACTGGTCTGCGGCGGCTGGCCGGGCAGCGTCAGCGGCAAGTGGCTGACTGGATTGCACATTCGCGACCGGGTCCATGACGGCGCAAAAATGACCGGCACCTCCTACCGGGTGCCCTGTCGGCCGGTAGCGCCCGGCGAAACTGTCGCTGACGAAGATCTCTGCATCATCGAATCCATGCCGGTGAAGTCACTGATCACCTATCCGCGCTCCGGTATCGAGGTCGCAGGCGGCAAGCCGGTGCATGTGCGGGGCTTCGCCTGGGCGGGGGATCTGGAAGTGGCGCGGATGGCGATCTCTGTCGACTTCGGCCAGAGCTGGCAGCCGGCTCGATTGGATCCACCCGCCAATCGTCTTGCCTGGCAGCGCTGGCAGGCCAGCGTCACGCTGCCCGGCGCCGGGTACTACGAAGTCTGGGCCCGCGCTGAAGACAGCAACGGTCTGAGTCAGCCGATGCTGGTCCCCGGCTGGAATCCCAAAGGCTACCTGAACAACGCCACTCACCGAATCGCCCTGAAGGCGACATGAGTCATAAACCGAATTGCCTTCAGTTCGCGGTCGTGACCCTGTGTCTGCTGCTGGGCGCATTTTTCGCCCGCGCTGAAACAGATCAACGCACCGGTCTGATCATTGCGCCCGGCTGGGAGCTGGTTTCCGCCCACTGCGGCGCCTGCCATTCACATCGGCTGGTTACCTCGCAGCGGGGTGATGCTGAGTTCTGGTTGAACACCATTCGCTGGATGCAGCGCACCCAGAACCTGTGGGAGCTTCCGGCAGATCAGGAGCCACAGATCATCGGATACCTGGCAGAACACTACAGTGAGTCGGAGTGGGGTCGTCGGCCGCCCCTGTCCGCCAGTCTCCTGCCAGTTCACCGTGAGGTTGATGGGTCAGGCGAAAACCACTGAGATGCGCCGATTAAGACGGCTCTTCTTTTCGATTTTGCTGACTCGGACCGGACCGATTTCTCCCAGGCGGGCAACGTGAGTGCCGCCACAGGGCTGCAGGTCGACGCCTTCGATGTTCAATAGGCGTACACGCCCAGCGCCAGCTGGCGGCGCCACAGACATGGTCTTCACCAGTTCCGGTTGAACGGCCAGCTCAGCATCACTGATCCACTGCAGGGACGTCGGAGTATCTGCGCTGATCAGTTCGTTCAGGGCATCGGTCAGGGAGACTTTATCCACGGTCGCCTCCGGCAGATCAAAGTCCAGCCGGCCCTTCTGCGCGGTGAGATTGCCACCGGTAACCGGTGCGTTCACAACCGCACACAGCAGATGCAAGCAGCTGTGCATGCGCATGTGCTGATGGCGCAGTTGCCAGTCGATGGTGGCGAGTACCGATTGATTCAGCAGCGCGCGGCCGCCCAGCGCCTGGAGTTGTTCCAGGTCCACCAGATGCTCAATATCACCATCCGCGGTTTTGCGGGTATCCACCACGTTCAGCGAGGCGCCGTCCGCCAAAGTCAGGGTGCCGCGGTCGCCGGGCTGACCACCACCAAGCGCATAAAACACAGTCTGATCGAGGACCAGCCCCGATTCAGTCACCCTGGTGATTTCTGCGTCGCAGCTGCGCAGATAGGCATCTGTCTCGTAAAGCCGCTGCGTCATTTCGCCAGCTCCGATGAGAAAGCCTGGCGGGCACGCCACAGGGCTATCGTCGGAATCAGAAACACCGCTGCGGCAATCGCGCCAGAGGTGACACCGCCGCCGCGCGGATCCAGCAGGTTCCAGACAAACATCGCAATCACCACCTGAGCGCTGTAGACGGCGGCCCAGGGCCACATCCAGCGCTTCATATGCCAGAAGCCATACGCCCCGGCGCCGTAGATCAGCCAGTGCAGCGGTGCAGTCAGCTTGGCCGGCCAGCCGTGCAGCGTGACCCCGAACCAGACCTCTTCATCGTCAGCCACAGGTTTGTAGAAGATATCGAAAGGCATATAAATGAAGGTCATGTAGAGGCAGAACCCCATCAGCAGATTCATCCACCACGGTCGCCGCTGCCAATGATGGGTCAGAAGGTTGGTCGTCATTGATGCGCCTTATAAAAATTTTCGGGCCCGGATTTTTCATTTTGTTACAGATCTGCATGCTGATGAAACCTTTCAGAAGGTAGGTTCACCCCTGAAACGGCCGGAATCAACGCTATCTGGCGCGATTTTGCTGCAAAGACTGAATCCGGATCAGAAATCTTGTCCGGCAGGACTGAAAAAGTGAAGAAAAATGAAGAATTCTGAGTGCAATATGTGTCTGAATCGTTACACTCGCCGACCTCGGCGCACACCTGGCGCCAGAAATATTCATAAAAGACTATCTTAAGGGTACAACCACATGCGAATTAAGGCGTGCTTAACAGCATCGTCCGCAGCCCTGCTGCTCACCGTTTCAGGTTTTGTGCCAGTTGCATCTGCAGCTGAGCAGGAAATCGAGACGATGGTAGTAACGGGTTCGCGGATTGCTCGTGACACCTTCACAACTCCTGCACCTGTGACCGTTCTGACTTCAGAAGAAATGGCTGCGGTAGGTGCTACCAACGTCGGTGAGTTTCTGTCGCGGATTCCGCAGACCGTAACCGCCATAAACACTTCCACCAACGTTTTAACCGCAGGCTCTTCCGGCCTGCAGACACAAGCCCTGAGAAACCTCGGCTCGCAGCGCACGCTGACCCTGGTTAACGGCAAGCGCTTCGTTTCCGGTCAGACACCCAGCGTCGGCTACGCGGTGGACTTGAACCAGATTCCAACCTCGCTGGTCGAGCGCATCGAAATCAAAACCGGTGGTACTTCTGCCATCTACGGTTCTGATGCCATTGCCGGTGTTATCAACATCATCTTAAAAGACGACTTCGAAGGTGTCGAATTCACCGTCCAGGGTTCTTCCCCGGAAGACGGCGACCGCAGTCGTTATGACCTGGACCTGACCCTCGGCAGCAACTTCGATCGAGGTAATGCCTGGGTACACGTTGGCTATTCCAAAGACGAAGGTCTGAGCGGTCTGGATCGCGACATTTCAGATCGAGATCTGGCCTACTACACCCGTGAAGCACTGGATGCGATTGGTCAGCCTGATATCGCCGCCGGCGAAAACTGGTTGGGATCCAGCGTCCCGCCTGCTGGTCGAATGGGTGACTACCTGGGCGACGGCACACCATTCCGCAGTGGTCTGGCCGATCAGGCAAACTCTGATCGCTTCAACCGCGCCAGCTTCCGGGATATCGCCTCTCCGCTCGAACGTCGCCAGGCAGCTGCCGGCATCACCTACGAGCTGATGGACAACCTGACCGCCAATATTCTGGTCAACTACTCCCAGACCGAAATCGACACTACCTACGAGCCTTTCCCACTCGATCTGAATGACAGCATCTGGGACATCGCGAAAGGTGGAACCGGTGGCATGGACGTTGCGACCGGTCCGATGATTCCGGAGCTGCTGCGCACCAACCTGCTCGCAGATGGTGTGACTAACCTGAACGAACTGGGTGTGAATAACACCGCACGTCGACTGACCGAATTTTCCGGCCGTGGTTCCGACATCGACCGTCGTACCATTCGCTTCGAAGGTGATGTGACCTACCAGTTCGACAACGGCTTTGCCGCTGAACTGTGGGGCACCTGGGGTCAGACCAAAGCTGACCAGCAGAACAACTCCGGCATCAACGCCGAACGAGCAGCCCTCGCACTCGACGTCGAAGTTGATCCAAACGATCCAACAGGCAACACCCTGCGCTGTATCGACGAAGATGCCAGGCAGCGCGGTTGTGCTCCCTTCAACGTATTCGGAGCAAATACAGTTTCCGACGCTGCAGTCGAATATCTCAGCTTGAATACCCAGACCGACCAGAAAGTTGAACAGGCCATCATTGGCTTGAACCTGACTGGCGACATGTACTTTCTGCCGGAACTGCCAGGCGGCATGATCGCTTTCGCAGCCGGTGTTGAGTATCGCGAAGAGAAAGGTTCTGAGACTCCTGACGCATCGGTACAGGCTGGCGTCACCACCTCCAACCGCATCCTCGCCACTGATGGCCAGTGGGATGTAACCGAAGGCTACATGGAAGTCAGCGTACCGGTCCTGACCCGTCTGACCCTCGAAGGCGCGTATCGCTATGGCGACTACAGCACCGTTGGCGGCCAGGACAACTGGTCACTGGGTTTTGATGCACCGGTTACCGACTGGGCACGTTTCCGCGGCACCTACTCAAACGCAGTACGAGCACCAAACGTTTCAGACCTGTTCCGCGGTGCTGGTGAGACTTTCCTTAACGCTCAGGACATCTGTGACGGCACCACGGCTGCCTCTACCGGCAACGCTGCAGACAACTGTCGCTCAGTTCCTGCAATTGCTGATCGAATCGCAGCAGACGGCGTTTTTGCTCTGACCCAGGTCGAAAAGCAGTCTACCGGCGGATTCA
The DNA here is from genome assembly GCA_937921865.1 of uncultured Pseudomonadales bacterium. Taxonomy (GTDB): domain Bacteria; phylum Pseudomonadota; class Gammaproteobacteria; order Pseudomonadales; family Azotimanducaceae; genus SZUA-309. The sequence continues at coordinate 3,839 of CAKZWF010000085.1, read as the reverse complement.
ACGGTGGTAACCCTGATGCCAATGAAGAGACCGCAGACACCTGGACGCTCGGTATCGTGCTGACCCCGACCTGGGAGCCACTGTCTAATCTTCAGCTGGCCGTTGACTACTACGACATCGAGCTGAGCGACGTGCTGACCCTGCCGCTGCGATCTGACGTTGTCACCAACTGCTACAGCGTTGACCCAGGCGCATTCGATCAGGATTGCCCTGGATCAGTACCGACCGGCCTCCAGACCCTTCGCAACCCCAACACAGGTGCGCTGCTGGAGATCAACCGCTCCTTCCTGAACCAGGAAGACTGGACCACCAAGGGTGTTGACATTGAGTTGAGCTACTCGACTGACGTTGCCGACTGGTGGAGTTCTGTTGGTGGGGTTCTGAGCTTCAACGTGCTGTGGAACTACCTCGACGAGTTCGAAATCAAGGACAACACCACTGGTTCGGTTAACGACGAAGCTGGCGAAATCCTCTATCCGGAGAACCGTGTATACGCAGGTGTCACCTATACCCGCGATACCTGGAATCTGAACTGGACCGTCAGCTGGATCGACCAGGCGGTAGACTCAAATACCCCTGACGAAACCAACGAAAACTCTGGACTGCTCGGTGAGCCGCTGCCTGATAGTGCAAATACCTGTGCTTCGCGCGCCTACCACACGCTGTCAGCCTCCTACAATCCGATGGAAGCCATCGAATTGTTCGGCGGCATTCGTAACCTCACGGATACGGATCCCTGCGCACTGACTCAGTTCTCCAAGTACGGCAACACCGGTACCAATACCGCTGCCGAGATGTACGACCTCACCGGTCGTGACTACTACATCGGCTTCCGTACCCGATTCTAAGAATCGGTTAACGTAGGCTAAAATAGGGTCCGCTTCGGCGGACCTTTTTTTGTCCGCACGTAACACTTAAGGCTGAAATATGTTGTCCAGACCAATTGCATTGCTGATCCTGCTGGCTGGCATCACTCAGATGGCGACCGCTGCAACCGATGCTGAACTGAGAAAGTGCCAGGCGCTGAATGACGACCCCACCCGGCTGGCCTGTTACGACGCAGCCATGCAGTCTGCACCAACTACCCCTGCTTCTGAACGCCCAGCCGCGGCACCTCAATCAGCAGCCGCGGCACCTCAATCATCAGCCGCGGCACCTGTATCACCAGTCACGGCTACGCGCCAACCACCTGCTACCAAAGCCGATATGTCCACTGCAACGGTTGCTCCGGCTCCAGTTCCGACAGCCCCAGCCACTCCAGTTGCCACACAAAACACAGAACCCACTCCAGCGGTGCAGACCACCGAAGATTTCGGCTTACCGAAGGAGCCAGACTGGGAACAGATCAAAGATAATCAGATGGTCGCGACGGTATCTGGCGTGAGCAAAACTCCGCTGGGTTCCACAATCGTCGAACTGGACAACGGCCATGTCTGGCAACAGGTGGACGACAAACGTCTGACCCTGCGTAAAGGTGATGAGGTAAACATCCGCGAGGGCATGGGTGGATCGTTTTACCTGGCGAAAACCTCAGGCAGCCGGAGCCTGAAGGTCAGGCGCACAAAATAGTTAACAGTCCCGGCAACAACAAGCAGTACAATTGTTTCAACAGAGTTTCAGACAGGGCAGGAACGTGAACGCAGACAGCTGGCAGACTTTCGACCTCAAAGAAATCAGAAAGACGCTCGAGAGCGGCAAGGTCAGCTACAAAGAGTTCCTGAAAGTACCGAGTCTGTCCTGTGGCCTCTACCATTTACCGGCCGGCAGCCAGGACATGCAGACGCCTCACGATGAAGACGAGGTCTATCTGGTGTTGGAAGGCAAAGCGATGATGAATACCGGGGAGGGACCGCTGGAAGTCACCGCGGGCACCGTGCTGTTCGTCAAAGCCACCGAAACCCACTCATTTTTCGAGATCGAAGAGGACATGACCCTGATGGTCTTTTTCGCCTCTCACCCGCCCGAATAGCGGCTTCCATATTCTCTCAAGAAGTGTTTCACTTTGTTTCGCAGATATTGCGGAACCGTGAGCGGCATTCGTTTATCAACAAAGCTGCTCACATTCAGTGCCGCTGCCCGGCCTGATCCTAAGCCCGAGCAACGCGCACAACCTTGGGAGAGGAAGAAAAATGATCACACGCTTCAGGAGAGGTCGGCCACTGGCTGCCCTGGCTGCTGCGGGTTTGCTGTCAGGCGCTGCCCTGACAGTACCAACCATGGCTGCAGCTGCAGAAGAAGAAATAATATAAGAAATTGTCGTCACCGGCTCGAGACTGAGCCGAGACACTTATTCCAGTCCAGGCCCACTCACAGTTCTCGACGTCGATCTGGCGCGCAAGGCGGGTGTGAGTAACATGACCGAATTACTGCAGAGAACCACAGTGGCCAATGGCCAGCAGTTCAACAGCAGTTTTAATGGTAACGCCGGCGCCTCAAACGCCAGTGAAGCCCCGCCGGTGGGTGGCGTTGGTTCAGCAAATATTTCCCTGCGCGCGCTGGGACCTGAGCGAACTCTGGTGCTGGTCAACAGCAAACGGCTCGGATCATCCGGTGTTCGCGGCGCCCCCGCGCAGCCGGACGTCAACCTGCTGCCGATGAACATGGTGCAGAGTGTCGAGGTACTGACCGAAGGCGTTTCGTCCATCTATGGTGCGGATGCGGTGGCCGGTGTGGTCAACGTACTGCTCAAGGACGACTTCGAAGGGTTGGAAATTTCATTCAACGGTGAGCGGCCAGAGGATGACGGTGGCGACATCGATCAGATTTCATTCATCACAGGTGTCGCCAGCGATCGCGGTAACTTCGTATTCGGCGGCGAGTACTACAATCGCGACCGACTTTCCGGAGGCGACCGGGAGGATTGCCTGCGCAGCCTGAGCGTCGATGAAGCCGGCAACAGTTACAACCTGTGCCGCAACGGCTTCTTCGACAACGTCCTGCTGGATCTCGACGGCGCCAACGCCCAGGACATCTTCAGCTACTACACTCCGGGCACCACGGACGCCAACATCGGCATCCCGAACTGGAGTTCGGCAGCGTCCCTGCCGGAACCGATCGCTCCGGGCGCAGCAGAATCTGCCAACCAGCGCGACAAGTTCACCTATATGCCGTTCTACAGCGATGACGACGAGCGCCTCGCAGCCGATCTAGTGGCTCCTATGGAGCGCTATTCGATCGTCGGCCTCGGCTCGTTCAAACCGGAATGGTTCGGCAATGAAGAGATCTACTTCGAGAGCTACTATTTCCATCGCGAACTGATCAACCGGGCGTCAACGGAACAGATTTTTCCGACCGTGCCCGGCCTGATTCCCCAGGAAGACGTTGACGGCAACATCATTGTCGACGCACTCGGTGCTCCGGTACTGGTCGATAACCCACTGAACGACTTCCCGGTCAACGCTTCTCCGATCGTTACGCTCGAGGACATACCACAGCGACGTGACGTCGATCTGGATCACTTCCGCATCGTCGGTGGGTTCCGAGGCGATTTCCCGAGTGGCTGGCTGGCCGACAAGGGCTGGAGCTACGACTTCTACGCGTCCTACGATCGCGGCACGGGTGATCAGAGCCAGCCGGTTCTGAATGAAAACAACCTGTTGCTCTCTCTGGAAACCCTGCGTCTCGACTCGGACGGCAACCCGATCTGTGGCGTTGCAGCAAACAACAACGACATCGGCTTCCTGACCCCGAACTCGTGTGTGCCGGTCAACTTCTTCGCCCCCGAAATCTATACCGGCGGTCGAACGGGTGAAGGCACCTTCGCGACGGATGCCGAACGCGAGTGGCTGCTGGCAACCCGAACCAACCCCACGGAAGTTGAGCAGACCATGGACGCGCTC
>CAKZWF010000084.1 GCA_937921865.1 uncultured Pseudomonadales bacterium | reverse complement strand
CGATTTTTCGCCGGTTACGGCTTGGCGGATGATCTTCTGGAAACGCCTGATGGCGTGGCACGAGCCTATGCCACCGGCGTCACTATGGGCGCCGACCTCCTGCCAGGAGAAGGTGCACCGCAGTTCGTCATGTGGGCGCAGGCCGATGCCAACAGTGCACCTCTGCAACGACTGCAGGTGATTAAAGGCTGGATCGATGCAGCAGGTGAAACCCATGAAGACGTCATCGACGTGGCCTGCGCGGGTGGTGCGACGGTAAACCCCACGACCAATCGCTGCCCGGATAATGGCGCTACGGTCGATCTGAGGGATTGCAGTATCAGTGCCAACACGGGTGATGCGGAGCTACGCACGGTGTGGAGCGACCCGAATTTTGATGCGGATCAACGAGCCTTCTACTACACCCGTGTGTTAGAAAACCCCACCTGCCGCTGGAGCACCTGGGACGCAATCCGGGCCGGCACCGAGCCACGCTCCGATCTGGCAGCGACTCTGCAGGAGCGTGCCTGGTCTTCGCCAATTCAGTATGTACCCCAATCCTGAGAGGGACTGAATAGGCTTTGAGAGGAGTTTCAGATGCGTTTGAAAAGCGTTGTAACAGAGTCCGGTAGAACCGGACCTAGAGGAATAGGCGAGCACGGAATGAGACAGCAGAACAGATTGGCCGGTTGTGCGTTTGCAGGGCTGCTGCTCACCGGTTGTGGTGGCGCCGGTCAGCCAACGGAAGAGCAGCGAGCGGCGCTGCAGCAGCCTTTGTTTGCAACCGAGCACACGATTATTAATCGTCGCTCAGATGCCATGAAGCGCCTTGATCGTGCTGACGACTCCTCTGTCGAACAAGCGCCGGACGCCAAACCGGACTTCAACCCGGATCGCAACGCCTACTTTGGTGATCTGCACGTGCATACAAGATATTCGTTTGATGCCTACGCCTTCGGCACGCTGGCTACACCTTACGATGCATACCGCTTTGCAAAAGGCGAAGCCATCAAGCACCCGGCAGGTTTTGATATGCAGTTGAGCGAGCCGCTGGATTTCTACGGGGTCACCGATCACGGCATGTTTATGGGCGTTGCCCCCGCTGCTGCTGATACCAGCAGTGACATTTCCAAGTATCCGTTTGCGCAGGTTCTGCATGACTTGAATGCACCAGACAATATGGGACGCTTGAGTCTGCTGGATCGGATGCGAAGTTTCGGCGTTGGCAGAGCGCTGAGCCTCGCGATCGTCGAGGGGGAAGTCGACCCTGAGGAGCCGCTAGCCATTACCCGTAGCGCCTGGGCGGACTCAATCAAAGCGGCGGATATGCACAACGATCCCGGCCGCTTCACCACCTTCGTTGCTTACGAGTACACAACCACCGCAGATGATGCTGGTAGCCTGCACCGCAATGTTGTCTTCGCAAGCAGCGACCGCGTACCTGAAGTTCCCTTCTCGCGTATGCACTCGAGGAATCCTGAAGATTTATGGAGCTGGATGGATACATTGCGTGAAGCCGGTGTGGAATCCATGGCTATACCGCATAACTCTAACAAGTCTAATGGTCATATGTTTAAGTTGGTGGATTGGGCGGGTGATCCAATCGATGACGAATACGCCGTACAGCGTATTCGTAATGAGCCGCTGGTAGAAATCACTCAGATCAAAGGCACGTCTGAAACTCATCCTGCTTTGTCCAACCGCGATGAGTGGGCCGACTTCGAGCTGGTGAGCACACGAGGGGTAGGGATGGGCAAGCCAGTGCTCAGTAAACCCGATGGCAGTTACGTGCGCCAGGCGTTGCGTCGAGGTCTGGAACTGGAAGCCCAGGGTATTACTAACCCTTATACGTTTGGTGTGATTGGTTCCAGTGATACCCACACGGGTGCCGCCCAGAATGACGAATCCAATTTTTCCTCTAAGCTGGGCATCTTGTCTGCAGATGCACAGCTGCGTGGTTCGGCTCCGTTAAGTTTTTTTGAAAGCACCGTGATGGCCATCCTCCCTGGTCAGGATGTTGCGGAAGTAGACGGCGAGAACTTTATCGCAGGCCAGCAAACGGAATTTGGCGCGTCAGGCCTTGCAGCGGTGTGGGCAGAAGAAAACACCCGCGAAGCGATCTACGCGGCGTTTCGCCGCAAAGAGACCTTTGCGACTTCCGGTCCGCGCATGCGGCTGCGTTTTTTTGCGGGTTACGGTTTACCGGATGACTTACTGGAAACTGTAGATGGCGTGGCACGAGCCTATGCATCGGGTGTCACCATGGGCGCGGATCTCCTGCCAGAAGAAGGCGCGCCCCAATTCATCATATGGGCACAGGCCGACGCCAACAGCGCGCCGCTGCAGCGACTGCAGGTTATTAAAGGCTGGATCGATGCGACAGGCGAAACCCATGAAGACGTCATCGACGTGGCCTGCGCGGGTGGCGTAGCCGTAAACCCCGCCACCAGTCGCTGCCCGGATAATGGTGCAACAGTGAATTTGAGTGATTGCAGCTTCAGTGCCAGAACCGGCGATGCCGAGTTGCGATCCGTGTGGACCGACCCGAACTTTGATGCCAGCGAACGCGCTTTCTATTATGCCCGCGTGTTAGAAAACCCAACCTGCCGGTGGAACACGTGGGACGCTATTCATGCGGGCACCGAGCCGCGCTCTGATCTGGCGGCTACCCTGCAGGAACGCGCCTGGTCTTCGCCAATTCAGTACCTGCCTGTTCGCCTGGAAGAACAACAATAGAATCTGGTTTGAATCAGCATGAGCCTCTGGCAGGCTGTTTCGATTGATGTAACTGTCTCATCGCAAAAGGTGTGAAATGAAGAAAACGATTCTGCTGGTGCTTGGCGGGCTGGTCCTGTTGGCAGGCATCACTGCCGTTGCGCTGCCCACCATTCTGCACAAAGCGGGTTTGCATCCTGCGTACACGGGGCCCAAGCCGGTGGTGCAGGAAGGCCTGCGCGCGCTGATCATCACCACCAGTCACAGCGTGCTGTCAGCGCCGGACGCAGAAGAAGGCCCACCCACCGGCGTAATGGCATCCGAGTTCACCCACCCTTACTACAGCTTTCTGGATGCCGGCATCGAAGTGCACCTGGCCAGTATTCAGGGCGGCGAGATTCCCATCGATCCGCAGACCTTGCGTTACATGGTGCGCAGTCCCGAGGACGAGCGGTTTCTTCAGGACTCCGTGTTGCTGGCGAAAGTCGCCAATTCGGTGGCGATTGATGATGTCGACTTCACCAAATACGACGTCGTGTTTCTTGCGGGCGGGTGGGGCGCGGCCTATGACCTGGGCCAGTCCGAAGTGTTGGCAGACAAGATCAGTCAGGCGTACTACAGTGAGCAGCAGCCGCTCATTGGCGGCGTCTGTCATGGCGTGCTGGGGCTGATCAATGCGACCGATCGGGATGGCGATCTGCTGATCGCAGGACGAAGAATGACCGGCGTAACTGACAAGCAGGTGCAGGAACTGGGCATCGACATCACGCCACTGCATCCTGAAACCGAACTGCGAAAGGCTGGGGCCTTGTTCGAATCGCAGACTGGATTTCGTGATTTCTTCGCCACGCACGTAGCGGTGGATGACGAGCAGCGCTTCGTGACCGGCCAGAACCAGAACTCGGGATTGGAAACGGCTTACGAGATGATGGCGATTCTGGCGCAGCGGCAGTGACACGCGCGCCGTCATTCACAAGGTAGGTACTTTGATGAAAAGTGTACTGAAGATTCTGGTGTTGCTGCCGGCCATCCTGTTCGTGGTGACCGGGCTGCGTTGGCTTGTGACGCCTGCGCCTATGGCGGCCGAATTCGGCTTTCCTCTGGCCACGGGCGTGGGGCTCAGCTCGCAGGTGGGCGATTCGTCTGCGTTTTTCCTGACGCTGGGTTTCTGCATGCTCATGGCGCTGGTGACCAGCCGCCGCACCTGGTTCTATCCGCCGATGGTGCTGCTGTACCTCACTGCCATGGGCCGAACGCTTGCCTGGGCGATCCATGATGCAGCACTGGCGGTGCCGATGATCGGTGTGGAGGTCATCGTTGCCACGCTGCTGCTCGTTGCCTCTCGCTTCCTGCCGGAACAAGACTGAGACGTGAATAACCCATTCTGGTTGCGATTGGGCGCTAGCGCGCTGCTGTTGATGCTCAGCGTAACTGCGCCAGCTGAAAGCGGCGCCTCGCTTTCGAGTGCCGTCGTCGGAGCGGAGCACGCATCACCGCGTCCGAACATAGTTTTTATTCTGGCGGACGATCTTGGCTTCACGGACCTGGCGTCCTACGGCGGCGAGGTCAGTACACCCAACCTGGATGCATTGGCGCAGCAGGGTATTCGCTTTACCAACTATCACACCGCCGCGAACTGCGCCCCGGCACGCGCTATGCTGCTCACAGGCGTGAGCAGCCACCGCGCAGGCGTGCCGAACATTCCAGAATTACTGCCTGCAGTTCAGCGCGCCCATCCCAGTTACCAGGGTGTGTTGGGCGACAATGTCGTCACGGTTGCGACGCTGTTGGAAGACGCCGGATATCACACGTACATGGCAGGCAAGTGGCACCTGGGTAGCGAGCCAGAAAAACGGCCCAGTCGACGTGGCTTTGAGCGAACGGTTGCGCTGATGGATTCGGGTGCGGACAACTGGGAACAGCGTCCATACCTGCCCATCTACACCGAAGCGAACTGGTACGCTGACGGGCAGCGTTTTGATCTGCCGGAAAATTTCTACTCATCACGTTTTCTGGTGGACAAGACCATTGAGTTCATCGACAGCAATGCAGACGACGGTCAGCCCTTCTTCGCCTACCTGCCGTTCCAGGCGGTGCACATACCTGTGCAGGCGCCGCAGGTATACATCGATCGCTACATGGGCGTGTACGACGCCGGTTGGGATGCGCTGCGCGCGGCGCGCCATGAACGCGCCATAGAGCTGGGCATTGTCCCTGCCAGTGATCGAGTGCGAATGAGCAGCACCGGTGACTGGGATGCGCTGAGCGAGGATCGACAGCGCTATGAGTCCAAACGCATGGCGGTGTACGCGGCCATGATCGAAGCAATGGACGCGAACATCGGTCGGCTGGTGGCACATCTGCGCGAACAGGGGGCGCTTGAAAACACGGTTTTCATCTTCACTTCTGACAATGGCGCTGAGGCCAGTGGTCCCGCTGACCCGGCCGCATTTGCGCCAAGTCGCGGTGCCGCTCTCCTTGGCTACCATCAGGACTATGAGCGCCTGGGCCTGCGCGGCAGCTACAACTCCATCAGCCCCAGTTTTGCCAGTGCCGCGGCCAGTCCGTTGTCCTACTACAAGTTCTACGCGGGTGAAGGTGGTATGCGTGTGCCGTTGATCATTGCGGGCAACCCAGTGCGCGCCGCACAGTCGATGACCGCTGCGTTTGCCTGGGCGACGGATATCACACCCACCATCCTTTCATTGGCGGGTGTTGTCGCGCCCGACGGACGCTACGGTGGCAGGCCGGTTGAGCCCATCTCCGGTCGAAATCTGCTCCCGCTCATTGCCGGAGACGCAGACCAGGTACGCGTCGCTACGGACGTGGTGGGCTACGAGCTGACCGGTCACGGGGTGCTGTTTCAAGGCGACTACAAGCTGCTGCGCAACCAGCCGCCGATGGGTGATGGCGCCTGGTATCTGTACGACATCGTGGCCGACCCCGGTGAGGTGAACGATCTGAAGCAGCAGATGCCGCTACGATTCCAGCAGATGCTTGCCGCCTACGAAATGTTCGAGCGGAACGACGGCGTGTTGCCCATGCCGTCCGACTATCTGCAGGCGCGCCAACTGCTGCTGAATATGCTGTCCAACCGATTCGCAGACAATGTGCTCATCGCCATTCTCACACTGCTGGTGTTGCTGCCATTCTTTCTTGGGTATCGGCAGCGGCGTAG
>CAKZWF010000083.1 GCA_937921865.1 uncultured Pseudomonadales bacterium | reverse complement strand
CGCTGAAGGCTCCGCTGAGGGCTCTTTAACCGCTGAAGGCTCTTCCACCTCCAACTGGCTATGCGTCTCGTCGGTTGAGTGCAGGTCGGGTTGGGCGATATCTTCGGTCTTTGTCTGCCGTTCGGAAGACGCTTCTTCACTCTCAGCTGCTGCGTTTGCGGCGGGCACAAACTGCATGTCAGCAAGGGTGCCTGCAGCGGCAGCGCTTGCCATCGAATCGGTTATGCCCAACGTCTGCAGGCTGCGCTCAACAATCTCCAGAATGTCTTCAGCGCCGACACTGCTGTCTTCGGCAAGACGTTCCAGGTAGTAGTCAACGCCACTGATCGCGTCTGCAAGGTTATCTAATTCATCCCAGCTGGGCGCACGTCCCGCGCCCAGCTCTTCGGTGATATATGCGCTGCAACTTGCCAACAGCCTCGATGCGCGTGGCAACGGGATCATATCGAGCGCACCGCAGATCGATGCCAGCTGGCTATTGGTCTGTTCCAGGTGTCGTGGGTCCCACTTGGACGAGATAAAATCGACGATGCTCTGTTTGACCAGCTCAAGCCCCTGCCGGGCCTCAACGGTAACCGCACGCTCAGCATCGTCGGTGATCTTTTCTACTTCACCTTTGCCACTCTGGGTAAAACTGGCGAGGTTTTCATCAACCTGAACCAGCGCGCTGGCAACAGCCATCAGCGTCGACTGATCCAGCGCATGTCCTACGGTAGCCTGATTAAGCACATCAATCTGGTCTGCTACGATGCTTTTTGAGCTTTCAAAACCCAGCAGCGAGAGAGTACTGCCAATCTGTTTCAATGGCGCGATCATTGAGATCAGATCTTCGGGCGCACCATGATCGGCGCGCACACTGAGATCAAGCTGATCTTTGAGCAGCACCAGCTCTTCGCGCAGCGCTCCGGCTGCGCTTGCCAGCGCCTGACGGCCAGAAATCACCAATCCACCAGCATCTGCGGTATCACTAACGGCCGCTTCCAGCTCACCGAGGCGAACAGTGTCGTGGCCACGCTCTCGGCAGGCGGCAACAAGTTGCTGCACCAGCTCCGTCGCAAAAGGCTTCTGTAAAGCCGCAGAGCCTTCCTGTGCCAGAATGCGGATTTCCGAATCAACGCGACGCAGCAGTTTTACTGCAGTCCCAGGTAGTGGGCCTGGCACACTACGCAGACTGGCAACAAATTCCGCAAACGCCTGCCATTGCGCAGTACGCGACGTGCCTTCACAGACGCGCTCCAGCCCCTGAGCAATTTTACTGAGCATGCCAAGCGAGCCAGACGGGTCTTCACCTTTCAGGATCGACAACAGCACCTGCTGATAGGCCGCACGGATTTTCCGCACCTTATCGACGCCGTCTATCTGCTCAAATCGAGAGATAGCAGAATTGCTGGCGCCTCCATCAATACTGGCAGCACCACCAATCGGCGACTCACCCAGATGGACGCGGGCTTCGTTGACCAGCTTAATGACGTTCTGAACAGAATCCGGCTGGCCCTGCTGAATCTCGTCGATGTGACCTGGAAGTTCAAGAATGCCCTGCATTAGGGTCTGACTGGCAGCGGCTTCCGCGTCGACCTTACCCTGCATCATATTCTGAGCCAGTCGCTCAAGATGATCGGCCAGCAGCGAAAGCCCTTCGAGCTCAAGCATGACCAGCGTACCGTGCACCTGGTGGAGACTGGTCAGACAGGCACGTATGAGGGTTTCATCCCCTTCGGACTCAACATACGCCTCTAACGCTTCGCGGGCGCTGTTCAGCGTTTCGAAGAGCTCCCCTTTAATCCAATCAAGGGCAAAATGATCTCGGCTTGTCGCCATATGCGTCTATTTCCGGCGCCGTCCTGGCGCTATCTCTGTTCAGGCAGGTTGAAGCCACCTACCGATTCGCGCATCTCATGCGCCATCTGGGTCAGTTTACCGATCGACTCTGCAGTTTTCTCGGTGGTATCAACCGTCTGACCGGTAATCTCCTGAATGACCGTCATGGTATTGGAAATGTGTCCAGCGGATGCCGCCTGCTGACGGGCAGCGTTGGAAATGTTCTGGATCAGCTCAGCCAGGTTGGTGGAGGTCGTTTCAATTTCTTCAAGCGCCACGCCAGCGTCCTGAGCACGCTTGGCACCGCCAACCACCTCAGACGTCGTCTGCTCCATCGAGATGACTGCCTCATTGGTATCTGTCTGAATCGTTTTCACCAACGCTGCAATCTGTTTGGTTGCTGCACTGGAACGTTCCGCCAGACGTTGGACTTCATCCGCAACCACCGCAAAACCCCGGCCGGCGTCACCAGCCATCGAGGCCTGAATAGCAGCGTTCAAAGACAGGATGTTGGTCTGATCCGCAATGTCGTTAATCAACGATACGATGTCGCCAATTTCCTGAGAAGATTCACCCAGACGCTTAATTCGCTTGGAGGTTTCCTGAATCTGGCTGCGAATCGTATCCATACCTTTGATCGTCGCCTGCACAACCTCTGAGCCGTTGCTGGCAATCTCAACCGCACGTTCAGCCACCGCCGCAGACTCGGCTGCGTTGGAAGATACCTGGTCAATCGAAACCGCCATTTCGTTGATCGCCTGAGAGGCTGCGCCAATCTCTTTGGCCTGATTCTCAGCTGCTTTAGACAGATTTCCAGCGGTGCCCTGAGTATCACCAGCCGCACTGGCTACCTGGCGAGAGAGGCTGTTGATATTTGATACCAGCCCGCGCATCTGATCGATCGCGAAGTTGATCGAGTCTGCAATCGCACCTGTGAAGTTTTCTGTTACAGACGCATGAATCGTCAGATCACCTTCCGCCAGATCAGCAATTTCATCGAGCAGCTGCAGAATTGCCGCCTGGTTACGCTCATTCTGCGATGCCTGCTCGGTCAACTGCTTGCGGGTGTCACGAATCATGACCAGACCGATGATTGCGACCAGTACAATACCGCCCACGGCAAACAGCAGACCGCTGTTATTCACCATCGCTGTTTCGTCGGTGAGAATGACATACGCCAACCCCGACAAGGTACCCGCCAGCGCCAGTAACAAAGTTACCAACATGGGAGAGAGCTTTCCTGATTTCATATCCCTTTCCTGTTACTTAGTCCGTTCAGCAACATCGAAAAACTTTTCGTCTCGCAATATCGACTTGAGATGTGCTTCGTAATAGACGCGCCCGCCATGACGGAAGGCTCCTCGTACATATGGTTTCAAACCTTCTACCGAATCGGCAGTCACCTCTTCGTAGCTGGCCGATAGAAAGTGCTGAATACCCAGTGACTGCTCTACCAGCAAGCCGGCAACCAGATCTTCGTCTTCAACCAGCAGCACCCGCCACCGCGCCATCGGCACCGTGGGCGCCATGCTCAGGTAGTCGTGCAGATCCACCACTGGTACAAGTCTGCCTCGAACGTTAGCAATACCCAGGATCCAGGACTTTACGCCTGGCAATGGCGCGATCTTGGGCACCTGCATGATTTCACTGATTTCGCCCATGCTGACGACCAGTCGCAGTCCGCCAACCTGAAAACCCAGTCCCTGCCATTCAGGGTGAGCGCTTTCTTTCAGTGGCAGCTGGGCGGCGTTCTGAAACGTCGCCGCTTTGATTTCGTTAAGAATATTGAGCGCCTGACTCTTTGCCATGGTCAATCGCTCAACACATCATTGACCGTGCTGATGAGCACACGATCGTCTACCGGTTTGGTGAGATAGCCACAAGCTCCCTGTCGCTCGCCCCAGACGCGATCTGCGTCCTGGCTTTTAGACGACACGATGATGACCGGAATATGGCAGGTATTTTCACCTTTGGTCAGCTGTCGGGTTGCCTGGAAACCGTTGATTCCCGGCATCACAACATCCATCAGGATGACGTCGGGCAGTTCCTCTGAAGCCATGGTGATACCGTCACTGCCGCTGGCCGCCGTCAGAACCTGGTGGCCGTGGCGCGCTAACGCGTTGACGAATTGATGCGTCTCCGTCGGAGAATCGTCAACTACTAGGATCCGTGCCATCCGCTGCTGGCCTCTTTCACTGCACTAGGGTACGGATAGTGCCCAGCAACTCTTCTTTGCTGAACGGCTTGGTAATGTAGCGGTCGGACCCGACAATGCGCCCTTTGGCTTTATCGAAAAGTCCATCCTTACTGGAGAGCATGACCACTGGCGTGGTCTTGAACTCGCTGTTGTTTTTAATCAGTGCGCAGGTCTGATAACCATCCAGTCTCGGCATCATGATATCGACAAAGATGATCTCAGGGCGTGAATCGGCAATTTTGGCCAGAGCATCAAAACCATCGGTGGCGGTGATGACATCATAACCCTCTTTGGCAAGCAGGTTTTCGGCTGATCGGCGAATCGTCTTACTGTCGTCAATGACTAAGACCTTGACGCCTTGAAGTGCCTCTTCCTTTCTCATCTGGTCCATTGTTGTTCCTTCAAACGTCAACCAATCGTCAACCGTCCAATTGTTAACCGTCGATCCATCGACTGCCTGCGAGTCCTCAAGAGCTGCAATTGCCGTGTGCCGGCTTATCCGAACCGGTGTTTAACGGTTGCCGCCAGGCCTCTTGCCAAGCTGTCGGTGCGTTGCGCAGGCCACCAGAGCCAACACCGGTCAAGTTGCACGGCGTCAAGCAGTTGAATTCGCATCTTCAGACCACCCGCCGAACAGCAGCGTTTGTATCACGATTTCGCAGAATCGATCTATAAGCACTGGATAGGAAAGGGAATTTGGTCTCATTTTGGTTGCTGCACAGTGCCCATCTGAGTACTTTAGCCAGGCTCAAAGAGCCAATCACCCGTCTCCCCCAACAAAACCGGAAAACCATGAGTCGCGACATCAGAATAGCTTTCATCATCGATCCTATCGACGGCCTGTCTGTAAAAAAAGATAGCAGCCTGGCGATGATTCGCTCAGCTCAGGCCCGAGGTTGGCAGGTTACCTGCTTTGGTGTTGAAGACATGATGCTTCACGAAGGAGTGCCAAAAGCACTGATGCGCGAGACCAGGCTCACCGAACCTTACGCGTCAACACTCGATCCAGTCGACGCTGCCAAAGGTCCCTGGTACGAATCCGGTGAGGAAGTGCTCACTCCGCTTGCAGACCTCGACGTTATAATGATGCGTAAAGATCCGCCGTTCAACCTGGAGTACATCTACGCCACCTATTTTCTGGAACGAGCCGAAGATCAGGGTGTTCTCGTCGTCAACCGACCTGGCGCGTTACGCGACTGCAACGAGAAGTTTTTCGCCACGGCGTTTCCCGAAGTCTGCCCACCGCTGGTGATCAGCCGCCGTCAGGACGTGTTGCGGGTATTTCAAAACGAGCACAAGAATGTGGTCTTCAAACCGCTCGACGGCATGGGCGGTGCCAACATATTCAGAGTCATGGAAGGTGACGCGAATCTGGGTGTGATCCTGGAGAGTCTGACCGACTTCGGCCAGCAACAGATTATGGGACAGCTGTTTCTGCCGGAGATCGTTGATGGCGATAAGCGCATTCTATTGATAGACGGCGAACCAATCCCCTACGCCTTAGCCCGTGTGCCGCTGGTTGGGGAGGCACGGGGCAACCTCGCCGCCGGTGGCACTGGCGAAGGGCGCCCTCTGACAGATCGAGACCGCCTGATTGCCGAGACCGTCGGCCCGGAACTCAAAAAGCGGGGTCTGATGTTTGTTGGCATCGACGTGATCGGCGACTATCTGACTGAGGTCAATGTCACCTGTCCAACCTGCATACGGGAACTCGATGCACAGTTTTCACTCGATATAGCCGGTATGCTTATGGATAAGATAGCTTCCAGACTGTAGCGGCAATGGCCAGCGTCGCAATAACCTCAAGAGATCGACTCAGCTTCACACTGTTTCTGGCAGCATCTCTGCACGCTGCCATCATCCTCGGTGTGGGCTTCAGCGCCGAGTTGAACATGCCTGACAGCCCAACGGTCGAGGTCACCCTGGCTCAGTACAGCGATGACCAGGCCCCGGAAGACGCTGACTTCATCGCTCAATCCAATCAGCTTGGCAGCGGCACAGAAGAAGAGATTCGCGAGCTTACTGCGACTCAGGAAGCCGAGTTCTCGGACAGCCAGTTTCGCGAAGTAGTCCCGGAACCTCTACCGGCGATCCCTGACGCACAGCTTGAGCGGCGTGAACTGCTGACCGCGACCCAAAGCGACACCGAAACTGTGACCACCTCCGACGAAACACCCTTGGAAGAACTGCTTAGCAGCAGCACCAGCAGCGACCCGACCATCAATGCGCTGGCGCAGGAGATTGCCAGCCTGGAAGCAAGGATTGCGGTAGAACAACAGGCGCTGGCCCATCAGCCTCGAGTGAAACGGCTCACCAGTGTCTCCACCAAGTCGGCCGATGAGGCCGCCTATCTCAACATGTGGCGGCAGAAGGTGGAGCGGGTTGGCAACGCCAACTACCCGGCTGGTATCTACGGCGATCTGCGCTTGCTGGTGGTGCTGAACTACGACGGTCAGCTCACCGACGTCCGGGTCTTAGAATCATCCGGTTACCGGCAGCTGGACGATGCTGCGTTGCGAATTGTTCGAATGGCAGCCCCTTTCCAGAGCTTTCCAGTGGAAATGCGGAAAAAATACGATCAGCTGGAAATCATCCGAACCTGGAAGTTTTCCCGCGCAGGTGCCCAGCTTGGCTCCTGAATCCTGCCTAAAAGACCAGTTTCTGCTGGCCATGCCAGCGCTCGCCGGTTCTTATTTCGGCGCAACGATCACCTATGTCTGCGAACACAACGATGAGGGTGCAATGGGCATCATGGTCAATCGACCGCTGGATCTGACGCTGGCCGAACTGCTCGATCAGCTCAACATCGAGACCCTGGATAGCAACTGCAGCGAAGTGCAGGTGCTCGAGGGTGGACCGATCGCGTCAGACCGTGGCTTCATCCTGCATACCAACGACCAGCATTTCGAATCCTCGCTGGCTCTCGGCAACGCTCTGATGCTGACTACCGCGCGAGAGGTCCTGGAAGCGATCGCTGCGGGCAACGGGCCGCAAAACTATCTGGTCGCGCTGGGCTACGCCGGCTGGGGGGAAGGTCAGCTGGACGCGGAAATGCAGCAGAACTCCTGGCTGAACTGTCCGGCCGATGCGCAGGTGTTGTTTGATACCCCGCTTGCTGAGCGGGTTGGGGCCGCAGCTAAGTCTCTGGGCATCGACTTCAACCTGATCTCCGGCCACGCCGGACACGCCTGATCAGCTTGGCCAGCGTCATTCTCGCATTTGACTTCGGCCTGAAACACATTGGTGTCGCGGTTGGTCAGACGGTCACCCGAAGCGCTTCCCCGCTGACCACACTGACAGCTAAAAACGGCAAACCGAACTGGTCGCAGGTTGCGAGTCTGGTCCGACAGTGGCGGCCGAATCAGCTGATTGTTGGCTTGCCGCTGAACATGGACGACTCCGAAAGTGACATGTCGGAGCGGGCCCGCAAGTTTGCCGGGAAGTTGCATGAAACAACGAATATCGAGGTATCGCTGGTGGACGAGCGCCTGACCAGCTTTGCTGCCAGGCAAATCAGCGCTGACGACAACCATGCTCTGGCTGCCAGCCTGATAGCCGAGTCCTGGTTGGGTCAGATCTGAGCGGCCGCGCTGTGTGCCACGGCCCTACGCAGGTCAGCGTCGGTAGCTCACCACTTCAGCTTCATCTTCTTCGAGTGACAACGCATCGGAGCCAGTTCCGGCGTCTGCAGCACTGTCGCCACCCAGCTTGATCATCAGACGCAGATCATTTGGCGAATCCGCATGGGCCAGGGCAGTTTCATAGGTGATTTCGTTGTCTTTGTAGAGCTTGTAGAGCGCCTGGTCGAAAGTCTGCATCCCCTGCTCGGTAGACTTCGTCATCAGCTCTTTCAGCAAATGCACATCGCCTTTGCGGATGTGGTCAGAAACCAGCGGCGTGTTCAGCAGGACTTCAATTGCCGCCCGCCGACCCTGACCATCTACGGTCGGTACCAGCTGCTGGGCAATCATCGCCCGAAGGTTGAGTGATAGATCCATCCAGACCTGATTGTGGCGATCACTGGGGAAAAAGTGAATGATCCGGTCGAGCGCCTGGTTAGCGTTATTGGCGTGCAGCGTACACAGGCACAGATGCCCAGTCTCAGCAAACGCAACCGCGTGTTCCATGGTTTCCCGGGTCCGCACCTCTCCAATCATGATCACATCGGGTGCCTGACGCAGAGTGTTTTTCAGCGCGACTTCGAAACTCTCCGTATCCACGCCAACTTCCCGCTGGGTAATGATGCAGCCTTTGTGCTGATGGATGAATTCTATCGGATCCTCAATGCTTATGATGTGACCGGAAGAGTGTTCATTACGGTGGCCGATCATCGATGCCAGCGACGTCGACTTACCCGTGCCGGTGGCACCGACAAATATGATCAGCCCGCGCTTGGTCATTGCCAGTTCTTCAACGATTGGCGGTAGACCCAGATCGGACACCAGCGGAATGTTCACTTCGATTCGGCGCAGCACCATGCCCACCAGGTTGCGCTGCTGAAACGCGCTGACACGGAAGCGGCCGAGCCCCCGGGTGTTGATCGCGAAGTTGCACTCGTGATTTTTCAGGAAATCGTGCTGCTGGTCTTTGTTCATAACCCCCAGCACCACGTCGCGAGACTGTTCAGGCGACAGGCTGGATTTGCCCGCGGCAAACAGCTTGCCGTTGATCTTTACCATCGGCGGCTTACCGGCCGTGATAAAGAGATCTGATGCGCCTTTCTCTACGACGACTCTGAGCAGCTTGTCAAATTCCATACGTCTACCTTTCGTGAGTACCTGGCGCTTAGAAGTTTTCCGGGATCTTGGCTTTTTCGCGCGCGATTTCCCGCGTTACAGTGCGTTTGGCCACCAGATCCTGCAGGCATTGGTCAAGCGTCTGCATACCAACCGCGCTGCCGGTCTGAATGGACGAGTACATCTGCGCAACCTTGTCTTCCCGAATCAGGTTACGGATTGCCGACGTGCACACCATGATTTCGTGCGCGGCCACCCGACCGCCGCTGGCGCGCTTCATCAGCGTCTGGGAAATCACCGCCTGCAGAGATTCGGAGAGCATTGAGCGAACCATGTCTTTGTCGTCCGCCGGAAATACGTCGATGATTCTGTCGATAGTTTTAGCCGCTGAGGTGGTATGCAGGGTGCCGAACACCAGGTGTCCGGTTTCTGCGGCCGTCAAAGCCAGTCGGATCGTCTCCAGGTCACGCATCTCACCAACCAGGATAATATCCGGGTCTTCCCGCAGCGCTGAGCGCAGTGCTTCGCTGAAGCCATGAGTATCCCGATGCACTTCGCGCTGATTGACCAGACACTTTTTGCTTTCGTGAACAAATTCAATCGGATCTTCGATGGTCAGAATATGGTCGTAGCGGTTGTCATTGATGAAGTCGATCATCGCCGCCAGGGTTGTACTCTTGCCGGAGCCAGTCGGCCCGGTCACCAGCACCAGACCGCGCGGCATCATCGAGACTTCTTTGAAGACGCCGCCGAGGTCCAGGTCCTCCATGGTCAGTACTTTTGAAGGTACTGTCCGGAAAACCGCGCCTGCGCCGCGATTCTGACTGAACGCGTTGACCCGGAAACGGGAAACACCCGGCACCTCAAACGAGAAGTCGGTTTCCAGAAACTCTTCGTAGTCTTTGCGCTGTTTGTCATTCATGATCTCGTAGATCAGAGAATGCACTTCGGTATGTTCCAGCGGCGGCAGGTTGATCCGGCGCACATCGCCGTCAACACGAATCATCGGAGGGAGTCCGGCCGACAGGTGTAGGTCCGATGCCCCCTGTTTGGCGCTGAACGCAAGCAGTTCGGTGATATCCATGAGCTGTCCTTGAGCTATCCGGGGCTGGCGTCAGCCGCTGAGTCTTTGCAGAATCATTAGCAGCGCCAAGCCGGCCTTATAGTATTATCTAAGTCCCTGATTCACCACGATATACGGCTTTCACCCTGAAGCGGGTGCTATTTATGAGACGCCGTTGGCACACTGACTTTGCAATCGATCTCTACTACCACAGACTCTAACGATATCGCCCGGCGGGTGGCCGCCGTTGAAGCGAGAATCTGCGCTGCCGCGCAGGCGGCAGGCCGTGAACGGCCGTCGGTAACGCTGATCGCCGCATCCAAAACCCAGAGCACTGCAGCAGTGCAGGCAGCACACGCGGCAGGGGTTGCCCATTTTGGCGAAAACTACCTCCAGGAAGCGATCGGAAAGGTGTCAGAGTGCGCTGAAATGCAAATTACCTGGCACTTTATCGGGGCGATACAGGGCAACAAGACCCGTCAGGTGGCAGAAAATTTCGACTGGGTACATACCGTTGATCGGGAAAAGATTGCCCGCCGTTTGAACGACCAGTGCCCGACAGGCAAACGCCTGAACGTATGTCTTCAGATCAACATCGACGAGGACCCCAACAAAGCCGGCGTGCTGCCGGACCAGGCGAGCGGGCTGCTCGACTCTGTGAAGGGTCTCGACAACCTCCGCATCAGGGGTCTGATGACGATCCTGCACCCACAGACCGACCCAGCTGACGGCTACGGGCGGCTGAGCAGACTGTTTCAGGAACTCAGCCCCCAAGCCCAGGGTCAATGGGATAGTCTGTCAATGGGCATGAGCGGTGACTGTGAGGCGGCCATTGCCGCGGGTGCTACTCATGTGCGGGTCGGGACAGCAATCTTTGGCCCGAGAAACATCAGCTGATAACGGAAACAACTTTGAGCGATCACAACCCCATCACCTTCATTGGCGCCGGCAACATGGCCCGCAGCCTGATAAACGGGCTGCTGAACAACGATTATCCGGGCAGTGCTATCACGGCCAGCGATCCGCTCGCCAGCCAGCGGGAATCGCTGGCGGCCCTCGGAATCCAAGCGCTCGAAGACAACAATGTCGCCTGCGCGGACGCAGACATCATCGTGCTTGCGGTAAAACCTCAGGTGCTCGGGGCGGTAATCGGCGCGATCTCGACAATCCGACCGGACCAGCTGCTGATTTCAATTGCCGCCGGCGTACCCGTGGCGAGCCTCAGCGCCTGGACATCAGCCGATCAGGCGATCGTTCGCTGCATGCCGAATACGCCAGCATTAATGGGCGCCGGGATCACAGCCCTGTACTCCAACGAGCAGGTCAGTAAATCGCAACGGCAGCTGGCTGAACGGATCCTTGACGCTGCCGGCAAAACACTGTGGGTTGATACCGAGGATCTGCTGGATGCGGTCACCGCAGTCTCCGGCAGCGGTCCAGCCTATTTCTTCTATCTGATGGAGGCCATGATCGAAGCCGGCACCCGCCTGGGACTGGACGCAGCCACCGCGCGCAAGCTGACTATCGAGACCGCCTATGGTGCGGCAGTGATGGCAAGGGAAGGATCCGAAAACCCGACCACACTGCGCCAGAATGTCACCTCTCCGGGTGGCACCACCGAGCGGGCGCTCTCTATACTGGACGCCGCTGGCGTAAAAGATACCCTGGACGCCGCGCTGGCTGGCGCAATGAGCCGATCACAAGAATTAGCCGAGGAGTTTGGGCAGTCATGAACGAGGCGCTGGTTTACGCCATCCAATTCATTTTTTCGATTCTGAGTTTTCTGTTTGTCGCCAGATTCCTGCTGCAGGCCTGCCGGGTGGACTTCTACAACCCCATCTCCCAGGGTTTCATCAAGGTGACGGATCCGCTGCTCAAGCCGTTCCGTCTGGCTATTCCGGGTTTCAAGAATCTCGACCTGGCGGCATTTCTGGCGGCAATGGTCATGGAGATATTGCTGCTGGTCATTCTCAGTAGTCTTGCCGGCCAGGATCCGGGTAACTTTCTACAGCTGACAGCCTTCGGTTTCATTCAGGTGGTTCTGCTGATCATCCGTATTTTCTGGTGGTCGATCCTGATCGTAATCATCGCCAGTTTCATTGCACCCGGCAGCTACCATCCTGCCCTCGGCATGATGCAGCAGATCACCGAACCGCTGATGGCACCCGCACGAAAACTGCTTCCGGCCATGGGTGGCCTGGATTTTTCCCCGATCCTGGTTTTCCTGTTGCTCGGTGTCCTTGAGCGGATTCTGCCGCAAGTCCTGGCTTCGGTTTACTGAGCGCCGACCGATCACCGATGAACCCGGAATCCAGCGCCAGCTCTGTCGGCATCGTATCGCCGCAACGCTTCCACCACAGTGGAGATTTTCCACTGCAGTGTGGACGCCGCCTGCCCGGCTTTGAGCTGGTCTATGAAACCTATGGCCAGCTGAACGATAAGGCCTCCAATGCGATCCTGATCTGTCACGCGTTATCGGGCAATCATCACGCCGCTGGTTATCACGACAGCAGCGATCGGAAACCTGGCTGGTGGGACAGCTGCATCGGACCCGGCAAGCCAATCGACAGCGACAAATTTTTCATCGTCAGTGTGAATAACCTTGGCGGCTGTCATGGCAGCACGGGCCCCCGAACGATAAACCCGCAAACAGGTACTGAATGGGGGCCAGACTTTCCTGCTGTCACCGTCAAGGACTGGGTTAACAGCCAGCTTTTGCTGGCAGATCATCTTGGTATAGATTGTTTCGCCGCGGTGGTCGGCGGTTCGCTCGGCGGTATGCAGGCAATGCAGTGGGCAATCGACGCACCAGCACGACTGCAGGCGGCGGTATTGATTGCGAGTGCGGCACGACTCTCCGCTCAGAACATCGCTTTCAACGAAATTGCCCGCCAGGCGATCAGCGCCGATCCGAATTTCGCCGGTGGCCACTATCGTCAACAACATAGAAACCCGGATCTCGGACTGATGCTGGCGCGGATGGTGGGGCACGTCACTTATCTGTCCGATGACGGTATGCGCCAGAAATTTGGCCGCGAGCTCAAGTCCGGAGACATCAGTCTCGGCCAGGACGTGGAATTTCAGGTGGAAAGTTACCTGCAGTATCAGGGCCGGTCGTTTTCTCAGCGTTTCGACGCAAACACCTACCTGTTGATGACGCGGGCTTTAGACTACTTCGATCCAGCCAGTGATTTCGACAACTCGCTGAGTGCTGCATTGGCACAGACCCGCTGCCGATTTTGCGTGATTTCTTTCACCACCGACTGGCGATTTTCTGCCGCTCGCTCAAAAGAAATCGTCGATGCGTTGATCCGCTCAGAGCGCAATGTCTGCAGTGCGGTGATTGAATCAGAACACGGCCACGATTCTTTTCTGCTGCCTATTCCCCGTTACTTCGAAGTGCTCGGTGGTTTTCTCAATCGACTGCATCAGGATTACAGTGATGCGAACTGACCTTGCCATCATCGCCGACCTCATCAAGCCGGGTGCCCGTGTCCTTGATCTCGGCTGTGGCGACGGAGAGTTGCTGGCGCACCTTCAGGAAAACAAACACGTCAACGGTTACGGGCTTGAAATCGACCCGACGAACATCACCACCTGCATTAACAAAGGTGTCAACGTAATTGAGCAGAACCTTGATGCAGGTCTGCAGAACTTTGCAGATGCAAGTTTCGATATGGTGGTGATGACTGAAACGCTGCAGTCCGTGAAAGCACCCGATCGCCTGCTGCATGAGATGCTGCGAATCGGCCAACAGTGCATTGTCACCTTCCCGAATTTCGCCTACTGGCGCTGCCGGGCACATCTGGCGCTTCGCGGCAGAATGCCGGTCTCAACACATCTGCCGCACAGTTGGTACAACACACCCAATATCCATCTATGTACCTTCAAAGACTTCGAGCGACTATGTGCCGAACAGAACCTCAACATCATCGAACGATTCATGGTCGACGCCGGCCACAGCACCCGTCCACTAATTAATCGATTCCCGAATTTTTTTGGTGCCTTCGCCTTCTATCGACTGGGTAAGGAAACAACATGAAACCCGTTACTCGTTTATTCATGGCCTGCGCTACAGTCTGCGCGGGGCTGCTCGGTGCCTTAGCCCATGCTGAACAAATGCAGCGCCTGGGTAACTGGGAGGTGCACTATGTGCTGATCCCAACCACCTTCCTCAACAAAGACATCGCTGCCAGCTATCAGATCGATCGAGGCCGCGATCGGGCTTTAGTGAACATCTCGGTACTCGACCAGGACGGCAATCCAGTCGTTGCCGAAGTAACCGGTCGATCCACGAATCTGCTGGGCCAGATTCAGTCGCTGGACTTCCAACAGATCATTGAGGGCAGCGCCGTCTACTATCTCGCTGACGTCAGGCACACCGATCGTGAGGTGCTACGTTTCGAAGTCGACATCCTGCCGCCTGACGGCCTGCCCCAGCAGCTCAAATTTCAGCAGAAAGTTTACTGGGACGATCCATGAAGGTTGTTCTGGCCAGCAGTAATCAGGGCAAACTGACGGAGCTGAAAACGCTGCTTGCAGAAGACGGCTTCGAACTGGTCAGCCAGGACCAGCAGGGTATCGCACCCGCTCCCGAAGACGGCCTGACCTTTATCGAAAATGCGCTCGCAAAAGCGCGGCATGCCAGCGAACTCAGTCAGCTGCCTGCTATTGCGGACGATTCCGGTATCGTGGTCTCCGCGCTGGACGGCGCGCCCGGCATCCACTCAGCGCGCTATGCCGGACCACAGGCAGACGATGCAGCCAACAACCGAAAGCTCCTGGCGGCACTGGCCGATCAGCCAGACCGACGTGCGCACTACTATTGCGCGATTGTTTTTCTGCACAGTGCCCGCGATCCAGCCCCACTGATCGCTACTGGCAGCTGGTCCGGGCGGATCATCAACACACCAAGGGGCGATGGCGGTTTTGGCTATGATCCCTACTTCCTGGTGCCGGAGCTGGAGGTAACGGCAGCGCAGCTGCCGGCATCACAGAAAAACCAGCTCAGCCATCGAGGTCAGGCAGTACGAGCTTTTCTCGAACAATTGCGCAACAGCAAATGAACACCATGCCGCCCGCTGTGGGCGTCTACGTGCACTTTCCCTGGTGTGTGCGCAAATGCCCCTACTGTGATTTCAATTCACACCCGCTGCGGGGCAACCTGCAGGAGCCCGAATATCGCAGCGCTTTGCTGCTCGATCTGAGCGCTCAGCTTTCCGGCATCAGCAGCGCAATCATCGATACGGTGTTTTTCGGCGGCGGCACGCCCAGCCTGTTCAGCGCTGAGACTTTCGCCGACCTTCTCGCCGCTATGCAGCCACAGCTCGCTGTCGACGCAGAAATCACCATGGAGGCAAATCCCGGAACGCTGGAACACAAACCTCTGGACGCGTATCGACAGGCAGGCATCAACAGACTTTCGATCGGCGCTCAGTCGTTCAACCCGCAGCATCTGGCCAAGCTCGGACGCATTCACAGCGATGGCGACATCGAACAGTCTTTCGCCAGCGCCAGGCAGGCAGGTTTCGATAACGTCAACCTGGATCTGATGTATGCACTGCCAGGGCAGACGGTTGCAGAAGCCATCGCAGATCTGCAGCGGGCAATTGATCTGGGTCCCGAACATCTGTCCTGGTATCAGCTGACCCTGGAGCCGAAAACCGAGTTTTACGCGCGGCCACCAACGCTACCGGATGAAGAGGTTGTCTGCGATATCGAGGAGGCCGGTCATCAATTGCTCGCCGACGCGGGCTATTCGCGCTATGAGATTTCTGCCTATGCGCGCAACGGACGTGTCGCCAGACACAACGTCAACTACTGGTCTTTTGGCGACTATGTCGGCATCGGCGCGGGCGCCCACGGTAAACTCTCTCAGGACGGCCACATAGTGCGCACCGAAAAGCCTAAACAACCCAGACTCTATCTGGGTGATCCCTTGGCCATTGTGCACAGTCCTATCGCCCAGGACGCTCTGGCGGAAGAGTTTCTGCTGAACGCCTTACGTCTGGTGGATGGCGTTGACGTCGATGTGTTTGCTGTACGCACAGGCCTGGAGATAACGGCTCTACAACCCCAGTGGCAGCAGATGATCGATCGGGGTCTGATGCGCGCAGACAGACTTGCCGCGACAGGCCAAGGCTTGCGCTACCTGGACAGCATCATCAGCAAATTTCTGAGTTAGTCCGGTTCGACCCCATTAAAAACCGCTCAGCGGCGATGAAACGCGAGATCCCAGACATCATGGCCCAGCCGGGTTCCTCGTGCTTCAAAACGAGTAATGACCCGTTCGTGTGCCCGTTGCGCGAACCCTTCCGCTGAGAAATTTTCCAGTAACGGCTCGCCGCTCAGCACTTCGAGCATCCAGTGCGCATAAGCTTGCCAGTCAGTGGCAAGCAGCAAGCGACCACCGGGTTTCAGTCGGGATGCCAACAGTTTAATGAACGCGGGCTGCACCAGGCGGCGTTTATGGTGGCGCTTTTTAGGCCAGGGGTCCGGAAAGAAAATTCGCACTTCATCCAGGCTGTCCGGATCTATGTTGACCTCAAAAGCCAGCTCCGCATCGCCTTCCAGCACCTGCAGGTTGTTCAACCCATCGCGCTGGGCGCCAAGCAGCAGGGCACCAATACCCGGTTGATAAACTTCGATGCCCAGCAGATTCCAATCCGGTTGGTGCGCTGCCCAGGACAGCAGCGCCTGACCCATCCCGAAACCGATTTCGACACCCATTGGCGCCTCGCGCCCGAAAATTTCCGGCCAATTGGGCGTTGCTTCGCCCACTGCGTGAACCTGGTCGTCTGCCAGTTCATCCAGGGCACGATGTTGTCCTCGGGTCATCCGCCCACGGCGTCGCAGGTAAGTGCGCTGCGGGGGCGATTCAGACACCGTCGACATTCCAGATCGCGACCGCCAGCGCTGTCCAGCCAACAATGAAGCTGACTCCACCCAGCGGCGTGATGGGTCCAAACAGCGCGCCGGCTCCGAAACACAGCGCATAAAGGCTACCGGAGAACAGCACAACGCCAATGAGAAATCCCCAGCCAGCAATCTTCACTGCCAGACCGATTTCAGCGCCGGACATAGCGCTCTGACGAACCATCAGAAATACTGCGAGCAACGCCAGCGCGTGGATGAGTTGATAGCTGACCGCCGTCTGCCAGGTCTCGAGCGAGGCTGGAGACAAGGTGTTCTTTAACGCGTGCGCACCAAATGCACCAAGCAACACCCCACTGGCTCCATAGAACGCACCAGCGAGACCAAACAGCTGCAACACAATCAGGCGGCGACTGAGAGTTTCAGTTTGTTCAGAGCACTTTTTTCGATCTGCCGGATACGCTCTGCAGACACCTCATATTCATCAGCGAGATCGTGGAGCGTAACCTTGTCTTCGCTCAACCAGCGCCGCTCGACAATGTCACGGCTGCGTTCATCAAGCCCACTCAGCGCCTCAAACAGCCGGCGGCTGTGGTCGGCGCTGGTGTCTTCGGCGGCGATAAGCTCAGCGGGATCGGTATTCTCCTGCGCCAGAAATGCCGCTGGTGCCACAGCGCTCTCTTCTTCGTCTGCATCGGCATAACCGTCAAAAGCCATATCGCTGGCAGCCAAACGGCCTTCCATACGTGTGACTTCCTGTTCGCTCACCCCGAGTCCTTCAGCAATCACCCGGGTTTCTTCACTGGTGAGCCAGGACAGGCTCTTCTTGTTGCTGCGAAGATTGAAGAACAGTTTGCGCTGGGCTTTGGTGGTCGCGATTTTTACGATTCTCCAGTTGCGCAGGATGTACTCGTGCATTTCCGCTTTTATCCAGTGCACGGCAAATGACACCAGACGTACGCCAACTTCCGGATTGAAGCGTTTAACCGCCTTCATCAGACCCACGTTGCCTTCCTGGATGAGGTCTGCCTGAGGCAGGCCATAGCCGCTGTAGGAACGTGCCAGGTGAACAACAAAGCGCAGTTGACTCATGACCAGTGCTCGCGCCGCTTCCAGGTCGTTGTCGTGATAGAACTTCTCAGCCAGGTCTCGCTCTTCCTCTGCACTCAACATTGGAATGGCGCTGACCGTCTGGACATAGGCGTCCAGATTCTGGCCCGGGGAAAGATTGCTGATCGCCAGTAAAGCTGTGCTCATCGTCTGTCTCCTGTTATCCGTCTCGTTGTCATCATCTCTTTAATGAGTATCTCTCTAATGAGTCTCTTTCTAATCAGTGTCTTTCTAATCAGTGTCTTTCTAATCATCCTAGTCTTCGTCCCTTGTTGCCCAGCTGGTCTACTCAAGCTTCGATGGACGCGGATCATGACAACATTGTCGTGTTACCTAAAGTAACAATATCACAATTTTAGCACTCCATTAGTAAGAGTGCTAATCACCAGAAAAATTCCCTATCGTTATGAATTTAAAGGATTTCTAAGTCCCTGAGCCGCTGGGCAGCGGCAACGAGGGAGCCCATCACGCCAAGGAAAGCGCCGACCAGCAGAAGAGCAACAAGAAACACCGGATTGAAGCCTGCGGTATCCAGCTGCTGGCCGTAGCTGCCCAGCAGCGCGGTCAATGGCGCCTCGATCGCCACCAGACACAGGCTCAACAACATGGCTGCAACCAGGCCACCGCCGATGCCGTAAAACGCTCCGAAATAGAGAAACGGCCGCCGGATCTGTCGATCTGACGCACCCACCAGTTTCTGAACGCGCAATTCGTCGAGCCTGGCTTCGATCGCCAAGCGCACAGAAGTTGCCGTTACCAGCACCGCACCAATACCAAACAGAACACCGAGAATGATCCCAAGTCGACTGACCACCCGGGAGATATCATTGACCCTTTCCAGCCAGGTTTTTTCCAGGACCACCTCCTTGATGCCCGGCCGGCTTTCCGCCAGTGCGACCAGCCCTGCCAGTGCTGTCTCATCAAGCCCGGTACGCAGGGCTGCATTGAGCGAGGCAGGCAGGGGATTGTCACTCAGCAGGTCCAGCGCATCGGTGAGGTTGGTATAGGCTCGGAATTCTTCTAAAGCCTGCTCCCGACTGGTGGTCACCACGTGTTCGACCGCTTCGTCAGCTTCCAGAACCTTCGCCGCAGCCGCCACCTGCTCTGCGCTTGCCGACAGCTCGAAATACAGAGTCAAACCCGGCCGACCTTCCCAACCGGCGGTCAGCTTGGCAAGGTTGACCTGAAGCAGCAGCAGGCCGGAGGGCAGCGCCAGAGCAATGCCAACCAGCAGCCACACCACCAGGCTGGTGCCAAGCCGGGCGCTGACAAAATGCATGGTTTCCCGGGCAATACGCAGATGGTCGCGCCACCAGGCGCCAATACCCGGTCGCAATGGCGGCCAGGGATCGCGTTGTTTACGTCGCAAACCTGATGGAGCGTCAGACACTGTCAGTCTGAACCTCTGTTTGTTCCCGGAAATTCAGACCATCCCGGACAATGGCGCCTTTATCCAGCTCAATGATCCGCCGACCCATGGACTCAATCAGATCACGGTCATGGCTGGCAACAATGACCGTGGTCCCCACCTGGTTGAACTGTTCGAACAATTTCATGATGTCGCGCGATAACTCGGGGTCTAAATTTCCGGTGGGTTCATCCGCGAGCAGAATTTTCGGACGGGTCACTACCGCCCGGGCTATGCCCACGCGCTGCTGTTCGCCCGTGGACAGATAGCGAGGAAACTGCCGCTCTTTTTCCAACAGACTGACTCTGGACAGCGCTGCGCGGACACGCCGGGCGATTTCCTTTTCCCGCATACCGCTGATGCGCAACGGCAACGCCACGTTGTCATAGACGCTGCGGTGACCAAGCAGGTGATGATCCTGGAACACCGCGCCAAGGTGCTGCCGATAGCTGGCCAGCCGCGCAGCACTCATCTGAGTCACATTGATGCCGTTTACCAGAATCTGCCCGCGGGTGGGCAGATCCAGACACAGCAGCAGCTTCAGAAACGTACTCTTCCCCGCACCGGAATGGCCGGTTAGAAAAGTCATCGAGCCTTCCGCAAACTCCGCAGTCAGATCCGCCAGCGCCTCCTGACCGTTTTCGAAGCGTTTACTGACGTGATGAAATTCTATCTGAGCCACTAAGTGTCCTCTGGGAGCGCATCACGCTCTTCCAGACTGGGCAGAAGCGCATCTACAAAAGCATCTGGCTGAAACGGCCGCAAATCGTCGATGCCTTCACCAACGCCAATAAAATACACCGGTTTGCCAATTTCCCGCGCAATTGCGAACAGCACACCCGCTTTGGCAGTACCATCCAGCTTAGTCACAACAAGTCCAGTCACGCCTACCGCCGCATCAAACTCACGGACCTGACTCAGCGCGTTCTGACCAACGCCGGCATCGAGCACCAGCAGCACTTCGTGCGGTGCATCGGGATCCAGGCGAGCGACCACCCGTTTGATCTTTGCCAGCTCCTGCATCAGGTTGGTCTTAGCCTGCAACCGACCCGCAGTATCAGCAAGTACTACATCAATCCCACGAGCCTGAGCCGCTTGAACAGCGTCATAGACGACCGATGCGCTATCTGAGCCCTGCCGCTGGGCAATCACGGTGACATCGTTGCGTTCACCCCAGCGCTGCAGCTGTTCCACCGCAGCTGCTCGGAAAGTGTCTCCCGCAGCAAGCATTACCTGCCGGCCTTCCGACTGCAGATACTTGGCAAGCTTGCCAATTGTGGTGGTCTTGCCGACGCCGTTGACGCCAACGAAAAATACCACGAAGGGCTTCTTACGGGCGTCTACCGTCCAGGGTTTCGCCAAGGGCTGCAGCAGTTCTTTCAGCAGCACAGCCAGCGCCTCGTATAGTGCACCGGTCTTGTTCAGCTCTTTGCGTCGCACCCGCGAGCGCAGCGTGTCCATGATCTCCCGGGTCGCATCAACCCCAACATCAGTCAGCAGCAGCGATGTTTCCAGCTCATCGAGAACCTCTTCATCGATTTCCTTTTCACCCAGAAGCAGATTACCGACGCCTTCAGCCAGCCTGCCGCGGGTTTTCCCCAGGCCTGATTTCAGTTTTCGCCAGAATCCTCCAGAGGATTCTTCATCGCGCGCGCTATCACTCATGAATGTTGCCTGTTGTACTGCATAAGCCTCACCATGTTCAGCAACATGGCAAGTAATGAAGTACGCATTATCAGCGGTCTGTGGAAGGGACGAAAGCTCCGCTTTACCGCAACTGCAGATTTACGCCCCAGCCTTGGACGGGTTCGCGAGACTCTGTTCAACTGGCTGGTGGCTGAGCTGCCCGGTGCAAACTGTCTGGATCTGTTTGCCGGCAGCGGGGCTTTAGGTTTCGAAGCGCTGTCTCGGGGTGCCGCTCGGGTCACCCTGGTTGAAAAAAACCGCAAGGCCGCAGCCGCGCTCCGTGACAACGCCCGGCTGCTTGGCGCAGAACAGGCAGAGATTATCACCGGCAGCGCGGAACGGTTGCTAAACCAGCCGCCCCAGTCACCCTGGGACATCGTGTTTTTCGATCCCCCATTTGCCGATTCCAGCGCCCTGGCGCTGCTTGCCCAGCTGCAGCAACCCGGCTACCTCAGCGATTCCGGACTGATCTATCTCGAGCGCCCGCGGCGCGAACCGCTGCCCTTCGAAAACCAGCTGATCAAACGAGGGCGCGCCGGCGATTGCCATTTCGGGCTGCTCGCGAAGGCCGGCGTCTGAAACCTTACCTTGAAAGGGTCCCGCTGGGTGGCTACCATCCGGCGCTGTCATCGGGGGGTAACAACAATGAAGCGAGTGGTATATCCGGGTTCTTTCAACCCGATAACCAACGGCCACACTGATCTGGTGGAGCGGGCTCTGCGCCTGTTCGATCACGTGATCCTGGCAATCGGCACCTCAGCGCAGAAAGATCCCGCCGTCGATCTGGCGGATCGGATAGCCCTGTGTGAAGAAGTATTGAAAGAGTTTGGCGACAAGGTGTCGGTTGAGGGCTTCAACACCCTGCTGGTCGACTATGCTAAAAGTCGCGGGACACAATTCATTCTGCGGGGTTTAAGAACAGTCACTGACTTTGACTACGAATTTCAGATGGCAGAGATGAATCAGTCGCTGGATAACGACATCGAGTATGTGTTCCTGCCCACCGCCAAAGAGACTTCCTACATCTCTTCTACTCTGGTCAGAGAAATTGCCTCTCTGGGTGGCGACATCTCACAGTTTGTGCACCCAGCCGTGGTGCATGCCTACGACCGGACCCTGACTTAAAGAACCCCTGGGTAAGAGAGCTACCGGCTTGACGTCATGCTCAGGCCAGCAAACAACGCATCAGATGTCGTTTGTTGCGCTCTTCTGTTCGCTTGAGGTACAGCCAAGGCAGCGAGTGAAGGTTTCTTTGGCAGGATTCACCACCAACGCGTCGGCCGCCTCACCAATATTCCCGCCAAGGGCAGAAAACGGCAAACTCACCACAAACAGCACTGCGCCGATTCCGGTAACGACGATGCCCAGCGGACGCGCAATCACCGCGTCCGCGATGGTTGCCTGAGTCTGTCGGGATTCTTTGTATTGCTGTGCGGCCAGCACCTGAGTCGATACGGACATCGTAGCGGCCACGGTCAAAATCATTACTGCTCGTTTCCAGAAGCTCATATCCGGTTTCCTTGTCGATTACTGCGCCTGAAAACCCGTGGATTTTCAGAACCTGTTCGAAGCTGCGCTAAACACTGCCTGAAGACAACATTTAAACAGAACATCTAGTTCAATGATTTCATGACTTTAGCACCGGCTGTTGGGCAAAACCTTGGGTTTTTTGGCAATTTTTACAATAAACCGTTGCTCTATTTGCAAGTCGGGTACCTGTGAGCGGTGCGCCACAGACACGACATGGCAGACCTTCACGGCCATAGACGTTGAGAGACTGCTTGAAATAGCCAGGATTGCCATCTTGTTTGACGAAATCCCGCAAAGTGGTGCCCCCCATCTCAATTGCCCGCTGCAGCACACCTTTGATCGCCAGAGCAATTCGCTGATAAGCCGCCAGGGTAACGCGACTGGCGCGCACACCGGGTCGTACACCCGCCAGAAACAGCGCTTCATTGGCGTAAATGTTGCCTACGCCAACCACAATGTGACTGTCCATCAGCAGAGTTTTTACCGCCACCCGGCGATGCCGCGCCTGTCGTTTCAGATAGTCACCATCAAACTCGTCGTCTAACGGTTCTGGCCCGAGGCGATCCAGCAACCAATGGCCATCAGCGTTGGTCTCGGACCACAGTACGCTGCCGAAACGGCGTGGATCATTCAGACGCAGAGCGCGGTCTCCGGCAAATGTCAGCTCGACATGATCGTGTTTTAGGTAAGGCTGTGTCGACGACACGACCCTGAGATTGCCGGACATCCCAAGGTGAATCAGCAAAACGCCGGTTTCAAAGTGCGCAAGCAGGTATTTGGCCCGGCGGGTAACGCCTGCGAGAGTTTGGCCACGCAGATCGGGGGGTATCTCAACCGGCCAGCGCAGCGCAGCATTGCGCACCTTGATGCTTTCAAGCGCGCGACCGGTGACCAGCGGCTCAATGCCGAGGCGGGTGGTTTCAACTTCTGGGAGTTCTGGCAAGGTGAAGTTCCGCCAGTTCAGCGGCATCGGAAGAGATACCGCTGTTCAAATTTCTTCTATCAGACCCCGGATCGGAACAGATCGGTAAGCCAGGTCTTCGAGCAGTCTGGGGTTATTTAATTTTGGCTTCGGTGTACAGCACGTGCTTTCGAACCACCGGATCGTATTTCTTCATTTCCAATTTATCTGGAGTGGTCCGCTTGTTCTTGTCGGTGGTGTAGTAGTGGCCGGTTCCAGCGCTGGACACCAGTTTGATCTTATCGCGCATTGAGCCGCTCCTGAATTGAAGATCTGAATATGGGGATCGAAAGGGCGGTCGCTAGACCTTTGCACCGCGTTTGCGCATATCAGCAAGTACCGCGTCGATGCCATTTTTATCGATCAGGCGCATACCTGCCGCAGACAGCTTCAAACGCACGAAACGCTTCTCACTTTCGACCCAGAAGCGGTGTGAGTGCAGATTCGGCGAAAAACGACGCCGCGTCCGGTTTTTGGCGTGGCTGACGTTGTTACCCGCCATGGGCCGCTTTCCAGTTACCTGGCAAACTTGCGACATCTCGAGAACCCCGTAAAAAAGGACGCGCTTTATACCAGAGCCACCCACTGCTCGCAAGCGCCAGGCTGTTTACATCAGGCCGCGTTCGGCCAGCGACACCTCGCGGCCGCGGCCTACCACCAGATGGTCTAACAGCCGAACATCTACCTTACTGAGCAGGTCCGCAAGTGACGCCGTCAGCGCAATATCTGCCGAACTCGGTTCCGCAACGCCGGAAGGGTGGTTGTGGGCAAGAATCAACGCAGCCGCGTTGAGCTCTAAAGCACGCCTCATAACTTCACGAGGGTGCACGGCCGCTCTATCCACGGTGCCTAGAAACAGCGTTTCATAAGTAATTACGCGGTGTCGACTATCGAGAAACAGGCAGGCAAAGACCTCCCTGGTCTGAGGTGCCAGGCGATTGCGCAGAAAACCCCGCACTTCAGCTGAACTGGACAACACTGGACCTCGCTGCAGCTGTTGGTGATGAAATCGCTCAACCAGACCGCCAATCGCCTGCAGCAGAGCCACCCGGGCCGGTCCAACTCCACGCTCTTCAAGCAAGCGCATGGCAGGGGCTTCCAGCAGCTGCGGGATTCCACCAAACCGCACCAGCAGGCGCCGGGAAAGCTCCAACACCGGTACACCGGCTGCGCCGGTACCTAGGCAGATTGCCAGCAGTTCAGCGTCTGTCACCGAGCCCACACCCAGCTCACGCAGGCGCTGCCGCGGGTCAGGTGCTCCGGTCAGATCAATCATGACCGGGAACAGCCCCCGGCGCAGCGCATGCTATGATCAGCTGACCGGTCAACAATGCCGGTAACTGATATGCCAGCAGCAAATAATCGACGGTGATCCTGTGGCAAATTCTGCACCAGACAGTCTGAAAGACCGACGCATCCTACTGGGTGTCAGCGGCGGCATCGCTGCGTACAAGACGCCGGAGCTTGTGCGTCTTCTGCGCCAGGCCGGTGCAGAGGTTCAGGTCGTAATGACCCGTGCCGCGAGTCAATTTGTCACCGCCACCAGCCTCCAGGCGGTCAGTGGCCGACCGGTTCGCGACAATTTGTGGGATCCCGCTGCAGAGGCCTCGATGGGGCATATCGAGCTGGCACGCTGGGCGGACATCATTCTGATCGCACCAGCAACCGCCGACTGCCTGAGCAGGCTGGCTCAGGGTAGGAGCGACGATCTGCTGGGAGCGCTTTGTCTTGCCAGCCGCGCGCCGCTATGGGTTGCGCCAGCCATGAACACAGTGATGTGGCAGGCGGCCGCAACCGAACGCAACGTGGCGACGCTGATCGAAGACGGTGTAACAGTGCTTGAGCCTGACAGCGGCGAACAGGCCTGTGGCGAGTTCGGACCTGGGCGCATGCAGGAGCCACTGGCACTGCTCAACGCCCTCGAAAACCACTTTCTGCAGAGCACACAACACAGCCAGTTGCTCAAAGGCCGCAGAGTGGTGATTACTGCCGGTCCAACCCGCGAGCCCCTGGATCCGGTGCGCTACATCAGCAACCACAGCTCAGGCAGGCAGGGTTACGCATTCGCCCGAGCGGCGAGGGATGCGGGCGCCCAGGTCACCCTGATCTCCGGCCCGGTTTCGATTGCTCCACCAGCAGGTATTGAGCTCATTCCGGTTACTACCGCACTGGAGATGTATGAGGCCAGCCTGGCCCAGGCGTCTGGCAGTGATCTGTTTGTCGCCGTGGCGGCTGTCGCCGACTACCGGCCAGCCCGACCGGCAGATCAGAAAATCAAGAAAGCCCCGGCCGCCGCAGACTCTGAAGCGGGCATGCAGCTGTCGCTCATTGAAAATCCTGACATCGTGGCCAGCGTGGCGGCAATGAGTTCCAGACCCGGAGTTGTGGTCGGGTTTGCCGCAGAAACCCAGAATGCCAACGAGCACGCCAGGCAGAAACTGGTGCGCAAAAAACTGGACGCCATTGTCGTTAACGACGTCTCAAGGCCGGATATCGGATTCAACAGCTCAAGCAACGCCGCGACTGTGATATTCAGCGATGGCGAGACCCAACTGGCAAAACAGGACAAATACGCTCTATCGGTCGCGGTCATTTCCCTGGTGTGTGCCCGTTTTGAGGCACAGTTAGCGCATACCAACCCGGAACACGTTGCAATTTAGCGCTTCGGTGCTAGCAAGCCCCTGCCGGGCAAACTACCATATCGCCCCTGATAAACTTAATCGGCGGTGCCATCGGCCTGTTCGGCCGTATTGGCCAGGGGCTCAAGGACGCGCTGACTGTGCGGCGAACCAACGGCAAAAACCGAAGAAAGCGCGGCGAAGGAAAAACGGCGAAGGAATTAAGCGTGCCAAAGGACAGCCCTGACTCAGACGAAGTCACGACACCAAGACGAAAATCTAAACGCTCAGGCAGTGACGGCATCTGGAATCATGCGGGTCTGGCAGTCCTGATCAGCGTGGTCGGCGTGGCCGCTGCGACGCTGCTGTTGTATTGGCAGCTGGTCATCAGCGCCAACGAAGCCCATCAGCAACAGCAGAGCAGAGCGTTCAACGAAGTCTATGTCGCCTTCTTCAACACCAAAGTTGATGAAATGAAGGTGCTGGTGAACGCCGCCGCAAACGCGGACGCCACAATCGATGCGCTGATCAGCAACAACCCTGGAACCATTGCCCGCCGCGCTGAAGTGATCGCCGATCAGATCGATTACGCCGAACGTGTGGAAATCATCCGCCTGGGCGAAGCCCGCGTTGACCTTGACGACGAGACACCCATTTCTTACGCGATGCTGGATCTGATCAAGCGCGCTGAAACCCAGGAGTACGCAGGACCAGAAATTGCCAAGGCACACAGTACGGTGGTCTATGCCGCGCAGCCGATTCATCACAACGGCGAACCTGCCGGTGTGCTGTTCGTCGCCTTTGACGCCCAGCGATTTCTCCTCGATGCGGCCGCACGAACAATCGATTCAAGCGTTGGCGAAGGGGCCATCCTGCAGACTCTGGATTCTGCCAGCGCGGATCTTGAAGTGTTCAAGCTGGGCGAACGAGGTGCTGGCGCCACACCCCTGACAACCAGCCTCAATGCCAGAAACTGGGAACTGCAGTTCACGCCCAATCCAGCAAAGTTCGCGGCCGTAGCCAGCCCCTACGACCTCCTAACGGCGATTGCTGTTGCTCTAGGTTTCGTGCTGGCTGGCATTTCCCTGGCCTTCTCCGGGCTCAGCCGCAAGCTTCGCGAGGACGCAGCACAGCTGGCAACCTATGCCAGCGGCCTGATTCGCGGCAGAGGAGCCCAGCTGGAACGCTATCAGCTGCCGTTATTTCAGCAACTCGCTGCAGACCTGGCACCGCTGGCAAGAGGCAAAGTCACCGTCGCAGAACCTGAACAGGCTGCATCAGCAGCCGCTAAAAGGGCTGGCAAGAAAAAGGCCGTTCCGGCAAAACCGTCACCGAGTGTGACCGAGTCACTACTGGCAGACGACGAGGAGTTTCTTGAGGTAAACGTAGCCGACGACGCCGCGGAGAATTTTGGTATAGAGGTCAGCGAAGACGTAACACCGGCCGACATGGGACTAAAGCTGGACGAGGAGATTTTCCGCGCCTACGACATTCGCGGCATCACCACCCGAAATCTGACCGAGGACGTTGTCTACTGGATCGGACGCGCCTTCGCGGCTGAATCCAGTGAACTCGAGCAGAATCGCGTTGCCGTTGGTCGCGATGGACGTCATTCATCCATCAAGCTGCGCGACGCTCTGGTACGCGGGCTCACAGAAGGTGGCGTCGACGTGCTGGACATCGGCCAGGTACCAACACCACTACTCTACTTTGCCACACACGCTCTCGATACCGGCACCGGCATCATGATCACCGGCAGCCACAATCCGCCCGAGTACAACGGCCTGAAAATGATGATCGGTGGTGTGACTCTGGCTGAAGAGCGGATCCAGAAGCTGAAGGTCAGACTCCAGGAAAATCAGCTGAGCGAAGGCGAAGGCGACGTCGAAGAGATTGATCTGAACGATCACTATATCGATCGCGTCTTAGAGGACGTCGCTGTCGCCCAGCCCCTGAAAGTGGTGGTCGATTGCGGTAACGGTGTTGCCGGCGAACTGGCC
Organism: uncultured Pseudomonadales bacterium; assembly: GCA_937921865.1. Classification (GTDB taxonomy): domain Bacteria; phylum Pseudomonadota; class Gammaproteobacteria; order Pseudomonadales; family Azotimanducaceae; genus SZUA-309. The sequence continues at coordinate 7,671 of CAKZWF010000083.1, read as the reverse complement.
CCGCGACTGATCGAAGAGCTCGGCTGTGAGGTCGTCAGACTGTATTGCGACATCGACGGTGATTTCCCCAACCATCATCCTGATCCGGCTGAACCTAAGAATCTTCAGGATCTCATCGCAGTGGTTGCCGACGAAAAGGCAGATCTGGGATTGGCTTTCGATGGCGACGGCGACCGAGTCGGCGTGGTCACCAGCCGTGGCGAAATCATCTGGCCCGACAAGCTGCTGATGCTGTTTGCCCAGGACATTGTTGGCCGCAACCCGGGTGCCGATATCATTTTCGACGTTAAATGTTCACGCCATCTCAACAACCTGATCAGCGAATACGGCGGTCGCCCGATTATGTGGCGAACGGGTCATTCCCATATGAAAGCCAAGCTGAAAGAAACCGGCGCCCTGCTGGCGGGTGAATTCAGCGGTCACATCTGTTTCGGCGAGCGTTGGTACGGATTCGACGACGCTCTGTATTCGGCTGCTCGACTACTGGAAATCCTCGGCTCGCAGAGTCTCAGTGCCGACGAAGTTTTCGCTCAGTTTCCAGTAACTTTCGCGACACCCGAACTCAAAATTGAAACCACCGAGTCACACAAGTTTGCGGTTATTGAACGTCTGGAAAAAGAGGGCGATTTTGGCGATGGCACAATTACCAACATTGACGGTGTTCGCGTCGATTTTGCAGACGGCTGGGGATTGATCCGGGCATCAAACACCAGCCCGGTGTTGTCTCTGCGTTTCGAAGCAGATGGCCAGGGAGCGCTCGAGCACATACAGAAAGTCTTTCAGGATCAACTCAGCGCCATTGATCCAGAACTGAAATTCATCTGACCGTGAGTTTTTCCGAACAGCACTCGCGCAACGTTGCCAGCGTTCTGACTGAAGCACTGCCTTATATTCAGCGCTTCCATGGTTCCACCCTGGTCATCAAATACGGTGGCAACGCAATGGTGGACGAAACCCTGAAGAACAATTTTGCCCGCGACATTGTGCTGATGAAGCTCGTTGGCTTGAACCCCATTGTCGTCCACGGCGGTGGCCCACAGATTGGCGACCTGCTCTCGCGTCTGCAGATCCCAACGCGTTTTGTCGACGGCATGCGGGTCACCGATGCACAGACCATGGACGTTGTCGAAATGGTCCTGGGTGGGTCAGTGAATCAGGACATTGTCGCGATCATCAACAGAAATGGCGGACGGGCGGTCGGCATCACCGGTAAAGACGGGGATCTTATCCGTGCTCGAAAACTCAGGCTGCAGCAGGGCGCGCCGGAGCTCGCCGCTTCTGAAATCATCGACATAGGCCACGTTGGCGAAGTCGAACAGATCAACGCCGAGATCCTAAACACGCTGATCTCGGAAAACTTCATACCGGTGATTGCACCAATCGGGGTAGGCAAAGACGGCGAGTCCTACAACATCAACGCGGATCTGGTCGCCGGCCACGTGGCTCGAACTCTGAACGCTGAGAAGCTGATTCTGCTGACCAATACGCCAGGTATTCTCGACGCAAGCGGAGAAACGTTGGCGGGCTTGTCAAGCGCAGAGGTGACCCAGCTCATCAATGATGGTGTCATCAACGAGGGCATGCTGCCGAAGACTCAGTGTGCGCTTGATGCGCTGGCCGACGGAGTTGCCAGCGTCCAGATCATCGACGGCACGGTAGAGCACGCGTTGCTGCTGGAAATTTTCACCGACGCCGGCTGCGGCACCAAGATTACCCGATGACTAAATCCAACCGACGAGTGGAAATTCTTCAGGCGCTGGCCCTGATGCTGGAAACCAACCCGGGCTCGCGCATTACCACGGCCGCGCTGGCAAAACAGGTGGGCGTTTCCGAAGCTGCCCTGTATCGACATTTTCCCAGTAAAGCCAAGATGCTCGATGGGCTGATTGAGTTCATCGAAGAAAGCCTGTTCAGCCGTATCAGTCGTATCATGACTGAAGAACCCACCGCCCAGCTGCGTTGTGCAAAACTGCTGACGCTGCTCCTGACATTTGCAGAACGCAATCCGGGCATGGCACGACTGCTGGCCGGGGATGCGTTACAGGGCGAAACGGATCGTTTGCGCGGGCGGATCCGTCAGGTGTTTGACCGACTGGAAACTCAGCTTCGATTGATTCTTCGCGAATGGGCAATCACCCGTGTGCCCGGACCTGAGCTGGGTACCGGAATCGCCGCCAATCTGCTGCTGTCCGCTGCCGAGGGCAGGCTTCATCAGTTTGTCAGAAGCGAATTTCGTAACCTGCCGACCGCAAACTGGGATCAGCAGTGGCTGGCGCTGGAGCGGGCGGTATTCCGTTAACGGCGGGCCAGGTGCTCAACGTTGCAGTCGTTAGCGTTAAACATCAGCCGCTCCAGTTCGAAGTCGTGCTGCATGTCTTCGCGCTCCTGCTTGCGCTGGCCGAGTTCCCGTTCCAGAGTTGCAATCTGGCTGTTGGCACTGGTCAATTCCGCCAGTAAAGCTTTACTGACCGCTTTCCCCTGGCGCTCCTGACTGGCCGCTGATGATTCAAGCTTTGCCAGCTCCCGCTTCGCGCGGGTGAGATCCTGCTGGGCGTTGCTGACCCGGACATCCAGTTTCCGGAGAGCTGAAACTTCAGCATCGTTGATGTCTTCCAGCTTTTCATAACGGGAGTAGATTCTGTTTAATGTGCGCTGGCACTCGGCCTGGGCTTTTTCACGAGCCAACTGCTCAGTGTATTCGCCGTCTGTCATCTGCGGCGGGACCACCTTAAGGCGGTTCATCGTGTTGCCGTCGAGAATCTCGTAGCCTTTGTGCACGACATCGGCGGGGATCGAATGTGACACTTCCGGTTTACCATCGGCGTTAATCCAGCGGTAGACCACCTGAGCGCTCGCAATCTGGGCCACCAGCAGTCCTGATACGACCAGAAAAGCCGCCAGGTGCCGGACCACAAACCGGCTGGGGCAATTCTGTCCAGCGGGCGCGGCTATGCCGTTTGTTTGATTCATCGTCATTCCCTCAGCGACCATTAGCCGGTGGCTTTCATCCTTAAGTGCCTAGCTGACAGTACTGTGCCTGATAAGCTTTCACCTGGGCCAGCTTCTGTTTTGAATGGTTGTCCTCACGCCCAATCAAGTCAAGGTACTCGATCACGTCCTGCAGGGTGAGGATGCTGGTGACCGGAATAGCCAATTCTGAGCTCAGATTCGCAACCGCAGTGCCACCATCAATCCGTTCCTGACGATCAAGCGCAATCACTACGCCAACCAGCTCACCACCGGCTGCGGTAATCAACCCAGCGGCTTCGCGCAGCGCGGTACCGGCAGTGAGCACATCGTCCACCAGCAGGACCCGCCCCTGGACGCAGGCACCCACGAACTGACCGCCCTCGCCGTGGGCTTTGGCTTCTTTACGATTGAACGCCCAGCCGGTGTTGTTGCCACGCCGAGCCAGCGCCTGCGCGGCAGAAACAGCAATTGGAATGCCTTTATAAGCGGGACCAAACAGGGTGTCGAAGCTGAAATCCAGATCGGTGATCTTTTCCGCATAGGCTTCCCCAAGCGCCGCAATTGCCGCACCCGTGTTGATCGCGCCAAGATTGAAGAAATAGGGGCTCTGACGGCCGGACTTGAGCACAAAGCTGCCAAACTGGAGCACTTCTTCGTCAATCAGCAATGCCAGTAAATCTCGTTTCTGTTGGTCCATTGTTGTCTAATTTCCTGCCTTATTCCCGTGGAGCCTGATCACAATGCCTCGTCAGGCCAACGCCTGTCGCTGCAGCTCAAACAGTTCCGCTGTACCTTTGCGGGCCAAAGCCAGCATGCTGGTCAGCTCCGCATCCGAAAACGCTTCCTGTTCAGCGGTGCCCTGGATTTCCACAAACCCGCCGGATTGCACGGCCACAACGTTCATATCGGTCTCGGCATTTGAATCTTCCGGATAGTCCAGATCCAGTACTGGCAATCCTCGCCAGATTCCAACGGATATAGATGCCACATGCTCCCTGAATGCACTCTGAACACCAATGCTGGCAAGGGCATCGGCCAGCGCCACTGATGCACCGGTAATAGACGCGGTGCGGGTGCCGCCGTCAGCCTGGATGACATCGCAATCTATTCGTACGGTTCGCTCACCGAGCGCCTGCAGATCGATCGCTGCACGCAGCGAGCGGCCAATGAGCCGCTGGATTTCGACGGTTCGACCGCCCTGTTTGCCCCTGGCTGCTTCACGGTCTACGCGAGTATGGGTCGAACCAGGCAACATGCCGTACTCAGCAGTAAGCCAGCCCTGGCCTTTACCGCGGAGAAAGCCGGGTACCGAGTTGTCGACACTCGCCGTGCAGATCACCTTGGTGTCGCCAAACTCTACCAGCACAGAGCCGGCCGAATGGCGCGTGAATCCTCGGGTAAATCTCACGGAGCGAAGTTGATCGGGCTGGCGGCCGCTGGGGCGCTGGGTCATTGGGTATTCCTCTTCATTATAAGTAGACAGGTTGTGCCTGTAGTGATCGCAGGTTGGTTGCGCTTTCAACCATGAAGCGAACCAGCCGCGATCAAACCCCAGCCGAAGCAACAGCCGAGTCGTCTTTTGCGGCGGCCATTATAGAAACTCTCCGGCCCGGGTCACCCGATACCTCAGTCTCGGTATCAGCCGTCCGGGTGGCCGGCTACAATAGACGCCTGTCCCGACGCTAAGAATAATTATGGTCAACAGTATGACCGCTTTTGCCCGCACCCAGTCCGATTGCGCCGGACTGCAGCTCACCTGGGAGCTGAAATCGGTCAACCATCGCTATCTCGAAACCCAGTTCCGTCTGCCGGAGCCGGTGCGCAGCCTCGAACACGGCCTGCGCGAAACGCTGCGCAAACACCTCAAGAGAGGCAAGGTCGACTGCACTTTGCGTCTTGACCGTCAGGACGGTGAACAGTCAGTTGAATTGAACCGCCCGTTGCTGCTGCAGGTGATCGGCGTTCTGGAGCAGATAAAACGCGACGTGCCGGAAGCCCACCCACCGTCGACCATGGACCTGCTGCGTTGGCCCGGCGTAATCGGAGAAGATGCCAGTGTCGATCCCGATGCGACAGGTGAAGCTGCCGAAGACCTCTTCGAGGCAGCGCTGACGATGCTGATCGAGCACCGCCAACGGGAAGGCGGCCAGCTGGCCGCAACCGTGACCAGCCGCCTCGACGAAATAGACAGGGTGGTCGCCGCCGTTAAATCCCTGACCGCATCGATAGGCCACGAGATCCAGAACAAACTGCAGCAGCGGCTCAAAGACCTGACCGTCCAGGTAGATAACGGACGCCTGGAGCAGGAAATCGCGCTGCTCGCGCAGCGTGCTGATGTCGCCGAGGAACTGGATCGACTGTCGATTCACGTCGAAGAAGCCCGCTCCATCCTGCGCGGACCGGGCCCTCACGGCCGCCGCCTGGATTTCCTCACCCAGGAACTGAATCGGGAAGCCAATACCCTTGGCGCCAAGTCGGTGCTGCCGGCCACCTCTCAGAAGTCTGTTGATCTGAAAGTCGTCATCGAACAGATCCGCGAGCAGGTACAGAACATCGAATGAGCGAGCAACACGCTGACAACCCCTCTGGCGGCATTCTATTCATCGTCTCAGCGCCGTCGGGCGCCGGAAAAACCAGTCTGGTCAGGGCCCTGCTCAAGCAGGACCCGACGCTTGCAGTGTGCGTTTCCCACACCACGCGCCCCATGCGCCCCACCGAGCGCAACGGCATCAACTACCATTTTGTGGACACCACGACCTTCCGTGAACTCATCGCAAACGGCGAATTTCTCGAACACGCCGATGTGTTCGGCAATCTCTACGGCACCGCACGCAGCTCGGTCGCCCGATGTTTCGATTCTGGCGCTGACGTGATCCTGGAAATTGACTGGCAGGGTGCTGCTCAGGTCCGCGAGCGACATCCTGACGTGGTCAGCGTCTTTATTCTGCCGCCCTCCCTGGCCACGCTGCGGGCAAGACTCCACAACCGCGGCGAAGACGCCAGCGAGGTCATCGAAAACCGGCTGGCTGAAGCACGCACGGAGTTGGCCCATCACAACGATTTCGACTATCTCGTGGTCAACGACGACTTCGCCGCGGCGCTGAACCAGCTGCAGGCAATCGTGCAGGCAGAGCGATGTCGCCGCCCGGCGGCCGGAAAACGCCTGCAAACCTTGCTTGAGGATCTCTTGTCAGCGCCCTGAAGCGCCGTTACACTCGCGCGCTCGCTGAATCAGGTGGAAACCATGGCCCGTATCACCGTCGAAGACTGTCTTGAAAACGTCGAAAACCGTTTCGAACTCGTCATGCAGGCGACCCGCCGGGCACGCCACATGCGCCGATACGGCGCTGAGCCGCTGGTGCCGGAAGAAAACGACAAGCACACCGTGATCGCTCTGCGCGAAATTGCAGCAGGTCTGATCAACAACGAAATGCTTGACGCGCAGGAAACCTCCACAGAGGATGAGGTCATCCAGGTCTCATTCCACGTCGGAGATGGCGAGCACGGCGAAGCCCAAATCTAAATCCCGAGCCGGGCCAAAGCCCGGTACCCGGGCGCCGCTTGGCCCGAATTCAGCCAGTCCGGCTGATGGATCTTATTTTGCCGACCAACTGGCCGAACACGCCAGGAAGGATTCTGTCGCCTATCCGGCGACAATCGACAAACTGCTCAAGCTGGCTGCCAGCTACCTCCCCGACGACCAGGTCCAGCAGATAGCGGCCGCTCACGCCTATGCGGAAGTCCAGCACGAAGGACAGATGCGCCGCACCGGGCATGCCTATATTACCCATCCGCTGGCGGTCGCGAACATCCTGGCCGGCATTCGTATGGACAGCGAAACCATCATCGCCGCGCTGCTGCATGATGTGATCGAAGATACCGATGCCAGCAAAGGCACCATTACCGATCAGTTCGGCTCTTCGGTCGCAGAAATTGTCGACGGGGTGTCCAAGCTGACAAAAATCTTCGGCAGTCGGGCGGAAGCGCAAGCGGAAAACTTTCAGAAAATGGCCATGGCGATGGCCAAAGACATCCGCGTGATCATGGTCAAACTGGCGGACCGGCTGCACAACATGCGGACCGTAGGGGTCATGTCTCCGGAGCAGAGGAAAAGAATTTCCCGGGAAACCCTGGAGTTCTACGCACCCATCGCCAACCGCCTGGGCATCCATTCGATGAAGGTGGAATTCGAAGAGCTGGGCTTTGAAGCACTATACCCGCTGCGGGCCAATCGCATCGGGGCCGCGGTCCGTGCCGCTGGCGGCCACCGCAAAGAGCTGGTGGAAGAGCTGGGTAAATCCATCGCCGCCGCTTTAATCGCTGAAGGCTTGAATGCCGGCGTGCACGGCCGGGAAAAAAACCTCTATTCCATCTATCGGAAGATGAAGACCCAGCACAAACCATTTTCCGAAATCATGGACGTTTTTGCTTTCCGGATCGTCGTCGACCAGGTCGACGACTGTTACCGCACCCTGGGCATCATGCACAATCTCTACAAACCGGTTGCCGGACGCTTCAAGGACTACATCGCGATACCCAAAGCGAACGGCTACCAGTCCCTGCACACCACCTTGTTCGGTATGCACGGGGTACCCATCGAAGTGCAAATCCGTACCGAAAGAATGGCAGCGGTGGCAGAAAATGGCATCGCCGGCCATTGGCTGTATAAAACCGACCGCCAGGAGTTTCAAAGTAGCCAGC
>CAKZWF010000082.1 GCA_937921865.1 uncultured Pseudomonadales bacterium | reverse complement strand
GCCCGCTGGATCATCGCCTGGAGTGGAGCCACTGCAATTCGATTTCTCTGTCACCGAAGGGTGACTGGCTGCTCAGCTTCCGGCGTATAAACCTGATTGCTGAGGTCAGTGCCAAGACCGGAAAATTCAAGTGGAAGTTTTCGGACGGCACCACTGCACACCAGCACGACGTCAAATACTCCAGCGAAAAGACCATCACCATCTTCGACAACGGCGTGCACCGCAAAGGGCCTGAATTCTCCCGGGCACTGGAAATCGACGCCAAAACCAAAGAGATTCTTTGGGAATATACGGACAACCCGCCTTTCGGCTTTTTCACCATCATGGGTGGCGGCGTGACGGTGCTGCCGAACAACAACGTACTCATCTGCGAGACCGCCAAAGGTCAATTCTTCGAAGTCACCCGCGACCGGAAAGTTGTCTGGGAATATATCAACCCCTTCTTTTTTAACAATGCCCGCCTGGGCGGCAGAATGAACCTGGTGTTTCGTGCTCACCGCTACGGCCTCGATCATCCTGCCCTTGCCGGCCGAGACCTCGATCCGTCCCGGCATGCCAACCTGAACCGGCTCTACGCTTCAGGCTGAAACCGAAAACCGGGAACGCGCCCTCTTAATTCTACCGGTAAGCTATGTCCTGGTATTGACAAGTTAAATCTACAGACCGAACGAAATCGAGCTTGTCCAATTCATAAACCCCTTCCATCCGGCGCCTTCATCAGAGAACCAACGATTTTGTAGCACATTTCTTGCATCGAGATCGAAAATCGTGACACGTCGGGGCTGGAGTGGGTCGAAAGCATGGGTAAGCTCAAAATGTCTGCTATCCAGAAGCGGTCATTTAGAGGCTATCTCTAAAATGCCCTAGTTCGGCCGACAGCTGCCGTTCATCGAACTGAGTACCATATGGCGAGTCTTCGGTGGTTTTGTATGCAGGGTTAACTGGGACGCGATTGGTGCCATTGGCGAAATTGTTGGGGCGATTGCGGTCGTCATGACCCTAGCCTACTTATCTGTTCAGATAAGACAGAATGGCACCGCAACTCAGCGTGCCTCACCCGCAGAATCCTCGACCACGTCAACAGCCGCGCACCACCTCGCCTGTCACCACGGCGCGCCGAGCCGCACCCAAACCTCCCCGATCTGTTCGCCGAACGCTGAAAAGCCCGCGGCAGCCGGCCCGCCTGAACGACCCATTTCCGGACTTCCCGAAACGCCCTACCCCGCATACGTCAACGACTAAATGGTGTGTCGGCCATTCGATCGACTCGCCGGTTCATGCCAATGATCAGCGCCACACAGGGGACTCAGTCCGAACTCCTATCAGCCATGACCATGAAAAAGGCCCGTTGAATTAACTATCCTCACCGAACGCCTGCTGGCGACCGGAGACGCCAAACTGATGGCGAACAATCAGTATGATTACTTCTGGGGCTGTGAGCGTAATCTCAGAGGACACAATACCTATGGGCAGGTGCTGATGGACGTGCGCGGTAAATTGCGCGAAGAGAGTCAGCTTCCCAGCGACGGTAGCTGATTACGCTATTTGCGGGATTGAAAGAGCGGATACTGAAGAACTGAAACAGAAACAAACTAGCGTTGCCCGTTCGCACAATTGTTTAGTTTTTTTCGGATAGGTGTAGACTCCATGACCTAATCGAATGAGATCCCAATGCCTGTTGCGCTGAGTTGCAGCTGATAACAAGAAGAAGATTCGCGATCCCCAGAAGACCACACCGGCCCACCGGTCTTCTGTAATTCGCGAGCTTCGTTCGAATAGGATTAACTTTAGTGTTATTCAACTCGCTGACTTTTGTCGTCTTCTTCGCGATTGTTCTTGTTCTGCACAGTGCGCCCTTCAAATGGCGCACCAAAAAAATCAACCTGCTGGTGGCGAGCTATCTTTTCTATGCGGCCTGGAACCCGCCATTTGTGCTGCTGCTCTGGATTTCCACTGTAACCGACTGGGTCATCGCCAATAAGATATTTCAGGAGAAACGAACCAATAGGCGAAGACTGCTGTTGCTCGTCAGTATTGCCGTCAATCTCGGTATGCTCGGCTATTTCAAGTATGGCGGATTTCTTCTCGAAAATTTTCAGGCTTTAACCGCCGCTGTCGGTTTCGATTATCAGCCGCCCGCCTGGAGCATTGTGCTGCCAGTCGGAATCTCTTTCTATACCTTCCAGACCATGGCCTACTCTCTGGATGTGTACCTGAAGCGTGCGGAGCCGGCAAAGTCACTGCTGGACTTTTCGCTGTTCGTGACATTTTTTCCCCAGTTGGTTGCTGGTCCTATTGTCCGCCCGACTCAGCTGATCCCACAGTTCGCCGAACCGCGACGCGCCACGAATCAGCAGCTGACCTGGGGCTTTGGGCTGATTACGCTTGGACTGTTCAACAAGGTTGTGATCGCTGACGGCATGCTCTCGAAGGCGGCTGATACGGTGTTCGAAACCACGGTAATGCTTCATCCGCTGGATGCCTGGCTTGGAACGCTGGCCTTTGCTGGCCAGATATTCTGTGACTTCGCCGGGTACTCGACGATCGCCATCGGCGTGGCCCTGTGTCTTGGCTTCTCGTTACCGGACAATTTTCGATTTCCCTACGCCTCAATCGGGTTTTCTGACTTCTGGCGCCGCTGGCACATCTCTTTGTCGTCCTGGCTGCGTGACTATCTGTACATACCCCTCGGCGGCAACCGCAAAGGCAACGTGCGTACCTATGCGAACCTGATGACAACCATGTTGCTGGGCGGGCTCTGGCACGGCGCTTCCTGGACGTTTGTCGTCTGGGGCGGTTTGCATGGGTTCTACCTGCTGGCAGAGCGCTGGCTCAACGCCCGATTCGGCGCTGCCGAGATCTGGGATAAGTGGTTGTCTCGAGTAGTTCTGGCGATCATCACATACTTCCTCGTCAACATTACCTGGGTGTTTTTTCGAGCCCAGGATTTTCCGACCGCGTGGCGCATGATCGAATCGATGCTGACATTGGAGATGGGAGGCACAAAAGTACTGAGGACCTTTGAAGTTCTGCAGGTGTCTATGATCACGCTGGCAATGCTTTTCATTCACTGGTTCATGCGGAACCGTGATCTCCACACTGTCGTCCACGCTATGCCGGTCTGGATCTCCGGGATCCTCTGGGGAGCGATGGCGTGGTTGATCATCATTGCACAAGGACAGAGTAATGCCTTCATCTACTTCCAGTTCTAGCGCTGAAGCCATCTACCAGCGCCCGCTGCCCACCATCCACAAGGGCTCCGCGTGGCTGGCCGTGCTTAGCTTTGTCCTTCTGCTCGTTGCCTGGGAAATGTGGGTAAGGAGTCAGGGGGTCACGCCCTCATACCGGAATTCTGATGGTCTGTGGGCGGAACAGCGTCGACTGATCAATCAGGGCGCCGGTGATGGATGGGTCTTCACCGGTTCTTCCCGGGTGCTGTTCAACCTGCAGCCGGCCGTGTGGGAGCAACATGACGGCAGACGACCTTTACAACTGGCGCTGGAAGGCACATCGCCCATGTCGGTGCTTGAAGATCTCGCAGAAGACGACGACTTCACCGGCAGCGTGATCGTTGGAGTAGCGCCCAACCTCTTCTTTACCGGATCTGAATATCGCGAAAGTGCGATCAGTCGACCCAAGGAAGAAACCCCTACCCAGTGGTTTGGTCACCAGGTTTCGCTGATCGTTGAACCCCATCTGGCTTTCTATAATTTTGATTATGCATTGCCGACCATGCTGAGACGCCAACCGTTACCAGAGCGAGAAGGCGTCGAATGGCGGATGGAGGTCCGCAAGCTCAGCAACTTGTCTCGCGATCGCTCCAGCCGCATGTGGAGCAGGGTCGAAACGGACGAAGCTTTCCAGAAACTGGCAAAAGTCATCTGGGCCCATGGTTGGAAACCGTTGGCCGATACCCCTGTAGAGCAACAGCAGCGGGTGCTGAAAGCAAGAAGCGAGCAGATTGCGCGGGCGGTGGCGGTATCGAAAAAGTTCCGCGCCAAAGGGGTTGAACTGATTTTCGTGCGTATGCCGTCAGAAGGTCATTATACCGTCAGCGAACCTGACCTCGCTCCCAGAGCACTGGCCTGGGATCAGCTCATAGAACAGACCGGGGCGCTGGGTCTGCATTTCCAGGATCACCCGGAGATGCAAGGCTACTGGCTGCCGGAATGGTCGCATATGTCAGCCTCTGAAGCAGACCGCTTTACCAAAGCATTTTATGGTCTGGTACAAAGGGAACTGGACAATCGCAACCGGAGTAGAAGATGAACATCCTGGTGGCAGTGGATCTGTCTGAAGCCTCAGCGCCAATCGTCGCCGCGGCGGGAACGGTCGCTTCAGCCATGTCGGCAGCAGTTTATATCCTGCATGTCGCAGAACCGGATCCCGATTTCGTGGGCTACGATGCTGGTCCGGAAGTCGTCAGATCGCAGGTCGCTGAAGAATTCCATCGCGATCACCGCGCCGTGCAGGATCTTTCAAAGGCTCTAACCGAACAGGGTATTGAGAGTACCGCGCTGATGATTCAGGGGCCTACCGTCGAAGTCACGCTAAGAGAGGCTGACAGACTCGGTGCCGCCCTGATCGTGGTAGGCAGCCACGGGCATGGCGCGGTCTACGACGTTCTGGTCGGCAGCTATTCGGCAGCGATCATCCGGAAATCCAAGCTGCCAGTGCTGGTGATCCCTGTTCGAAACTCGGAATCCGC
>CAKZWF010000081.1 GCA_937921865.1 uncultured Pseudomonadales bacterium | reverse complement strand
TGTAAAACCTCGGTTCGACCCCATTTTTCACACGACGCTACGTTCAGTCGCGCTCGTTTTCCCTCGAGCCTTCGTCGATGAATTCAACTTCACCGTTCACGAAGGTGACGACTTTGAGCAGCTCACTCACGTTGCGATCGTAGATCCACACGGTGTCGTTTTTCTGCTTGGCGCTCGGCTCACCGCAGATCTTCACGACATCTGTCTTGGTCATACCCTGCTCGACAAGCTTGGTGCCGCAGCGAAGGGATCCGCTGGCAAGCGTTGAGAACGATATGGATGTAAGTGTGAGCAGAAGAACTAAGTTAAGAAATTGTTTACTCATGGTTTTACCCGCGTTTGCCTGGAGTGATATCAGCTTCAACGAGTGATGCTAGCGGACCCTGATATTCGGGTATTAATATGGCCATTCCTCGGCAAGACCTTCGTTGATGATCTCTTCCAGCTGGTCTTCGCTGAGAGCGTAGAATTTGCGCGTGAAGGGCTGGTTGGTTTCGTGCGAGTCCTGCAACATCTTCAGCTTCGATTTCAGTAACCGCATATCGCTGCCGTCAGCGCGTGCTGCACGGATCTCCTGCTCAGTTGCTTCGATGTCAGCGACTCGATTCATGGCTTGAGCAAAGATCTTCTGTCGATAGGCCTCGTCGGACAGTGCGTCCGTGGTTGCTGAAGAAGTTTGCGTAGTTGCGCTGCTGGCATCGAGCGCTATGACGCCGCCCCAGGCGCCCCAGCAGATCGCGACGATGGCTACCGCCGTATTGATCTGCTTTCGTTCCGGCCACGGCTGGCGGGAAACAGCCAGACAAGCCATCGCACTGCCACCCGCAATCAGCAGTTCCAAGCCACCCCAGCGCACAATCGGTGCGCCAAGACAGATCGCGACGGCCAGCCATGTCCAGGTGGGCGTCGTCTGGGGAGATGTGTTTGTTGCTTCCATACTGACCACTTTCAGTGAGAGGAAAGTGGCAAGTTTAGGGCAGTGGTGAAAGGGGAAATGAGAGTGTGGTCGCGTTCTGGTTAATTCGGGAAAAGTCCGGTTCGACCCCCTTTTTCGCGGCAGCTTGTTGGGGCCGGGAATCTGAGGTTCGGCCCTGTTTTTCCGGTTCAGGGTACTGAAGTGACCTGACCGTTCTTCAGCATCACCTTGAAAGCCTCCCGTTTGCTCAATCCCGACAAACGGTCGGCATTTTTGTTTACGTAGCTGATAATGCAGCCTGGATCAGTCTTTGAATATTCTCTCAACACCCAGCCGATGGCTTTGCGAAGAAAAAAATCTTTTTCCTGGATCGAAGGTTCGATCAGCTCAGTCAACAGCTGAAAGTCAGTACGCTCTTTAAACTTGAGCTGGGCCAGCATTGCCGTTCTGCGTTTCCAGATATTCTCGCCCTGCGACCAGGTGTGTAATACCGGGATCATCGTGTCCGGCTCATTGCACAGCAGTCGCCCGAACTGATTTACCGCTACCGGATCGACATAGTCCCACCATGCACCGGTAACAATGATTTCTTCCAGTTGCTCCAGTTGTCGGGTGTTCAGCCAGTTCTGATATTGCCTGGCGCCGAGCAGATAGATGGCGCCATGCCGCTGTTCGCGATGGGTCGCCTGGCGCCACATCACCATTATGCGTTCAAACCAGTGCGCAGCATCTTCACAGGGGTACGTTGCGAATGCCTGCCTGCAGATCTTCTGCAGGGTCGGCGCAGTGATGCCGAAAAACGGCATCGTGGACTTCATGTATGCCTGTTGTTTCGGTGCTCTGTGCGGATCCGCGGCTGCCGCCAGAGAACCGTTCAGCGTCGTTACCATTAAGTCGCGCGCAGTCATGGGCGCAGTCCCTGTTCAGGTTCGGTTGATGTACTCCAGTTCTGCTGAGGTACTGGTTCGACCGAGTGCTGAATTACGCAACGGAAATCGGCCGAAGCGGACAATAGTGTCACGGTGCTGATGGGCATGCTGAAGATAGCTGCCGGTCAGATGGCGCTGACCTGAGGGTGTTGAATCCCTCAGGGCAGTGAAAAGTCCCACCGCAGTATGTTGATCAAGCAGACTTTCGGAGTGTTCCAAAGGCAGGTAGCAGAACGCCCGCTCGTCAAATTCGAGTGTCTGATCGAGTCCCTGATCCACCAGAAATTTGGCAATGTTCAATGCCATTGGGTCGGTGGCAAAGGCCTGTGCGTGGTCGCGAAAGATATTTCGAGGCAGCTGATCGCAGAGCAGGATCAGGGCCAGGCTGCCGCGCGCGGTTTCCTGCCAGTGCATCAGCGCTCCGGCGGCTGCCTGTTGGTAAAGCGAAGCAAAGGTATCGCGGCACAGCTCATCGAAGTCCGGTCCGCCGAGAAACCAGCGTTGCCGGTGTGCTTCGTCGGCGAACCCGTCAGAGAGTTCACCAAACCAGAATTCGAGCAGACCGCGGACCTCGGTATTCAACGCTGTGCCGGTCACGGTTAGAGTCCCCAGCACTCCATGTCGTTGGCAAAGATCAGCGGGCCGTTGTAGGCGGTTTCGATCGCCAGCCGGCTCTGACTCTCAAGGCCCCGGGTGCGGTTCATGCGGTGGCCGAGAATCAGCATCCGCACCTCTGCCTGAGCGGCAATGCGCCCAAGCTGACCGGGTGTGGCATGCAGTTCAGCAGCGTTGCCTCGTGCACCTTCCGGGATCGCATGGCTGACCACCAGCGCTTCAGCGTTTTCAGCAAATTCGGCGATGACGTTCTTTGAGTTGTTGAAGTCGCCGGTGAAGACGATGTTCTGATCGCCGATTTCGACTCGCCACGCAATCGCAGGCACAGGGCCATGATGTACTGGAATAGACGACAGCCGGAAGTGCTCAGAATTGAATCTGGACCAGCGTCTCCTGCCTGTTGCCGGGACCTTGCGGGGGTTGATCTTGTAACCGCCACTGGATTTGTAGGTCAGAAAGTCTGCCAGATATGGATATGCGCCCGCCGGGCCAATCATCCTGCTGACAAACGACGTCATGTCCGGATATTCCTCATTGCCGTTCGGCCCCAGCACCGGCAGTGGTCGGTCACGCTCAGCGAAGAAGCTGCCTTTGACGAAAGCCGGAAAGTCGCCGCTGTGGTCCACGTGCAGATGGGTGTAGACAATGGCATCGAGATCGGCGAAATCGGCGCCAGCTCGATCGAAGTTGGCAGCCGCACCCGGTCCGGTGTCGATCAGCAGGCGGGCTTTATTGTCAATCCAGATAAGGTAGCTGGAACCGGCCTGGCCGTCATTCAGCTCCGGGCCACCGGCGCCAAGGATCTGAATCCAGATGCCCTCATCACCGCAGAAAGGATTTTTCTGGGCGAGGGCGGGTGAACTTAAACTCAGGCCTGAAGTAATCAACAGCAGCGCACTCAACAGCCGCCTCATTGAAACCGAACATACCCGGACGGTGTTCGCGCGGCATTTAGTTTCCGCGCAGCGGTCCCCTCTCTTCAAAGCCATCCCCCGTTGATCTCTTTGCCGCGGCCTTCTGTCAGGCGCTGGCATATTATTGAGGGCGCTTACGCCCTGCACTTTTAACGCCCAGTTTCCAGCAATTCATCGAGCTCTGCCAGCAACTGTTCGACACTGGCCTCATCGGGCATACGCCAGTCGCCGCGAGGCGACAGGCTGACCGAACCAACCTTGGGTCCGGGTGGCAGCGTTGTACGTTTGAACTGCTGGGTATAGAAGCGCTGAATGAAGACTTTGAGCCAACGGCCAATTTCGGCTTCAGGGTAGCTGCCTGCGAATGCCTGACAGGCAAGTGCAAACACCTTTCGCACGCCAGAGCCATGACGAACGGTGTGATAAAGAAAGAAGTCGTGCAGTTCGTAGGGCCCGATGATTGACTCGGTTTCCTGACTGATTTCGCCCTCTTCAGGTGCAATCAGCTCCGGAGAAATGGGTGTATCGAGGACCCGGTCGAGCACGGCTGCCAGCTCTGGACCAGTCCGATGTCGCGCATACCACCTGACCAGATACGCCACCATGGTTTTGGGTACCCCGGCGTTGACGTTGTAGTTAGCCATGTGATCGGCGTTGTAGGTGCACCATCCGAGTGCCAGTTCTGACAGATCGCCGGTGCCGACGACGATACCTGCCGTCTTGTTGGCGTAGTTGAAAAGGATCTGGGTGCGCTCTCTGGCCTGGGTATTTTCAAACACCACGTCGCTGTTGTCTGTGTGCTCCAGATCTTTCAGGTGCTGGGTAACCGCCGCCGCGATGGGGATTTCTTTCAGGCTCACCCCGGCTGCGCGACACAGCGCTCTTGCCGAGGCCAGGGTATGTTCCGAGGTGCCTGGTCCCGGCATGGTGATCGCCTGGATGGTATCGTGGGCTCGGCCGAGTTTGTCCGCTGCATCGAGGCAGACCAGCAGTGCCAGGGTTGAATCAAGTCCTCCGGATATGCCGATCGTTAACGTGGTGTTTTTCGCTGCCAGCTGACGGCGAGCCAGCCCCGTGCTCTGGATATTGAGAATTTCCTGAGCCCGGGCATTGAACTGATCTTCATCCGGCGGCACAAACGGTCGCGCCTCGATCCGGCGATGCAGTGAGCTCAGCTCAGCCGGGCTCGCGGTAATTGATCTGTGCTGATAATTCCCGGGACGAACGGTACCGGCGAAGGTAGTGTTCTGAATCCGATCGTGGCGCAATCGTTGTATATCGAACTCGGTGATCAGGGTCTGTGCCGTCAGGGCGAAGCGTTCGTTTTCGGCCAGCAGCGCGCCGTTCTCTGCCGCCAGCAGGTGGCCGCCAAAAACGATGTCTTTAGTTGATTCGAGTGCGCCGCTGCTGGCGTACAGATAACCACAGATACCTCTGGCGCTGGCCATCTCGACGAGGGAACGTCGGTATTCGGCTTTCGCAACCAGCTCGTTGCTGGCCGACAGATTGAGAATGACCTCTGCACCAGCCAGGGCATGTTCGGTACCGGGATGTCGCGGCGCCCAGAGGTCTTCACAGAGTTCGATACCGACTCCAGCGCCGCCAATCTGGAACACCTGCCGGGTAGAAATCAGGGTATCGGCTTCGTGATCGATCTTTTCATGCACATCAGCGCCGGATGCGAACCAGCGATGTTCGTAAAACTCGCCGTAGTTCGGCAGCGCGCTCTTCGGCACCACACCCTGGATGCTGCCATCGGCGATGACCACCGCGCAGTTCAACAGGCGTCCGTCGTTCAGACGCCAGGGTGCGCCAACCACGGCGACAATCCCGTGGCACTGGCTGGCAACGCTCGCCAGCGCGGTGCGGGTCAGCCGCTGCAGATCGCTGGAGAGAAACAGATCCTCGCAGCTGTAGCCGGTCAGACACAGCTCCGGGAACAGTGCCACGGCGACACTGCTCTCCGCGAGGGACTGCAGATGCGTGACGATATTGCGGGCATTGGCCTCGGGATTAGCCAGTACCAGTTGCGGGGCGACGGCGGCGACCCGGAGAAAGCCGTGATCAGCGTAATTCATGGGGTTATTTTAGCCTGCTGACGGCTTCAGTGCTGTGCGTCATTGTCCGGAAACATCTCATTGAGGGGTGCGACCGGAATGTCTGGCCAGCAGGCTCGCCTTTTTCGCCTAAAGCGGAGAGAATCGTCGGTTCCGATATTTTTAACTGGTCCTCTGGGGGGAACTACATGAACTTCGAATTTTCCGAAGAACAGAACCTGCTGCGCGAGCAGGCACAAGGGTTTCTGGCTGACAATTCACCACCTTCAGTCACCCGGGCGGTGCTCGAGGCGGGCGGTGACGCGGATATGGCGTTGTTCGGCAAGATTGCTGAAATGGGTTGGACGGCGGTAGTAATACCGGAAGAATTTGGCGGGCTGGGCCTTTCCTATCTGGAACTGTGTGTGATTGCCGAGGAACTGGGCCGTTCCCTGGCTCCGACCCCGTTCTCTTCATCGGTCTATCTGGCCACCGAAGCACTGCTGATGGCTGGATCTCAGGCCCAGAAGGAAGCCTGGCTGCCGAAGCTGGCTACCGGAGAGGCCGTGGGCACATTTGCGTTTGCGGAAGGTACCGGGCGACCAACCGCAGGTAATCTGACTACCCGGGTTGATGCCGGCAAGCTGTCTGGCACCAAACTGCCGGTGGCAGACGGCAATGTGGCGGACTTTGCGATAGTCGTTGCCGGGCACGATGGCGGCGATGGTGCCAGTCTGCACCTGGTGGATCTTGCCGGTGCGGGCGTGAGTCGACAGGCGGTAACGATGCTGGATCCCAGTCGCGGGCACGCCCGGATCGAGTTCGACGGCGCGGCTGCCGAACCGCTGGGTGAAGCTGGTGCCGGCTGGGCGGCAACCGAAACGCTGCTCGATCGAGCCGCGGTTCTGTTTGCCTGGGAACAGGTGGGCGGTGCGCAGGCGGCGCTGGAGCAGGCCAAAGAGTACGCGCTCGGGCGTTATGCGTTCGGTCGTCCGATTGCCTCTTATCAGGCGATCAAACACAAGCTTGCCGAGATGTATGTGAAGAACACTCTGGCCAGGTCCAACTGCTACTTTGGCGCCTGGGCATTGAATACCGGGGCCAGTGAACTGCCGCTGGCGGCCGCCACCAGCCGGGTATCAGCCATACAGGCCTACTACTTTGCTTCCAAAGAGAATATCCAGACTCACGGCGGCATGGGCTTCACCTGGGAATTTGACTGCCAGTTTTTCTATCGGCGGTCGAAGCTGCTGAGTGTGAACATCGGCAGCGAAGGTTTCTGGCAGGACCGGCTGATCAGCGCGGTCGAAGCCAGCCAGGCGGCATGACAGGCAGCTCCACGGGAACTGCAGCAAACAAACAGTGACGCGTATAACGCAAGAATACTCGAGGTAAATCATGGATTTTCAAGATAGTGCCGAAGAAATCGCTTTCCGCAACGAAGTTAAGAGCTGGCTGGAAGACAATGTCCCGACTGCAAAAGAGCTGGAAGGACTGTCATACATAGAGCAGTGCAAACTCTGGCAGAAGCGCAAATACGACGCTGGCTGGGCGTGCATCCGCTGGCCGAAAGAATTTGGTGGTCGAGGTGCGTCGGCGATTGAGCAGGTCATTCTCAGTCAGGAAGAGGCTAAGTTTGATGTGCCAGCCGGCGTATTCAGCATCGGCCAGGGTATGGCTGCGCCAACCCTGATGACCTGGGCTGATGAGGCGGCTAAAGAGCGGTATCTGCCGAAGCTCGCCAGCGGTGAAGAGATCTGGTGTCAGCTGTTTTCAGAACCCGCCGGTGGCTCCGATCTGGCCGCGTTGCGCACCAAGGCCGAGAAGGATGGTGATGAGTGGGTGATCAATGGTCAGAAGATCTGGACCTCCGGCGCTCACTACTCCGACTTTGGCATCCTGGTGGTCCGTACCGATCCAAGTGTGCCCAAGCACAAGGGCCTGTCCTACTTTTACCTGGACATGAAGTCCCCGGGTGTTGAGATCAAGCCGATCAAACAGATTTCGGGTGATGCCAACTTCAATGAAGTGTACTTCACCGATGTCCGGATTCCCGACTCTCAGCGTCTGGGTGAGGTTGGCCAGGGCTGGCAGGTCTCGCTGACCACGCTGATGAATGAACGCGCTTCGATTGGCGGCGGCGGTTCTGCGGTGGGTTTTGATTCGGTGTTCAAACTGGCGCAGAAAGTCGACATCGACGGTGAGCCGGCCATCAAGAACGCAGCGGTCAGAGCCAAACTCGCTGACTGGTACTGCAAAGAAGCGGGTCTGAAGTACACGGGCTATCGATCCATGAGCGCGCTGTCGCGCGGTGAAATTCCCGGCCCCGAAAACTCTATCGGCAAGCTGGTAGGCGCGCCGAAAACGCAGGATATGGCCTCATTTGCGATCGACCTGATGGAGATGAGCGGGGCGATCTGGGATGACGCTTTTGCCGAAGAAGCGGGTTTGTTTCAGGGCACCTACATGGGGATCCCGGGACTGCGGATCGCCGGTGGTACTGATGAAATCATGGCCAATATCATTGCCGAACGGGTACTGGGACTGCCTCAGGAGCCGCGCATGGACAAAGGTATTCCGTTCAGTCAGGTCCCGACCGGCAACTGAGCCAAGCTATCTGGCACCCAGTTCCTGCAGCAGGCCCTCGATGAGGGCCTCGAGCTGCTGATAAATCTCTGGAAAAGATACAGCGCCGCTTGCCGGATCCGGCAGACCCCAGTGGCGGATGGTATTTTCGCCTGGAAAAACAGGACATGCCGCGTTGGCGGCGTCATCACATAGCGTGATCACCAGGTCGATGTCCGGAGCCTGGAAGCCGGTGAATTCCTCCCAGGATTTGCTGCGAATCACACCCAGCAGATGAACTCGGCTGCCGATCAGCGCCTCGGCTTCAGGGTGCACTTTGCCAACTGGCAGCGAGCCGGCGCTGTGGCCGCGAACCCGTTTGTCGCCGATTTTGGCACTACGCAGATTGGTGATTGCTTCAGCCAGGATACTGCGCGCGGAATTGCCCGTGCACGCGAACAGAATCCGGTACGCGGGTCGTTTGCCCCAGGCGACCGCGGCGTCGCTGCCGAGCGCGTATCGGGGCAGATCGTCATAAAGGTCGAAGTCCGTTTCCCGGTCTGAATAAAACACATGGCCGGTGGGTTCGAACGCCTCGGGTACTGCAAAGTTGCTGCGAAACAGATGTGTTTCGCCCGGCCACTGGTCTGAGGCGTAGTAGAGGGCGGTGCCGCAGACATCGCAGAATCCGCGGTCTACCCCTGGTGAAGACTGGTAAGCGGGAATGTTCGCCAGCCCCTCGGAGCCAGCAAAACGCACCTGGCCCGCGGCGTACCCCACATAGGTCGCCACGCCAGCGCCCAGCGCGCGGCGGCACGACTTGCAGTGGCAGTGGGCCACAAAACGCGGCACGCCTTCGCCGATGAACGGGTACCTCCCACACAGACAGCTGCCGTGATGGATGGAGTCGGCGTTCAATGGGGTCGCAGTGGCGGTTGATCCAGTTCCTGCGCCAGAGCGCCGGCTTTTTCCAGGATTCGGGCAATCAATGCGTCGGCATCGCTGGAGAAGGTGAAGCCGACCGCGCTGGTCGTGGACAGCTCGCGAATCGGGGTTGCCAGATCCCAGTCATGGCGGGCTCGATACAGAGATCTGCGGATCCGGGCGAAATAGGCGCGCTGGGTTGCGCTGCCCTCATCATCGAGCTGAATGATCAGACGATCCAGCAGCGGACCTATCTGGTTGCGAACTTCCGTCGAGCTGGACATGGTGATCTCCTGCGTCGTGGTTTCAGCTGGATGCAGCTCACGCCTGCATCACCGGCAACCCGGTGATTCTGACCGAGCTGAGGACAAATGAGAAGACGGCATCTGCATCGATACTCTGGTCACCGGAAGATCAGCGTCAGACAATAGAGAAAAGTCAGGAGGCGCATGTCGTGAATGCAGACAGCCAGGGTATTGCCGCTCAACCGCGCAGAGTCACCGTATGGAACGAGTTCATACATGAACGCGAGGATCCGAAGGTCGCAGCGGTGTATCCCGATGGGATTCATCAGGCGCTGGCCGAGCTGCTGCGCCGGGGTCTGCCGGATACGCAGGTTGCTACTGCCACTCTGGATCAACCCGAGCACGGCCTCAGTGCAGACGTGCTCGACGAGACCGACGTGCTGCTGTGGTGGGGCCATCTTGGCCACCATCTGGTGGATAATGCCGTGGTTGCGCGGGTTCAGCAGCGGGTACAACAGGGCATGGGACTGATTGTCCTGCACTCCGCCCATCTGTCAAAAATCTTCACCCGGTTAATGGGTACCACCTGCAATCTGCGCTGGCGGGAGGCGGATGATCGGGAGGTGCTGTGGCCGGTCGCGCCGCAACACCCGATTCTTGAAGGCGTGGAGTTGCCGATCATCATCGAGCGTCACGAGATGTATGGTGAATTTTTTGATATCCCGGCTCCCGACGAGCTGGTGCTGATCAGCAATTTCTCCGGTGGTGAGGTGTTTCGCAGTGGCTGCTGTTTCCAGCGGGGCAAAGGGCGGATTTTCTACTTCAGCCCGGGGCATGAGACCTATCCGATCTACTACCAGCCCCAGATTGCCCGGGTGATCGTCAATGCCGTGTGCTGGGCGTTTGCACCCAGTATCAATACCGTGGATACGCAGACCAGTCCCGAGTCCGCGACGGGCTGGTTTATTTAGGAGTCCGAACCCGAACAAGAGCAAAAGTGCTGAAAGATCGCCGCACTGATAATGACGATTGGTTGTTAATCATAGGGGAGATTTGATTGTGAGTTCACGAGCTGACTGTGGAACGCAAAAGCCGACCTGCCGGAAGTGTCCCGGGATGGCGAGAGAATCGTTTTGCCGGGGTGCCTGGAGATACCGAGTTAATCCTGCTTCCTGAGTGAAGCGTCGGTTCAACGCTCAGCTTCGCCCTTTCAGTTCGATGTTATTGCCTTCGGGGTCTTTGATGTAGATGGACGGGCCCGCTCCGAGTGCGCCGTATCTGGATACTGTCTCACTCAGTTCGACGTCGCAGGCTTCCAGGTGACTGCGGATCGCGTCATTGTCCCAGGGTTCGACCTGCAGGCAGAAGTGATCCATGTTGGGTGTGTCGTGGTCAGGCGGTGCGCCGGTTTGTTTTCCCAGTGGCCCGCTGGAATCGATCAGATCAATCAGGCTGGCACCGGCGCGCATCTGGGCCAGACCCAGATCGCCGGGGCCGCGTTCCAGACGGCAACCGAGAACGTCGGCGTAAAAGCGGACCATCGACGGCAGGTCAATAACACGTAACACCACGTGATCGATCGCGCGAATATTGATGGGGTTCGGATTTTGCATCTGCTCTCCAGATTCGTTGGCGACTTTATCAGAGCTGATTGAGGGACCAGTCGTATTGATAGCGGATCGGACCGGCGTAGTTGACGAGTTGCGCTGCCAGCGTGGCATGGTGTTGCGACAGATACTCGAGCAGCTGGGCTCGATCGGCTGCGAAGTCTTCAACATACCACTTGAATATGCTGGACAGGACCAGTTCGTCTTTGCCATTGAAACTGACGCCTCGAGGATGATTCAAGTAGGCGCTTTCAGCGGCGGCAAGCATTGATTCCAGATTAGTGCTGGTGAAGGCTTGAGCGCTCAGATTCGGGCAGCCGAGGCTTGCGCAGTTGACCGCAAAGTGAATGCGTCGATCCTGCCAGATCGGTCTTAGAATTCTGTGTTCAATATCGTTCAGGGTGATCGGCTGACCTGTGAGAGTGACCAGTTTGTCATCCCATGGGCCGAACTTGAACCAGCCTGCGCCCATGTCCACGATGCTGTTTTTGTTCGGGTTATCCAGCACAACCTGGACTGTCAGCGCGTTGTAGAGGTTTATCCAGTAGGCCATCTGTTCATCGATCGGATAGCCGCGTGGGTCCAAGCTGGTCAGCGTATCCAGATACCTTGCAAGCAGCGCGCGATCAGCGGCGGTTACCGCCTGATAGTCAAACCTATTGATCTGGTCTTCTGCTGCGCTGAGATAGCGGTCCAGCAGTTGTTGCCAGAGTTCATGGCTGATCGGCGCTTGAGTGTTTGATTCGGAAAGTGGTGCTGGCTCAGGCTGCCAGAAAGCCCAGAGATCGGAAACTGGTGCAGCTTCGGAACGAACGGCAAGGATATTGTTCAACAGTAAGATCAAGATAAGGGCTCTGGAATTTTGCATCGGATCTGTCGCTTGGTTCGTTGCGGATTTCGACGTTGCGTGAGCGCAGAAGTTCGTTCCTCGATCACATTGCACCGCTGATTGCCGCCAGAAATCTCCGTTTTGGTGCATCTTCAGGCGCGGCAGCGTCGTTGTCGGAATGCCACTAGGGAAGTTGATTTGTTTTTTGTCTCAACATTTTTCGGCCATTGGAAGTTTGCGGCACGTTACTTCTTGTCGCGGTTATGTGATTGCGTTTCTGTCCCGCGCCCATTCCCGGTGTCAGACGGGTTTGGGGTTAGTAAACAAGGGGATAAATTATGCGACGACAGTTTGCCAGGCTTGTGCCTGTCTTGTTCGCCAGTGCCGCAGGGATGTTCGGCACAACCGCATTCGCGGAACAAGGTGAGATTGAAGAAGTAGTAGTAACCGGTTCCTACATTCGAGGAACTCCCGAAGACGCGGCATCGCCCGTAGACGTCACCACCCGGGAAGACATGGATCTCCAGGGTAATCCATCAGTTGTCGATATGCTGCGGAACATGGGTCCTATGGCCGGCATGGACGGTGAGACCAACCAGTTTCAGTCCAATGGCCTGGAAGGTATTTCCAACGTCAACCTGCGTGGGCTTGGTGCAGGCCGGACTCTGGTATTGATGAACGGTAGCCGGATTGTTCCGAGCCCGTTTTTCGTCGGCCAGGACGGACAGCAGTTCGTTAACACCAACATCATTCCCGTCAGTGCGATCGGACGCGTTGAAGTGCTGAAAGATGGTGCCAGCGCCACCTACGGCTCGGACGCTGTTGCCGGCGTAGTGAACTTCATTACCCGCAGCGACTTCCGCGGTATCGAATTTCAGGGAGCCTACAAAGGCGTCGATGACGCGGACGATGATGACTATGATGCCAGCGGCATTGTTGGTTTCGGCACAGATCGGCTCGACATGATTGTTGCCGGTGGTTATCAGTTCCGCGGCAAGCTGCAAGCCCGTGAGAAAGACTGGGCATTGAATCCTTTTACGGTAAACCGATCACCAGGTGGTTTTTCCTTCATTGGGTCACCAGGAACTTACTATCCACTAGACGGCGCTGGTGATCCCGGCTCACTGGGTACCGGCACGCCTGACCCTGATTGCGAGACGGTTGGCGGCACCCTCAATGGCCCATACTGTCGCTTCCGCTACACGGATTTCGACAATATTGTTGAAGAAGAGAAACATTGGCAGATCTATTCTGAAGCCACCTACGAAATCACTGACACCATGACCTTCAATGCCGAGTTCCTCTACGCTCGGGATGAAGTGAAAGAGTGGAACACCTCTCCTTCTTATCCGCCTCAGGCGCTGCTAGCCGGTGACACCATCGTCTCTCCGGGAATGCCGCACTTCGATG
Source organism: uncultured Pseudomonadales bacterium (assembly GCA_937921865.1). Lineage (GTDB taxonomy): Bacteria > Pseudomonadota > Gammaproteobacteria > Pseudomonadales > Azotimanducaceae > SZUA-309. The sequence goes on along the minus strand of CAKZWF010000081.1, from coordinate 2,081 downwards.
ACTTCATTGCTCGTAACCCAGGCCTTGCCGGAGATTTTGCTAACGGCGCACTGGTTCAGGGACGTACTTTTGGCGTGTCAGGACCAGCGCAGGAGGGCAATCGAGAATACGATACTTATCGCTTCAACATGGGCCTGGAAGGTGAATTTAATAGCATCGGCTATATCACCAGCCTGACCTATGGTAAATCTGAAGGTGATCGTTTCACCAACGATACCCGAACGGACAATAGCGCCTATGCCTATCGCGGACTAGGTGGTGCCAGCTGCGATCGAGATGCTTACTACGCAGATCCGGCCGGTTCCGGCATTGTGCCTGGCCAGGGTGATTGTGAGTACTACAACCCCTTCACCAGCGGCTTTGCCGTTTCTCAGGCGGCTGGCTTCGAAGGTACGCCGAGCCCGGGTGGCGACAATGCTGAGCTAAACAACTCTGCTGAGCTTTTTGACTGGTTAGTTGAGCCTGTGGGCAGCAAGCCTGAAACTGAACAGTGGGTCTTCGACCTGATTCTGAACGGCGACACCGATCTGACCGCTGACGGCGGAGCCGTATCCTGGGCAGCAGGTGTGCAGTATCGTTATGACGAATACGACAACAAACTTGCATCTAATACCGACTTGAGCCAGCAGGCTTGTGCGTTTGGTTTGGATGGCGCTGGGGACTCGTTCACAATTCCTGACGCTACGCTGCCCAGCGGTCAGGTGATTCCGGGCTGGACTTATGATTGTCTCGGTGCTGGTGCGTTCAACTTCCTGGCTGCATCGGAGCCTTTTAAAGACGATCAGGACGTCTATGCCGCTTTTGGTGAGCTGTCCATACCGTTCACCGAAAACCTGGAAGTGCAGATCGCCGCTCGCTACGAGAACTACGGTGGCGACGTGGGTGATACCTTGGATCCGAAGATTGCCGCACGCTGGGACGTGCTGCCGACGGTCACTCTGCGTGGTTCGCTGTCCTCTTCTTTCCGTGCACCAACGCTGAACCAGCTGGGTGGTGAGTTCACCGCGCTGTCTTTTGTGAACCGAGCTCTGGCGTTCAAAGCCATTGATACCCAGGGTAATCCGAATCTCGATCCAGAAAAGGCAATCTCCTCCAATCTGGGTGTGATCTGGCAGCCGAATGACGTGACTTACATTTCGGTCGATTACTGGAACTTCGACTTCAGTGACCCGATTGTGATCGAGTCTTTCGAAGACGTCGTTAGCAATTGCTTCGATGCAACCAGCGACATTCAGGACGTTGCCTGCGAAAAAATCACCTTCCAGACTCCGGGTGATACCACGACTGGTATTCAGCGGATTGCAGTCGATTACCAGAATGGTCCCGACATTGAGACCAGCGGTATCGACTACGTCGCTACTTATGACTTCATCACCAATGACTGGGGCATGTTCACCCTGGGTACCGAAGGTACCTACGTTGCTGAGTATGAAGTGGATGACTGGGTCTGGTCAGAAGGTTTTGGCGCCGAAGGCCGCCTGAATGCCAGCACCAGCACGGTGCGTCCGATCGTTGAGCTGAAGAACAATGCTTACGTGAACTGGAGCATGAACAACCACAACCTGCGGCTGGAATGGTTCTACACCAGTGAATATGACGATGAGCGTGGCGGAAATGTTGCTGGCGTCGCGCCAGGAACGGAGATTGATGATCAGTCAACTTTCAATGTTCATTACAACTTCCGTTTCAACAGCGACAACACCCGGCTGTTCGCGTCGATCTATAACTTCACCGACGAAGATCCGCCGCTGACACTGCTCGACCTGAACTATGATCCCTATACGCATAGCGCGATGGGCATCATGTGGAAGCTCGGCGTTCAGCATCGTTTTGAAGGAGGCATCTTTCAGTAAGCACTCTGCGAACTGAACACACGCAAGTGTGCTAAAGGCGGCCTTCGGGCCGCCTTTTTTTATGTGTTGGATTCCATCTGTTGGTGGGACCGGCTGCGTTGCTCCGGCTGCGTTGCTAGCGACGAAAATCCAGAATGTGGCCCGAGTAGGGTTTGTTGAGGGCCTCAGTCTCGATGACCCTGCTGTCCGAATTGCTGTAACCCAGCTGCAACATCCGCCGTGAGAAAT
>CAKZWF010000080.1 GCA_937921865.1 uncultured Pseudomonadales bacterium | reverse complement strand
AACTTGTACATCACATCAAAAGTGGCTTTGGAGTAGTGGGCGAGCTCATCTTTCGGCACGTTGTAGAGCTGCAGGCTGTTGCGCTCCACGCCCTGGGCCACCCACCAGTCCAGCCGTTCTTCGACCCATTTCTGATGCCAGGCTTCGTCTTCGCCCGGTTTAACGAAAAATTCCAGCTCCATCTGCTCGAATTCCCGGACCCGGAAGATGAAGTTGCGCGGAGTGATTTCGTTGCGAAAGGCTTTACCCATCTGAGCGATGCCGAATGGCAGGCGCCGGGCAGTGGAGTCCACGACGTTTTTGAAGTTGCCGAATATGGCCTGCGCAGTTTCCGGCCGCAGATACGCAAAACTGGAACCGTCGTCGATCGGGCCCACGGCAGTTTTGAACATCAGATTGAACGGCCGCGGCTCAGTCAGATCTTTTGATCCACACGCCGGGCAGACGTCGCCTTCGAGATGGTCAGCACGGTGCCGGGCATTACACTGGCGACAATCCACCAGCGGGTCGGTAAATGTCTCTTCGTGACCCGAGTATTTCAGGGTGAGCGGATTGGTGAGGATGGCTGCATCCAGGCCTTCGACGTCGTCCCGCTCATAGACCATTGCCCGCCACCAGGCGGCCTTCAGGTTGTTTTTCAGCTCGACACCCAGGGGCCCGTAGTCGTAGAGACCTTGAAGCCCTCCATAGATATCGCTGGACTGAAAAATGAAGCCGCGGCGTTTACACAGCGATACCAGTTCGTCCATGGATTGTGCGGGCATGGGGTCCTCTGAGGCTGAAGAATTCTGGGCGCGGACTATACCCGAAAGTCCCGAAAAACGCTGCGGCGCGGGGCGACGCCGGAAATGTAAACAGTCGGTTAGTTTTGCGCGCCGAACGTCACAGAAACGCCACACATTGGCTACAAGGCTGTGTCACGAACGCACGGCCAATTTGCTGTAATGCTGATGCGGCCGTGTATCTGCCGGACCGGCGCAGGGATGCGGAATTTTACCGTTGTTACGGAAGGCTCGAACCATGCGCAGCACTGATGTTGATCAATATCGCCACTTTTTCCGTTCTCAGGAACGTCTGTTCTGCTTTAACGGGCAGTGGTTTTTTGCCACCCGCGAGGGTGACTGCGGTCCTTTTCCCACCAAAGACATTGCCAGAGCAGAAGTGACCCGCTATATCAGCGAGCGGGCGGCGCTACGGAGTTTTCAGGATTCCCGGAAAGTGCCCGCAAGCGGCGCTGAATTGCTGCCTGATGAGCTGTCTTTAGCCCTTGTGCCCATGGACTGAGCATCCGCCACGCAGCGGCTGCAAATTTCTTTCGTATTGTCTCCGTCTCGGGTAGCTTAGTCGTCTTCACACGGGTAGGCGCGCATTGTGCGCGAGCGTCGTAAAAGGGGGCACTATGGCATCACCGTCAGGATACAAGCTGCGTCTCGAGCCGGAGGATGATTATCTGCATCCGCTCGAGGAAGCTGAAAACTTCAACGAATCCATGTACTTCAACGTTTTCGACCGGAATCGTGGGATTGGTGGCTGGTTCCGTATAGCCAACCGGCCAAATGAAGGCAAAGGCGAGATGACCTGCTGTATCTATCTGCCCGATGGCCGCATCGGCTTCATGTTTGCGCGGCCCGAACGTCATGACAACGATGCGCTCGATGGTGGAGGGATGCGCGTGGATGTGGTCGAACCGCTGCAGCGTCTGGATGTGACCTATTCCGGCAAACTCTGTGTACTCGACAACCCGCAGGAAATGGCAGAGCCGGCCAAAGCCTTCAAAAACAACCCAATAGTTAGGGCCGATATCAAACTTGCGTTCGAAGGGCTGTCACCGATGTTTGGCGGTGAGCCAGTCAATGAAGATGGCAGTCGAATTGAGCAGGACGCCGGAAACTCTTTTGCCCGTGGTCACACCGAGCAGCACACCCGTGGTCATGGTTACATCCAGGTAGGTGACGAGCGTTTTGAGATTGATGGTCTTGGCCTGCGCGATCACTCCTGGGGTCCGCGTTACTGGCAGGCGATCTACTGGTATCGCTGGCTACCGATGAACTTCAGCGAAGACTTCGCGATGATGGTGTCGATTACCTGCCGTCCGGGCGAAGAGCCCAGAGCCGGTGGCATGGTGCTGCGTGACGGCGAATACGTGATGATCAAAGATGCCAGGATTGAGTCTGTTTATGATGACAATCAATGTCAGGAGACCTTCAAGGTCTGGGCGAAGACGGATGAGCGGGAATATGAGGTGGACGGTAAGGTCATGTCACTGATTCCGCTGCGCAATCGGCGCCGTTCGCCGGACGGTGAAGATCTGATGACGCGTATCACCGAGGGAATGACCGAATTCAGGTGTGATGGTCAGACCGGCTACGGGTTGTCCGAATATCTCGATCAGGTAGTGGACGGTGAGCCGGTAGGCCTGCAAGCCGGCCACTGAACCGCACCGAATGTACCAAAACGAAGGGAGTAACAATGTCCAGCAAGCTATTTGATCTCACCGGCAAGACCGCACTGATCACGGGTTCAAGTAAAGGGATTGGTGAAGCCATCGCGTATGAAATGGCCCGTCACGGCGCGCAGGTGGTGATTTCCAGCCGCAAGGGCGACGTCTGCGAAAGTGTCGCCGCTGCCATCAATGCAGAAACCGAAGGTGAAGCGGGTGGCGCCATTGCCATTCCGGCCCACGTCGGTCACAAAGAACAGCTGCAGATGCTGGTCGACAAGACCCGTGAGAAGCTTGGCAAGATCGATATCCTGGTCTGCAACGCCGCGGTTAATCCCTACTACGGCTCAATGATGGATATCCCGGATTCCGCGTTCGAGAAGATTCTCGACATCAACATCATGTCAAATCACTGGCTGTGCCAGATGGTGCTGCCGGAAATGATTGAGCGCAAAGACGGCGTGATCATGGTGGTTTCCTCTGTTGGGGGCTTGAAGGGCAGCGCCGATCTCGGCACCTACGCAATTTCCAAAGCCGCGGACGTGCAGCTGGTGCGAAATCTGGCTGTGGAGCATGGCCCTAACAACATACGGGTGAACGCCATTTCGCCTGGATTGATCCGCACGGACTTTGCCCGTGCGCTGTGGGAAAACCCGGATATTCTCAAGCGTGCGACTCAAGCTGATCCGCTGCGGCGCATTGGCGAGCCGTCGGAAGTCGCGGGTATTGCTGTCTATCTCGGGTCGACGGCGGGTGCGTTCACCACGGGTCAGAATTTTGTCGTTGATGGTGGCGCGACGATTGGTCGGTAACCGGTTTCACTGAGGAATATTGATATGGCAGATGCGGCGAAGTCCTGGTGGGCGCGGGCGATTCTCGTCGGCGCGGTGATTGCGGCAGTGTTGTTGCCGCTCGGTGCGCTGGGCACCAAGTTCGGGATCTGGGGCTTCCAGGCCGGCTTTCTGGCCCTGGGTGCGGGGACGGTGCTGGCCCTGCTCGGGGTCGTTGTTGGGCTGGTTGGTCTGATCGTCTCCCGTAAACGTGGCTACAGCGAAGATATGTCGTCGCTGTTCATTGGCATCGGTATCTCGGTACTGATCATTGCGCTGATGGGCATGCAGTTCTACACCGCATCGTCAGTACCACCCATTCATAACATCTCTACCGATATCGCTGATCCGCCCGAGTTCAACGTCGTGGCCAGTCTGCGCGGTGAAGGCACCAATCCTCTGGAATACAGTGCTGATCAGCTGGGACCGCTGCAGCGGGAAGCTTATCCCTGGGTCAAGCCGCTGGAAGTTTCGCTGTCTCGCGCGCAAGCGCTGGCCAAAGCCGAACAGGCGTTGCAATCGCTGGGTCTGGAAATTGTTGCTGTAGACCCGGTCGCCGGCATTGTCGAAGCGACCGCAACCACTTTCTGGTTTGGTTTTAAAGATGATGTGGTGGTCAGAGTTCGGGACGCTGGTGCAGGGTCTATCGTCGATGTGCGCAGCGTGTCCCGGGTTGGTCAGAGTGATCTTGGCGCTAACGCTCGACGTATTGGTCAGATCCTGGAGCAGATGCAGGGGTAAAGGCGCGCCTGCTGCCGCAGGCGCGATCAGAACTTAAGCAGGTCCGCAGCCAGGGTCTGCAGGTCCAGTACGCCTATAGCGTTGAAACCACTCATGTGACCGGCACATTCACCGGGATTGAACATCACCTGCTGCTGGCGCTGCTCATAACGATACATGTGGGTATGGCCGTGCAGAGCAAGCTCGACTGAGTCGTCTAGGTGACCTTCGAATTCCAGCGGGTCGTGTACCACCATGATGGATCGTTGTGCCCATTCCAGCACAAATGGTGGGTCTTGGAAGATAAAACCATGGCGGTCGACGGCTGCCACCAGAGCGTCCCGCTCCTGGTCATTGTTGCCGTAGACGCCGTACATCGGCATGGCCAGTTGCGCAAAGATGTCGATGGTTTTTGCCTGCGTGATGTCACCGGTGTGGATCACTCGTTCAACTTTGGCATCGTTGAACAGCTCAACAATTCGTGCGACGTTTTTAAGATTGTTGTGGGTGTCGCTGACAATGCCGATTTTCATGCCGATTACTTACTGTGAGCTGGTGCTTAACGCGGATGAAAAAACGCCGGGCCACTTAGCCCGGCGTCATCATTACCTGATTTGATCAGGCTTTTTCGAGGATGTGAATGCCGCAGGCACTGCCCAGGCCGATCACATGAGTCATGCCGATTCTGGCACCTTCCACCTGACGGGCACCCGCTTCACCACGCAGGTGAGTAGTGACTTCGTAGATGTTGGCGATGCCGGTAGCACCAAGCGGATGACCCTTGGACAGCAGTCCCCCTGAGACATTGACCGGAATCCGGCCGCCGAGGGCAACTTCACCATCGTCGATCATACGACCTGCTTCACCGTCGCCACACAGCCCGAGGTTTTCGTAGTGCAGGATCTCCGCAGTTGCGAAACAGTCATGCAGCTCGACCAGGTCGATATCGTTCGGTCCCAGACCTGCCATCTCGTAGGCTTCTTTGGCCGCTTTACGGGTGCAGCTGTTCACGTCCGGCATGACCAGGTCACGTTCCTGCCATGGGTCGGAACTCATCACCGAGGCACGAACCTTGACTGCGCGATCCATCAGGCCGAGCACTTCTGCAATCTCTTTGCGCTCCTGATCGCTGAAGGTGTCATTGTCTTTGAACTGTTCCAGATAGTCCCTGGCCTGCGGCAATTGGCCGCGTTCGACCAATTCACCGACCGTCCGGAAGACCTGGAACAAACTCTCGCTTGCAGGTGCAGCCGTTCGGGTCGTTTCATTTTGTTGCG
>CAKZWF010000079.1 GCA_937921865.1 uncultured Pseudomonadales bacterium | reverse complement strand
TCGCACACGAACTCCGCACCCCCCTCGCAAGCATCCGCGCACTATCCGGCGGCGCAGATCGCCTGCTACCGATCCTGGTTGATGCCTACACAAAAGCCGACGCTGCAGGCATAGAAGTCGAGCCTCTGCGAAAACGGCAGATCGAAGAACTCAGCAAAGTACTGAACACGATCCAGAGTGAAGTCATATACTCCAATACAATCATCGACATGCTCCTAATAAATACGGCTGACAATCCCGTTGGCGAGCCAGACAACGAGAGCTTCTCGATCAGGGAGTGTATTGAGGAGTCGGTTGGCCGTTATCCGTTCAACAACGATGCCGAAAGAGGTCTGGTGCGAATATGCGTAGACGCTGACTTCAATCTAACGGCACCCAGGCTGCTTGTTGTTCATATCCTGTTTAATCTGATTAAGAACGGACTGCAGTTCGTTCAACGCAAGCAGGGAGCAGTCGTCGAAATCAGCGCTGTCGATGATTCCGAGTCTAGTAAGATCATCGTTCACGACACCGGTCCCGGGATCTCAAACTACAGTCTTCCACACGTTTTCGAGCGGTTCTATACCACCAACCGAACTGGTCAGGGCGCAGGTATCGGGCTGAGTTTCTGCAAAATGGTGATGGATCGTATCGGGGGTGATATCGCCTGCGATTCGGTCGAAGGTGAGTACACGACTTTCACGCTGACCTTTCCTCACGAGACAAGTCAGCTAAGACAGTCGTAAACCGACTGAGCAACCTGCATCGCCGAAGTTCCTCCTGTGACAACTCCTTCCTGCATCTGATTCATCGCAAAACAAAACGCGAGCTTTCGATCGGGATCATAAAATGCCATCGAGCCGCCTGCGCCAGCGTGCCCGAAGCTGCCCGGCTTGAGCCCAATCTGCGATTTTGGATCGTATAGCATGAAGCCCAGTCCGAATTTTGAGTAGGATCTGAGCACCGCGTCTTTGCCTTCAGAGTGCACCCGTGTTGCTTCCTGCAGAAGATCCGGACTGAGCAACTGAGTTATGCGGGAGTAGATACTGGCAACACCAAGCGCTGTCCCGTGCCCGTTCATTGCGGGTAGCTCTGCGGCACGAAATGCGGTCGAGTTCATGTACGATGGGCCGAGCGAGGGGTTCTGAAACGCCGCGCCTGTCGGTGTCGTTAGATCCTGAAACCTTGCCATCATTTCCCGGCGTTCCGGGGTCATCGCGGTCTTTTCACCAGCTCTTATTCGCGCCGTCACCATGTCAGCACAGCGCTCCATTTCCGCCTGCGATAAACCAATCACAAACTCACCTGCCCCACCGGCGACCAGCCGGTCTTTCGCCCATTTCCCAACTGTCTTGCCGGACACTCGACGCAGGATCTCGCCCAGCAGAAACCCGAATGATCTGGCGTGGTAACCGTGCTGTTCGCCAGGCGGCCACCAGGGTGTCTCACTAGCGAAGCGTGCGGCGACAGCAGTCCAATCGTAGAGAAAGTCACGGTCGACCGGGCTGTGGAAGCCCACCAGACCTGACTGATGAGCAAGAATGTGTCGTGTGGTAATCGCATCTTTACCATTGCCGGCAAATTCAGCCCAGTACTCGGTCACCGGCACATCCAGGTCGATGAGCCCGTCGTCAACCGCCTGCAGCAGACAGATGGCCGTGATGCCTTTACTCATCGAAAACAGACAACACAGCGTGTCGCTTTCCCAGACCTTGGTCTTCCTGCGATCACGAAATCCCGCATGGAGATCTATGACTGGTTGGTCGTCCAGATATACCGCCAGCGATGCGCCGATATCACGGCCCGCTGTAAATCCGTCCAGAAATGAATCGACGACCGACTCAAAACCTTCGTCGACATTACCGTGCGCTTCCAGTTGAATAGCCCATCCTCCGCTTAGCAGTTCGGCCAGCATACCAACAAAATGCCCGCTCAAGATCTGACCCAGGGTCCCGTTGGGACTTCACTGTTTAAACTGACCGCCCCGATGATGGCGGGTGTTTCCAGCAGCATCCTGGTGTCGATGCTGGAAATCGGTTTTATCGGTCAGCTGGGCACCCTGCCGCTGGCTGCGATCACTTTCACGTTCCCGATGATCATGATCCTGACCAGCATCGCGCTTGGAATCGGGATCGGGACATCGTCGGTGATTGCGAGAGGCATTGGCGGTGGAGATCGATCTGACGCGCAAAGACTAGGTACCCACAGCCTGCTGCTGGTTTCTGTGACCATGCTGGTGTTGTCGGTCATCGGCATGCTCTACATCGACGAAGTCTTCACCGCGCTGGGCGCGGGTCCAGATCTGCTGCCGCTGATTCACAGCTACCTGAACATCTACTATCCCACTGTTGTGCTCTTCACCTTGGCCATGGTGGCAGGCAACATCATGCGTGCCAGCGGCAGCGCGAATATTCCGGGCGTGGTGATGACTCTCGGTGCTCTGGCCAACCTTGTGCTGGATCCAATTCTGATTTTCGGCTGGTTCGGGTTTCCACGGATGGAACTGGCTGGTGCCGCGACAGCTGCCGCGGTTACCCGGTTGGGCACAGCTGGTCTGCTGCTCTACTTTGTTGTTCGAGATGATTTGGTTGTCACCCGGGATATCTTTTCCGGATTCGCTGCCTCCACGCGAAAAATCCTCACCATTGGCCTTCCGGCTATGGCAACCCAGCTTATCGGTCCGGTGTCGGCGGCCATCGTGACCAGGCTGCTGGCCTCCTATGGCGAGGTCGTAGTAGCTGGCTTTGGCGTTGCCACCAGAATCGAAGCTGTTGCCGTCATGCTGTTGTTCGCGTTATCTGGAAGCATCGGGCCGTTTGTCGGCCAGAACTGGGGAGCAAAACGTCCAGATCGAATGCGGGAAGGTGTCATTGTCGCGTACCGATTCTCCATCATCTGGGGAGTTATCGCCGCCGCCGCGTTAGCTCTGTTTGGCAACGAAATTGTATCCCTGGTAGATGATTCCGATAGCGTGATCGCCACTGCAGCCTTCTATCTCGCAGTGGTGCCCTGGAGTTATGGTCTGTGGGGTGTGCTGATGATGGCATCTGCAAGCTTCAATGCACTGGGTAAACCTTTGCCATCGACCCTGCTGTCGTTCTCAAGAATGTTCATCATTTATGTGCCTTTAGCGCTCATGTTGGACAACTGGTTTGGTTACCCCGGTATTTTCATCGCTACTGCCACAAGTAACGCCCTTGGGGGTATGCTTGGATTTCTCTGGTTCAGGCAACGTTACTTCGTTGATCGTTAGACGACTGATAACAATACCGGCGGTCTTCCTGCTAACCGCGCTGGTCACGATGCTGTTTCCGGTTCTGTTAGTTCTGGCATTGGTCCTCACCATATTCCCGGCGACTCGTGGTGCTCTGCCGAGCTTTGGATTTCTGTTTGGCTATCTGTGGTGCGAAACCGTCGGCATTTTCGCCTGCGCATACGTTTGGTTGAGATTTCGCCGCGGTGAACAATTCCTCAACAGCACCTACAAAATTCAAGCGGTGTGGACAAACTGTCTGAAAACGCTTGCGGAGCGCCTTTTCAGGCTGCGCTTCACTATTGAGAATCCACAGACTATGTCTGGTCCCGCCACCATTGTGGTCCTCAGACATTCCAGCATCGCTGACACAGTCATCCCGATGACTTGTTACGCACTGCCCAGAAATCTGCGTCTGCGCTATGTGCTGAAAAGAGAACTGTTGCTGGATCCCTGCCTGGATATCGTCGGCAATCGATTACCAAATCTGTTCATAGATCGATACGGTGATGATGGCGAACTCGCAAAAACACAGGTTGCGAGTCTGATGCGGGGAATCGGTGAGGACGAAGGCGTAATGATCTATCCGGAAGGCACCCGATTCAGCCCCGAGAAACACCAAGCGCTGGAGCGTAAGTTCAGTGGCAACGCAGAAATGCAGAAACAGCTGAAGCGCTGGCCGCTGCTGCTGCCACCCAGACTCGGCGGAACGATAGCATTGCTGCAAGCCAACCCTGGCAAAGATGTGCTGTTCTGCGCGCACACGGGTTTCGAAGGCTCAAGTCACTTTTCCGATCTGATCAATGGCGCCTGGATTTCAGCACGGGTCCGGATCTACTTCTGGCGGGTGAAGTTCTCGGACATTCCCAGCGATCCAACTGCTCAGAGAACGTGGCTGTTTTCCCAATGGGACACGATGCATGATTGGGTTGCCGACAATCAGACCGAATATGCCAGCAGGAGTGAGAGTGAATAAGTCCGAATTTTATCTTAACGCGCGCACGGACCTGAAAGGTCCACTAGACGGCGTGCGGGTCATCGAAGCCACAACGACCTGGGCAGGACCGATGGCTGCCTGCGTGCTGGCAGACTTTGGCGCCGATGTCATCAAAGTGGAGCACCCGGACGGTGAGGTCATACGTCGTCTGCCGCCTGTCATTCCCGATTCTTCGCTGACGGTTCCCGACCAGACTGTGAATCGCAACAAACGCAATCTGGCGATAGACCTGCGCTCAGACGCCGGTCGAGAAGTTTTTCTCAAACTAGCGAGTACCGCCGACATCATGATCGAGAATTTTCGCCCCGGCACCCTGAGTAAGTGGGGACTGGGTTACGAGCAGGTGAAAGCCGTGAAGCCCGATATCGTCTACGTCTCGATCAGTGGGTTCGGACAGTTTGGAGAATACTCTGACCGGGTTGGTTACGATCCTCTGGCCCAGAGCTTTAGCGGCTGGGCTTCGCTGAATGGCGACCCGAAAGGCGGCCCGACCAAGGCACCCACCTATCTTGGTGACGACGTCAGCGGTCTGCATGGCGCACTTGGCGCAATGGCAGCGCTCCGACATCGCGATCAAACCGGCGAAGGGCAGCATGTTGATGTCGCGCTGGTTGATGCGCTGATGTATCAGAGTAACGGCAATCCTACCTCCGGCGCGCTGGGTATCCCGCTGGAACGCACCGGCAATCAGTTCGGCATTGCCGCGCCTATCAACATCTACGAATGCCAGGATGGAATGGTTTTCGCCGGGGTACTTCTGGACAGCCACTGGCAGGTCATGTGCGGCTTGCTGGACCGGATGGATCTGGCATTACTCGGCATGATCGAGCGAATATCCCGTCGGGATGAGCTGGACGAAATTCTCGGTGGATGGTGTGCCGAGAAAACCGTCACGGAGATTATCGAAATCTTTGCCGAACTCAGCTTACCGGCATCACCTGTGAATCAATTCAGTGATCTTGCCGGGGATGCTCACATTCAATCCCGGGATATGCTGCAACCTACTGTGCTGTCGGACGGAAGGGAGGTGCTATTGACCGCGCCTGCCGCCAACTTCTCACGAACCCCGGTGAGTGTCCGGCACCGGGCGCCGGACATTGGCGAGCACAACGCGGAAATTCTTGCTGAGCTTGGCTACGACCCTGAAGCCCTCGCCGGACTCCAGGATGACTAGCCGGACAACCTAGCTGGGATCAGACAGCTTAAGCAGCTGTTTACCGATATTCTGGCCGGTAAACAGTCGATTCAGGGTATTCGGGATGTTTTCAAAGCCCTCCTGAATATCTTCCCGGTGAATCAATTCACCACTCTGCAGCCAGCCCAGCAGCTCAGGCACCGCTTCATGGACACGGTTCATGTAGTCGAGAACGATGAAGCCTTCCATTCGCGCCCGCATGATCACCAGGTTCATCAGGTTGGTCGGACCCGGCTGGACTTCGGTGGCGTTGTAACCAGATATGCCCCCACAAAGCACAATGCGCGCTTTCTGATTGATGTGATCCAGCGCTGCCTGAAGTATGTCGCCACCAACGTTGTCAAAGAAAACATCTACTCTGTCCGGGCAGGTCTCGGCAATACCCGCGCTCACAGAGCCTTTCTTGTAGTCGATCACATCATCGAACTGCGCCACTTCGCGCAACCAGGCACATTTCTCGTCGCCACCGGCGATTCCAACCACCCGACAGCCTTTGATCCGGGCAATCTGTCCGGCAACCGAGCCGGTAGCACCCGCCGCACCTGAGACCAGGACGGTTTCACCTGCTTTGGGCAGCCCCAGATCGAGCATGCCGAAATACGCCGTCAAACCCGTAATGCCCAGGATCCCCAACGCCATGACCGGGGTAACGCCCGGCGGGAGTTTGGTGAGGCCCATTGGTCCCTGATTCGGAACTGCGATCACAAAGTCCTGCCAGCCACCGGTGGTCTGCACCAGGTCACCGGAGCTGAAATCAGCATGTCGGCTCTCAACAACCTGGCCAACCGAGCCAGCACGCATAACTTCACCGATACCTACCGGCGGCAGATAGCTTTCCCGGTCTTCCATCCAGCCGCGCTGAGTCGGATCAAAGGACAGATAGAGATTACGAACCAGTACCTCACCGTCACCCGGCTCGGGAATCGGCTCTTCCCGATACTCAAAGTTACCTGCGTCGACCATCCCGAACGGGCGTTTTGCGAGCACCCACTGTCTGTTGATATTCATGGCTGTCCTTATTGGTAAAGCATGATTAAATCACTCTGAGTCCATGGCGTCACAGCTTGTTGCAGCTGGAACCAGGCATGCTGAAAAAACCAGGGCAAGTGGAGAGAGGGAAAGACATGGCTAATTCAGAAAGTGGCAGTGAGCTGGCCTTTGCATCAGCTACCGAGCTGGCACAGAAGATCCAGAAACGAGAACTGTCCTGTGAAGAGCTGCTGAACCTCTACCTGGGTCGAGTGGATCAATATAACGGCGAGTTGAACGCACTGGTCGTCGATATTCGGGACCAGGCATTGGTTGACGCCCGCGCCGCAGACAAAGCGCTTGCCGACGGCAAAGAGCTGGGCCCCCTGCATGGCATTCCGATGACGGTCAAAGAGTCCTATAACGTCGCCGGTACGCCCACCACGTGGGGCAACCCTGCCTGGAAGGACAATGTCACCAAAGAAGACGCGGAGTCCGTCAAAAAACTGAAAGACGCCGGCGCAATTGTCTTCGGCAAGACCAACGTGCCGCTGATGCTGGCGGACTTCCAGAGTTACAACGACGTCTACGGCACCACGAACAATCCATATGACCTGGAACGCGGCCCTGGCGGCTCATCGGGTGGTTCGGCGGCCGCATTGGCCGCTGGTCTGACCGGGCTGGAAACCGGTTCAGATATCGGCGGCTCGATTCGCAACCCGGCACACTTCTGTGGCGTGTTCGGACACAAACCCACCCACAATCTGGTCTGGATGCGCGGCCACTCACCGCCAGGAGATATGCGTACCAGCCCCGATATCTCAGTCATTGGTCCCCTGGCTCGCTCGGCCAGCGATCTGCGAACCGCAATGCAGATCATGGCCGGCCCGGACGACATCATGGCGCGAGGCTATCAGCTGAAATTGCCGGAGCTGAATAAACCGCTCGGCAAGCTGAAGGTGGCGGTCTGGAAAGACGATGAGCTGTGCCCGGTCACCGCGGAGGTGCGTAGCCGGGTTGAGCAGGTTGCAGACGCGTGCCGGGACGCCGGTGCTCAGGTCGATGAATCAGCAAGACCGAGTTTTGAGTCAGATCACACCCACCGTACCTATCAGCATCTGCTCCAGGCCACCATGTCATCGCGCATGCCGGATGCAGACTACGAAAGCCTGAAAAAATATGTCGACTCCCTCAGCTCGGATGACGACAGCCAAATGGCAAGGACACTGCGAGCCCAGGTGTCCAGCTTCAAAGACTGGGGATCCAGTAACGAAATGCGACAGCATCTGCGCTGGTCCTGGCATGAATTCTTTAAAGATTACGATGTTCTGATCACGCCGATCATGCCGACACCGGCTTTCCCGCACGATCATCGTGACTTCGGCGAACGGACCGTGGTGATCGACAACGAAGAGCGCCCCTATTTTGATCAGGTCTTCTGGGCTGGACTGACCGGCGTTGCCTATCTGCCGTCAACGGTTATTCCGACCGGGTTGAATCCGGAAGGGTTACCCATTGGGGTCCAACTGGTCGGTCCCGAATTCGGCGATATGATCACAATCGGGGTCGCCGAAGCGTTAGAGAAGATCGGCTTCGATTTCACCCCACCGGCAAGATATTGCTGAGCGAACTCGAGTCGAACGGAACCGGATGACCACTACTGCCAGCGCACACCCTAATATCGCGCTCATTAAATACTGGGGAAAACAGCCAGTGCCCGGGAACATTCCCGCCACGCCATCGCTGTCTATTACTCTGGATACGCTGGAGTCGGTCACCAGCGTTGACGAGGCAGCCGAAGACACCCTGCTGCTCAACGGAGAAGCTCGCAGCGATGCGAAGATCGCCAGTTATCTGGATCTGTTACGGCAGAACTTTGATGTCCCGCCTTTAAAGATCGAAACCAGCAACAACTTTCCAACGGCAGCCGGTCTGGCGTCATCGGCTTCCGGCTTTGCTGCCCTGACCACAGCTATCGACCAGCACTGCGATCTGCAGATGAGTCTGGATCAGCGCTCTGATTATGCCCGCCAGGCGTCCGGATCAGCTGCCCGTTCCATTTACGGAGGCTTTGTTGCACTCGGTGAGCCCGACTGGATTGCCGAGCCGCTGCTGAACAGCGAAGAGTGGCCGCTGAAGGTCGTCATCGCAATAACCGATACCCGGCAGAAGACCGTCTCTTCCTCCGAGGGCATGTCCCGCTCGGCGAACACCTCTGCCTTTTACGACAACTGGGTCACTACCACTCGGGAAGATTACCTGGCCGCACACGTCGCAGTGAGAAATCGCGATTTCGATCAACTCGCCCTGCTCGCCGAAAACAGCTGCCTGAAGATGCACGCGGTCATGACAACTTCCATTCCAGCAATGATTTACTGGCGGCCAGCCACAGTGGCCTGCATAGAAACCATCCGTGGCCTGCAGACGGATGGCCTGAAGGTCTTTTTCACCATTGATGCCGGACCCCAGATCAAAGCCGTCTGCACCCCGGAACACGCCCCACAAATCGCCGAAGCGCTCAGTGCAGTACCTGGTGTGATGTCAACAACCACGGTTGGACTGGGCGCAGGAGCCCGGGTCATCGCATCATGATGGGCGCCTCAAGATCTTAAATTCATGATCAGCGCAAAAGCCCCCGGCAAAGCCGTTATCTGGGGCGAATATGCGGTCCTCGCAGGTGCACCCGCCATGGTGATGGCGGTTGATCGCTATGCCGAGTGCCAGATCGAACCTGGCGGAGAGGTCTGGTCCTGCCAGGCGCTGGGCTTCAACGATCAGGTCGAGGTTTCCGCTGACCAGCTGTTAAGCGCTTCAGTGCCAATGCACGGGGCTGCGGCCCCTATCGCTGTCGCCAGTCAGACTCTTGGGCTCACCAGCATTCCCGCTGGTGCTCGTGTGCAGCTGGACAGCAGGGCGTTTTTCGCCGAAAGCCATCCCGACAGAAAACTTGGCATCGGTTCCAGCGCGGCAATCTGCACTGCAGCGTGCGCGGCAATGGCAGAACTGTCGGGCAACTCGTTGAGTTTCGAACAGGCCCTTCACGCCCATCGCCAGATGCAGCAGGCACAAGGCAGTGGTATTGATGTCGCAGCCGCCTACTACGGCGGTGTGCTGAGATTTTCTGAAGGCAAAGCAACTCCGACCCAATGGCCGCAAGCGCTGTGCTATCGGTTCATCTGGACCGGGGTCAGCGCTAAAACGACAAGTCACCTGCAAACTTTCTCGCAATGGCGCTCTGCTGGTGACACCCGTGCGCTCGACAATCTGGCCAACGCCTGCGCAGCCTTATTTGTCCAGGCAGACATGGACAGCCTGCGTGACTACGTTGAACAGTTGAAAAAACTCGACCGGACAGCGGGGCTGGGGATCTATTCAGAGCCCCATAAACAGCTCGACAGACTTGCGATTGAGCACCAACTAGTCTACAAACCCTGCGGCGCCGGTGGCGGCGACATAGGCATAGTCTTTGGCAACCTCGAACAGCATCACAACCACCTCGATCTGTTCACTCAAACTGCCCGCCGCCAGGCATTTCACCCGCTCGCTCTGGAGATAGCAGCCCATGGCATCAGGCCAACCCGCTGACCGCGGATCACGTATACCCAATTTCTTCAAGATGAGTGTCGCTGAGCGCATTATTGCGCTGCGTCAGCGGGGTCTTCTCGACGAGGCAGACATCCACTCGCTCAGCAGCTCCGACCACACGCTGCGCCTGGGTGTGGCCGACAAAATGATCGAAAATGTTGTTGGCGTGTTCGGACTGCCGATGGGATTAGGCCTCAATTTTCTGATCAACGGCAAAGACTATGTCGTTCCGCTGGTGGTCGAAGAACCTTCTATTGTTGCCGGTCTGTCCGGTGCCGCCAGAATGGCCCGTCTGAGCGGCGGCTATAGCGCCGCGAGTACCGATCCAATTCTGCTCGGTCAGGTTCAGGCGGTGAACATCGATGATCCTGCCGAGGCAGAGACCAGACTGCTGGAAAATCGCGAAGAAATCCTCGCGCTGGCCAACTCTCTGCACCCGAAAATGGTGGCGCGCGGCGGTGGAGCGCTGGATATCGAAGTGCATCAGCACAAAGCGCCCGAAGACGGCCGCGACATGGTCGTTCTGCATCTGCTTGTGGATACCCGGGACGCAATGGGCGCCAACCTGGTGAACACCATGGTTGAGGGCATCGCTTCACTGGTCGAAACCATCACCGGCGGCAAAGTATTTCTGCGCATTCTGTCAAACCTGACCGACCGCGCCATTTCCAAAGCTTCGGTGCGAATCCCCAGCAAAAACCTAGAAGGCAAAGGCTTCAGCGGTGAAGAGGTCAGAGACGGCATCATCCTGGCAAACGACCTCGCATTAGTTGATCCCTATCGGGCAGCGACCCACAACAAAGGCATCATGAACGGTGTCGATGCGGTCGCCATCGCTACCGGCAACGATTGGCGGGCTATCGAAGCTGCCGCCCATGCATACGCATCACGCGATGGCCGCTACAGCGCCCTCACCCGCTGGTACAAGGGCAAAGACGGCGATCTGGTCGGCGAAATCGATATCCCGATGAAGGTTGGCACCGTCGGTGGCAGCCTGGAAACAAATCCAAGCGTCCGGATCAACCACCGTCTGCTCGGCTCTCCGAACGCACCTGAACTGGCCGGTATCATGGCGGCTATCGGCCTGGCGCAGAACTTCGCGGCATTGCGGGCCCTGTCTACCGATGGCATCCAGCAGAATCACATGACCCTGCACGCACGCAGCGTCGCAAGCACCGCGAACATTCCGGAAGAACTGTTCGATCGCGTAGTCGAAGCTCTGATCGAGTCCGGTGAAATCAAAATCTGGAAAGCCCAGGAAATTGCCAAGAATCTGGCCCGTCGCTCCGTGTTGCCTTCTGACGAAGAACGCAGTTCCGCCTGCGGCAAAGTGATCCTGCTGGGTGAACACGCCGTTGTCTATGGGCGCCCTGCGCTGGCGCTGCCCATCCCGCTGGCTGTTGAGGCTGTCGCCAAAGAAGGCGGTGACGGTGTGAATCTGGTCATTCCGCGCTGGGGTCTCGAGCAGAAGGTCAGAGCCAGCAGCGCTCAAGGCCTCAACGGCATTCTCTATCAGGTACTCGAACAACTGGAACTCGCTGACCAGAACATGACGATCGAGGTGTTCCCACATGTTCCGAGGGCTATGGGTCTGGGCGGCTCATCGGCTCTGGCCGTCGCCATCATCCGAGCGCTGGATCATACCTATGGTCTCAAGCTTGGCAGCCAGAGAATCAATGAACTGGCATTTGAGTGCGAAAAAGCAGCCCACGGAACACCTTCCGGCATCGACAACACCATCGCAACCTACGGCACACCGCTGCTGTATCGACGCCAGGTCGCCGATGATGAACAGGCTCTGGGAGATGCGCGCTTCGATGAGGTAAAGCTTGCTGAACCAATTCCTCTGGTGATCGGGATCACCGGCAAGGAAAGCCTGACGGCTAACACCGTGGCCCGGGTGCGCAAAGCCTGGGAAACGCATCAGTCCCGCTACGACGGCATCTTTGACCAGATTGCAGCCCTGACAACCGCCGGCGTCGACGCGCTGAGAGATGCCCATTTCCAGGAACTCGGCGAACTGATGAATCTCTGCCATGGCTATCTGAACGCACTGCAGCTATCGACACCCGAACTGGAAGAACTCGTCCATATCGCTCGCGCAAACGGTGCGGTCGGTGCCAAGCTGACCGGCGGTGGTGGCGGTGGTTCGATGGTTGCACTGTGTCCAGATGCTCAGGACAAAGTTGCCAACGCGATGCAGGCAGCCGGCTACCAGACAGCGTTCATCGGTAAGTGGCACATGGGTGG
>CAKZWF010000078.1 GCA_937921865.1 uncultured Pseudomonadales bacterium | reverse complement strand
CGCGCGACGGCACAATGATCGTCACCTACTGTGAATGCCCCCGAGCAGCTGCCGAGTTCGTAAACCGTAAACTCAAAGAACAGGGTTTCGAGAAGCTGGCAGTGTTGTACGAAGGTATTCAGGGTTGGATTGCGCTGGGTTATCCGGTCAGCGCTGGCGAAACGATTGCTATCGAAGCCAGCCCGATCCCTGCATCTTCTGACTGATATCGATCAGACCCTGGCATCGCCGGCTTTCAATCGAAGCCGGCTTCAGTTGTTAGCAACCGGTGCCCGCACCGCGAAATGATGGCTGTACTCAACCCCGTCATCGCTGCTGAAAGTCACAGCGACGCTCTCTCCCAATTCGCCGACGCCAAACATCATCAGGTGTTTGCCTCCGGAAACGAACGCCACCCGCTCCCCGGCCGGAACTAAAAACTCGGACAGCCGGCGCATCCGCATCATGTCACCATCCATGGTCATGGTGTGAAACTCGATTTTGCGAATATTGTCCGCGCGAGCGTTCGTGAACGTGATATCCGCCGGAGTGTTGTTGATGATCTCGAAATAGCCTACCGACTTTTCTGTCCCTGGCACCGGCTGACGAATCCAGGCCTCCTCGAAGCGCAGCGGCGCATCTGAAGACCCCGTACAACCACCCAGCATCATCACAAACAAAACAACTGCAGTGAGTCTCATCGCTTGGAACGTTTTGGTTTCGTCGACGCTGATCGCTTGTAGTCGGTGCCTTCGGCTCTGGCATGCTGGGTTCGAATCTGACCGCCTTTTCCTGCCGGCCGGCCCCCATGTCGTCGCCCGCCTTCCGGTGCTCCGCCGGTCCCCGCCGGCTGGTAACTCGGCACCAGGTGCTTTTTGCCATTACCTATCAGATCGGAGCGCCCCATGTTGCGCAGCGCTTCGCGCAGCAACGGCCAGTTGTTGGCGTCGTGATAACGTAAAAATGCCTTGTGCAGACGGCGGATCTTCAGACCTTTCGGTACCTCCACCGCTTCACTGTTTCTGGTGACTTTTTTCAGCGGGTTGACGCCGCTGTGGTACATGGCTGTTGCGGTTGCCATTGGTGACGGCAGGAATGCCTGTACCTGATCAGCACGAAAGCCGTTGCTTTTAAGCCACAGCGCCAGTTCCAGCATGTCTTCTTGTGTGGTCCCGGGGTGGGCGGCAATGAAGTAGGGAATCAGATACTGCTCTTTACCGGCTTCTTTCGAGTAGCGGTCAAACAGCTCTTTGAACCGATAGTAAGTATCCATGCCCGGTTTCATCATCTTCGACAAAGGACCGTCCGAGAGCGCTTCCGGGGCGATCTTCAGGTAGCCACCGGTATGGTGCTGGGCCAGTTCGCGAACGTACTCGGGGGATTCGATTGCCAGGTCATAGCGCACTCCGGACGCAATCAGAACCTTCTTGATACCAGGCAGTTCCCGGGCTTTCTTGTACAGAGAAATCAGCGGCGAGTGGTTGGTATTCAGATTCGGACAGATGCCGGGGAACACACACGATGGCCGCCGGCAGGCTGCCTCCACCTCTGCACTCTTGCAGGCCAGCCGATACATGTTGGCGGTCGGCCCGCCAAGATCAGAAATCACCCCGGTAAAACCAGGCACCGAGTCGCGGATCGTTTCAATTTCCTGCAGTACTGAGGCTTCGGAGCGATTCTGAATAATCCGACCTTCATGCTCGGTAATGGAACAGAAGGTGCAGCCACCAAAACACCCGCGCTGAATGGCAATAGAAAATCGGATCATTTCATAAGCTGGAATGTTCGCATCACCGTAGACAGGATGCGGTACCCGGGTGAATGGCAGCTCGTATAAGCCGTCCATTTCTTTCGTCGTCAACGGTATCGGCGGTGGATTCAGCCACAGTTCTTTGTCACCGTGGCGCTGCACCAGCGCGCGGGCGTTATAGGGATTGGCTTCCTGATGCAGGATCCGTGAGGCATGGGCATACAGAATCGGGTCGTCTTTTACCTGACGGTAGTCGGGGATGCGGATCACGCTGTGACTGCGGTCCACGGCTTTCACATCGCGGACAAATCGAACCACCTGGGGAGCATTGGGATCAACTGCTGGTGCTGGTGTCGTCGTTGAATCGTCAGCAACAGGACCCATTGCATAGGGGTCTTCAGGCGGATTGAGTTTTCCAGGGGTATCCAGGTGGGCTGAGTCGATCTCGACCCAGTTCTCCGGGATCGCGCTGCGAAGATAAGCTGTGCCACGGACATCCTGGATATCCCGGATGTCTTCACCTCCGGCCAGCCGATGTGCCACCTCTACCAGAGCTCTCTCGGCATTGCCGTAGAGCAGCAGATCGCCGCGGGCATCCAGCAGAATCGAACGCCGGACTTTTTCCGACCAGTAATCGTAGTGGGCGATACGACGCAAACTGGCCTCGATTCCGCCAATGACAATTGGCACACCCGAGTAGGCTTCACGCAGCCGCTGGGAGTAGACAATCACACTGCGGTCCGGGCGTTTGCCACCCTCGCCATCAGCGGTATAGGCATCGTCGCTACGGACTTTTCGATCCGAGGTGTAACGATTCACCATCGAATCCATATTGCCGCCGGTGACACCGAAGAACAGGTTCGGGGTGCCGAGAGCTTCGAAATCTTTAGTACTCTGCCAGTCCGGCTGAGAAATGATCCCGACCCGGAATCCCTGCGCCTCTAAAAATCGACCGACGATGGCCATTCCGAAGCTGGGGTGATCCACATAAGCATCGCCAGTGACGATAATGATGTCGCAGCTGTCCCAGCCCAGATCATCCATTTCCGCACGGCTCATCGGCAATACGGGCGCTGGCGTCAGGCGCTGCGCCCAGTATTTCCGGTAGTCGAAAATGGGTTTGTCGATCTTATCCGCGCGGGTCATCAGGCGCTTACTGGTCGCTTCTGTGGTCACAATGGGGCCGATTTCTGGTGTCAGGGTGAAATCAGATTATCTGATCTCAGCGGGTTTGGCGTCTGCGCGGCGCAGTTTAGCGCGTCGTGAGGCTCTGTTCAGACATTCCGCAGCCTGTTGAGTTCAGCCACAGGCTGTGTCGCAGATGATGGCTTAACTTTTACCAGCCCCCACCACCGCCGCCACCGCCGCCGCCGCCGGAAAAACCGCCGCCACCGCCGCCTGAAGAGGAACCGGGTGGAGTTCCCGCAGACGAAATCGCGGAGGTGAATGAACTGCTGACGTCGCTGGTGAAACTGCCCAGGCGCATGGCGTCGAAATTACCCGAGTACCAGTGCGGCTGATAAGACTGGCCCTGCTCGACGGCCAGCCGGGCAAAAACCTCAGTGAACTGCTCAGCCCAGGCCTGCTCGACGCCAAGCGCCAGCGCAAACGGCAGGTAGCGTTCAAACAGCGCCGGGGTCTTCTCTGGAGGATGGCGGATGTTGAGATCGTCTTTTTCCGCGACGTTCAGATACAGCTTGAAGCCTTCCAGCCTGTCGAGCAGCAGCCGGCCGCGCCTGGTGGGCGCTTTCAGCAGATAGGCAAACAACACATGCAGCAAGGCCGTGAACACAAACAGCCCAATCGCCAGAGGTGTCACCGCTCCCAGCAACAGGGTCAGGATGAACAGCACCACTGACCCCAACAGTGAAGGCAGCAGCAACACGCCATTCTTGCGGAAATAGATATTCAGATAATCGCGCCGCAGCGCTTTGCGATGCGCTTTGCGCGCCGCGCTGACGATTGCGTGGTTCTTGTTATCGAGCGCAAGCGTCAGACCTTCGGTGAACAGTTTATCCAGCAGGGCTGCTTCACCCGGCGCAAGCGCGCTGTCAGAACGGGTTTTACTCAGGGAATAATCTTTGTCGGATTTTTCGATTCTGAGGTGACCCTTCACCGCCAGGTTGATGACTGCAGCACTGAAAGCACCGGCATCGTAGCTCATGCGGCTGATATAGCGGGCGGATGCCGGGGAATACCCTTCCGGGGGTTCATAATGCGCGAAGATCACCCCGGCGTCAGGGTCCCGCCCGGCCCGATGCCAGGTGACGAGCAGATAAGCCGCGGATCCGAGCAGCGCCAGTAACGCCAGCAGCGCGCCAACGTTGTCTTTCAGCAGATAGCCGGCGCGATCTATCGCGGTCGGCTCGACCACGAGGCCCTTCGGAAAACTGACCACCACCGTCAAACCTTCACCCGCTGCCAACGGCCGCGAGCTGCGAATTCCAGCCTGCGCTGCATCGACCCAACTGGTGTAGTCACGTCCGCTGGTGCCAAAGCGTCCGGTGTAGCCTTCAACGCTGATGTCCCCGACCGTCGGCCGGCCGGGTAACTTCACCAGCGCGCTTGCCTGATCAATCGGAAACCCCCAGCCGCTGCCGGTGACATTCCAGTAAAGTTCGTCATGATCGGTAAAAAAGCCCAGCTGACGACTGGTGCGATAGCGGATCGAATAGACGTAGTCGCCTGGCTTGACGGTGCGGTTGGCACTGCCCGCGTAAACTCTTATGCCATTGCTCAGCTTCTCGCTGTGCCATTCCTCGGCAACGCCATCGCGGCGCACACTGACCACATCGAAATCCACGACGTAGTCATTGCCAAAACGATCTGTGTAGCGGGTCGGGAAATCCCGGTAAATACCCCGATTGATCTGCCGGCCTTCAGCCCGCACTTCAATCATCTCATCCACAACCATCGAACCATCGGCAGCGATGGTGATGTCACTGTGATAGTCGAGGATACGCTCTTCTGCGACCACGCTCCCGGCCAGGCAGCCACTGATCAACACGGCGGTCAGCAGCCACAATCCATTCCGACTCATCAGCCAAGCTCCACGGTTGGCGCAGCACGTTCATCAGTCGCGGCTTGAAAAAACTCTGCCGGAATAAAACGCAGCGGTCGGGCCAGCAACAGGTGTGGAAACGATTCAATGCGTGTATTGAGCATTCTGACCGCGCCATTATAGAAACGACGCGCGTACTGAAGATGGTCTTCGACATCGAGCAGGCTGTCCTGCAGCTGCCGGAAATTAGCGTCTGCCTTCAGTTCCGGATAGCCCTCGGCGACGGCCACCAGTTTACGTATCCCGGTTTCGATAGCTTCTTCGAGCGTCGCTTTTTCCGATACTCGCTCGACTGCTTCACTACGCGCGCGCAGTTCGGTCACCGCAGTCAGCGTCGCCTTTTCATAGTCCGCGTAAGCCTTGACCGCGTTGACCAGTTGCGGCACCAGATCATGGCGACGGCGCAGCTGAACGTCGATGTCGCTCCAGGCGTTGCGGACCTGATTGCGGTCTTTGACCAGACCATTGTAGATCCAGATTCCGACCACCAGCAGCGCCGTTGCAACTGCGGTTGCAGCCGTTGTGCTGATCATCCTGTCTGTCACTCCCAATAGGTCTGCCGGTTGCAGTATTAATGAAGCTGAAGCTTAGACCAACCGCGCAGCCGCCAGGATGTCCGGTTGCCTGGGACAGAACGACAAGGTCAAATACCCGCACCCCACTGCCAGGACTCCACTATGAAGCTCTTCCGACGACTGCTGGTCGCCGTAACGATTCTCGGAGTACTGATTGTGGTGGGCGCTCAGCTCAAGCAGCTGCCCGGCGAAAAGCCCAACCCGGCCGGGTTCGCAATCAACTCTGCGCACTTCGTGACAACGTCAGATGGCACCCGGATCGCCTTCGATCTGTGGCTGCCGGCTGATCTGGAAGCCGATCAACAGATCCCCGCGCTGGTGGAAGGCAGCCGCTACTGGCGGGCCACCCGAGTAACCACCATCGGTCGTCTGTTCAACCTGTTCGGGTTGAGTGCGCCGGGATCCGAACCGGACAGTTTTACCCGCTATTTCAATGCCCGCGACTACGCCTATCTGAAGGTGGAAGTTCGCGGCACCGGTGCCTCGTTCGGGGTACATGATGCGGAGTATTCCCGAGAGGAGATTGCTGACTACGCAGCGTTATTCGATTGGATTGTCGCGCAACCCTGGTCAAATGGTCGGATCGGCGCGCTGGGCGTGTCATATGCCGGGACGACGGCCGAACTCGTGACCACGCTGCAACATCCCGCACTGCAAGCCGTTGCGCCGCTGTACGCGGACTTCGATGCTCAATACGGTCTGGTAACACCCGGCGGGGTCTATCAGCCGGCGTTTGTTGAAGCCTGGAACAGCCTGGTCAGTGCGATGGATCGCGACGACCTCTGCGCAATCATGTCCAGCGAAAACGAACGTATCGAAGGTTTGAAGTGCCTGATCGCAAAAGCAGTCGCCGGGGGCGCTAAACCCGTGGACGACCCGGAAGGGATGGCTCTGCTTCGGCAGGCCATTGCCGAACACGACTCTCCCGATGTCCAGAAAATGGTCGAAGCGCTCGTCTACCGCGACAGCCCCTGGGGTAACGTCGACTACACCACCCGCGATGCCCTGCCTTACGGCCGAAAAGCTGAAATCGAGGCATCAGGAGTGCCGATGTATGTGATGACCGGCTGGCATGACGCAGCAACCACCGATGGCGCACTGTCCCGCTTCGCCAGCTTCAGCAATCGCCAGACCGTGATTATCGGTCCGTTCAGTCACGGCGGCGCTCGGGACACGGATCCCTATCAACCCGTAGCTGGTGAACTGGCCATGTCGGGTGCGGATCAGATGCGCGAGCTGGAGCAGTTTTTTGCCGCTTATCTGCATGATCAGGGTGAACCACCGCCCGTGCGTTTGCGCTACTTTGTTCAGGGCAGCCGATTAAATGGACCCGGGCAGTGGCGCGAGGTGACCCAGTGGCCGCCCGCGGATCTGGTTCGAGGCGACTGGTATCTGCATGCTGATGGCCGTCTCGAAACTGAACCACCCCGGGCCTCAACAGCCGTCGAAACGCTGACCGTCGACTACACTGCCGCCGCTGCCGGTGCCAGCCGTTGGCTGACCCAGCTCAATGGCAGCGATGTTGCCTACCTCGATCGCGATACGGCCACGGCGACCGGGCTCAACTTCGTTACACCCGCTTTCACCGAGGACAGAGAACTCACCGGCAATGTCATTATCGATCTCTGGCTGAGTTCAGATCGCGAAGACGGCGCAGTGCATGTCTATCTGGACGATGTGGCCCCGGACGGACAGGTTCGGTATCTCAGTGAGGGTGTGCTGCGATTGATTCATCGAGCGCCGCAGTCGCAGCCGTTTTATCCGCAGTTCGGCCCGGCGCACAGCTTCTTAGAAGCCGACGCTGCGCCCATGCCGAGCAACGTAGCGCAGCAGGTGAGCTTGTCGCTGTTTGCAACGTCTGCATTAATCCGCGCCGGGCACAAACTGCGCATCGCGATCACCGGCGCAGATTCTGAGTCATTCGCGCGTTATCCCGCGGCAGGATCTGCACCCAGCTGGCAGATCCATCGCAGTGCGGCCATGCCTTCGAAAATCAGTCTGCCGTTTCGGGATCATCCGGAGACAGCGTCGCCTGCCACTGCAGATACGGCACCGGTTCATCAAGCAGAAACGCCCGCATCATTGCGTTCACAACTTCCGGCGCTTCCTGCTGCACCCAGTGAGACACCCGCGGCAGATAACGGATAGTGAGCGCGCGCACCACCTCGTCAGTACCGTAGGTGGTCTCTTTGGTCAGCGCCACGTCATCTTCACCCCAGACCATCAGGGTCGGGGTTTCGATCATCGGATAGCCCTGTTTTGTCTGTCTGCTACCGCCGCCACCTCGGACCAGCGCCCGGTAATAGTTGATCATTGCACTCAGCGCACCAGGTTGTGCAGCATTACGGGCGTAAACATCGGTGACTTTTTCGGGAAACCGGGTCTTGTCCACACTCGATGATCTGAACATTTCACCGATGCCGCGTGCCTCATCCCGCCCGAACAACCATTCAGGCAGTCGGGGGATCTGAAAGAAGAAGACATACCAGGACTTTTTCAGCTGGCTCAGCCCATCGCCGAAAGCTTTTCTTGCCGGCACCGGATGAGGCACATTACAGATGATCAGCTTCTGCAGCGGGCGGATCTGCCGAATCGCAAAATGCCAGGCAATCAACGCCCCCCAGTCATGAGCGATCAGCACAGTTTCCTCACAACCCGACTCGTCTATCAGTCCGGCCACATCGGCCATCAGATTCTCAAGACTATAGGCTTCCATACCTTCCGGCCGGGAAGAGTTGCCATAGCCGCGCAGATTCGGCGCCCAGGCCTTGAAGCCCAGTTCTGCCAGCATCGGCAGCTGGTAGCGCCAGGAAAAACTGTGCTCAGGAAAGCCGTGCAGACATAACGCGAGTACATTGCCTTTGCCACATTCATCCACTTCGAAACGCAAACCGTTGGCGTCAACGAAGCGGGTTTGAATGCGTGGATCGCGAATACCTTCAGGAACAATTTCAGTCATGGCGGACTAACCTTTCAGAGCATGCGTAACAAATACCTCAGGCGCAGATAAAATCAAAGTGTCCTGCGCACACGTGGGCACATTTTCCGCGCTAGTATTGGTGCTGACCAGATATCTGACCGGCCCCCAAGAGCTTACACGGGATTTCGGAGTCCTTCAGGAGTAAGGAGAATCAGACTTGACCACATTCGACGCCTTTATCGGTATGACACAAGATCCGGATGCCAACGTTCCTGAGAACCACAACGCCGCCAGGATCGTCATCGAACCCCATCACTGCAACCCGACCGGAAACATCAATGGGGGCGTAATCATTTCTCTCGCAGACAACATCTCCACCGGTGCAGCCAACCGCGCGTACTTCGCAAAAACCGGCGAGCAGAAGTTCATGGTCGGCGTCGATCTGCATGCGGTGATGCTGGCTAATCAGCAGGGTGGAGTCATCCGCGGGGTGGCCCGACCGGTCCGCGTTGGTCGGCGTATCACGGTCATTCGCACCCAGGTCCTGGGTGACGATGATCGCCTGCTGGCCGAAGTCACCACCACTCACGTGCCAACGTGATAACCCGGCGATGATTTCCTGCCGCCGGCTCCTGGACTGTGTGCTGCTCGGAACAGCACTCTACGGGTGTACGGCAGAACAGGCGCAGGGACCGCTAACAGTTGCGGGCACGCTGACCGCACCTCTGTTACTGCCGTTCTACGCATTTTCCAGTGATTGTGAGTTACCGGATGCTGGCGCAATGGCACTGTCTCGAAACGAACAACTTGTTGCCATAAGCTGCGCTACCTGGCCAATCTCTACGGTTGGCTGGATTGACAACACTCACCTGCTCTATCGGCTGCGGCAGGACTACTATGTTTACGCGGCGGCTGGAACGGTGAGCGCAGATAAGCTGTTCAAAGACTTCGCCCGCCATCAGGTTTTCCCGTGCACCGATGGCAGGGGACTCATTTACAGCGTGCGCAAACGGTGGGACCAGCTGTGGCTTGCCGAATACTCACTGGCAACTCCGCAGGCTGATCCGTTTGTTCGTCAGGTGAACACTGTTGATGGTATTCGCGAGCGGTGTCGCGGCAGTCAAACGCCAGACCCGCACAGTCCGGACTCAAAGCAGACTGCCCGTATCCTGACCGGGACTGACGATGCCGGGGAGGATTATCGCTTCATCGTTGTCACCACTGCAGGTTCGACTCGAAGTCTCTGAAAACCACATCCTGTATACAGAGTCACGCTGGGCCCCGCTGGCTGATTGCCGGCAAGCAGAAAAGGAGTTTGAATTGACCTCATCTGAACACCCACCGGTTCTGCTCCGCAACGGCAGCCCCGACGACGCAGCAGCGATTTCCGGTTTGATCCTTGAAGCCCAGGCAAGCTTCAGTTTCCACGAATACTCGGTACAAGGGCGGACTCTGATGGCACAACTGTGCTCGGCCGACGCACTCCGCAACTATCTGGAGCGTGGTGACTGCTACCGTGTTGCGTTCAGTGGCGGCCAGCTGATCGGCGTGATCGGGATTCGCGAGGGTAATCACATCGCCCACAATTTTGTCGACGCACAACATCATCAACGGGGCATATCCGGTCGGCTCTGGCGGGAAGCACGAGCCGCCTGCCTGGCAGGCACCCTGTCCTCAGGCAAACCGGGCACCTTCACTCTGCAGGCGTCCAGCTATGCAATCCCCGTCTACGTACGCTGGGGGTTCGTTCAGACCGCGAGCGCCATTGACCAGAACGGCATTGTCTCCACCCCGATGCAGCTGACTATTTCCGACGCGATCACGACCCGAGGCGCCATCACCGACGACCGTGACTGGTTGGTGAAACTGCGCAGCTCCACCATGGATCCACACCTGCTGGCATCCGGGCTCAAGCCTGACCAGGCTGAACATCAGGCCATGGTCGTCGCTGATTTCGAATCCATTGCGATTCTCTGCGTTGGCAGCGAACGGGTCGGCATGTGCAAGGTGATCAGAACCCAATCGCCCTGGAAACTGGTGCAGATCCAGGTAGTGCCGTCACTTCAGGGCATTGGTATTGGCGAAGGAGTGGTGACCGGCATGCTGCGTGATGCTGATAAAGCGGGTGTGCCGGTGGAACTGAATGTACTGAAGGTCAACCCGGCCCAACACCTCTATCAGCGGCTTGGTTTCGATATTGTTGCGGATCGGGGTTCTGCACTGACCATGCGCTATACGCCGGAAGCGGTATAAATCCTCCCCTGGCGCTGTACCTCCTCCGCCTTTACCCGAGGCGTCAATCCGGCGATGATCAGAGTCAACTACATTTATCTCGAGTACTGCTCAGCCGGCCAGACGCCGATCGCAACACGTCCCGGTCGGGACAGCTTGAATAGTGCTCAAAAACTCTGGGGAAGAACAACATCATGAGCCAAGCTGATCTGGCTTCCGTAAGACGATCCATCCTGCCCGCCAATGGCGACTCCTGGGAGAGCATCGCCAGCAGAGAGCTGGCGGATCTGGACAATGCCGTCAGTCTGTTACAGAGCTGGAACCTGCATGTCTTCATGCGCCCGGCAGCTCCCGAGGGTTCTGCCCGACAAGGCAACCCGATTCTGCCCAGCGATGTGATCTTCCTGGAACCGCCGGCGGCGAGCTGAGCGCTTCAGTGATGCAATAAACCGCTTATGACCGGCGCAGTGATTGACCAGGCTCGCATAGCCGCCGCCCACGAAGGGGTGGCTGAATTGGTGGTGGTGCTGGTGCACGACAACGGCGGGCGCTCGGAGGTGGCGCTCGATCAGCTGGCAAGTGCCGCGCTGATGGACGCCTGTGGCGCCAGTCACCCGGATCAACTTGCCGGGCATGGCTGGGAGAAAGTCCGCGACGCGCTTGGCGTGTCATGGAATCGTTTTCAATGATGATTCGACTGGTTGCACTGGATATAGATGGCACCCTGTTAGCACCCGGGGTTGATGCGCAAGCCGTTCCGAGCGCGGCCATGACCCAGGCGGTGCGCGAACTGCAGGAAGCCGGCATCGTGGTGGCGCTGGCCACCGGGCGCATGTTCCCCGGCACAGCTCACATCGCCAGGCACCTCGGTATCACCCAACCCCTGATCTGCCAGCAGGGCGCGTCGGTGCACGAGTCTGACGGCAGCCTGCGACATGGCTGCACTATCGACGAAGAGATAGCCCTCGAACTGTCTGACTATGCCACCAGTAACAGCTGGCCGCTGGCCTGGTTTGATGCCCAGCGCTATCTGGTGACTGCCCATACTGCCGAGGCACAGCATTTCGCTGATGTCTCCCATATCGAGATGGAGATTCACCCGACCCCACACCAGTCCGGGATCCGCGCGACAGGCATCGACATCATCAGCAGCCGCGAACATGCGCCGGACATTCACGTGCTGATGGAGGCCCGCTACGGCGCCCGCATCACCCTGCTGGATTTCCCCTCAGTCACCGCCGTGCATGCCCCCGAGGCGAGCAAAGGCAATGCCCTGCAGCGACTGGCAGAGGAGCTCGGCATCGCACGAGAAGAAGTGCTGGCCCTCGGCGACAGCGTCAATGATGTATCCATGCTGAGCTGGGCTGGACACAGCGCGGCACCCGAACACTGCGATCGCTATGCGCGCGAGTCAGTGCAGCAGATTCTGCCGGGAGACGGTGTTGACGGGGTCGTGGCCAGGCTGCGCTCAATCCTTGACTAGCACTCGCTACGAGTTTTATTCATGCTGAGCGCGTTACCGGGTTTCGCCTGCCGCGAACAACGCGAAGACAGCTGACCAGAATCAGGCTCAAAGAAGACCACGAATTCAAAGATAACCACGAATAGAGAAACAGGAGAGTGATCGACATGTTTGATCTTAAGATACGCAATGCTCTGATCGTAGACGGCTCTGGTAATCCAGCCTATTCAGGTGACGTCGGTATCAACGCCGGGCGCATCAGCGCCATAGGTCCAAAACTGCCCGGTGACGCCCACAGCACCATAGACGCGGGCGGCAAAGCTGTCGCACCTGGCTTCATCGATCCACACACCCATTTTGATGCCCAGCTGCTCTGGGATGGCCAGGCCAGACCCGCGCTCACCCACGGCATCACGACCATCGTGCCTGGTAACTGCTCACTGTCGCTGGCGCCGCTGAAAGCCAAACACCGCATGAAACTGGTGGGCATGTTCAACCAGATCGAAGAGATGCCGCACATAGCTTTTGAACAAGGGGTGGAGTGGAACTGGGAAACCTTCGACGAGTACCTCAAACGCATCAGCCAGAATCTGGCGATCAACGTTGCCCCACTGGTTGGCCACAGTCTGCTGCGCCTGTGGGTCATGGAAGATGCAGCGATGCAGCGCACCGCCAGCGAAAGCGAAATCACCCAGATGATGGATCTGCTGCGCCAGGCTCTGGACGCAGGAGCGGTAGGGCTGTCGACCAGCTTCGTGGATATGGATGAAACCCTGCAACCGGTACCCAGCCGCTACGCGGACATCCACGAACTGGAGTCATTGTGCAGCGTGCTCGGCGACTATGGTCGCGTCCTGCAGATTGTGCCTGAGTTTTACGACGGCGATCTGACGGTAGCGCGGGTTGATCAGTTGGCCGACTTGTCAAGAAAGTACAATATTCCAACCACTTTTTCGCCGTTGTTTGTCAACAGCGACAACTCCGACGCTGTCGATAAAGTCATGGCCCGCGTTAACGAACAGTTCGCCACCGGTGCCCGGGTCTGGCCTCAGGTGCAGACTCGACCCATCGACATCAGCTTCAGCTTCGCAGTACCCAGCCTGCTGTTCATCCGCTTCCCTGGCTGGTATCAGATCATGCGCTTCGAAACTCATGACGGCATTGTTGCCGCCTTCTCCGATCCAGCCCGTCGCGAGGCGCTGATCGCGGAAGCCGCCCGACTAGCTCCACTGTGGCCGCGGTTGATCCTGCGGCAGGTGAACAGCGCCGAAAATCAACCCCTGGTTGGCAAGACGCTCGCCGAGATTGCCGAGATCCGCAACAGCACACCGGTGGATGTGATGATCGATCTGTCGCTGGAAGAAAATCTCGACGCTCACTTCCTCGCGGCAGACATGGGCCATAACGACAATGTCAAAGTCGCCAGTCTGTTGAACGCAGACAACGTGCACATCGGTGCCAGCGACGGTGGCGCGCACATTCTGTCTTTCTCCACCTACGGCGACACCGGCTATCTGTTCAGCAACTTTGTTCGCGACCAGCAGGCCATGTCTTTAGAAACAGCAGTGCGCAAGCTGACTCTGGAAACCGCCGAAATCTGGGGCATACCCGAGCGGGGTCTGCTGCAGGAGGGTTATGTGGCCGACATCGCGATCTTCGATCCGAACACAATCGCCCGCGGCGCGGAATATTACGTTCAGGACGTACCCGGTGATGGCAGCCGCTATGTGCGCGACTCGATCGGCGTCGATACAGTCATCGTCGGCGGCGAAGTCGCCTGGAGCGCCAGCGACGGTTACACCAGCGCGGCGCGCGGCGCCATTCTGCCCGGCGCCGAGCAGCGCGCATGAGCCAGATTGCCGAACGACGCATCGCCACCAACGGCATTGAACTGAACATTGCCGAACAGGGTGAAGGTCCTCTGGTCCTTATGCTGCATGGCTTTCCGGAATCCTGGTACTCCTGGCGCCACCAGTTCGAACCGCTGGCAGCCGCGGGCTACCATGCAGTAGCACCTGACATGCGTGGCTACGGCAAGAGTGACAAGCCAGCCAACATAGAAGCCTACAATCAGGTAGAAGTCGTCAATGACATCATTGGTCTGATTCCCGCACTCGGCTACGACACCGCAATCGTCATTGGTCACGACTGGGGCGCACCCACCGCATGGTCCTGCGCGTTGAATCATCCGGACCGGATCAGCGCGGTCGGCGCTCTGTCTGTGCCATTCAGCGCCCGCTCACCAGTGCAACCGATGCCCGCCATGCGGGAGATATTCAAAGGTCAGTTCTTCTATCAGCTGTACTTTTTTGAACCGGGAGTCGCGGAAGCGGAGTTCGAAAAAGACATTCGCACCGCGCTGAAGAAATTCCTGGTCATGGCTGCCGGGGAAACCGATCTGACCACCTTGTCAGCACGTGGCCCCGACGATGATATGTTCACCGGACTGCCCAATCCCGAAACACTCCCCGCCTGGCTCAAAGAAACGGATCTGGACTTCTATACCGCCGAATTTGAACGATCGGGCATGCGGGGACCGTTGAACTACTATCGCAATCACGACCTGACCTGGGAGCTGACCGAAGGTGCGCCAACTGAGATTCAGCAGCCGGCCATGTTTGTCGCCGGTGATCGTGATGGCGTGATCATGATGGCAGCCGCCGCTCTGCAGGCGATGCCGGACCATGTGAAGGATCTGCGCATCAACGAACTGATTCCCGGCATCGGCCACTGGACTCAACAGGAAGCACCCGACAAAGTGAATGATGCGCTGCTGCGCTTCCTCCGCCAGCTTTGATTCGGCAGAGCCTCTCGCTGTGATCGCCGAAACACGGACCAGCCCATGAACGCGATGCGTCAGCGAGCCAAAGAACACTTTCCCACGGTGCTGTTGACCCTGCTGAGCATGGTCCAGGCTCTGGCTCTGGAAATGTTGTGGTCACACATCGATGACACCAGTTATCTGCTCGAGGCTAACTGGTTTGCTCTCATTGCCTGGCTGCAGATCAGCGCCACGCTGTTGGGATTCGTGATCATCTGGGTGGTTTATGCCAGTAACGTCATGAGATTCACCTGGGTTCCCGTCACAACCGATTCGCTGTTCCCATTCATTATCGGTCTGCTGGAATTTCTGCAGGTGAAAACGCTCGGACCCGATTGGCTCGGAGCCTGGTTTGTCTGCACGGCTCTCATCGTTGCGTTGATGAACTGGGTCGCCCATATCACCATGCGCAGAGCCCGCTACGACCCGGACAACGAAGCATTCTTCGCAACGCGGGCACCGGCACAGCTGAGTGACTTCAAGGCAGAGACCATCGTAGTCAGTTCCCTGGTGCTGATCGGAATTTATCTGCTGATCGTTCCCGAGACCGGCTTAGTGGCCCTGCTGGCGCTGCTGGCGACACTTGGATTGTTCGCAGGGCTGTTCTATCAGGCAGCACGATTCTGGGAAAGCTCTGTTCGGGAATGACATAACTTGACAATGTCAATATTGATCTGAAGAATCGCCCCTCTAACATTTCGTGAGCACACACATGCTGGAAAATCTCTTCTCGATTGCAGGTGCGATAGCCATGATCGGGTGGGCTGGCCTCATCCTGCTTCCCGGTCAAAAGTTTGTCGTCGAGGTGTTCGCCCGGATCCTCATCCCGGTGACAATCGCGCTGCTCTATGCATATCTGATGCTCAGCAACGCCGGCAGCGCCCCGGCAGACGGCGGCTTCGGCTCACTGGCCGGGGTCAAATCTTTATTCACCGTTGACGCACTGCTGCTGGCAGGCTGGATTCACTATCTGGCGTTTGATCTGTTTGTCGGTTCCTGGGAGGTTTCGGACTCACGGGCAGAAGGCATTCACCACCTGCTGGTGATTCCCTGTCTGCTGCTGACTTTCATGGCTGGCCCGGCCGGTCTTGCTCTGTACTGCCTGATCAAATACGGACGCCGCCTGGTGTTGAAGCCAGCCGCAACGCCAGCATGAACACGCTGGCGTTTGCTGATCGCGCCAGCTACCTGAACCTGCGAACCAGCCCGGGGCTGAAACAGCGCCATCAGTTGTGGTATCAGATTGCGGTCGCCATGGCCGTTGTGTTTGTGCTGTGTGCCGGCATGGCTATTGTCGATGACCGAACCCTGCTCGGCGTCTCAGTGTGGAACAAGCCTGCCAAGTTCTCTGCGTCAATTGCCGTCTATTTCGCCACTCTCGCATGGTTTGCGCCGCTGCTGCCGCTCCACTACTTCAGGTCACGGCGGGGCCGCGCGCTGGCCTGGATACCCGTTGTCTGCGCAGTTCTGGAAATGCTCTACATCGTGGTGCAGGCGGCACGCGGTGAAATGTCCCACTTCAATAGGTCCACACCGTTTAACGCGATGATGTACAGCCTGATGGGAGGCGGTGCCGTGCTGATGGTAGTGGCCACTCTTGCCATGGGCCTGGAGATCCTGCGAACCCACAGGTTGAGCAACCCTTTTGCGCTGGCTGTGGCGCTGGGTCTTATCGGAACATTTGTCCTGGGTGGCGGCTTCGGCGGTTATCTGGGCAGTTCAGCCAGCGGTCACTGGGTAGGAGGTAGTGCAACCGACGCCAATGGCCTGGTCGGATTCAACTGGTCGCGCGACGGCGGTGATCTGCGGGTCGCTCACTTTTTCGGTATGCATGCGATGCAGGCACTGCCGCTGGCTGCAGCGCTGTTACCGGAAAAACTGGCAACATCTACCGCCAACTCAATGATTGCTGTGTTTTTCGGTTTATATGCCGCGCTCTCGACCTGGACCTTCATTCAGGCCATTCATGGCCAGCCCTTTCTCGGCTGAGACCTCTCGGCTGAAAAGCTGCTCTGCCTCGAGGACGATCAGCTCGAGTGGTACCGGTAATACTCGATACCCAGATCATTGAACCCCTCGGTGTTGGTCCCCAACGCATCGATATAGAACACGCCTGGAGAGCTGCCGACCTCGGCACCCTGGCTGCCTTCGTGCAACGCGATGTAACCAGCTTCATCCAGGTCGTTAGAACCTGCCAGCGCTTCAGCAAAGCCAATCCGGGTAGCCGCCTGGCGCCAGCCATCCGCCAGAGTCATTGGAATAAGCTCCGCCGCATCACCGCTGCCGTAACCAATCGCAAGTATCTGCCCGGCATCTTCTGTATCCACGGCCAGTGCCGCCTGTTCAATCCCGGCAGCCATCCAGGCTGGCAGCGAAGCGGTATAGAGATTTCCAACTTCACGCATGCGTTCGTGCCCGTAGCTGGTGGACAACGCGGCAAACTGTGGAGTTTCCCGCAGATGGCGGACAGTACGGGTACTCAGTGGGTAAAGTTCGGTGCCTGGGGCACCGGCCGCGACCAGTGCGTGCACGTCGGGTGCCGCTACCAGTTCAGCAGCCAGATCGTCCGGGTCTACATCTGCACCATGTGCGTACTGAGCCAGTTCCGCCAGATCTTCACCATCACCGAGCGCAAGCGCCAACAGAAAAGTAAACGCCAGTCCGGTTTCCGCCATACGCTGATAAGGCCGATGCAGAAACGTGGCCTTCATGCTGCGCAACAGTTCACTGGGACGTGAGGTCGCACGGGCAAACAGGTGTCGTGCGGCGGCCAGGACTTCATCGACATAACAGGTGGTCGAATACTTACCGTTGAATACCGGGAAGTCTCTTGGCTGACCAAATTCACCCGGGGTCTGGCCCATGAAGCGGGTGAAGGGTTTGCGGAAATCTGCGCCGCGATAGGCAGAGGCGCTACCGGATTGGCCAAGTCCCACGCTCAGCAGACGAGCGTTGGGTTCCACCAGCATTGCGACCGCCCCAGCGCCTTGAGTCGGTTCGCCAGAAGAAGCTCGAGCGTATTCGGCGATATCCGCACAAACGACCACGGCCACCCGATCGCTGCCGTCTGTGGCCACGTAACGGGTAGCAGACTTCAGCGCATAAACACCCCCGAGACAGGCATGCTTGAATTCTGGCACTTCGCATTCCCGGGAGATTTCCGGCGCGTTGCGTGACTGCAGGGCTGCATTGACCATGCCTTTGATAATGACCGCGCCTGCGGAGTTATCTGTGCTCGACTCCGTACCGAAGCCGAGAAAACCGATCGCAGCAGGGTCTACGCCATAGCGCTCGATCAGTCGCAGCACCGCGGTCGCGGCCATTGTGTAGGCGTTCTCGTTGGCACCGCGGATTCGAAAGCTGTGGCCGACTACAGTTTCGATTTTGCTCCACTGGTCACCCGTCCATCGGCACCAGTCTTCGAGTTGCACACGGTGCGGTGGCAGGTACGCAGCAAAACCGCTGATTCCGGCGGCAGACATGGACATTCGATATCCTCTGATTCGAGTCCGGCGGATTCTAGCGATATGACTGCCTGAATACGACCAGACTAAGCGCAATCGCTAAGCCAGACGGCCATCTCTGCCGGCCGGAACTCACGAATCAGGATTCAGGCGGTCACTGCCTGCGCTCGAACCTGCTGATAGGTCACCGGTGTGTCAATCACCAACTGAGCACGAACCTGATCCAGCGGTTGCTGCAACAGTGCTTCCCAGTTCTGACCGGGCAGCCAGGCTGCCCGGCGGCCGTCACGATAACCGCGCAGAGCGGCCTGGAACACGCCATTGCCAAACTTTTTGCGCAGCTTGAGCATGCCCACCATGACGATAAAGCCAATTCCGCGATTGCCCGTCTGCGCGTAGGTGAAGGCCAGCAGACACAGCTCGCCAAGCTCATCACGACCATACTGGGTGGTGGTGTGCCAGAGATCGTGCATATCCCGCAGGCGCAGGCCGTAGCGCTGCAGCCATGGGTTGTCATAGCCTTCCGGTGCCGTTTCGCTGGCTTCGACCAGGCCATCAGCACTGAGATTTTCGGACTCGACAAAGTGGAGATAGGCATCGGCCAGACTACCTTCGGGCATTAACCGAAGTGCGTCGCGATCACTGAGGGTAGCCAGCAGGTCCAGCTTCTCTTCAATCACCCGGCGGCCAAACGGCAACTCTATGAAGCGCCGCAAACCCTGCTCCAGCGAAGGCCCGGACAGTGCCCGGATAATGATGAATACCTGAGCGGTATCTTCAGGATTGTTGATCAGTTTCTTAACTGCCCGCCAGGCCACCAGCGGCTGCATGCGCAGTGTCTCAGTACGATCTGTGCTCACGGGTACAACTCCGTTATCTACAATAGTGTCGATAATAGTATTATTAACATTAATGTCAATAGTGGATTCGGGCGTGCGCTCTGCGGCTGCGGTAGCATGCGCCGCCGGAGCGCACGGACAAAAAGACCTATGGACTATCAGTGGCACGACCTTGTC
>CAKZWF010000077.1 GCA_937921865.1 uncultured Pseudomonadales bacterium | reverse complement strand
GGTTGGGAAAGCCAGAGCGCTGGTTATGCAGCCGTCTGGGCGACCGAGAACACGCGGGAAGCCCTCTGGGATGCAATGATGCGCAAAGAAGTCTACGCCACAACCGGTCCGCGCATGACCGTCCGGATGTTCGGCGGATTTCATTTCGCCGAAGCTGATGCCTTCCGCAACGATATGGCAGCGATCGGCTACGCCAAGGGAGTCCCAATGGGCGGTGATCTGACTCGAGCACCAGACGACGCTGCACCAACATTTTTGCTGGCCGCTGCGAAGGATGCAGATGGCGCAAATCTCGATCGGGTTCAGATCATTAAAGGCTGGCTGGACACCTACGGAGAAGTTCATGAGTCGATCTACGACGTTGCCGTGTCTGACGGCAGAGCGGTCGTGGATGGCAAGGTATCTGAAGCTGTCGGGTCAACGGTTGATGTCGACTCAGCAACTTACACAAACTCGATTGGTGATGCGCTGCTGACTGCCTGGTGGAGTGACCCCGATTTCGATCCTTCCCTGAAAGCCTTCTATTACGCACGGGTCATCGAAATTCCGACACCACGTTGGACGGCATATGACCAGATTCGCCTGGGCGTGAAGATGTCCGACGAAGTTCCAATGGTACTGCAGGAACGCGCCTACACGTCACCGATCTGGTATACGCCCTGAAGGCTTTGGTCGATAGGTAAGTAGATAGTGATCCTGCCAGCAGACCAGGAACGCACTAGCCAGTGTACCAACAGGTCACTAACTCTCGGATTCACGCAGGGAAATGGTCACTTCAGTCCAGAATCCAATATCGAGTTCGGTCAGCTAGCTTGTCGCTAGCCCAACAGGCGTCACCAAGGTAAACAAACCATCAAACTCAAGCTGGTCACCCATCAGCTGCATGCGCGCCGCAAGCCCCGCCATCATGGATTTGAATGTTTCCAACTCCAACAATTCTACGAAGCTGGGTTCAATAAACGGTCGCCAATGCTGACGCCAACCCTCGTCAATAGCGCGCTGCAGGTGCAACAGCGCCAGACTTGATTCACCGCGAATGGACATGACCTGCGCTTTGACATACCACAGGTCCGGACGCACCCTCGCTTGTGCGCCTATTTGTTTAACCAGCCACGAATCGAGCTCGGTGAGCACCGCTTCGGAGTCTGCTTGACGTCCGACTTGCAAATAGGCGTATGCGACTGCAATTGACGCCTCCAGATTGGGCTCAAACATCCTGGTTTCATCGCCAGGGACCATAGCGATCGGGCGTCTGGTCTCTGCCTGCAATCGTTGACCTTGTTCCCAGGCATCAATCGCCAGCTGTGGTTC
The DNA here is from genome assembly GCA_937921865.1 of uncultured Pseudomonadales bacterium. Taxonomy (GTDB): domain Bacteria; phylum Pseudomonadota; class Gammaproteobacteria; order Pseudomonadales; family Azotimanducaceae; genus SZUA-309. The sequence continues at coordinate 56,925 of CAKZWF010000077.1, read as the reverse complement.
AGCAAGGAAGTAGGCCGCAATAGCAGCATTGGAATAGGCAGCGAAGTCTGCCTTGGTAACGTCCAACATCCTGCGCATATGCGCTCTGGCTCCTGCCTGATCCCCGCGCGCCGCGAGTAGGCTGATGCGTAACCATTGCAATTGCGCAGAAGTTGTCTGGGTTTTGCCGGCAAACGCTGTGTCGACCCACTGCTCAGCAGTATCAAAATCGCCAATATCCATGTAGAGCTCTGCCAGCTGCGCAGCTGTTTGGGCGCGCGGATCGAGTTCAATCGCCCTCTCATAATGGCGAATCGCCGCCGCTAACCGCCCATGACTTTCATTGATGCGTGCGACCAGTTCATAAGCCAGGGGAAAATACGGATCTGCCTTCACAATCTGGCTGAATACATCCATCGCCTCGGCATCGCGCCCTGCCTCAAACAGATCATTGGCAACGTTGTAACCGGCGACTGGAGAACGTGGATCCAGTCTGAACGCGCGCTCATGGTATGCCTGACGTTGCTCTGGATCGATCTGCAGTTCACCTAACCACATATTCGCCATGGCATGGTTCGGGTTGAAGGAAAGTGCTTTGTGCAGTGCTTGTGTGGCTGCAGTCTTGTCATGTTGCTGCATATAGATCAGGCCAAATGCAGCCCACCCCTCCGCGCTGGTGGGATTGATCTCAACCGCTCTGCTGGCGGCTTGTTCCGCTTTTACCAGATGCTCAGGTGTTTCATCACCATAGCTGAAGATCAATGCATAGGTTTTTGCCAGTTCCGCATGTGCGTCTGCATATTGTGGATCTGTTTCAATCGCCCTGGTGAAAAACCTTACCGCGTCTTTGAGGCTGGTTTGTGTTCGTTTGGCCACCTCCGCCCGGCCCATGCTGAAGACCACCATTGCCTCGGGGTTAGCTGAGTCGTGAGATTTGATGTCGCCTTGCTCGTCGACAAGCAGGGAAATCTGCAGTTGGTCGACCACCGCCCCGGCGATTTCATCCTGTATCTTGAACACGTCGCGGTATTCCCGGTCGAAGGTCTGCGACCAGATATGGTCGCCGGTTTCGACATCAATAAGCTGGGCGGTGACGCGGATGGTGTCATCAACATCATTGCGTCTCACGCTACCTTCCAGAATTGTATCGACCTGCAGTTCAGCACCAATGTCCTGAACACTTTTGTTGACACCTTTGTACGCAAACGACGAGGTGCGTGCTATCACCCGCAGGTTCTGTAGTTGTGACAGGACGTTCAACAACTCTTCAGTCATACCATCGGAAAAGAACTGATCTTTTTGGTTTTCACTGAAGGAGACAAAAGGTAGCACTGCTAAAGCTGGTATTGCCCTGGGAACCGCTGTATTTGATGTAGTGGTCGGCGCGTTGTCTGGATTCGCCCAGTACTGGAAATAGGACAGCACAACAATGACCAGGAGCAGAAGGCCGATGATTGACCTCTCCACCCGGCGGCCCACCAGCGCTTGCTCGATTGGTAAACTGCCGCCTTCTTCTGAAGTTCCCGTCGAACGGACGATACCTGATCGATTCAGATCAAATAGCCAGGACAAAGTCAGTGCGACCGGGAAGCCAGCGGCGAATACAATCAACAGATATTGCATGGCTTCGGGAGGCAAGCCCAATGCGGGTGAAAGGATGTCGGCAACTTGAATAATAGGCCAGAACAGAATGAGGTAGAGCGTGGCTACCCGCATCACCCGCCGGTGCTTCAGCTGAAGATAAAGCCTCTGAAACCAATTGCCCTGCGATGTGTTTACATTCTGCATCCGCTTACTTGATGTCAATCTCGCCACTGATGGTGTTCAGCGTAATTTGCGCAGAGCCGTCTCCCAAGACCGTCTTCAGTATCGTCTGTCTCGAATGCATCCGTTTTGGTTGGTCGTCAGTCAAGGCGTTGCTGATCCCACCTTCGACAACGGCCATTGCCTGAATGTGTGCATTCACCGGCGCAGTCAATTCCAAATCAATGTCCGCGTTGACGGTCTTTGCCTGGATGCTGCCGGCTTGGTTCAAATACCCGGCTATGTTGAGCGAGCCGCTGACGGACTCTGCTGCCAGTTTAGTGAATGAACCCAGCTGCAGGTCGACATCTCCAGACATGGTATCAACGAAGACGTCGTCGGCATCGATATCGAGGTCCAGGTCTCCGCTGGTCGTGACGACTGACAACCTGCCAGTCCGGTCATCCACATCCACATCGCCACTGACGGTTTCGATCCGGGTATTGCTGCCTATCCCCGAAACCTCTACATCGCCGCTCACGGTTCTGATCGCAATCGCACCGGATACATCTTCGATTTCGATGTCCGCCGATACGCCATCGACCTGCAACCGGCTGGCGTGGGGTACGTAAATACTCAGATCCGAACCGTCGCCCCAGTTGACGTTGCTGGTTGGCAGTAACACTCGAATCATCGTGAGCTTACCGTCAACTTCAAACTGGACGCTCTCAGCGAGATCGTCCAATTCTCCCTCGACCTGTACCTCGGAACGTTCCCAGCCATGGATCTCCAGATCCCCACGGGGATTGTGAATCTTTACGGTTCCGGTTGGGTCGACAGTCTTGGTTTGGTTAATGTCTTCAGCCGCCCAGACTATCTGGCTGCTATTGGATAAGACCAGCCAGATCAGCACCGAGCCGCATGATTTGATTGTCGGTAAATAGCTCATAGTTGTCCGAACCGCTGATTTATCGGCTGTCTAAGCAGTACAGTCGAGCAGTATGCACCGCACGCGGATGTGCTCCAATATACGGTTAAGTCAGCGGCGTCTGGCTGGAAACCCCTGCATCAGTTCAGCGACAGTCGTATTGATTACTGCATCTCCCGGATGCTCATCAAACGTGGTCGAGGTGCCGATCCAGACTTCCTGATCGGTATTCGGATCCAGGGCCCGAACAACCAGCTGATTCTGCAACAACACTTCCTCATCTCCGCCAACATCAACAGAAGAGCCAACGCTACCGCCGCTGCTGCCTCCCCAGGAACCCACGCCAATGCCGATGCGGACCGGATTCGATTCCTTTACCTTCTCTATCTCAATGGTTTCGTAGCTGATGACGATGTCCGGTGCAGCTGAACTCTCCACGTAGCCCTTCTTTGTAAACTCATTGCGCAATGCGTTGCTGATCTGGTTATCCAGGATCGAACTTGGCGCAGCGCTGAATTCATCCACCCATCCAAAGGTGGCAGAAGCCGGGATATCGCTGCCCGTTGCGGTGGTCGACTCAGCTTTTGGTTGATTGCTTGTTGCACAGCCGACCACAGTGAACAACGCAGCGACAAACAGTAAACGGCGGATGGGCATGAAATTCCTCCTTCAGCTCAAGCGGCAGCGTTAATCGTGACTCGATGCAGCTCACGACGATAGCCCTCGTAGCCGCCCGTTGCGCGGTGCAGAACACTGCGGTTATCCCACATCACCAGCATGTTTTGCTGCCAGGCGTGGCGATAGACGAATTCCGGGCGCGATTGCCAGGCCATCAACTCCTCGAGCACCGGTCTCGACTCTTCATCAGTCATACCTTCAATGCCGATGATGTAGATGAACGCTCCGCCAAATATTCCGGCTCTGCCGGTTTCAGGGTGATTGCGGATGAGCGGGTGTTGTTGAGTCTCATAGGCTTCCGCTGATGGGCGGATGTCCATACTCCGGCCGTTGGCTTTGTCTTTCTCACCAAACGGACCGTCCGGTGCATAACCGAGAACGGCGGAATGGATCCCAATCCTGCCTTCAAGTTTGGCTTTGAGTTCAGGAGGCATCTGCTCATACGCCAGATGCTGATTGGCAAACAGTGTGTCGCCGCCCTGGGGTGGAATATCAATACCTAATAGACAGGTGGCTATCGGCGGACTTTCCTGAAAACTCCAGTCGCTGTGCCAGCTCTCTGCAAAAATGGGTGTCTGTTCGTCTGCTTCGCGTCTGATCGCGGCGATGTGCTCGCGACCCTCGATCGGGCCAAAGAAGGGGTCGTGACCATAACTGCCGAAATACTGGGAAAAGCGTTCCAGATCATCGTCGCTCATCGACTGATCCGGAAAACTCAACACATGGTGGGCCAACCAGGCGTCGCGAATTTCCTGAACGGTCTCCGGGCTCAACGGTACGGTCAGATCGACGCCGGTAATTTGAGCCCCGCATGCTTGTCCGGAAGGAGTGATGGTTAACGACACGGCTGTTCTCCAGAATGTTGGCTTCATAAAATCGCTGCAGTCATCGCGCCCGCACAGCATCTCACACGATTACCTCACAGCCAATGGACCCCGGTCGGCCACCTCGCGAGCAGCAGCTTCGTCGTCATGGAGACTTTTCCAGAGCCCCGCAGTCATCACCGCAACCACCACCAGCAGCGGCACCGAGACAGCGACAACGGCTGACTGCAGCGGTCGCAGCCCGCCAATCTGAATCAGCGTAATCGGCAACAGGCCCAGTGAAACCGCCCAGAACACGCGGTTCCAGCGTGCCGGATGTGCGTCCCGGGGTAAGGCTCGGGTCGTCGAAGACGCCAGAGTGTATGAAGCCGAGTCGTAGCTGGTGGCCGCAAAGATTACGCAGATCAGGCAGAACACCGGCACCACGATAGCAGCCAACGGCAGCGATGCGATCACCTGAACAACCGCAGTCGCAGCGCCGGAATGGTTCAAGGTGCCGAGCACTGCCAACTGATCGCTGAGCTGCAGATGCACGGCGTAGTTACCCAGAATGATAAAAAACAGCCCGGTCCCGAGTGTACCGAAACCCAGCGAGCCAAGAATGACCTGACGGATGGTCCGTCCGCCGGAAATCTTCGTCACAAAGATCCCCATGAACGGCCCCAGCGCCAGCCACCAGGCCCAGTAAAAGACCGTCCAGGACTCCACAAAGTTCGAGCCTGCAGCCGGATCTGTCCAGGTGCTCAACGTCATATAGTTCTGCAACATGAATCCGAACGTCGTGGTGCCGAACTCCAGAATGTAGACAGTCGGTCCGGTGATCAGCACAAAACCCAGCAGGGCAAATGCCAGCCACACCGCCAGATTGCTCAAGCGTTTGATGCCCTTCTCCAAACCGACCCAGACGCTGATCACAAACACCAGGGTGACCACACTGATCACCACCACCTTAAGGGCGAATGTATCTGCCAATCCGAACATCCAGCCGAGGCAGGCGGCAATCAGCGGAACTGCCAGACCAATGCCGGTACTGCAGGCGCCGATCAGGCCAATCATGTAGGTGAGGTCAATGATGCGCCCGGGAAAACGATGTGCCCAGACACCGATAATCGGCTCACAGGCAGCACTCAAGGTCAGCGATTGCACGCCGCGAACATGGTAAGCATAAGCCACCGCCACCGCCGGCAGACAATACAGAGCCCAGCCCGTGAAACCCCAGTGAAACAGCGGATAAGCGGCTGCCCATTGCAAGGCTTCGGTGGATTGTGCAGCCAGACCCATGGGGGGTGTCTGATAGTAGTGGGCCCACTCGATTGTGCCCCAGTACAACACGCTGGTGCCGATACCGCCGCAGAACAGCATAGCCGCCCAGCTGAAAGTGCCGAAGTCCGGCGCACCGCTGCCGCCCAGCACAATATGACCAAACCGCGAAAATGCCAGGTAGAGCAGCAGGCTTATTGCGCCGATGCTGAACAGAATGTAGGCAATACCCAGCTGCTCGGTGACATAGGTAAATGCCCCGTTAAGCGCTATCTCCCCTGCTTCAGGGTACAGAGCAAGCGGTATACACACCGCAAAGACGATGCCGGCACTGGCGATGAATATGAACCAATCAATATTGGTGGCGGGATCCGTATCGGGCAGTCGGCGCATGGAGAGGAATCTGGCGAGTAAGCGACAAGCCTACAGGAGCCGAGTTTGCTGCGCGAATCGATGACCGGCGGAATCCGGTCATCGTAGTTTACGGCGAGCTTGTCAGACGCCTAATCGGCGTCGACGGCTGCTTCTTGAGCAGCTGCAGCTTCAGCGCCGCGCCAGACTCGCAGGAAGTTGCCACCCCAGATTTTCCCGATATCGTCCGCACTGTAGCCGCGCTCAATCAGCTCGATGGTGACATTCAACGCTTCACTGGCATCGTTGAACCCTTCAATACCGCTGCCGTGATTGAAGTCGGTGCCGATGCCAACGTGATCGACGCCAATCCGCTGCGCGATGTAGTCGATGTGCTCAAGCATATCGTCCAGATAGGCAGGACCGAGAATGTCACTCACCGAGGTGAGAAACTCTCGCTGTACTTGGGGGTCATCAATCTCCCAGTACAGCTCAAACGGATAGAGATAATCTTCGTCGATGCCAACAGCGCGACGTGCCGCGCGGATATTCGGATCCATCTCAGGGTCGGCAGAGTCAAACAGATAGCCCCTGAACGGTGCCACATGGATCACCCCACCGGTCTCGCCAATCCGATCAATTTCTTCGTCAGACAGATTGCGACTGACATCGGTCAGCGCGCGGACATTTGAGTGACTGGCAATTACCGGCGCACGAGACAGTTCCAATACCTGCAGGGCTGCCTGTTTCGACAGCTGCGACACGTCGACGATACCGCCAAGGGCGTTGATCCGCTCGATCGCAGCGATCCCCAGCTCGGACAGCCCACCATGTTCTGCATCCGCTTCGCGAGCGCCCAGTTCTGCCACGTACAGTGGCCGCGACGAATCGGCAAAATCGTTATGGCCCATATGGGTGAGTGCAAAAACCCGAACGCCCTGCTCATAGAGATCGTCGATCACGGAAGGATCTGTACCGAGGATCAGCGCGTTCTGAAAACCCAGGATCAGCGCGCTTTTACCCGCCTCGTGAGCGGCAACCAGTTCGTCAGCTGTGCGCGGAATGACTGCGTTGTTGGCCGGATCACTGGCCAGAGCCGCCACTGCCGCAATTTTTTCATCTGCCAGTGCGCGTGACGCCAGGTATCCCTCCGGCGTCCTGGGACCAGGCCCAACGGCAACACTCATCACAACTGCATCCATACCACCTGCGCGCATCTTGTCAGGGGCAACGCGTGACAGGCCATCAGCCCCCGCATAGCGGGAGGGTTTGTCCGGAATTTCGATATCCGCGTGGGCATCGAGCACCAGCGCGGCGGCATGGATCTCCTGCGCGCTGACGGGAACTTCAGCCTCCGGGATCGGAGCAGGCTCGAGGTCCGCCGGCTCGTCAGACTGTGAGCAGGACGTCAGCATAAAGATCAAACTGACCAGGAGAACAGGCGCTGTCAGCCCGCTGCGGATATTCGTGAACATAGTGTTTCCTGAGTTGATGGTGACTAAAGCGGGTGGACCCTGACCGGCAGGTCAGTGATACCGCGAACAAAGCTCGAGCGCAGCCGTTGGGGCTCCCCGACCACCTCAACTTTGCTGAACCGGGTCATGATCTCTTCCCACAGGACCCTCAGCTGCATTTCTGCCAGACGATTGCCCATGCAGCGATGAATCCCGAAGCCAAAAGACAGGTGATGACGGGCGTTGGATCGGTCGATCAGGAACTCATCAGGACGATCAATCACTTCGTCGTCGCGGTTACCTGAGACATACCACATCAGCAGCTGGTCGCCGGCTTTGATCTGTTTGCCGCGAATCTCAATATCCTGATTAGCCGTCCTGCGCATATACGGCAGCGGCGTGTGGTAGCGGATGATTTCCGGAACCATGTTGGTGATCAGCGAGGGATCGTTGCGCAGCTTGTCGTACTCCGCCGGATTACGATTCAGCGCCAGCACACCGGCGCTCATCGAGTTCCGAGTGGTGTCGTTGCCACCAACAATCAGCAGAATCAGATTGCCGAGGAACTCAAAGGGCTGCATGTTTTTGGTGTTTTCACCATGAGCGAGCATGGAAATCAGATCGTTGCCCGGCGGATCCTGATGCACCCGCTCATTCCAAAGTTTGGTGAAATACGCCAGACACTCCATCAACTCTTCACGGCGCTGTTCGGGCGTGTCGACAATGCCGATACCCGGCGGTGCGGTTGCCACGTCTGACCAGCGGGTCAGTTTGCGTCGTTCTTCAAAAGGAAAATCAAACAGCGTTGCCAGCATCTGCGTGGTCAGCTCGATCGATACCAGGTCAACCCAGTTGAAGGTCTCGTTGGTGGGCAGACTGTCCAGCACCCGGGCCGTGCGTTCGCGAATGGTGGACTCAAGCAGCGACAGGTTGCGCGGCGCGACCACGCCAGCAACCGTCGCGCGCTGCAGGTCATGTTTGGGCGGGTCCATCGCGATGAAATTGGAAAACTGCAGTTCATCGCTGTTCGACTCCGCACCCACCTTCGCGCCAATGGTGATGCCATGTGCGGAGGAGAACAGTTCGTGATTGGTGTCGACAAACATGATGTCTTCGAACTTGGTCAGCGACCAGTAGCGTCCGAAGCCGGGCAGTTCATTGAGGTGCACCGGATCCTCCGCACGCAGCCGCTCGAAGTGTCGCCAGTGAATGTCCTGCTGAAACAGACGCCCATCGATCATGTTGATGTCTTCGATCGGCACCGCATACGGGTCTTCGATCACCGGCGGAGGATTGTCTGAAAGAAACGGGCTGATAATGGCGCGCCTTGCAGAATCAGCTTTCGAATCCGCCGCGACTGTATCGTCCTGGTCTGATCTGATTTCGCTCATGATCTGTCCCTTCTGTCCTGTCCCTCAATGGCCCAATAATATACCCGATCAGCAGAACACACATCGCTCTTGCACACTGCAGCGATTCGAACCCGGAACCTAGCTCAGTCGATAGACCCGGGCGGCGGTGCCGCTGAAGATCGCCGTTTTCTCAGCATCACTGAGACCCAGGCGCCGGGCGATCCGTTTGAAGGTATTCCATAGCGTCCGATAGGACACGCATTCTTTATCCACCGGGAAGTTGCTTTCAAACATACAGCGATCGGGACCGAAAGCCTCAATCGCGTACTGATAAAACGGCAGCAGCAGCTCGCACAGCTCTTCTGAGCCGATCGGACTGGCGCGATTATTCATGTGAAAAGGTGGTTCCCAGGCCCCCACCCGTTGCTGGGCACCCCCGCACTTCATAACCGCGTTGGGACACCGGGCTATGGCATCGATACCGGCACGCCAGCGCGCAATCTCATCCGCCGAGGCGTCAGGGTCAATCCGGCCACCCAGATGATTAACGATCACCGGGACTTCGGGATATCGATCAGCCAGCTTGGCCAGCGTCGGTAATCTGTCGACGTCCGGGGAATAGTTATCGTAGCTCAACTGGAAGTCGGCCAGCAGAGCGTAGCCTTCCAGAAAACTGTCGTTGAGGTCGCTTGGAAAAGCCGTTCTCACGCCGCGGAAATTTGGCGACGCGGCAAGGTGTGCCTGCAATACCTCGCCAACGCTTTTACCGGCACGAAGATCGGCACTGCCGAAAATACCCGCACACAGCTGGGTATCTCCATACACCCCGGAGTTACTCATCGCGACAATGCCGTGCACAAATTCAGTTTCACCCACACAGCGCATCGCTTCAGGGCCCTGAGCACGATAGAACGCAGCGCACTGGGCAAACACGGTCTGTGTGACCTTGTGTCCTGCAGCGCTAATGTCCTCGACGATTTCTTCACACAGATACACCTTCTGTTCGAAGCTGGCGTGCGGCTGGATTGTGAAGGTGCGCAGATCCCAGAGGTGGTGGTGAGGATCAATTATCGGCAGATCCGGTTCCAGCACTTCTTCAGGGACTTCCTGATCCAACCATTGTTGAAGCTTTGCGTTTGCGTGATGAGTCATACTTACCTCTCCGGAAGGAACCTTATTGCGTCCGAGCGCCGTAGATCGTGGCGTTGACCTCCGGGTCGCCAACCAGACCCGGACTGAACTCATAGACAAATACGCCCATGATGCGCAGCGTGTTGCCGTGAACGGGCGATACCCGGTGCAGTGCGTTGCAGCCCCGGAAAATGCACAGCGCACCTGGCTCGCGACCAATCGATCGAACCGTGTCGGCACGTTCGCCACGCAGCACCTGACCGACATGCTGATAATTCTGATCGTCGTTGCTGCGGGTGTTTGGCGACATCTCAAAGTCGCCACCATCTTCAGCGGGCTGGACCATCAAGGTCATGGTGAAAGAGTTATCCGCATCAAAGTGCCAGGACGATTCATCGCCGTCGCGGTAACAGACATAGTTTGCCGGCTGATAGGGATCTTCGTTATCAAACAGCTCTCCCTGCGCCACGATGTCTGCCACAAGCTCGCGAACAGCATCGGCGTGATAAAATACTTTCAGCGGTGACGCAGGTGGGATCTGATCGTAGGCGATCATGCGCACGCTGGAGCGATCCTGAAGGTTGCGCGGATGATCAGCTGGCAGCGACGCATCCTGGGCTCGATGCAGATAACAGTTTCTCAGTGAGTTGTTGTGATACGCGCCCTTCTCAAGCCCGATCGCTTCTGCAGCCATCGCTTCGAGCGCACTCGGTTGAATGAAGTTCGGTATCACACAGCACAGGCTGGTCTCGAGATCAGCCCTGCAGCGATCGATCAGGGTCTGTCGCACACGATTACTTCGATCACTGATCGGGTAGTCGTCGAGATTGACGATGTCTCCAAGATTCAACGCTGACTCAGTCATGGCAGCTTCCGCTCCTTTAGGGCTCTTCGACTACTGAAACGATCATCGGTCGACTGGCATGAATTTTAGGATCACCTTCAGTGTACTGCTATTCAGGCACCCGCTTCACTGGTTCCGGACCCGCGTTTAGGCTAAAAGATAGCGGTCGCTGAGAGAGGAAGCCACCGTGGTGGAGATAGTTAGAGAGCCTTACGGAGTGGTCCACACAGACCCGGACCCGATGAAAGATACCTATGGCGGATCCACAGGCGTGGTGTTTGTCGAGTGTATGCGCATGCGACCGGCAGGCAGCGAGTCGAAAACCGTGGTGGTTTTCTCCCACCCCATTGGTGGTGGTGCGTTTCTGCCGATGGTGAACGCGCTGGTTCGATCCGGCACTCACGCGATCTACTGCAACCCCCGCTACCGCGGCAATGATTCAGCGCTGATCATGGAAAAGTGCCTGCTCGACCTTGGTGCCTGCATCCGCGATCTGAAGCAGCGCTTCGGCTATGAGAAGGTGCTGCTGGGCGGCTGGTCGGGCGGTGGCTCTCTGTCGCTGTTTTATCAGGATCAGGCTGAGCATCCGACCATCACCGCAACGCCGGCGGGTGATCCACTTGATCTGACCGACGTTGAACTCATCCCCGCAGATGGCATCCTGCTGCTGGCAGCGCACATAAGCCGCGCGGTGACGATGACCGAGTGGATGGATCCCTCCATCCTCGATGAGTCCAAACCCTTTGAGCGGGATCGGGAACTCAATCTCTATGATCCGGACAACCCCAATCAGCCACCCTACAGTGCAGCATTTGTCAGCCGCTTTCGCGAGGCGCAGGTCGCCCGCAACCGGCGCATTACCGAGTGGGTCAAGGCTCTGCTTAAAGAAGTTCGAGCCAACCCGGATCTTCCACCGGAACGTCCATTTGTCGTCTACGGCACCATGGCAGACGTGCGCTGGCTGGACCCTACCCAGGATCCCTCCGATCGCCCGGCGGGCACCTGCTATCTGGGTGACCCGAAGACCGTGAACGACGGTCCGGTGGGGCTGGCGCGGTTTACCACGCTGCGTTCCTGGCTGTCACAGTGGAGCTTTGATGACAGCAACGCCGACGGTCTGGGTAACGCATCACGAATCAGCTGTCCGGTCCTGGTGGTGAACAACACTGCCGACCTGGCCTGTACCCCGAGTCATGCCCAGCGCCTGTTTGATGCCATCACTCATTCGGACAAAGAGCTGCACCAGATCGAAGGTGCCGACCACTACTACATGGTGAGCCGGGAGAAGGTTCACGAGGCGGTGAGCGTCGTGAACGACTGGATTACCCGCAAAGGGTTTGGCGACTAGGCTCAGTCAGGCTCCATGGGCCAGCCACCGGAGATTAGTCAACGTCGGTCGATAATCGTGTGTTCTTTGCCGAACCATAACGTCGATCGAGCCATATCGATGAAGTTGTGTTCATCGGCAATGAAAGCCTGATTCGCTCGTTTCGCTTCGTGGGTGATGGGCGCACGTCCCCTGTCGACCCAGGCTTCAGCATGCCCGAGATAAGATTCTACCTTGGTGCCCCGCGCAGCCTGTAGATCCGCATCCAGCGGTGAGTTCGCTCGGTGCACCTGTCGATAACACAGCGTCCCCGCTGCTTCAGCATGAGAGCGCACGATCGGACCATGCTGGGTCAGCCAGTAGTGTCGGGCCTGCTCTTCAGTCAGTCGGGCCTGGTGGCGCAATGGAAAGAACACCCGGACCACGTTGGTTTTTACTCGAGCGACAATGTTCTCGGGGGTTGGGTTCACCTGTGGGTATTCATAAGCCATCCACAGAGGCGACTGGGGCAGATCAATGAAGGTCTGTTCATCCGCCAGTAACGCAGCGCCAGCTGCCTGACCGGCTGCGGATTGCAGAGCCGCTTCCAGTTCCGCTTCGGTCGACCACCACAGCTCAGCCACCCCATCGTAGTGAGGCTCCATTTCGCCGCGAGCCTGCTGAACAGCCTGATTGGCCGGGTCTTCCAGAGTATGGGTCTGCACGTAGCGCAGGATATTCAGATCATTCGCGAAACTGGCGACCAGAGGACCGTGCTGATTGAGCCAGTAGTCTTGAAACTCGGCCAGAGACAGTTCAGCCTTTCTGCGCAGCACAAATACCAGTCGAATCATGATTGTCACTCCCTTGCCCTGAGTAGAAGATAAGTGGCCCAGCGTTGCGTCGCAACAACCCAGTAGTCCAGAGCGCGTTACAATGGCGATTCGCAGACTGCGGAGTAGCGGACCATGCACAACCCCTACAGCCCCGTTGATCAGACGGGTGTGATGATTGACGCTGTGGATATCGGCGAGGTGGTGGCCTGTATTCAGGAACAGGGTTACGCGGTTGTTGAAGATTTTCTGCCGCAAAATGCTATAGCGACAATTCGCGCCGCGTTCAATACCGAAGTACCCATCACCGAAATGCGCGCGATCGGCACAGACACCGGTCGCACCTGGCGGGCCCACAATCTGCTCGCCAAAACCCGTGTCGCCGACTCGGTGTTTCTGGATAGTCGTCTGCGCGCCATCGTCGACGGTGTGATTGGCCGACACAATCAGCTCAATATCACCACGCTGTTCAATACCCTGCCGGGTGAAACGCGCCAGCTGCTGCATCAGGACGACGGGCTGTGGCCAATCCCACGACCGCATCCAGCTTTCCTGTGCAACGCGCTGATCGCGTTTGACGACTTCACCAAAGCCAACGGCGCCACCCATCTGGTTCCACATAGCCATAGCTGGACGCACCCGGTAGATCAGCACACCGAGTCAATTCAGATCGAGATGAAATCGGGCAGTGCGCTGTTCTGGGAGGGTGGTCTATGGCATGCGGGAGGCGCCAACGTCACCGAAGATCAGGAGCGGATGGGCTTTTTCATCAGCCATCAGGTCAGCTACCTGCGCCCGCAGGAGATTCAGCTGCTCGCGGTGCCACCTGAAGTAGTGAGAGAAATGCCGCGAAAACTGCAGCGCCTGATCGGCTATCACCCGTTTGGGGTAGGTGTGGATGGTCGGGATCCGCTCGATGTGCTGGCAGATGGCATTGTGGTGAATCCGGATGCCCACACCGCCGACTACTGGCGTCGGGCCTGAGCTTGTTCAGACCCTCATCATTTAGCTGATTCGATCCGGGCAACAATCGACTACTGTGGCCCGGATCCGACTATCAAATCACCAACAACGATCAGGTCGGCTACTCAAACAGCTCACCGCCGCAAGCAGACGCGGTGGTGCCATGTTCTTCAAACGCTTTGATCACATTGGCCCCCGTCCGCCAGCGATGAACTTCATCCGGTCCATCAACCAGACGCTGCGAGCGGATGCCCGTATACCAGCGAGCCAGCGGCGTATCGTGGCTGTAGCCCAGCGCACCATGCAGCTGCAGCGCAGTATCCACCACCTGATGCACCATGTTGGCCAGGAACACCTTGGCAATGCCGTTCTCCATCCGCAGGTCCATGCCCTGCTCAGCTTTGTAGGCGATATGCAGCAGCATCAGCCGGGCTTTGTAGATTTCAGCCGCACAGTCCGCGAGCATCCAGCGCACGCCCTGACGGTCTGCCAGACGTTTACCGAAAGTACTGCGTTGAACCACATGCCCGGCGGCGAGATCCAGCGCGCGCTGTGCCATCGCGACGTTATGCATGCCGTGGCGCAGGCGCCCATAGGCAAGACGATGCTGACCCATGTTGAAGCCCTGTCCCTGACCGCCAAGGATGTTGGCACGCGGCACTCTTAAGTTTTCGATTTTGATTTCCGAGTGGCTGCCACCCAGTTTCAGACCGAGATCGGTATGCGGCTGCATAGTCTCGATGTTACGAACGATGTCGTAGCCGGGATTCGGCAGCTCAACAATGAAGGTGCTGTACTGTTCATGACGAGGTGCCTCAGGATCAGTCTTGGCCATCACCACCGCGATATCGGCAACACTGGCGGAAGAACTGAACCACTTTTCACCGTTCAACACCCACTCATCGCCTTCCAGCACAGCAGTCGTTTGCATGCCGGTGGCATCCGCACCCGCCGCCTTCTCAGTCATTGAATAGCAGATGCGCTTTTCGCCGTTGAGCAGCGGCTTCAGATAGCGTTCTTTCTGGTCTTCAGTCCCGTGCTCAAGCAGCGTGAGCATGGTGGCGTCGTCGGGGCCCTGGGTATTCATCGACAATGCGCCGAGAAAACTCTCGCCAAGCTCCATCTGCACCAGCGCATTGGCCAGCGGGCGCAAGCCCATGCCGCCGTGCTCAACCGGGACAAACGGGCACCACAGACCCTGGCTGCGCGCTTTGCTTCTCAGCTCTGCCAGGACGGTATCGAAGTTATCCGCAGTACAGGTTTCTTCAGCCGGATGGCATTCTTCCTGGACGAATTTCCGGACCTTGTTGCGGATTGCCTTGGTTTCTTCCGGTATTTCAAAATCAATCATCAGCAGTCTCCCTCAATTTTACGTTTCTGTTCAGCTAACAACGGGTGGTTTCTGACCGATGAATCTAACACCAAGTCTGGTTTGGTACGAATGACCTGAGCTTACCGGTTGTTGTATCGTTAAGGCTCTCCACAAATCAGGAGCCTGCCATGCCCCGCTGGATGACCTATGTTCTCACCGCGCTGATTGTCGTGCTGGTCGGCATCGCGATCACAGCGCCAATCGGGCCGATGCCCGGCCTCCGTCTGGGTGGCAGCGACTCGCTCGCGCCAGATCAGTGGCCTACAACCCTTCCGGAAGAAGTGCGCCTGGCCACGTTCGACGGCATGCTGCCCTACGTGGTGATCATCTGGGTGGTCGAATCTGACAACAATCTCTATGTCATCGGTGCGCCAGACAGCACCTGGGTGGAAAAGGCTACACGATCACCAGACGTTCGCCTGCGCATCGGCGATAGCGCCTACGACATGCGCGCGACACGTCTGAACCCCGGGCCGCAGCACCTCTTCGAAAAGTACATCGATCGCTACAAAGACAATTACCCCGACATCATCGCCGGTTTCCCGCCCATTGAGGAATTCTCCCAGGGCGCTGCGCTGTTCGAGCTCACCCGTCGCTGAACCAGTAAACAGGAGTCACGTAACCCATGCTGAAACTACATTTTGCCCCGAATTCCCGCGCCGGCCGCATTGTCTGGCTGCTCGAAGAACTGGAACTGCCTTATGAGCTGAATCGGATGGATTTTCATCCCAAAGATCTCAAATCAGACGAACACCGGGCACGTCATCCGCTTGGCCGGGTGCCCGTTTTAGAAGACGGTGACGTCAGTCTTTACGAGTCTGGCGCCATTGTTGAATACATACTCGAACGCCACAAAAACGGTGGCTTGAAACCCGCCGTTGATTCACCCGAGTTCCCGGCATACCTGCAGTGGTTTCACTATTGCGAAGGCATGATCATGCCGCCCATCAACACTATTGTTGTACATACCCTGCTGCTGCCGCCGGAGCGACGGGATGAAACGGTACTGGGCCAGGCGAAACGTCTGCTCACTCGGGGACTGGAGCCTGTGAACGAAACACTTGCAGGCAAAGACTATCTGATTGGCGATTTCTCAGGTGCGGACATCATGCTGGGCCACGCCTGTTTCATGAGCAACCGCAGCGGCTGTGTGACCGACGAAATGACCGATCTGAAAGGCTATATCTCGCGCATCGAGGCACGCCCGGCATTTCAGAAGGCGATGGCCACCTGACTTGAACCGTGGGGGCAGAGTTACTCTGGCACTTTACTCTGACCCCATAGCTCCAGGACCCGAAGATGACCAAACCCTACACGCTCTATGGATCTTACGCCTCCTACTACACGGCTAAATCCAGGTCTTATCTGAGAAAAAAGGGCATACCCTTCGTTGAGCGGCTGCCCAGCGATCCGATGTTCCGCAACAAGGTACGACCCGGGTCTGGCAGTCATCGCATACCGCAACTACTCACACCTGAAGGTGAGGTGATACAGGACAGCACGGAAATACTCGATACCCTCGAGATCAGATTTCCGGCGCTACCGGCGATACCAGCAACCCCACGCCAACGCAGTTTTGTGCATCTGATGGAACTGCTGGCCAGCGACGGTCTGGTCCGACTCGCCTGGCTGCACCGCTGGCTGTTTGAAGAAAACCGAAACTTTGTGATCAGAGACTTTGGCAGATCTTTTCGTCCCCAGGGCAGCGACGAAGAATTGCTGAAGTACGGCAACCTGATCGCCGAGCGGATGATGAGCTACGGCCTGCCAGAATCCAGCCCCGAAGCGCGTGCCGCACTTGATGAGAAGTACCTCAAGCTGCTGTCTCTGTTCGAGGCACATCTGACCAGTCACCCCTACTTCCTTGGCGGACATCCTTCTGCCGCCGACTACGCGATTATGGGCGCGCTGCACGCTCACCTCGGCCGCGATCCAGCCGGGCTGAGGCTGATGCAGGACAATGCGCTGCGGGTGTTCCGATGGGTCGAACAGATGCTCCTGCCGGAAGTCCAGTCACCGGAGTTCTTCAGCACACCAATCGACTACCCACCAGACGATACCGTTCCAGAAAGCGCCCTGGCAGTGCTTCGTTTCATCGCTGACGAGTACGGCGAGCCGTTTGTGCTGGGTTCGCTCGCGTTCAACCAGGCCATGGCACGACTGGACCCTGCACCTGGCTATCAGCTGGACAGCGAACACGATCAGCCTCAACTGCCACTGGATAAGGTGCTCTACTGTGGCGTCAAACACGAGCATGCGGCAAACCTGCATGGTGTCTGGCTGGCGCAGCGATCGCAGAGCTTTTTCCAGGATCAATCAGCAGCGGTACGTGGGCAGATTTCAGACATGCTGGCCAACGATACCCTCCGCGATCTGATCAGCGTGCCTGTCACCCACCTTTTATCTCGGGAGAACAACCGGCTGCTAATCCGAGCTACGGGGTCAGAGTAAAGCGCCAGGGTGAGTTATCATGATCGCGGCAGAGTTACTCTGGCACTTTACTCTGACCCCATAGCTCAGTTTTTTCACGCGCCCTGCCGTTCCTAAGCAGCGTACGTAGCGCCGAGATGATGACACCCGGCTGCATCATACCGCGGTAGAGGGGCGTGACAGAATGGGCCGCTCCACATGCCTCAAAAACGGCGACTTGCGCTGAGCGAACCGAGTACTCGACGGTGAACACCGTATCGTCCGGAAGTTCACAAAACTGCCCGATAAACGCGAAATTCTTGGCACCCCCAGGTACCACGGCAGGTCGGTCACCGGGGGAGCGCGGCATGAACTGGGTCGTGATATACGGCATCAGGCAGGGGATGCATTGTGCGCCGGCGAAGTGGCTCTCCTGCGCCAGCCCGAGCTGGTGTGCAAGCTCTGTGAGAATCTCGGCGCCAGTGCATTCCAACATCGGTTTGTCGATCGCATCGCCCAGATTGTGCGGATGAAGACCGTAGCCCCAGAACACAAAAACGTCATCCCCTTGATTGGCAAAGTGCGGCTGATGAGCAAGCACGATCGACATCAGCCAACCTGAGTGCTTGAAGGTGACAAGCCCACCAGTTCCGGCGGGGTTGCCTGTGAACGATTCCATGAACTCGAAGAATCGCGGGTTATCCAGCGTCACGGTAAACGATTCCCAGAGAGTCTTGCTGATATCGCTTGCGAAACGATCAGGCCGACCAAAGCTCGTCGAGGCCTCTGCGATCTGTTGCCAGAGCGCCCAAGTCCCAAGCATTGGCCGTTCGGGTCTTGATGGCGCGCGGGTCATGGAGCCGAGCGAAGACGCTTCGGTCATGGAACCTAACGTGACGAATACCTTGTCGTCTGGCGAGATGGCGAAGCGCTGCTCCAGCTCATCGGTGCGCACCGTCAGTGCGGTGACCTGCGAGCGGCTGGCGTCGAACTCTACCGCCATTACGCGCGAGCCCAGCTCGAAGATAACGCCCTGTTTGTCCAGCCAACGCACCAGCGGCGCTACAATGGAGTCGAACTGATTCAAGCGTGTTCTGTAAATGCCTTCCAGACGATTGAGGCCAGGTAACAGATGCATGAAGCGTCGCACGTAGCGCCTCATTTCGGCGACACTGTGCCAAGGCTGAAAGGCAAACATCGTGCACCACATTGTCCAGTAATTCGTCTCGAAGAAGTGCGGCTCGAAGTACTCGGCAATGGTCGTGTCACCGAGCGTTCGCTCACTCAGCAAAGACAGCCGGATGAGATCCCATTTATTGCGCAGCGTTAGCCCGAATTCAGGCGCAGCTACGCGTCCGCCGTCGATCACCAGGCGGCACTTCGAAGAAGTGACCACTTGTTCGGTAAATCGCTTGATCTCCTCGGTCACTGAACAGTCAGGATCCGTGAGCGTAGGGATACCATCCAAAAGATCGAACGTGCAACCGTAGTGCGCCTCGAACATGCGGCCGCCACGGACCAAATATCCGTCCGTATCGTTCCCAGTGCCGTCGAGGCTACCGCCGAGCACGTGGTCCGCTTCCAAGATACGAATGTCGCCGCCCTCGAATCCTGCGTCGCGAATCAGATACACGGCCGCGGCAAGCGATGCTATACCACCACCGACTAGCGTTGCTTTACCGGTAGAGATTGTGTGCAAGGGAAGCCCCTATTTCGTTGAAGACTCGATAAGTCTGGCGCTCGACTTCGAGGATCAAAGTCGTGAAACCACCGAATCCTCCGAGGAGCGCGTGGATCAGGTGCCGATGGAGGTCTTTCAGAGCACGGTAGAGCATGAAGACTGTGTGATGGGTGAGATGCCACAACATGCGGCGGACAATGGGATGATGGGATCGTGCGAACTTTCTCGATTCCTTCGTGGACCCGCGCATGGTCGATATGCAATAAGTACCTACACGAACGTTAGCATGATTTTCATCCAACAACATCGGACGAGAGATTGTCCGATCTTCCGGATCGATACTGGTCGGATATTTGTCAGTTTGAATTTTGTGGAATTCCTATCAGGTAATTTCCAGAATGACGAGATTGCATGGCCCCAGCTAGCGGCTGCTGGTCGGGCGTGCGAGGAAAATAGCAACTCCTCCAAGCGTCAACATGGTGGCGAACACTATACGAAGAGTCAGCAATTCACCAAGCAGTATCACGCCGCCCAGGGTGGCTAGAGCCGGTACAGACAGTTGCACGATCGCGGCCGTAGTTGCTCTGATGTGTTTCAGCGCTGTGTACCAAATGGCATAACCCAGGCCTGATGCAATGGCGCCTGACGCTATACCGAGCAAGCCACCCTGCCAGGTGATATGCAGATTATTGCTGTCCAATATGCTGAACAGAACTGCTAATGGTGTCGCATAGAGGAAATTATTTGCGGTAGAGCTGGTAGGGGCATCACCGCGAATTCCCAAAAGCGAGTACGCGCCCCATGCCAATCCCGCTATCGCCATTAACGCCGCATATTTCGGATCAGGCGCTTCAACACCGGGTAGTACGAGATAGATCAAACCACCTGTAGCTATCAGCAGTCCTGTCCACCCGAGCGTTTTTAGGCGCTCACCCCTATAGATGGCGGTTCCGATCATTGTCAGTTGGACAAAACCGAACAGAAGAAGCGCCCCGGTCCCCGTGCTCAGTGAGCGATACGCATACGAGAAACAAATCATGTACACATAAAGGGCCAGCACAGATGGCCAGTCAGGCCGCGTGGGCCGCCAGTTTTTTTCCTGGATAGAGACAATGAGCAGGAGGCATACCGCACCTGACAACAGCCTGACCGTGGTGAAGGAAGCTGCATCAATCAGGTCTGTACCCAGAGAGACACGACACAGGACTGAATTTGCGGCGAACGCAATCATTGCTATTCCGGTTAAGACTGCAATGTTTCCCGAAGACATTTGGGGCGGGTGGTCGTTCATGGCAGATAACAATATGCGTATGTCATCATGTTATGCACCCACATGACAGCAGACGCACAGCCTTTTTGAGACATGTTCGATTACAGCCTATAGCCGGCGCCGGGATGAGGTTCCTGGAGCCGTGGCTGTCTATCGAATAGCTTTTCTCTGAACGAACCCGGATGGTAGCTGCGCTTAAATGCGCCTCGTTGTTGAAGTTCAGGGATCACCAGGTCTACAAAATCCTCAATGGATTCAGGCATAACGGTATAGGCCAGGTTGAAGCCATCCAAGCCCGATTCTTCAAACCAGCGCTGGAGCTTGTCAGCAATCGTTTGTGGTGACCCGGTAATGATCGGACCCGCTCCACCCACCGTCAGATCTTCGGCCCATTCCCGGACGGTGGCGCCACCGTGTGCCATGAGCGCTGACTGAATCGCATCCGATTCAACCTGTTCGACAGTGGCATCCATGTCGAGCGAAGAGAAGTCTATCCCCGTCCACCCGGAAAGCAGCGCCAGTGCTCCTTCCTGGCTGCCGTATTTCTTGTAGTCAGCCAGTTTCTCTTTCGCCTCGGCATCGGTGCGAGCGACAATTACTGTGATTGCCCCGAAAATTTTCAGATCGTCAGGATCTCGTCCATGAGCGCTCGCCTGTGCGCGCAGGCTCGCAACTGATTTAGCATGACGGCCAGCGTTGTGCCCGCCGATGAAGACACATTCGGCATGTTCGCCTGCGAAAGCTTGGCCCTTGGGTGATGAACCGGCTTGAAACAGCACCGGCGTGCGTTGTGGTGACGGTTCACATAAGTGAATTGCATTCAATTTGAAGTACTTACCATCGTGATTAACCGGGTGCACTTTTGCTGGGTCGGTAAAGACACCACTTTTTCTGTCACGCAGCACAGCGCCATCTTCCCAGCTCTGTTCCCACAAACCATAGACAACCTGCATGTACTCATGAGCTATGTCATAGCGGGTATCGTGGGCTTCTTTCTTCGGCTGGCCAATACCTTTGGCGGCGCTGTCGAGATATCCAGTAACAATATTCCATCCCATGCGCCCGCTCGTAAGGTGGTCCAGGGTCGATATCCGTCTGGCGAAACTGTAGGGCGGTTCATAGGGAATAGATCCTGTCACGCCAAAGCAGAGGTTCTCGGTTACCGAAGCCATGACCGGGACAATGGAAAAAGGGTCGTTGGTAGGGACTTGTGTTGCGGCACGCAATGCCGTGTCTGGTGATCCGCCGAAGACGTCGTAAACGCCTGTGACGTCCGCCAGAAAAATACCATCGAACAACCCGCGCTCCAGCGTCCGTGCAAGGTCCTGCCAATATTTCATGGTGTTGAACTGTTCAGAGTGATCTCTGGGGTGACGCCACAAGCCTTGTGATTGGTGGCTGACGCAATTCATATCAAATGCACATAGAAGCATTTCTTTTGCCATGGGCCGCCCCTGAACTGTTTTTAGTTTTGATGGTGCCGACAAATTAGCTTTTCGAGTCGAATCAATCCAGGTCATTTTCCCCAGCCAATGGCATGGAATCACGCCCCAGATTCCGAAAGAACAACGTCGATATTATCTTAAGAGTTTGGGGTCCAGGCTCATCGTCCCACTGCTGGCGTTCTACTTGATTTGTTACTACTCGAAAATCAGATTTCATCAAGTTGGTCAACGGACACCAGCGTGATCCCCCGCGTGTCTATAGCATCTCGCACAGCAGGATCCGTGAGCGCCTCGAGATCGCTCTTTCGGAATCGTTCAGCCCAATCAACGTTTTTCGCATCTTTGCCGGCGATTGAGGCGAGTTCATCACCGGCAACCGCGGGATGGGTGCACAGATAGTGGCGACCCGGCGTCAGTGCGGCAATGTAATTCAACAACCAGGTTTTTTTATAAGGACCGGTGCCGTCACCCTCGAACGGACTCAACATGGCGAGCGACGTAAACTCAATGTGTGGTTCGACTTGCGGATAGAGGAACGGTACGTCGACCTCCTCACACAAGCGCTCAAATGCTTCCGGACAGATGGACCCCATGTGATTGTCGCAGCAGATGAGCCGTATACCGGCGGCTGCAACTCGAGCCGCCTGGGCTCGAACCTCGATAAACGCTTCTTCAGCATCAATTCTGGACATGGCGTCCTGGACGGCGCGATACATGGTGCCATCCTCACCGACGAGCGAGGGACCTTCGGTAAGTGGCCGCCAACGAAAATGGTCCCATTCGCAGGTGAGCGTGCAGTGCAGACCTATGGGAATCGCATGCTGGTGTGCCAGCGCAACCGCCTCATCAAACCATGGACATGGCGCCATGATGGCCGCCTGGGTCACGATGCCTTCGTTGAAAGCCCGGACGATTCCTTCGTTCACGGCGTGACACATTCCGAGGTCATCAGCCTGAACGATCAGCTCTATCTCCGCCATGAAGCAACCTCTAGTGGATCACTAATGATTAAAGGCATAGCCGAAACCGGCACAAGAAGCGGCTAGAGTCCTAACACGTACACTCCGTTGAGCCCCTCGATGCGACGCCGCGTCCCGTCAATTATCAGTGGCTCGTAGCGTACGTCTGCTGCTGCCTGCCGGAGGAGATTAAGAACGCCAGACTTCGACCAGTTTCCTTCAAAATCGAGGACAACAATATCATCAACCCTGCCGCGCCTGGATATGGCATAGGCAAAGTCGACCTGCAACGGCTCAGTATCCTCTATGGGTGCTGCGATTTTGCCAACTCGACGTGGTGTCCAGAACACCCGCTGGCACAAGCGCGCCTCCAGAATGGAGTGAGAGGGGTGAATTTCTGGCCGGCAGATGTCGGTCGCACAATTCAGACAGTTGTCGAGAAGCTTTGTCCTGAGTTCCCTGATCCTCGGCAGAGTCTCGCGCGAAAGTTCGGCGTACTCACAGGTGACGATATCACTGTGGCGCACAGGCCAGCTGCCGCAGGCTGATACACCTATGGCGACAACCTCTTCCAACGGCTTGGAACGCTCCAGAACATGCTCTTTAGCCTCAGATGCCAGACCAATAGCACCGGTCATAGCGAGCGAGAACGCCAGCAATCCGATCAATCTGTTGTTCGACATCACAGCCCTGTTTCCAGAGTCGCTGTGTGTCATGAACTGCCCTTTACTCTGACCCCAGAGCTCGGCGTCGACCAAACAGTGCAATGTCGATCAGTGCAACCACGCACAGCAGGATCAGCGCCAGCAGTAGTCGCGGATCGGATAGATAGAGTGTGCTTTCCAGTGGATAGGCAACCGTTTTGGTCAGCGCGGCAATTTTGAAGTGGTGGCGTTCTCCGAACGCCGGGTTGGACACAATTTCCAGCATGTCCCGCCGGCTGCGATAGCGGAACAGTGCCGCACTGTCCCAGCTTTCGGCCCCTTCAATACCGCTGACATCCATGGCGGTGAACACCGCCTGACCGAAATAGATCGGATGGCTTGCGCGTTTGAAGAGCTCCGGATACATGTGCTCCATGTACCGATTCATCAGTTGATCCGCGGACTCTCCCGGCTCGGCGCCTTCAACCTCTGGAGGCGTTTCATTCATATCAATGTTGTTCAACATCAGAAACTGCCGGCCGGTATCCGCTTCCATGAATACCTTCAGGCGCGCCAGCTGTGCCTCATCCCGGCCGTTTTCCCGCATCTGCGCGATGAGCCGCTCTATCTCTGCAGGGTTCAGTTCCCCTTCGGTATTCGTATACCAGAAACAGAAAACCAGGTAGGCCAGCAAAGGCAATCCCCACAGTACTTTTCGTGAACTCATATTCTGGTATCCGGTTCCTGTTTTTTTCGGGTTCCTGTCAGGTCTGACAAGCCGCATCAGATTCAGGGTTACATCGAGTATGAACACAGACATAATGTTTGTCATTAACCTAATTCTGAATTGAAAAGTCGGGAATCAAACAATGAGCGAAATCACTCTGTACGGCTCGCCGCTGTCTCTCTACACCGGCCGAGCCAGGAGCTACCTGATCAAGGCTGGATTGTCGTACCGCGAGACCACCCCGACGTCCGCCCACTACCGCGATGTAGTGGTTCACAAAGCCGGTGGGCGTCAGGGTGTGCCGACAATCGAAACCTCGGACAGCGAGGTGATTCGAGATGGCGCAGCAATCATCGATCACTATGAAGCGCTGGCCGGGCATCCGTTTTCGCCGACCACGCCGAAGCAGCGGCTGTTGAGTCGTTTGTTTGATGTCATAGGCGCTGAGGGGCTGCTGCGTCCGGCCATGCACTATCGCTGGAACTTCCCGGAACAGAACCTCGATTTCCTGACCTTCCATTTCCAGTCAATGATGCCGCCAGGGCCAAATCGCAAAGAAAAGGCGGAAGCGGCTGCTGATCGTATGCGCGCAGCCTGCATGGGTTTCGGCGCGGTTCCCGATACCTTTGAACTGGTCGAGTCGCTGTATCTGGAGCTGCTGCCGAAACTGAATCAGCACTTTGCCGACCACCCCTATCTGCTGGGCGGAAAACCCTGCATCGGTGACTTCGGCATGATTGCGCCGCTGTACGGACACCTGGGCCGAGACCCCAAACCTTTGTCGCTGATGCAGACCCAGGCGATTCGCTTGTTCAGATGGGTTGAGCGCATGAACCGCCCGGAACTCGATGTCGGTGAATTCGAAGTTCAGGACGGGCAGTACCTGGCAGACGACCAGATCCCGGACACTCTGATCGATCTGCTCAAACACATCGCCATCGACTTCGTCCCTGAAACCCGGGCGGCCGCCAACTGCATCAACGAATGGATTGAACAACAGGATGATCTGCCATCAGGCACCCCGGCGTCGCGAGGCGTTGGCATGGGGTCGTTTGAACTTCGCGGTGTCACCATCAACGCACTGGCGCAGCCCTATCGTTTTTATCTGTTGAAACGGGTCCAGGATGAGTATGACCAGCTGAGCGGGTCTGATCAGACCGCGGTCGCTGATCTGTTGTCGAGCTGCGACATGCTGGATCTGCTGGACCTGAAACTGTCGCGGGACATCGGCCGGGAAAACAATCTGGAAGTGTGGCTTTAACTTAACCGTAGGATCTTATGAAGAGACGTCTGTTACAGATAGCAACCACACTGCTCGTCATAATCACGCTGGCGATCTGGGCCTTGTTCTTTTCACCGCGCCCGCAGAACAGCACCGATCCGGCAGTTCTGGCCGGCGATGGCAGCCTCGTGAACTACTGCCAGCTGCCGGTACTGGATGGCTCCGGCAAGATGGCCAGCGACATTCCGAAAGCCAACACCCCGGGCTGCAGCTACTCCCACTTCCCGTTGCCTGTCCTGTCTGAATGCACTGAACCGCTGGTTGAAGGTGCAGACGACATCCGCGGTCTCTGGCAGGCGGTTGATGGCGGACATGTGGAACGCATTGAGCAATGCGGCCGTCGAGTGGTTGTGACCACCAGCGGCATCATTCACGACTATGGTCCAAACAGCACGCTGGGCGAAAACACCAATGACACCGAAGGGGTCGCGCTCAGACTGGGCGGCAGAGCCTTCTGCCCGAGAACGTCCGCAAGCATGATCT
Source organism: uncultured Pseudomonadales bacterium (assembly GCA_937921865.1). Classification (GTDB taxonomy): domain Bacteria; phylum Pseudomonadota; class Gammaproteobacteria; order Pseudomonadales; family Azotimanducaceae; genus SZUA-309. The sequence goes on along the minus strand of CAKZWF010000077.1, from coordinate 31,007 downwards.
GGAACCAGGGTGTGCTGGACTTCCATGCCTTCGGCTGGGGCCCGGTGGTCGTCAGACGCTACCTGAAGGGAGACCAGCTGGTGTGGGAATACCTCAACGGCAGCGTCACGGTCATGAACCGGCTCTGTACGCTGCCAGAGTCGGAGATCACGCCCAACAGATAGCAATCACTACCAGCTTCTCACCCAGACTCAGTTTGGCCAGTAGATGTACTCGTCACCCTCTTCGTAGGGCTGCCCACCGTGTTTATCAATCAACTGCGGCGAGTTCATCACCGATGGCCACATCGGTTCTGCCTGCTCGGCATTGTGGGCTTCGAGTAAAGACTCCAGCTCTTCCAGCCGGCCCTGGTGCGATGCAGCCAGATTGTTACGCTCTGTTGGATCAGCCGCCAGATTGAACAACCAGCGCTTATCCGGCTGATCGGCGCGGATCAGCTTCCAGCCATTGTGCAGCACGGATTGCTGATGACCTTCCCGCCAGAACAGGGTCTCGTGCGGAATGCCTGGATTCTCTCCGGTCACATAGGGCATCAGATCGACGCCATCCAGCTTGCGGTCGGTGGGGATTTCTCCCGCCGCGGCAGCGGCAATGGTGTGGAACAGATCGATGTGGTGCACGGGTGCATCCATCGTGGTGCCCGGTTGGATCTTCACCGGCCACTTCGCCATGAAAGGCACATGGGTGCCGCCTTCGAAGTGGGTCAGCTTCCAGCCACGGTAGGGTTTGTTGACATCAGGCAGCTGTATGTAGCCTGCACCGCCGTTGTCACTGGTCATCAGGATCAGCGTGTTGTCGCTGAGCCCGAGTTCTTCAAGTTTCGCGGTAATCAAGCCGACACTGCGATCAACCGACCGGATCATCGCGGCATAGACGCGCAGATGATGATCTTCGATATGGGCAAACTCATCATAGTCCGCCCGGGTTGCCTGCAGCGGGTTGTGGATACCCCAGTGTGCCAGATACAGGAAAAACGGCTGATTCTGATTGTTTTCGATCACCTTGAGGGCTTCGTTGGTGTAGTAATCGGTCAGATAGCCGTCAGGCTGGAACACAGGCCCGCTATTGAATTGTGCTGAGTAGTCGGCGAACGTCCAGACCATGCGCTCAATTGCGTCCTCTTCGCGCTTGGCGTTCACGACATCAGGATGATCTTCAGGTTGATAAAGCACGCCTGACATATAGAGGCTGTCGTCAAAGCCCTGATCTTCGGGCCGCATGCCATTAGTGCTGCCAAGGTGCCATTTGCCGATGTGCGCCGTGTAGTAACCGGCCTCTTTGAGCACTTCAGCGATGGTGATTTCTTCAGTCGGCAGACCCAGATCGGCCATATCCGGTAACGCGTCAACGCCTGCCATGTCGATATACGCCGGTAAAGTCGGCTGATTGATGTCCTGCATCCAGCTGAAGATGGTCGCGCCAACGCGGGGAAAAGGTGTGAACTCGAAACCAAACCGGGTCGAGTAGCGGCCAGTCAGAATTGTCGCACGGGACGGCGCGCAGACCGCGTTTGCCGCATAGCCGTTGGCAAAGGTCACACCCTGTTGGGCAATACTGTCGATATGAGGGGTCATCACCGACCCGTCGGCAGCACCGCCGTTGTACAGCGAGACGTCATTGAAACCCATATCATCGGTGAGAATCAGAACGATGTTGGGCGGGCGCTGGTCTGGCGGTACACTCGCCTCTGCCGGACCTTGCGTCCACTGGGTCGGCACATTCTCAGGAATCGGCGAAAGCACCTGGCGGATTTTCGGGGCACCCCAGACCAGCAGTTCAATGCGATATTGCCAGGCAGCAGCACCAGCCAGACCGAGTACGACCACAACGACCAACAGCTTCTTCATGTATCTTTTCCCCACAGGTTCCTGAGGCATGATAGAGATCGGTTTAATGTTTGTCATTATTTTGTGTCCGTGCTAAAAAGTGCATGCTGAAACCCCACCAATTCGACAACAAATCAGGAAGGTCGCGATGCCCATTTCAGAGCCGGTACTGTTCAAAGGAGTTCCAGGATCTCCATACACCCGAAAGATGCTGGCCTACCTGCGCTATCGACACATCGGCTATCAACTGCTCATTGGCAATCAGGCTGATTCGCTTGGGCTGCCGGAGCCCAAAGTGGGCCTGCTGCCGACCTTCTATCTGCCGAACGACCAGAACGAGCTGGAAGCCGCCGTTGACTCTACGCCGCTGATCCGGCGTTTCGAAACTGCGTTCACAGGCCGTGCAGCCATTCCCGGAAATCCGGTGCTGGCTTTCCTGAACTATCTGATCGAAGACTATGCCGACGAGTGGTTGACCAAAGCCATGTTCCATTATCGCTGGTACTACGATGATGACATTCGTATGGCGGGCACCATCCTGCCCCGCTGGAGTGGTATTCAGGCGCCAGATGCGCAGCTCCAGGAAATGAGTAAGTACATTTCTGAGCGGCAGATCTCCCGACTGTATGTCGTAGGCTCAAACGATGTCACCGCTCCGGTGATCGAAGACAGCTACAAGCGCTTCCTGAAGATCATGGACACACTGATTCAGCGCCAGCAGTTTGTACTCGGCAATCGGCCTTCGTCTGCAGACTTCGGCATCTATGCGCAGCTCACACAGCTGGCAAAGTTTGATCCAACCCCAGCGGCAATCTGTTTCGAAACCGCACCGCGCGTGCACGCCTGGACCGACATTGTCGATGATTTGAGCGGCAATCCCGCCAGTGACACCGACTGGATGTCGACCGACTCGATCCAGGATGTGCTCGGCGAACTGCTGAGCGAAATCGGTCGGGTGTATGCACCCGCGTTGCTGGCCAACGCAAAAGCCATTCAAGCGGGCAGTGAACAGGTAGAAACCACCATCGACGGCCGACCCTGGGCACAACCGCCGTTTCCATATCAGGCCAAATGCCTGCAGTGGATCAATCAGGAATACCGGGCGCTCGGCAGCAACGGCCAGGGTCAGGTGGACGGGATCCTTGCCGATACCGGCTGCGAAACGCTGATCCAGTCCTGAATCCACAACCGTCAAGAGGCAGCAACCCATGACAAAAGTGCTTTATGCAATCGCATCTCTGGTCGCCGTGGTCGCAGTACTGGCGACCATCGTCTACAACACAGCCGCCGGCCAGGATGCAATTCTCGATCGGGCCTTGAAGGCACAGTTCAGCCAGCCGCCGGTTGCAGTTGACGGGTTACGCGTTGTCGTCTGCGGCAGCGCATCCCCGTTAGGTAACAATCCGGATCGGGCTCAGGCGTGTATTGCTGTTCTGACCCCGGAACACTTCTTCCTGTTTGATGTTGGCGCCGGCTCACCGTCGCGCCTGGGCCAGGCACGGCTGCCGATGGGCCGCCTCGATGGAGTTTTCCTGACTCACTTTCACTCCGACCACATTGCCGGATTGCCGGACGTCAGACTGGCAAGCTGGGTGCAGGGTCGAAAACAGAATCTGGCCGTCTACGGCCCACCCGGGATCAACACCGTGATCGACGGCTTCAACCTGGCTTATTCGCTGGACAACGGCTATCGGGTGGCCCACCACGGCAGCGAGCTTCTGCCACCCGCGGCTGGCGTCATGAAGGCGGAGCTGTTTCAGCCTGGGGAGATCGCCTGGCAGGATGAACTGATGACGGTAACGTCAATCGAAGTTGACCATTCACCCATTTCACCCGCCGTCGCTTATCGGATCGACTATCGAGGTCGTTCAGTGGTCATCAGCGGTGACACCGTTGCCACACCGGGACTGTTTGCCGCCGCACAAGGCGCAGACCTGCTGCTGCACGATGCCCTGTCGCGGCCTTTGCTCGATCCAATGATTGCCGTTGCAACTGAGCTCAATGTCCCGGTAATCCCAACGATCATGACGGACGTGATCGACTACCACGCCGACTCACAGAACCTTGAAGCGCGCACGGCCGAAGCCGGAATCAAGCAGCTTGCTTACTATCATCTGGTACCCGCACCGCCAAATGCGCTTGCGGAAAAGATCTTTGCCCGGGGTTTGTCGCCAGAAACCATTCTGGTTCATGACCTGCAGACTTTTGATCTGCCAGCGAATTCCACTGAGATATTCATCAGTGATCGCTGACTGTGTCGACAACCGGCAATCCCGTAGCGAAGTCACCAAACAGGCACTGATGCGATCGGCAGAGAAGTTGATCGCAGAGCGCGGTATCGAGAGTGTTTCCATCAGAGACATTGTTCAGGCCGCCGGCCAGAAGAACGAATCTGCCCTGCAGTACCACTTCGGAAGTCTGAAAGGTCTGGTCATGGCTCTGCATACCTCCCGAGACAGTGCAGTGCGCGCACGGCGCAGTGCCCATCTTGCGCAGCTGCTCGACAACTGCCCAAATCCTTCATTGCGGGACATCTGCAAAGTGATGGTGGCGCCTTCGTTTGAACTCGCCAGGGCAAAACCCGACTATCGTCGATACGTGAAAGCGTTCGGCCATGAGATTACCAGCAGCGAAGAATCCGCCCTGAAGCTGGTCACTAAAAAAGGTGGTGAGAGCGCGCAACAGACAGGTATCCTGCTGCGCAACAAGCTCTCCCACCTCGATGAAGCCGCCTATCGGCGCAGGATGGATGGTGCCCTGCGCTACGTGTCTGCGGCGATGGTCCATCATGCCAGGCAGAAGAACGCGTTCCGCGGCGAAACAGGTGAGTTGTTTTTTTACAGTCTCATCGACGGATTGGTCGGATTACTGAACGCGCCGGAATCAGCGGAAACCATGGCCGTTGTGACAGCGATCAACAGCTCGTGAAAAGTCAGCGGCGAGGATCAATTTCCGAAACCACTCCGGCAACTAATCGAGCGAAATGCAGATGAGCAATCCAACATCAATTCTCAAACTCTACGGCGTACCCTTTTCACAGCCAGTGCGCGCCGTCATGTGGCTGATGCTCTACAAGCAGACACCGTTCGAAATGATCCTGATCAATCCAGGCTCAAAAGGCGACAACGGCAGTCGTAACCCAGACTACCTGGCGAAAAATCCGGGCGGCACCATCCCAATGATCGAAGAGCCGGATACGGGGTTTGCACTCGGCGAAGCCCACGCAATCATGTGTTATCTAAGCAACAAACACGGCTGGGACGATGTCTATCCAACAGACAATCAACAGCGCGCGAAGGTTGACTGGTATCTGCACTACCATCACCGCAATGTGCGCGACGCATCAATCGGTCTGGTTGCACCGAAAATCCGCAAAGATCTGGATATTCCGGAAGTCACTCAGAACGCCGCGCGCGCGACCTTAACCAACGCACTGAATGCGATGGAAAACGGCTGGCTGGCGAGCCACCGCTACCTGACCGGAGAGCAGCTGAGCCTCGCCGACTTCGCCGCGTATGTTGAGATCGGTCAGCTGCAGCCACAGTTCACCAACGTCTACGACTTCGCACCCTTCCCGAACGTACGTCGCTGGTTGGCCGATATGCAGAAGATTCCAGGACATGACGATGTCCACGTCGTGCTGGCTGAACTCGGCGACATCAGCGTCGAGCCGCCATCGATGGAGACCATCAAGGGCGCCAACATCAGCGCCCTGAAGACTTTGAAGGTGAAGCTGGCGGAACTGGCCTCGTAACCGACGTCAGTTTACGTTCGATTCAGGCGGACAACCGTCTGATCAGCTCAGGCTGATGCCGCCGTCCACAGCGACCACCTGACCGGTGATCATCCTGGCTTTGTCGGAGGCATAGAAGGCCGCCAGATTGCCTATATCCTCCGGGGTCTGCTCACCACCGAGTGGCGTAGCCTGCGCAACGAACGCTTCAAACACCTGGCGCGGAGTCATGTTGGCGTAGACCGGATCGGCTGCCTGCATTCGGGCACCCAGCATTTCCCAGGCCCGGGTCCACAACAGCCCAGGGCAGATACAGTTGACGCGAATTTTAGGCGCCAGCTGAATCGCCAGCGTCTTGGTGAAGTGCACAACCCCCGCCTTCGCTGCACCGTAGGCTGGCAGCTGCGTGGTTGGACCGAGCGCGGCAATCGAGGCGATGTTCACAATACTGCCACCATCACTCAGGCTGGGTGCTGCTGCACTCGCCGAGGAGAAGGTCGTCCGCAGGTTGGACACCAGCTGCTGGTCCCAGGCTTCATCACTCATCGCCAGTGTTGGCGATTGTTCTTCGACCTCATCGAAGCCAAGCGTCGGGCCGCCAATGCCGGCGTTGTTAACCAGTACATCCAGCCGGCCGTGTTCTTTGATGGTCGCCGCCACCGCCTGGCGCATCGACGCCTGATCGGCGGCATCGGCAACCAGCGGCCAGACTTCACCGTCAATCGAATCAACGGTTTCTGACAGCGGTGATCCCTCGAGATCGGTGATCACCACCCTGGCGCCAGCCTCGGTGAAACAGCGGGCAATGCCTGCGCCAATTCCATTAGGGCGCCCTGCCCCGGTAATCATCACGACCTTATTGGTGAAGCTCATTGGTCTGTCTCCTTATCTGTTCAAGTTGATCGTGGCATCCGGTCGTCAGTCAGTTGTCGAACCAGCCTGGACGGTCGGGTCGGAATCGAAAACCGAAGTTTCGACCCCGTCGCTGCTGATGACGACATTCGCGAAGCTGGCGGCACCGCGCTGCCGACCAAACAGACTGTTGGCAATAAACCAGACCCCGACAATGCGCTCAGGAACGGGTAGATCGATGGAGGCTTCGTAGTCGGCAACGATGTTCCGGGCATGGCTGTGCCACTCACCAAGGCCTTCAGGTCCACTCTGCAGCACGTAGTGGGTCTCGCGACTGTCCCACCACTCCAGCGGGCAACCGAAGTGACTCTCAGCATCCAGCTCCTTGGACCACATCCAGGTCAGGTCCTGGCCATTGTCGAACTCAATGGCAATGCTCAGGTAATCGTGGAACTGTGCTTCGGTTTCCGGGCCCAGAGCAGGCAGCGACTCATAAAGCCAGTCGAAGCTGACCGTCGTCTCCGGCGTCAGCGGCAGATCCAGAACCTTTTTAACAATCCCAACATCGTCGTCAGTCTGAGCGTGGATACCAGGTCCGCCTTTGGCTGTGCCGTCTGCCCAGACATTCGATCGGCCCAGATAACTCAAGTAGGCAAAACCCTCCGGCAGCACGCGACGCCCGGCCAGCGTGGTCAAAGCCAGCCCCGCCTGTTGATGGCCATTGTCCGCCATCGCCTGCAATGCATCGCCGGCGTCACCGGACAGACGCACAGCCTCCACATTCAAGGCCACGGGCAATGCCGGCAGTTCGGTGAAACCAGCTGGATAGGTACCGCGCTCATCGGGCCAGTAGACGCCAAGCGGACGCAGCGTGATGAACAACTCACCGGTATCTGTGGCTGAGAAAATCTCCTGATTGGCGGCAAAATTGACCGCTGGACCATTCTCCCCAATCCGATACCACAGTACGTGTCGTGGTTCGAAGGTGATCCCCTGCGCTTCCCAGGTGCCGCTGCCAAACAATGCCAGACCATCACCTGCATTGACCCCGAGGCCCGTCGCAATCCAACCCGCCATGGCGTTGTCGATAACCACATGCGTCGGATCCACGGTTTCAGCAGTTTCCGAAACAGCAGCTGCAGTACCTGCGGCCAAAGATTCAGGCTGAGTAGCAACTGTGGGTTCAGTATCACCGCAACCCACTTGAACTATCAGACCAGCAGCCAGCACCGCTGCCACCACCACACGTTTTCGACCAATCGCCATCAAATCTCTCCCTGTTTGAAGCGTCGAGTGTAATGGAAAAACCTGAACATCGAGCGCAGCAACCGCGCGGTCCTTATGGTGCCCGGCACAATGTTATCCAGGACGGTCTGAGATATCGTTCAGGTACAACTGCAACCGCAACTTTTCCTGAACAGGCAGAACACAAACGATGAAACCACTGGAAGGCATTACCGTTTTAGAGTTTTCAACCATGATCACTGCATCTTTTGCAGCAATGATGATGGCCGAACAGGGCGCCCGGGTGATTAAGGTTGAACCCACCGAGCAGGGTGATCCGATGCGCTACATCGGCAGTTCGAAAGGCGCAATCTCGGGGCTCTTCGCCAACTGCAACCGCGGCAAAAAGTCCATTCGCATTGACCTGAAACAAGCCCAGAGTCAGGCGCTCATCGCCGACCTGGCCGCCCAGGCAGACGTGGTCATCCACAACTTCCGACCCGGCGTGATGGAGCGATTGCAGCTCGGAGCGGCGACACTGCGGGAACACAATCCGCGGTTGATCTATGCCGCCATATCCGGATTCGGCACTGAAGGCCCGTTGCGGGATGCGCCCGCCTACGACCCGATCATCCAGGCGCATGCTGGATTCACTGCGTCACAGGGTTCAGGCGAACCGGTATTCATTCGAAATCTCATGTGCGACAAAATTACCGCATATACTGCCTGCCAGGCCGTGACCGCAGCCCTCTACCATCGTGAACGGACCGGCGACGGGCAGACCATCGATGTGTCCATGCTCGACGCCGGACTGTTTTTTGTGTTCCCCGACGGTTTCATGAACCACACGCTGCTGGACGACGACGTCAGCCCCCAACCGCTTCTGGCTGATCTGATCTACGACATCACCTTGACCAGCGACGGCGGGCTGACCCTTTCCGCCGGAACTGAAAAGCAACGCGCCGGTGTTCTGGCCGCTCTTGGGCGGGAAGACCTGAAAAACGACGAGCGTTTTGCCACATTCGAAAGCCTGGTCGCCAACATGGCGGAGTATCGCGCCATTCTTGAAGCCGAATTTCGTCGATTCACCACCAGCGAGCTGATTGAAAAGCTCATCGAACACGATGTCCCCTGCGCCCGCTGCCACAGCTACGACGAGGTTCTGGGGCAGGAACAGCTGGCGGCCAATGACACAATCAGCGAACGTGAGCACCCATTGATGGGCAACATGCGGATCATCAAATCTCCGGCCAGATTCGGAGGAACACGACTTCAGCCCGGCGATCACAGCCCTGATCACGGTGAGCACACCGCAGAAGTCCTGGATGAGTTCGGGATATCAGCCGAGCGTATCGCTCGGCTGATCGACAGTGGCGCGGTTGCCTGAGGTGCTCAGCGCCGGAAGCTTTCAATTCTGCTCCAGCCACTCTAGTGTGCCCATACTTTTTTACATCAGCAGACATTTTAGTGGCGAAAAAGTACTACGTCGTCTGGCAGGGACGACAGACCGGCATATTTACTGACTGGGATACCTGCAGAAGACAGGTCGACAAATTTCCAGGGGCAAAGTACAAGTCCTTTCCAACCCGGGCAGAGGCAGAAGCCGCCTTTGCCCAGGGCAGGCCAACGGCAACCGCAACGGCAGAGAAACAGGCAACGCCCAAAAAACGCTCTTCGGCTCAGGGCACAAAAACTTACAGCGGTGCTGAAGTCGATGCAGTGGTCGCGGATACCAAGATTTTTACCGACGGCGGTTGCGATCCAAATCCGGGAGAAGCCGGATCCGGCGTGGCCGTGTATCGCGGAGAAGTCATCGACGAGCTCTGGTACGGCCTGTACAACCCACTCGGCACCAACAATACGGCAGAACTGAACGCACTCAATCAGGCGTTTCTGATGGTGCCCCAAGAGATCGATAAGAACCGATCGGTCGCCATCTTCTGCGACTCAAAATACGCGATTCAATGCGTTACCCAGTGGGCTGTGGGCTGGGAAAAGAAGGGATGGGTCCGTAAAGACGGCGAAATCAAAAATCTGGAACTCATCCAGGACATGTTCGCCACCTACCAGACGCTGAAAGACGACGTTCAGGTGCTGCATGTGAACGGCCACGTTGGTGTCGAAGGCAACGAACTGGCGGATCGAATGACCATGGTCGCGATCCGGTCCCGGGAGACGGGCTTCAAACGCTATCCGGATCCAATCGATATCGCATCACTGTTGGCCATGCGTTCGGGGTGAGCCAAGCGCGTCTGCCGCAACGGCAGAAGCCAGATAACCTCAGCTTTGCGGTGCAACCGGCGTCAGACGAGCGACCAGATTCTGCATCATCTCACTTTCGATCATCGTAGAGACTTCCTGATCAAGATCATCCTGGCGCTCGACGGCGACTTCAGGCGCGTTTGCCGTCACAAATACCACCTCGGTCAGAGGCTGTTCGGCTGACTGGATCTGGTCTGGTGCATCGTCCGCAATCGCCATCGCGGCGGACAGTGCGAGACCGATGGCAAGAATGCTGAAACGATTAATTACGCGAAACATGTTACTTTTCTACCCATGTGATGGCGCGCATTGTACGTACCGGAGGCGCCCATACTGTGAGTTGGGTCTCGAATCCAGAACCTGGCCGATAGGCGTTATGAATCGTTCTGTTCGGAAGAATCAATTGGCCCAATCATCAGCACACCCTGTATCGTCGCTGTCAGTTCAAAAGCCCGCCGTGAACTGCTGACCCAGCACTGCATTGCAGCATCATCCTGACCAGCAGCAACGGCGGCCCAGTGCGTTTCACATTCTCCAAGGAGGCGTCTTAGATGCTCAAACACACAATCACTCTGATCGCAGCAGCGGCAGCTGTCCTGTCAGCATTTGCACCGCTAAGTGCGTCTGCTCAGGGGGAGCCGAAGTCCAATCAGTTCTGGTGGCCGGGAACCGTTAATCTCAGCCCGCTGCGCCAGCACGCAGCATCCTCAAATCCAATGAGCGAAGATTTCGACTACGCTGAAGCCTTTCAGACACTCGATCTGGATATGGTCAAACAGGACATTGAAGCCCTGCTGACGCAATCACAGGACTGGTGGCCAGCGGACTATGGTCACTACGGCCCGTTCTTTATTCGAATGGCCTGGCACAGCGCCGGCACCTACCGCATCGCTGACGGACGCGGCGGAGCTGGCGGCGGTCAGCAGCGCTTCGAACCGCTTAACAGCTGGCCCGACAACGTAAATCTGGACAAAGCCCGACGCTTACTCTGGCCCATCAAACAGAAGTATGGCCGCAGTCTGTCCTGGGCGGACCTGATGGTGCTGACCGGCAACGTATCCCTCGATTCGATGGGCTTCAAGACCGTCGGTTTTGCCGGTGGCCGCGAAGACGACTGGGAAGCTGACCTGGTTTACTGGGGGCCCGAAAATGAGTTCCTGGCAGATGAGCGCTACAGCGGCGACCGGGAGCTCGAAAAGCCTCTGGCTGCAGTTCAGATGGGTCTCATCTACGTTAATCCGGAAGGTCCCAACGGTAACCCCGACCCGCTGCTGGCTGCCAAAGACATCCGCGAAACTTTTGGCCGTATGGCGATGAACGATGAAGAAACCGTTGCGCTGATTGCCGGTGGACACACGTTCGGTAAAGCACATGGCGCTGCCAAACCAGCTGACTGTGTTGGCCCGGCACCTGCCGCCGAAGGCGTTGAGAAGCAGGGCTTCGGCTGGGAAAACAAGTGTGGCACCGGCGATGCTGGCGACACCATCTCCAGCGGCCTGGAAGGCGCATGGTCGGCAAACCCGATCGCCTGGACCACTCAGTATCTGGACAACCTTTTCGCGTTCACCTGGGTGCAGACCAAAAGCCCGGCCGGGGCTGTTCAGTGGATTCCGGAAAACGATGCGGCATCAAATCTGGTACCGGATGCATTTGATAAGTCCAAGCGCCATGCGCCAATCATGTTCACCACCGACCTGTCGCTGAAATTTGATCCCAGCTACCGGAAGATTGCCAAGCGTTTCCAGGAAGACCCCGCAGAGTTCGAACTCGCTTTCGCGAAAGCCTGGTACAAGCTTACCCATCGAGACATGGGGCCCAGGGTCCGCTATCTCGGTGCAGACGTACCTGACGATGTTCTGATCTGGCAGGACCCTGTACCCGCCGTTGATCACGAGTTGATCAACTCAGACGATGTCGCAGAACTGAAGTCTGAAATTCTGGATTCAGGTTTGAGCAATTCTGAGCTAATCAGAACCGCCTGGGCGTCAGCAGCCTCTTACCGCGGTACCGATATGCGCGGTGGCGCCAATGGCGCGCGCGTCAGCCTGGCACCTCAGAAAGATTGGGCTGTTAACAACCCGCGGGAACTCGACAAGGTTGTTGAACGCCTGAAGCGTATTCAACGTGACTTTAATAGCGCCCAGAAAGGCAACAAGAAGGTCTCACTCGCTGATCTGATTATACTCGGCGGAGCAGCAGCTATAGAGAAAGCTGCAGAAGATGCCGGCCAGACTGTGCAGGTTCCTTTTGTTGCCGGTCGCACAGATGCCACCCAGGCTCAGACCGATGTGAATTCTTTTGCTGTGCTTGAGCCGACTGCAGATGGGTTCCGCAACTACTTCGCAGACGGCAACGTTCGCTCACCGGCTAACATGCTGATCGAGCGAGCCAATCTGCTGACTCTGACCGTCCCTGAGATGACTGTCCTGGTGGGTGGTTTGCGGACCGTAAATGCCAACACCGGTGGTTCTGATCACGGTGTATTCACCGATCGCCCTGGCACTTTGAGCAACGATTTCTTCGTGAATCTGCTCGACATGTCGACCCGGTGGACCCAGTCATCAACGGCTGAAGGCATCTATGAAGGACACGACATCAAATCCGGTAATCTGAAGTGGACGGCTACACCGGTTGATCTGGTGATCGGCTCACACGCTGAACTGCGTGCGATCGCCGAGGTCTACGCCGAAACAGACGGTCAGGAGAAGTTTGTGAACGACTTCGTTGCCGCCTGGACCAAAGTCATGACACTCGACCGATACGATGTGAAGTAACCGTTGAAGTATCAGGCGGCGGCTGTCGCCGCCTGATGCCTCTGCCAGCTCAACGGACCTGATCAACAACGCCCTTCAACTGATCCGATCCTGCCAACTGCACTGACCTAGCCCAGATCATCAGGCACCAGCACCACCCGTCCAAACGCCTTTCGGCTTTCAATAAATGCATGTGCCTCGGCGGCTTCTGAAAGCTTGAAGGTTCGATCAACCACCACCTGCAGTTCACCTCGACCAACCTCTTCGATCAGCCGCTGCACATTGCCACGCGCCCTCTGGCCGTTGAATCGCAGTTCAGCGCCCTGAAAGTAGCTGACAAAGGTTTTATTCTGACCAGCCATCACCGACAGCTTGGGCTGATAAGTATCCCGGCCAACGCCACCCATCGAAACAATACGCCCGCGATAGGCGGCAGCAGCCAGACTCTGCTCGAGATTTTTACCACCAACAGAATCCACGATCAGATCGGGACCCCGTCCGTCGGTGAGTTCGCGCACGGCTGCTTCGAAATCCACCTCTGTGTAGTTGATGCCATGATCGAGCCCGAAGGCTTTCAGCCGTTCAAGGCGATCAGTCGATGATGCGGTCGCAAAAACTGTCGCCCCGGCACGCTTGGCAAGCTGGATACCCGCCAGTCCGGTACCGCTCGCACCGGCGTGAATCAATACACTCTCACCAGCCTTTAGTCTGCCGAATTCAAACAGCGAGTCGTCTGCAGTCCCGAACGGAATCGGAATACAGGCACCCGTAATCATCTCCATGTCATCCGGAATCGGCCAGGACGAACGCGCGTCGACACTGCGCAGACTTGCGTGGGAGCCGCCGTTATCCGCGGTAGTGACCCGCTGCCCGACAAACCGATCAGTGACTTCGTCACCCACCTCAATGATCACACCCGATGCCAGATAACCTCCGCAGTATGGAGCCGGACCCGCAGGACCAAAACCTCTGGCCAGAACGTCGCCACCTTCGATACTCACCGCATGCACTTCAATGAGTACGTGTTTCGGGCGAACCACCGGGTCCGGAACCTCCTCGTACTTCAGCACCTGCGGACCCCCACCTTCGTAATACACCGCTGCTTTCATAAGCTTCTCCCCGATCCGTCAATCAATTCCTGTTCAGGAATGGTAACCGGCTTGTGCAACCCGGCGCGCACAAAGTTGCAGTTGCGGAAAAGTTGGTTAACAGTTGCGGGACAGCAAATAGAAATGGACTGGGAAAAATGAGCTGGAACGGAAAAGACGAACTCAAGCTGAGTATTCAGGAACGTGGGTTCACCCTGGACGTCGACGGCAGGACCGTACCCGGCGTTTACTGGACGCCTGCGGAGGGCGAGTCGAACCGGCTGGTCCTGCTTGGACACGGCGGTACAACCCATAAGAAGGTCGAGTACATCGAACAGATCGCCATGTTACTGGTGGGCAAGGGAATTTCAGCCATGGCCATCGATGGACCCGGTCATGGTGAGCGGGCGGTGACACAAATGGCACCGGAAGACATGGCTGCGGATCCGGAGGCATTTCCGCGCATGTGGCACGAAGGTGGCGGCACCAACGGTGTGATCGCAGACTGGGCTGCTGCGCTGGACTTTATCGAAGCGGAAGAAGGCGCACGCCCAACAGGCTGGTGGGGGTTATCTATGGGGACGATGATGGGTCTTCCGGTAACTGCATCGGACAAAAGAATAAAAGTGGCGCTGCTCGGATTGATGGGCAACTGGGGGCCAAACGCTGATGATCTGGTTCGCCTGGCCCCGCAGGTTAACTGTCCGGTTCGCTTTCTGCTGCAGTGGGACGACGAGATTGTACCGCTGGATTCAGGACTTGAGCTGTTCGGCAAACTGGGCACAAAGGACAAAACGCTGCACGTAAACCCGGGCATTCATACAGCGATTCCGCCCTTTGAGTTCGCCGAGACCGCAGATTACTTAGACCAGCGCTTGAGCTGAAAAATGCCCATTACGCGGCGGAACACAATCAGGAGTTGACCTCCAGGCATGACGAACGACGTCGACATTCCGGACGCTGCGCTGCAGTGGCAGTTCACCCGCGCCTCCGGACCGGGTGGCCAGCATGTCAACAAAACCTCTACGGCCGTCATGTTGCGGGTTGATATCGCCCTGCTCCGCCTGACACCACCGGTTGAGAACCGATTGCGGGAAATCGCCGGGCAACGGCTGACCAGTTCAGGCGAACTGGTCATTCGCGCCGAGGCGAGCCGATCTCAACTTGCCAATCGCGAGGCTGCGCTGTCACGGCTCAAAGAGATGATCAAAGCCGCCCAGACACCGGTGAAACGTCGGGTCCAAACCCGGGTGTCAAAAAATCAGAAAAAGATCCGCGGAGAACAGAAAAAGCGCAACAGCATGAAAAAGAGCAATCGACGCGATATCGATTGGTAGCCCTTTGAATACCAGCTGAGGACATTCACGCTGGCACCGTCTAATTGAGTTAATCTTGCCACTCATTTGCACAAAGCTCAGATATGGATCTCATCGTCTTTGACCTCGACGGCACCCTGCTCAACGCCAACTCGAAGATCTCCGACTACACCCGCGAAACCCTGGTAAAACTGTCGCAAATGGGCATTGCCTATACGGTAGCAACCGGCCGCGCGCTGCACGGCTCACGTTCAGTTCTGGAAGGGCACAACTTCCGTCTGCCTCAAGCTTTCAAAAATGGTGTACTGATCTGGAATCCAACCGAGGAAGACTACAGTCATCACAACTTTCTCACCCTTCCGGAAATTCAGCACGTTGTCGGAGCTATGATCCGGCAGAACCTGACGCCTTTCATGTTCACTTTAGAGCCGGGCAACGTTCACTCGGTCTACCACCCGCCTCTGAAAACGGAAGTTGAAAAGCAACTGGCCAAGGACTTTCGGGATCGAGACGGTGTTGGTGTGTTTCCCGCTGCACAGATGCCGGCGGATGCTGAAATCACCAACATCAGCGCCCTGGGTTTGCCCGCTCGAGTAGACGCGGTTGACCTGATGATCAGCGATGAACCGCTCCTGGTGGCCTATGCGGGCACTGCTTTGGAGGACGCAGATCTGAACTGGATCGACATCCACCATGTTGAGGCGACCAAGGGCAACGCCGCAGAGGTGCTGCGACGCGAACTGGGCGCCAGCCGGGTAATCTGCTTCGGCGACAGTGACAACGACCTCAGCATGTTTGCTGTGGCTGACGAAGCCTACGCACCGAGCAACGCCAAGCCTGAAGTCCTGAAAGCTGCGACAGCGGTGATCGGCCACCACAACGAAGACGGCGTTGCCAGATTTCTGCGCGAACGGTTTTCGCTGGACTGATTGTTTCGAGGCTCATTACACTGGCTTTCACCAACTCAGGGAGAGATCAGATGAGCGACACAACACCCCTACTGTACGAAGTCAGCGATCATGTCGGCGTCATCACCCTGAATCGGCCCGACGCGATGAATTCTCTGACCTATCAACTCTATGCAGACCTGGAAGACACCGTCCGCAGTAGCGAAGCGCGAGCGCTGGTGATCACTGGAGCCGGTCGAGCCTTCTGCGCCGGTGACGATGTCAAACAGATTCTGGGCGGCTCCGAACCAGCGCCGGCAGATTTTCGTGATCGCTCCCGGAAAACCGGGGGTCTCACTCCGGCAGCGGACGCCCTGCTGCACACAGATATTCCAGTGATCGCCGCAGTTAACGGGCCCGCGGTCGGCTGGGGTATGGAACTGGCACTGATGGCTGATATCCGGGTTGCTTCTATAAATGCAAAATTCGGCGAGCTGTTCGTCATTCGCGGTTTGTGTTGCGACGCGCCCGGGCTTGGCCGGTTAACGCAACTGGTTGGCCGGGAACGTGCCGCCGAACTGTTGTTCACGGGTGAGATCATCGACGCGGAAACTGCCCACCAGATCGGTCTGGTCAGCCGCTGTGTTGCTCATGAAGAACTGATGTCGACAGCGCTGGAGATTGCCGGAAAGATTGCGCGCAATCCGCCGCTGGCTGTGCAGGCGCTTAAAGCCGGATTGCGGAGAACGGTCGAGCCGGACTGGCGCGACACTGGACGCTGGGCGATTGAGCAGATCACCCGACTGAGGGCCACCGAAGATTCAAAAGAAGGGGTGGCAGCTTTTCTGGAAAAGCGTGAACCCAAGTATGTGGGACGTTGATCTGCCTAACTGGCGCACCGGCTTGAGCCTCTAAAAGCTCAGCGTCGAGCACACTTAAACTCACCGAGCAGGAATTCGATATGAACATTCCAGAGCTGTCTGCAGGTACCTCACCCGCCCTGATTGCACAAGCGCTGGATGAGGCTGGCTGCGTGGTGGTTACCGGACTTATCAGCGAGGACGATCGGAATGCTGTCAGAACCGAACTGGCCCCCCATATGGCTAAAGCCCGGGTTGTACAAGATGATGATCCGAGCGAGTTCTACCCGGGGCTAACCCGCAGAACGAGCGCGCTGGTGGCTAGGTCACCAGCTGCCGGGAAACTGGTTCTCGACCAGACCAGTCTATCGCTTTGTGATCACTTTCTGACGCCCAACTCAGAGTACGGCTACCAACTGCACGTCAGCGCGGCACTGGAGGTAGGTCCAGGTGCGCGCAGGCAGATCCTGCACCGCGAACACGATTCTTTTACTTTCTTTGACCACCCACGCCCTAATCTGATTGTTGCCAGCATGTGGGCGGTTACCGATTTTCGAGCAGACAATGGTGCGACGCTGATTGTGCCGGGCAGCCACAGATGGCCTGAACGCAGGCAGGCAACCGAGGATGAGATCCTTGCCGCTGAGATGCCCGCCGGATCAGTCCTTTACTGGCTGGGTGGCACGTTGCATGGCGCCGGTGCAAACACGGCCGACGACTGGCGCTACGGTGTCATCCTCACCTACTCACTGGGCTGGCTGCGCCAGGAAGAAAATCAGTATCTGGATGTACCACCGGCAGTTGCGCGCGACCTGCCGGAGGAACTCAGACACATTATCGGTTACCGCATGTACGACGCACTTGGTTTTTCAAGCGACGGCGAGGTGGGTGAACTGCCGGTATAGCTGCTGGCTGAAGCGATCTAGTCCTGCCACAGCGGTGAAGAATTCTTCATCAGCCGGTCCATCTTCAGCATGCGGGCAATCGGCTGGTCATCCTTCGTCAGCAGCATGTCGCGCCAGAGAACTTCGGTCTTAGGACTGTCTGTTAAACCGACTATTTCGCCGCTCGATTGATAATCCGTTTCGGAAAAAACCGGACCATTCAGAAAGGCAATTTCGATGCCGCCGTACAGTCCCACAAACGGTTGAATAGCTGGCCTGGCAAGCTCCTGCTCCGCTGGATCGAAGATTCCCACAATGCCCGTCATCGGCAGAACCCTGGCACCAAACCGCGCATCACTGGCAAAGCAGTCGAGCGGTTCAGTAATCACCTTCAGTTGCCGGTCAACGTGTTGGTCATCGATTCGCACCGTCACCGACTCAACACGATCACCGAGATTCATCTGTTTTAGAATACGCAGCTCGTTCAGCGGTCGAATCTGAGCAAGCCTGGAGCGCAAATCCGACTGCTCATCAAAACCACCACACGATGCCGTTCCGGCAACAATCGCAGTGCCCGCCTCATTTTCCATCCAGACACGAGCTCTAGAGATCGGGCCATCGGTATCCACAGCCGACACAAAACACCGAACAGGCTCCTGATCCAGTGTTGCAGACAGAAAATACAGAGACAGCCCGCCAGATTGCCACCAGGCCTCCCCGAAAGATGCCTCCAGAAGCGGCACAAACTGCTCCATGTGGATTGAACCCGCCACGGTGCCACCGCGAAAGCCGAGATCAGTTGCAGTCGCATCATCATGGATGCCGCCTTTCTGCTCAGCAGCCGTGTTGGTCGGTTGACGCCACTGACCGGTGATGGTCGCTGGTACATCACTTTCGATTGCCAACGCTATGTCCTCCGTTGTGAATACACTAACAGGCCAGACGAATGTGATAATGTCATCATTGCCTGGCTCCCAGGTTAGCGGTGATCGTAGAAATAAAAAAGGAGAGTTCAAATGACGCTTCTACGCCTGGCTGCGGTTCTTGCTGTCTGTACGCTGATGCTGTTCAGCACCGGTTGTGATGACATCTCCACCCCAACATTTACCGCTGATCCGACGATCACAGAAAACCCTAATCCTGCTGTGCCTCTGGCTGCAATCGTCAATGCAGCGACAAATGAACCAACCGTTCTTGATATCCAGGTGAGCGACGGAAAGCGCGAATGGAAGATACCAACACCTTCTGCGTATTCGCTGAGTCATTCGCTTCCCGTGCTCGGCTTAAGACCTGATCGACAACACCTGGTAACAGTGTTCGCTCGAAATGAGGCTGGCAAGGTTACAGCCTCCACCCAGCTGGAATTCACTACCGCGCCGCTGCCTGACGACTTCCCTGCCCTTGATGTATTGGTCAGCAACCCCGCCAAGATGGAACCCGGGGTTACCCTGTTTGCCCTGATGCGATGGCCGGATGGAGAAGAACCCGATGATGAATACGGTCTTGCTGTCGCTGTCGATGAACAGGGTGAGGTTGTCTGGTATCGCAGAGGTGACCATCTGTTTGAGGACACCTTTCGATCACCGAGCGACCACCTGCTGACGCTGGTCGGCTACAACCGATTAGAAGAGTCGGACATGCTCGGCAATGTTGTCACAAGCTGGCATGCGGCAGAACATCCAGCCCGGGAAGCCAATGAACTGGTCCCAGAGGGTTCTATCCCGGTTGCCACCGAAACATTTCACCACGATATCCAGCAGATGCCGTCGGGTAATTTGTTAGTCCTGTCAACCGAAATGCGACGGATAGACGACTACCCAACCTCCATCGAAGATGGGGAATCGGCTACTGCTCCTGCCAACGTGATTGGCGATGTGGTTGTCGAGTTTGCGCGAGACGGTACTATCGTCAACGAGTGGAAGCTGATGGATCTTCTGGATGTGCGGCGCCTGGGCTATGAATCGCTTGGAGGAATATGGGATATCTGGGCTTACGAAGATGTCGAAGGTGGCACCAGAGACTGGTCACACGGAAACAGTGTTTTCTACCACGCCGAGGCCGATTCGATTCTGGTCTCGCTCCGCCATCAGGAAGCGGTCATCAGCTTCTCGCGGACAAATGGCGAACTTAACTGGATTCTCGGTACCCATGACGGCTGGCAGGATCCCTGGAATCAATATCTGCTGACACCGGAAGGTGACGAATTCGAATGGCAGTTTCATCAGCACGCAGCTGAAATAACCGCAGATGGCTCACTGATTATTTTCGACAACGGCAATTTCCGCGCTTTTCCACCTCAGGTCGCCGCGACAGCTGAAAACAGCTACAGCCGCGCAGTGGAATACCAGATTGATGCTGCCTCGAAGACCGTCCGCCAGGCCTGGAGTTATGGCAACCCGGAAAATGAGGTCTTCTACTCGCCCTTCATCAGTGAAGCCGACAGATTGCCAATTACTGGCAATGTGTTGATTACCGACGGTGGCCGCATTCGCGACGAACAAGGTCGCCCATCAGATCAGATTGTTGGCGGCGAGCACTGGGCGCGGATCGTTGAAGTCACTCACAGCGACCAACCCGAAAAGGTGTTTGAACTGGTCGTCGACGCCCGCGGCGACGATGACCCAATCGGCTGGGCCGTCTATCGCAGCGAGCGGCTGCCGAGCCTCTACGCAAACTGACCGCCAAAACCTCGGTCTGACCCCATTTAAATAAATGGGGTCAGACCGAGGTTTTGGCCGCGCCCTTTTTACCTGGCGTTGGTCGAAAGAAACAGCAGCATGATCTGTTCGAGCGCCTGGGCGAAAGGTGGCACAAACAGCAGTCCGAGCACCCACACAGCGGTTATCCCGACACAGACTTTCAGATACGTTGAACTTTTCATAATTGAGTCTCTACCGGCGCCATTTCAAATATCCAGGTGTCACCGTCGGCTACACTTTTCATGGTCGCCGAAACCGCTTCAGGTGTTGCACCACCACCATATTTAGCAGCAAGCTTTGTCGCCACGCCCTCAACAACAGCCGGATCAGTTATCCGCACCAGCTGCCGCTCATAGCGAATCCCTTCGATTCGAGCCACCGCAGATTTGGCCCCATCTTCCACATCAAATGCCCAGTCTTTCCAGAGCTTGCCCAGAAAAGAGCGCATGTAACCCGACGGGACAAACACCCGGCCATCACTTTCCATCACAAAAATCCGCCTTGAGCTGACCGGATCACTGGTCTCCAGCTCAATGGTAAATACGTCGTCGGTGAAGGACCAGTCCGGCTCCGGACCCTGATACAGCTCGCCGGATATGAGCTTGCCTCCCGGGAACAGAATTGACGGGCCGTCATCGTCGCGATGTTTGAGCTTCAGAGTACCCAGCGTCACCAACAGCAACAGCACCAGGATCCCGATAATCTGCAGCAAAATCTTCATGGTTTTCTTTTAAGTCCATACCTGTTTGCCGAGCGAGGATAACACCTAACATGACATCAGTTCGATATACCTCAGCTCAGATGCGCAAAACCGGTTGGCGGGAAGATCCGTTGTGCTTAACCTGTGCACCATTGATTTCTTCTTAACTATTATGGACTCGAAATGATCACCATCCACGGCTCACCTGTATCACCGTTCGTCAGAAAAACACTGGTCTGCCTTATCGAAAAAGGCGTTGATTACGACCTCAATCCAATCAGCCCGTTCCCAGCGCCCGAATCGCATCTGAAGATTTCTCCTCTCGGTAAAATTCCAGCCATGACTGATGGCGACTTCGCCCTCGCAGACTCCGCAGCAATCTGCGGCTACATCGACCGAAAGCACCCTGAGAAGCCGATGTTTCCAACAGACGTCGAAGACTACGGTCGGGCGTTATGGTTCCAGATCTGGGCAGACAACGAACTGGCCAAAGCCACCGCCGGCCTGTTCTTCAACAGAATTGCTGTGCGCATGATGAAGCGCGAGCCGGACGAAGCAGTGATTGCGAAAATTATCTCCGACGTTCAACCACCAATCTTCAACTACATTGAAGCGGAAATCGGTGATAAAGAATTTCTGCTGGGCGACCAGTTCAGCATTGCAGACATTGCGATCACCTGTCAGTTCGTGCAGATGATGTATTCGGGGGAAGCGTTACCTGAAGCGAGTCATCCCAACATAACCCGCTATATCAATACACACACTCAACGGGCGTCTTTTAAAGGTCTCATTAATGCAGACCCTTTCATGAAGATTGAATAGCGCACCAAAGGCAGTAGGCATCCTCTAACACAGACATACCGCCAGATTAGTTCAAGCACTCATGCCAAACCGGTCGTGCATCAGTGTCATGCTGAGCACTCGATTCAATAGACCGTCCAGCGCCATCCGAGTATCCGGATGGCTGTCCGGAAACGCGTCATACACGGCACGCACTTTCGACGGATCGAATATGGGCTGAGCATCCAGCGCAGTCGATGCGAAAGTGTCGCCCATAAGCTCAAGCATCGCGTCGCCCCCGCCCACTCTCACTGGCGGTGTAGTGAACGGGTGTTTCTCTCGGTTGTATACTGCGTCAATGATCAGGTCTTTACTGGCTTCGCGCAGCACGTGTTTTTCACGCATGCCTCTTATCTTCATTGGTATGGGAATACCCGCGGAAAACTCAGCCACCTTGTGATCGAGGAAAGGTACTCGACCTTCAATTGAGTGAGCCATTTCCATACGATCGCTGAGAAAAGTCAGAATAAAATTTGGCAACTGCACCCGCGACCATAGATAGAGCGCCTGATTAAGCGGGTCCACACCGCTAAGGCGGTTTGCCACCGGTAGTCTGCTTAACGCAACTTCATACGGGTTCATGCCGACTACAGATTCAAGCATTCGCTCACTGAACAGACCGGCGGTACGCTCTCCCAGCGAGGCAAATACTTCAATCCACGAAGGTACCCAGCCGAGCCGCCGCTTTACAGTCTCCAGCAACGCTGGCGGCTCAGCATCACTGGTCAGCAGTCCCCGCACCGCCGCATTGGACTCGGTCATCTCCGCCAACAGACGCGCAACGGTCGCCGGATCCTGACTTTCGCTGTTGTATAGCAGTACATCACGACGAAACGGCGGGTAACCGCCAAGCATTTCGTCCGCACCCTCACCGGTAAAGACGACTTTGATACCAGCATCGCGAACAGCTCGACTGAGCAGGTACTTGGCAACGCCATGACCGTTCACAAAGGGCGTCTCCGCATGCCATACCGCTTCACTGTAGGAATCCGCCAGCGCGCGGGTGGTCACGGGAATCGGATTAAATTGCGCGCCCGAAAGCTCTGCCTGCTGTCGGGCTAGAGACGATTCATCGTAAAGGTCATCTTCAAAAGTCAGCGTATACGCACGGATCGGTTTGCTCATGTGCTGCTGAGCCAGACCAAGCACTGCACACGAATCGATACCACCACTCAAATAGGAGGCCACCTCCACATCCGCAACCAGACGCTCGCGAACTGCGTCATCGAGCACTTCTCGAAAACCGGCAACAACCTCAGCGTCAGTCCTGGGATCGCGAGACAGACTCTCAGCGCTGGGAAAAACCTGATCCCAATACGGATATATGGCAACTTCGCCGCGATGGGCAATCGCGTAATGGCCCGGTGGCACGGTGTGGATGCCATCAAACAGCGTGTCCGCATGGGGCCGAAACATATAGGCCTCCTGCAGGACTGCATTCGAATTCCAGCGCGACGGAACACCCAGAGCCAGCAGCGATTTGATTTCGGAGGCAAAGTAGACGTTGCCCTGGCGTACACAGTAGAACAGTGGCTTGATGCCGAACCGGTCGCGGATGCCCATCATCACATTGTTGCGGCGATCGGCAATCACAGCGGCGAATTCGCCACGCAGATGCTGACAGAGATTCATGCCGTCGCGCAGATACAGATGCAGCGCTATTTCGCTGTCTGATTCAGTGCTGAAAGAAACGCCCTGCCCACGCAGCTGATCACGAATTTTGCGATAACCGTAAAATTCACCGTTAACAACCATCTGCACGGAACCGTCCGCAGACGCTAATGGCTGTTCACCGTTGTTGAGTCCGATGATGGACAGTCTGGTGTGGCCGAGGAACCAGTTACCCTGCGGTGATATCCAGCGCCCCGTTGAATCCGGACCGCGATGATGCAGGCGCCGGAGCGCTTCATCCAGTTTTGCCGGCGCCAATGCACTGGTGAGTACACCACCTACGATGCCACACATAGCCGTCTCCTCCATTTCCCCTGAGCGTGATGCTAACAGTGAAAACGAAGATTAGGCAGATACTTTCGATGCACCCTGCCGGATTTTCGGCTCACAGCGCGATAACTCAATTCGCCGCCAAACCAAGGGTTCTGCAGCAAATTGAGCTTTCACCGCCGCTGTGCAGCGGCGAATTGAGAGGATCAGGCGCTTTCGAGAATCGCGTTCAGCGTTGCACTGGGACGCATGGCCTCGTCTAGCTTGGCGGCGTCCGGGTGATAGTAACCACCCATGTCGACCGGCTGGCCCTGGATCTCAACCAACTCGCTGAGAATCTTGTCGTGATTTTCATTCAAGGCTTTCGCCAGCGGTGCGAATCGCTCTTTAAGTGCAGCATCTTCACTCTGCTCAGCGAGGGCTTCCGCCCAGTACATGGCCAGATAGTAGTGACTTGCACGATTATCGGGCTCGCCGGTTTTACGCGATGGCGACTTGTTGTTCTCGAGCAGTTTTCCGGTAGCGTCATCGAGCGCTTTTGCCAGAACTTCAGCCTGCTTGTTACCGTTCTTTTCGGCAAGATCTTCAAGCGATACCGTAAGCGCCAGGAACTCTCCGAGAGAATCCCAGCGGAGGTGGTTTTCCGCTTCGAACTGCTGCACGTGTTTAGGCGCAGAACCACCGGCACCGGTTTCGTAGAGGCCGCCACCGTTCATCAACGGCACAATGGAGTACATCTTGGCGCTGGTGCCTACCTCCAGAATCGGAAACAGGTCGGTCAGATAGTCCCTGAGCACATTGCCGGTGACCGAGATGGTGTCTTCACCATGACGCAGCCGCTCCATGGTGTGACGGATGGCCAGATCAATGCCCAGGATCCGCAGATCCAGACCGCTGGTGTCATGATCCTTCAGGTATTTTTCGACCTTTTTGATGATCTGGGCATCATGGGCACGATACTTATCGAGCCAGAACACAGCTGGTATGCCTGAGAGTCTGCTGCGCTTCACTGCCAGCTTGACCCAATCCTGAATAGCCGCGTCTTTAGTCTGGCACATCCGCCAGATATCACCCTGCTCAACCCCGGTGTGTTCGAGCAGCACGTTGCCAGCCTCATCAACAACGCGCATGGTGCCATTCGCAGGCAGCTCAAAAGTCTTGTCGTGAGAGCCGTACTCTTCAGCTTTCTGGGCCATCAGACCGACATTCTGAGCAGTACCCATAGTGGTCGGATCAAACGCGTCATGATGTTTACAGAAGTTGATCACTTCCTGATAGAGGGTGGCGTAACAGCTGTCTGGAATGATGGCCTTGGTGTCACGCAGATTGCCATCCGCCGACCACATCTGTCCGCTGCTGCGAAGCATTGCCGGCATCGACGCGTCGACAATGATATCGCTGGGGACATGCAGATTGGTGATACCCCGGTCTGAATCCACCATTGCAAGACCCGGACGGTGTTCGTGGCAGGCGCGCAGATCGGCTTCGATTTCATTGCGCAACGAAAAGGACAGAGTCCGCACCTTTTCGTAGATAGTTGCCAGACCCAGATTCGGATCTATGCCCAGCTCCTTGAACGTGTCTGCGTGTTTCTCGAAGGCCTTCTGGTAATAAACGGTGACGGCATGGCCAAAGATGATCGGGTCCGAAACCTTCATCATGGTCGCCTTCAGATGCAGAGAAGCCAGCAGACCAGCTCGCCGGGCGCCGTCCAGTTCTTCGTCAAGAAATTTGCGCAGCGCGGCAACATTCATGAAGCTGGAATCGACCACCTCACCTTCGAGGACCGGAATGGATTCTTTCAGAACCGTGACCGAGCCATCGTCACGGACCAGTTCGATCCGCAGGCTTCCCGGCTGATCAATGACGGTAGACTTCTCGCTGTGATAGAAGTCGCCGCTGCGCATATGGGCAACGTGGGTGCTGGATGCCTGACTCCACTTGCCCATCGGGTGCGGGTACTTTTTTGCAAATCGCTTGACCGATTCTGGTGCGCGGCGATCGGAGTTTCCTTCTCTGAGCACCGGATTCACGGAGCTGCCCAGCACCTTGGCGTAACGCTCGCGAATGGCTTTCTCTTCGTCCGTTTGCGGATCCTCAGGATAGTCTGGTACCTGATAGCCCTGGCTTTGCAGTTCCGCAATGGCTTCGGCCAATTGCGGCACGGATGCACTGATATTAGGCAACTTGATAATGTTTGCGCCAGGATCGGCGGTCAGCTCACCCAGTTCCGCGAGGGAATCGGAAACACGCTGATCTTCGCTCAGATTCTCCGGAAAATTAGCCAGAATGCGGGCCGCAACAGATATGTCGCTGAGCACAACTTCAACATCGGCGGCTTTTGTGAAGGTTCGAATGAAGGGTAAAAAAGAGTGGGTGGCAAGCGCCGGCGCTTCATCGGTATACGTGTAGACAATCCTGGTTTTCTTCAAGGTCTAATTCTCAACAGGTGAATCGATGGTTTGATGCTCCGGGGCCTGGCGACTGAGCCAATCATTTCCACCCACTGCTGCTCGAAACAGGGGCATGAATTCGATTGAGACGCGCCCGGAGGCAATGTCGCGGCGCAGTATACCCGAAATTCGCCGGCCAACGCTCAACGAGGGCCTGGATCCCTGATCAGACGGCAGTTTCTTCGGGCAATTTTCTGGCACGCTCGGCCGGAGATCACAGCTCGACCATGCAGCCCGGTTCGATACCGTCGAGAGTCCATGAGCCGATGCGATATCGAACCAGCCTCAGCACCGGAAAGCCGATCGCCGCGCACATCCTGCGCACCTGCCGGTTGCGACCTTCCGCAATGGTGAGCTCCAGCCAGGTGTCGGGAATACTCTTACGCACCCGGATGGGTGGCACGCGCGGCCAGTGCACCGGCGGCTCAGCGAGCAGCTTCGCTTTCGCCGGTCGGGTAAGTCCGTCCTTCAGATCGAGCCCATCTCGGAGCGGCTGCAGATCTGCGTCCTGCGGTATGCCCTCGACCTGTACCCAGTAAGTTTTGGTGACCTTATGGTCAGGGCTGGCAATCTTGTGCTTCAGTTCACCAGAGTCGGTCAGCATCAGCAGACCTTCACTGTCGCGGTCTAAACGGCCCGCAGGATAAACACCGTGAAGGTCGATAAAGTCCTTCAAC
Source organism: uncultured Pseudomonadales bacterium (assembly GCA_937921865.1). Lineage (GTDB taxonomy): Bacteria > Pseudomonadota > Gammaproteobacteria > Pseudomonadales > Azotimanducaceae > SZUA-309. Next base: position 4,012 of record CAKZWF010000077.1, on the reverse strand, counting down.
GTTCTCCGGCCTTCCTTATCAGTGAATTGGCACAGCACGTCGAAGGGTTTATTGAAAAGGATAACTCGGGGCATGCGGAATAATAGTCTGAAAGGCGTACTTCTGCAGGAGAGAGCCTTTGTCTTCGCCTGATGAGTTCAAAGGCAAAATCACCACTAGAATAATTATCTGCTTATTTATCAGATACTTACATATGTTTTATTGCGGCCAATCGCCTCACAATGCACAATGGCACCAGCAAGATGCACGGTTACAAAAGACGGCTCTTAAGATGCTTCGTGCATCGCTATCATGTCTTGTGGTAGGTGCGCCAGATCCACTGAGACGCTTCGAACTAGGTCAACACCTTTACCGAATAGGCAACACTCTTCAAATCCTGTACCGGGCCGAAGATGGGACAAATCGAGACAGCACAGAGCAACAGTTGGTTTCTGATCGATGGCCATGGCGATATGGCGGTGCGCGTGCGTCCTGGTATGCCGCTCGGCGAGACTACGGAAGGCGAATTGAGCTTTGAGGAGTCCTTCGCTCAGCTCGAACTCGATATCGCCGACGATGGCCAACTGGTCGTCCGTGCAGTTGACGACCACGAACTGGAGTCCGCTGGCGGTGATCGCAAACTCCGAACCTGCCTGGCGCGCGATCATCGTGTAGAGATTCACCTGCTACACAATGTCGTTCGGCTGGACACCAACATTGTCAATAACGCACCGCTCGAAGAAACAGTGGCAATTAGAACGGTAAGATCCGGCGAGAGCATCACCACGCCGCAAATTGCGCCTGATTCCGAAACGACCTCAGAATATCCTGGAGAGCCTACCTTTGTAGTTCTGGATGCGGCGGATGAAGCTCAGGATGCGGCGGATATAGTTCTGGATGCGGCGGATGAAGTTCAGGATCCGGCGGATGTAGTTCTGGATGCGCCGGATGAAGTTCTGGATGCGGCGGATGAAGTTCAGGATCCGGCGGATGTAGTTCTGGATGCGGCGGATGAAGTTCAGGATCCGGCGGAGCCGGCCTCAAGTCTTGAGCGTCCCGAGTACGAGCCCATCGAAGGTGTTTCGCCCTACGGTAAATTGTTAGAAGCGGTACAAGCCCAAAAAGCGCTATCGGCAGCACCTGCCCCTGCAGATGCGCTGGAGGATTTCGGCAACGAAATCTCACCTGAAGCGCACACCAAAAAACAAAGTAAACCGCTCCTGAATCCAGCCCTGGCAATGCTCATTGGATTGGTAGGCGTGTCTGTTGTAGCGATGTTTATGCTGCTCGGCGACGAACCCCCGCCAGAATCGCTACCCGTTTCTGACGCTGGCCAGGTGCCGCAAACTATCCCGCTGCAAGCACCTGCCTCAATCACTGAAAACAGCGCAGAAGAAACTGAGGCGCCGGCCTCCGCTTTTGACAATCTGTCCGACGTGGAAATGCCTCCCGACAGCGCCGCGGCACCAGGCATCGCGGCTGTGGATAACACAACCTCGACCAGTCAATCTGTCGAGTTCGCGCGAGAACCTGAACAAACAGTCGAAACAGTGCAAACCTCTGTTGCCAATGCCGACCGCCCCGAAGACAGCATCACTGCAACAACTCCTGAACCTTTGGAACAACCAGATTCAGTGGTGCAGCCCGCTCCCGAAACTCGAACAGTCATCGAACCCGAAAACGCTAGAACAGTGATAGAAGAGCCTTTCGAGCCATTACCAGCACCGACCGTCGCTGAAGCGCCGGCGACAATCGACCGGCCAGCAATCGAACCGTCAGCCCAGAGTCGGTCGACTCCGGTTCAGCCCGTCGAACCGGCACTTGAAGCAGCAGCAACTCCGGCGGCTATCGAGGCCGATCAACCGAGAGTCCCAGTGGTCGCACGGCAGCAACCGAGCGCGGAGACTGGCGGACGCCTGGCGCCTTCGCGCCGGATTCTGCTGTCGGCCGATACCGCACTGTCGCAGGGGCGACTGACTGCACCTCCGGGCTCAAATGCCTACGAACTGTATAACCGGGTACTGGAACTGGAACCAGATTCGAAAGAGGCGAGCAAAGGACTACAGACTATCCGTCAGCGCCTGATCAATCAGGCGCTGGCACAGCTTGCCACAGGCGCGCTGGAGGAGGCAGGTGACTCTCTACAGGCTGCTGCCGACGCTGGCGCTAATCCCATGATGGTGGCTGATCTAAATCGCGAGGTAAATTATCGGCAGCGGCTGGCTGACGCCGAGGCTGGTCAATTCGACACCCTGTACCCGGTGGATCAACTCGTCGCGATCGATCAGAAACCCCCTCGACTGGATCGCGACCAGGCGTCCGTCGAGGTCCGATTTACCGTAACCACCGATGGCAATGTGATCGATCTGGAAATCCTCAACACGACTTCGACCGATGCAGAGCGGGAGCTTAGAAGTGCGCTCAGCGAGTGGCGCTTTGAGCCCTTTCTCTATAACGGCCGACCGGTGCCGGTGCGCAGCAGCGTGATCTTCAACGCTGCGAACTGAACGGGTTCTGGAAACTGGTTCATTGACGTATTCCGAACAAAAGATCGCCGTATCGCACTTGCAGTCACTGAAGGGGCATGTAACCGTCAAACTCCACGGAAATTCAATAAGTTATGAGTAGTCAAGCCGACCAGCTTAGCCTTGTTTTGATCCGGCGCCTCGCCGATGGCACGAACGAGTGGATAGACCTCGATGTTCCTCAGCGAGTCCCTGCTGCGCCCGGGGCCGCCTATGCTCTGATCGACCGCACCAACTACGAAGCGCCACAGACTCTGGTCGTGGCACGCCAGGGTGAAGACCTGATCGTCGAAGTCAGTGATACCCAGGTGCTGGTGCTCGGAGGTTTCTTTGCGACCCTGGACGCTGCCTTCCACCCGACAACTGACGTTGCCAGCGGCGCCGGCCCCTTCTCAGGTTCGCCGGTTACCCCGGACACCCCGATTCTGGCCACCTCCGAAGGTAAACAGGTGGTGTGGTCGGCCCAACCCATCGATCAAGCGCCGCCAACTGTGAGTATTAATCAGCCCGACCCGGTTGGCGGCAGTAACACCCCCATGATCCTTGGTGGCCTGGCCGCCGGTGGACTGGGACTTGCCCTGCTCGGCGGTGGAGGCGGCGGTGGAGGTGGCGGCAGCAGCCTACCGGCTGACACTACCGCACCCCAAGTCACCTCCGGACCTGACGCCCCAGCCATTGATGAAAACAGCGGTTCAGGTCAGATCATCTATACCGCTACTGCGACTGATACCAGTGCCATCAGTTGGTCCCTGGCAGCCAGTGGCGACTCCGCGGCCTTCAACATCAACCCCAGTACCGGCGCAGTCACGCTCGTCAGCAATCCGGACTTCGAAAGCCAACCCAGCTACACCTTTACCGTGGTGGCCACCGACGCCGCCGGTAACCGCAGTCAACAAGCCGTTTCGCTGGCGATCAATGACCTGGATGACACAGCCCCGACCATCACCTCCGGGGGCACGGCCACCGCCATCGACGAAAACAGTGGCACAGATCAGGTTGTCTACACTGCTACCGCCACTAACGATGGCACAGTGACCTGGAACCTGGCCGACAGCGGTGATGGCGCCGCCTTCAGCATCGACTCCAACAGCGGTGTGGTCACCCTTACCGACGACCCCGATTTCGAGACACAGCCAAGCTACACCTTCACCGTGGTGGCGACCGATGATATCGGCAACAGCAGCCAACAAGCTGTCACACTGGCGATCAACGACCTGGACGAAAACGACCCGATCATCACCTCCGGGGGCACGGCCACCGCCATCGATGAAAACAGTGGCGCCGGACAGGAGGTCTACACCGCTACCGCGACAGACGAAAGCCCGGTGGCCTGGAGCCTGGCCACGAGCGGGGACGCTGATGCGTTCAGTATCGACGTCGACACCGGTGCAGTGACGCTCATTAACAACCCGGACTTCGAGACGCAGCCCAGCTACACCTTCACAGTGGTGGCCACCGACGCTGCAGGCAACAGCAGCCAACAAGCCGTCTCGCTGGGGATCATTGAC